>NZ_JADABY010000007.1 GCF_015672735.1 Citrobacter sp. Res13-Sevr-PEB04-36 | reverse complement strand
CTCTTTCTCCATTGCCGCTGGATGGCGTCATCAGTAAAGCATCATCATTAGATGTTTTACAGGAAGGGTTACTTTCAGCCTTGAATTGCGCCGGGCGGGGAAGAGAAAGTACAAAAAACCACTGGTTTATTAACCAAAACCGTATGTTAAGCCCCACTGAGCGCGAAATACTGCGTTTTATGTCGAATGGATACTCGATGCCGCAGATCGCCATTCAGCTTGAGCGGAATATTAAAACTATTCGGGCGCATAAATTTAACGTGATGTCTAAATTGGGAGTGAGCTCCGATGCCGGGCTGCTGGATGCTGCTGATATTCTGCTGTACCTGCGTGCCGGGGAATCTATGCCTTTCTTCCATGCGGTTTCATAGCGAGTATTATTGATGTGGTGTGTGCCGGATTCAGCTGCCGGCACTGGGACGAGGATTTGTCACTGGCAGACATCGACCCAAGTGGCGGCAGTTAGCTCGGCTATCCTGTCTGGCGTGATACGAACCGCGCTGTGCGTAGCCCCTGCCGCAGGGAGCACTTCAGCGTAGTGCTTCAGAGAGATATCGCAGTACACTGATAGTGGTGTTTCCAGCCCAAAAGGGCAGACGCCGCCAACAGGATGACCCGTTGCGCTGACCACTTCATCACTACTCAACATGCGCGCTTTTGCGCCAAAGGTAATTTTTAGCTTCTTATTATCCAGACGTGCATCGCCTTTGGCGACAACCAGGATAATGTCGTTTTTCACCTTTAGAGAAAGCGTTTTAGCGATCTGTCCTGGTTCGACATTGTGGGCTTTCGCTGCCAGATCGACCGTGGCCGTGCTCTGATCCAGTTCGATGATTTCAATATCCGGGGCATATTCCGCCAAAAATTGCCGTACTGATTGCAAACTCATTCTTCTCTCCCGATCGCGTACAAGCAGCCCTGCAGCGCAGAAAACTGCATAGCGTAATTTGTCACAGGGAAAGCGCCGCTGTAAATATTTTATTGGTTACAACAAAGTAACATTAGCAGGATGGTTAAGATAAACAGTGAGGGGAGATTCTTGCTTATTTCAGCGTGCAGTCGCCACATTGTTGGACGTCTGGCAGACGGTAGCGCTGGCAGCAGGTTCTACGAACTAATAGCCCGTCGCGCGGAACCACGGTGCGCCAGAGTGGATTATCTTCACCGCAGGAGAGTTGTTTCTCAAAGAAGCAGGTCTGGCGCAGTGCTGTCAGTAATTCATCACCCAGTAGTGGCTTCATCTCTGTCAAATACCAGTGAATTAAGTATCCGGTATTGCTCCAGATAAGCTTACCGTTGATCTCTCCCGTCGCCTCAAGCGCCTGGACAACCGGCGTCAGCGCAGAAAGAATCAGTGTTTCCATCCGCTGTTGAGGAGAGCGGGCGGTAGTCTGCATATCCTGGTGAACATCTATCCAGAAGCATGCTGCACGACCCGTTTCGTGAAACTCGACGTGCATATGCTCTGGCGCAACATTAATAGCGTCTTTTTGCGTCAGCAGCGCCACCATCAGCGGGGGCATCATCAGGCCGATGTACCATTGCGCCCAAAATGAAATTAGCGGTTTATTTTCACGGGGCAATGTGGGCTGGTTGCGATAGATATGATCGGAATAGACAGCCAGGAGTGCGCTAAGCGTTGCGGGTTGGGTCCATTCTTGCAGCACCATGGCACCTTGTGGCGGTGTCTCGTCAAGACGAATAAAATCCAGCAGGTGCTCACGGGTTTCGGCAATGGTTGCGCGCACGGAATCGGCCAGCGAAGGTATCTCCGGGGGGAGGTGGCTACGCCAGATGACATCTTCAACGATCGGTGCGGAACGATAAGTCATGTCTATATAAGGATGTTAATCTAAATGATAATGATTTCTAATCCTATAGGTGGGCGCAAGCGATAGCAAGATTTTTGTCGTGGTGTCGGGCGACAGCGCACAGATAGCGTAGCCAGGGGTTAACCTATCCGCAGTTCATCGCTGACCAGCGTGTTATTGCGTCCTTGGTTTTTGGCTTCGTAAAGGGCTTTATCTGCTTTGCTGATTGCGGCATCAATATCTTGATCCACCAGTGGTGCAATGCCGATACTGACAGTCACGTTGGTTGCTACGTTTTCATTAAACATGTGAGGAATTTTAAGATCGTAGACTTTCTGGCGAATACGCTCGGCAGCGGCCTGCGCTTGCTGCGGATCGATTGCCGTCAGCAAAACCATAAATTCCTCACCGCCAAAGCGTGCCACAACATCCCGTGAACGCACAGAGTCTCGAATTGCGGCGGAGACGCGAATCAGCGCCTGGTCACCCATCATATGCCCGTAGTGGTCGTTATAGGCTTTGAAATGGTCGATATCCAGCAGCAGCACGTAATGCTTCGCGTTGCTCAGGGCCAGCAGCGTATCGAGTCGGTGTTGCAGCCCCCGGCGGTTATACAGACCGGTTAGCGGATCGAGCATACTGAGGCCGTTAAGCGTTTCTCGCTCTTCCAGGAGCTTGTACATCAGTTGCTGAGCAAAACCGTCGTAACGCTTTTGTATCACGTGCTGAATGGCTATCCCGGCCATCGGCAGCGCCATAAAATAGATCACTCGCAGCCCATGTTCGCTGCCATTTAGCCACAAGCACACGGCAACGGAGGGGAGTGAATGTAGGGTAAAGGCGATGATATTATTGGCAAAAGCAATCGATCCAATAAACAGTACGCTGAGCAGTGCGATCAATAGAAAAGAATAATCGTTATGCCCCATTGCGGTATATTTCTGGGCGATATGCACCGCCCACAGCACGCCAAAAAGGGTTGAAATAAAAGGGAGATTAATTCTTTTCTCCGTGTATTTCCCATGCCATATCAGCAGTAGCGTACTGGCGACAAAGATCAGTACCGCCGGGACGGATAACACCTTGACGGCGAAAAGCGGGAAAAAAAGCGTAAACATCGCGGACACTGCGTTAAGCAGCAGAAATAAGCGTAAGGAAAGTTGATATTTTTTTGTGCGCAGAGCTCGCCAGGATTGTACTGTCATAGGTAAATATTGTTATTTATCTGCAATATATCCATCATACTTCAAGCTGCCTGTGCGTTGGCTACGTTTGCTCACCTTAGTCACATAGTTATCTATGCCCCTGGCGATTGGCTCTCTTGCCGCCTTCATGCAACTCGAATTATTTTGGGTATATACGAGGTTGAGTTTGTCGGAAAAAATAACGTGCGGAGAATTGTCCGCCCAGGTTTTTATTGTTTTTTTGTTGATAAGCTACCGGCGAGCAATTTATCACCTTCAATTATTCGTGTCATCAATCGTTAAGTAAAACTCATATAATTGATAGCCTTTCCATGCTGACAAATGAGAAAACATATCATATGATATTGATTATCATTATCGATATTGTAGGTGAAACCATGTTGCAACGTGCGCTGGGCAGTGGATGGGGTGTGCTGCTGCCGGGGATATTCATTGCGGGTCTGGCTTTTACTGACCTGTCAGTTCACGCATGGAAAGCGATGATTGTATTAGGATTGCTGTTAACTTCACTCATGCTGTACCACAAGCGTTTACGGCATTTTGTTTTACTGCCTTCATGCGCAGCAGTGATCGCCGGTGTGGTGCTGATGATGATGAACTGGAATCAGGGATGAACAAAGCAAGGAAGAGAATCGAGAGGAAAATAAGATAATTGGTGCGAGGGGGGGGACTCGAACCCCCACATCCTAAGGACACTAACACCTGAAGCTAGCGCGTCTACCAATTCCGCCACCTTCGCACAGTTATCTTACTTTTTTTGATATCGCCTCGTTGGTGCGAGGGGGGGGACTCGAACCCCCACATCCTAAGGACACTAACACCTGAAGCTAGCGCGTCTACCAATTCCGCCACCTTCGCCCAGTGCGAGCAATATCAAACGTGGATTATGGTGCGAGGGGGGGGACTTGAACCCCCACGTCCGTAAGGACACTAACACCTGAAGCTAGCGCGTCTACCAATTCCGCCACCTTCGCATACCATCGACACTCAAAAAGTATCGTTACCACGGAGGCGCATTCTAGTGGTTTTCAACTTTTCGTCAATAGCTAATTGCGCGGTCTGGGTTGATTGGCGCAAAAACGGCCACGTACATGGCCGTGAGTGATTTCCGTTAGGCTTTCTTTGCCTGGCGCGTCATCACCGTGCGGTACACCTTAAAACGACCGGTCTGGGCGATGACTTCATGGAAGCCAAACATCTCATCGAGGATTTTCGGGTACGGCAGGAAGGCGTTGGCCACAATACGCAGTTCACCGCCGCTGTTCAGGTGACGCACCGCGCCGCGAATCAGCGTTTGTGCGGCGTCGAGGCTGGTTTGCATCCCGTCGTGGAACGGCGGGTTAGAGATGATCATGTCAAAGCGACCGGTCACGTCAGAAAAGACGTTACTGGCGAAGACATCACCTTCAATACCGTTTGCCGCAAGCGTTGCCCGGCTGGCTTCAACCGCTGATGCGCTGACATCGCACAGAGTCAGGCGCACTTTCGGTGAATGACTGGCTAAGGCTACGGAAAGAACACCAGCCCCACAGCCGACATCCAGCACTTTACCTTTGGTGTGTGGTGTCAGGGTTGAGAGCAGGAGCTGGCTGCCGACATCCAGGCCGTCACGGCTGAACACGCCCGGCAGCGTTTTGATGGTCAGGTTGTCGACGCTGTACTCGTCCCAGTATTTTTCTGCATCGAAGACCGGCTGTTTTTCCAGACGACCGTGATAGAGACCACAACGGCGTGCGCTGTCGATTTTATTCAGCGGCGCGTATTCGGCCAGCATCTGTTCCGCGCTGCGTACACCGCTGCGGTTCTCGCCAACGACAAAAATATCGGTGCCGACCGGCATTAGCGACAGAATGTTCATCAGCTGGAACTGGGCTTCCGGCTTATTCTTCGGCCAGTAATAGACCAGTGTATCGCTGTCCGCAACGTCTTCGGCCTGGGCTACGAGGCTAAAGCGTACGTTATCGCCCATCTGGCGGTTTAACACCTGCCAGTGGTGGAGTTGTTGGGTATGTGCGCGGTTGGCGGCACTTTCGAAGTGGGCAGGCAGGTCATCCTGCAAATCACCGGCAAAGAGAATACGGCTTTGTTCGAAATCATCACTGTGGCGCAGCAAGACTTCACTTGCCGGGGTAAAAGCAGACATGGAATGCTCCTCAATTTATACAGGTTGCGATTATATACACAAAATCAGTCAAGCTGAATCAAGGCGGCCTGCGGGATGTCGTGTATCGTTGTTTGTTGGCGTAGATTCGACAGATTTGCTATATTTGCGCCCCTGATAGACAGGAGTGTTTCGCTATGACATCCCGACGAGACTGGCAGTTACAGCAACTGGGCATTACGCAGTGGTCGCTGCGCCGTCCTGGCGCACTGCAAGGGGAGATCGCGATTTCCATTCCTGCGCACGTCCGTCTGGTGATGGTCGCGGCGGAGCTACCCGCGTTAACCGAACCGTTGATGAACGATATTTTACGCGCATTGACCGTCAGTGCGGATCAGGTTTTACAACTGACGCCAGACCGTGTCGCCATGCTGCCGCAAGGCAGTCGCTGTAATAGCTGGCGGCTGGGAACCGAAGAGCCTCTGCAACTGGATGGCGCTCAGGTCACCAGTCCTGCGTTTAATGAATTACGGGAAAACCCAGCGGCACGCGCCGCCTTATGGCAACAAATCTGCGCATATGAACACGATTTCTTCCCTCAATCCGACTGATTTACCCGCAGCATTTCAGATTGAAAAACGCGCCCATGCCTTTCCATGGAGCGAAAAAACATTTGCCAGCAACCAGGGCGATCGCTATCTCAACTATCAGTTAACCGTTGATGGAGTGATGGCCGCCTTTGCAATAACGCAGGTCGTGCTGGATGAAGCCACGCTGTTCAATATCGCCGTCGATCCTGATTTTCAGCGGCGGGGATTGGGACGTGAGCTACTGGAGTACCTGATCGACGAGCTGGAAAAACGCGGCATTCTGACGCTGTGGTTAGAAGTTCGCGCCTCGAACGCTGCAGCGATTGCGCTGTATGAAAGCCTCGGCTTTAACGAGGCGACAATCCGCCGCAATTACTACCCGACAGCCGACGGCCACGAAGACGCCATTATTATGGCATTGCCAATCAGTATGTAAGACAAGGTGTAATGATGATGAAGTGGGACTGGATTTTCTTTGATGCCGACGAAACGCTGTTCACCTTTGACGCGTTTACCGGCCTACAGCGGATGTTTCTCGACTATAGCATTACCTTTACCGCTGAGGATTTTCAGGACTACCAGGCCGTGAATAAACCGCTGTGGGTGGATTATCAAAACGGTGCGATTACCTCATTACAACTGCAGCATGCCCGTTTCCTGAGCTGGGCTGAGCGTCTGAACGTGCCGCCGGGCTCGCTCAATGATGCGTTTATTAATGCGATGGCCGAAATCTGTTCCCCGTTACCGGGTGCAGTGTCACTGCTGAATGCGATTCGTGGCAAAACGAAAATCGGCATTATTACCAACGGTTTTACCGCCTTGCAGCAAATTCGCCTTGAGCGTACCGGGCTGCGCGATTACTTCGACCTGATGGTTATTTCTGAGCAGGTTGGCGTGGCAAAACCCGACCCGCGTATTTTTGATTATGCGCTGGAGCAGGCGGGTAATCCCGATCGCTCCCGCGTGCTGATGGTGGGTGACACGGCGGAGTCCGATATTCTGGGTGGTATCAATTCCGGGCTATCAACCTGCTGGTTAAATGCGCACCAACGCGAACAGCCGGTAGGCATTCAGCCGACCTGGACTGTGGCTTCATTAAGCGAACTGGAGCAACTGCTGTGTAAACACTGATTGCCTCCCCCCCGTTGATGGGTAAAATAGCCGCAATTTTTCGTATTCAACATGCCCGGCTTGACGCCGTGCTTACCTAAGAAGATTTGACTATGACGTTGTCTCCTTTTTTGCAAGAGGTGGCCAAACGCCGCACTTTTGCCATTATTTCTCACCCGGATGCCGGTAAAACGACCATCACCGAAAAGGTGCTGTTATTCGGACAGGCAATCCAGACCGCCGGTACCGTTAAAGGCCGCGGTTCTAACCAACACGCGAAGTCCGACTGGATGGAGATGGAAAAGCAGCGTGGTATCTCCATTACCACCTCTGTGATGCAGTTTCCGTATCATGATTGTCTGGTAAACCTGCTGGATACCCCAGGGCACGAAGACTTCTCGGAAGATACCTACCGTACGCTGACGGCGGTCGACTGCTGCCTGATGGTCATCGACGCCGCGAAAGGTGTTGAAGACCGTACCCGTAAGCTGATGGAAGTAACGCGCCTGCGCGATACGCCGATCCTGACGTTCATGAACAAGCTCGACCGTGATATCCGCGATCCGATGGAGCTGCTGGATGAAGTCGAAAACGAACTGAAAATCGGCTGTGCGCCAATTACCTGGCCGATTGGCTGCGGTAAATTGTTCAAAGGCGTTTACCACCTGTATAAAGACGAAACCTACCTGTACCAGACCGGTAAAGGTCACACTATTCAGGAAGTCCGTATTGTTAAAGGTCTGAATAACCCGGAGCTGGATGCTGCCGTCGGTGAAGACCTGGCGCAGCAGCTGCGCGACGAACTGGAGCTGGTGCAGGGCGCGTCTAACGAGTTCGACCAGGAATTGTTCCTCGCCGGTGAAATCACTCCTGTGTTCTTCGGAACCGCGCTGGGTAACTTCGGCGTTGACCATATGCTCGATGGTTTGGTGGAGTGGGCGCCTGCGCCTATGCCGCGCAAAACCGACACCCGCGTGGTTGAGGCTGCAGAAGAGAAGTTCACCGGTTTCGTGTTTAAAATTCAGGCCAATATGGACCCGAAACACCGCGACCGCGTGGCGTTCATGCGTGTGGTTTCTGGCAAGTACGAGAAAGGCATGAAAATGCGCCAGGTGCGCATTGGTAAAGACGTAGTGATCTCTGATGCGCTGACCTTTATGGCGGGTGACCGCTCTCACGTAGAAGAAGCCTATCCGGGCGATATCCTCGGTCTGCACAACCACGGCACTATTCAGATTGGCGACACCTTTACCCAGGGTGAAATGATGAAGTTCACTGGCATTCCGAACTTTGCGCCGGAGCTGTTCCGTCGTATTCGCCTGAAAGATCCGCTGAAGCAAAAACAGCTGCTGAAAGGGCTGGTGCAGCTGTCTGAAGAAGGTGCGGTGCAGGTCTTCCGTCCAATTGCCAACAACGACTTGATCGTTGGTGCCGTCGGTGTGCTGCAGTTTGACGTCGTCGTTTCCCGCCTGAAAAGCGAATACAACGTTGAAGCGATCTACGAATCGGTCAACGTGGCGACCGCGCGCTGGGTAGAATACTCAGACGTGAAGAAATTCGAAGAGTTTAAGCGTAAAAACGAAATTCAGCTGGCGCTGGATGGCGGCGATAACCTGACCTATATCGCCCCGACCATGGTTAACCTGAACCTCACCCAGGAACGTTACCCAGACGTGACGTTCCGTAAAACGCGCGAACACTAATCGGCCTTCCAGGGTGCGGCTTATGCCGTGCCCTGCGACTTTCCCTGCCTTATTAATCCCTTACGGAATGTTCTTAAATCCCGCACTTTTTCCTCATTTCGCCTGTTTTTTAATCGCATTTGTCTGCGGCATCAAAATTGTGATCTATATTTAACAATGTGATGACATAAATATCGGTTTTAAATTCTACGTTATCTCCTCAGCTTAGTTGTTTTTGCTGATATTTATTTCTATTACGAGATGAGTTGCTGGCTCGGCCCGATAAGCGGCAGGGCATCGATATGAGCAAAAAAAGGATTAAATCGATGACAATGACAAAACTGAAGATCTCAAAAACGCTGCTGGCTGTGATGCTGACCTCTGCTGTTGCCACGGGTTCTGCATTTGCAGAAAACGCGACCACCGATAAAGCGCAATCCGGTCTTGAAAGCGCGGGGCAGAAAGTCGATAGCTCGATGAATAAAGTCGGCGATTTCATGGATGACAGCTCCATCACCGCAAAAGTGAAAGCTGCGCTGGTCGATCATGAAAGCATTAAGAGCACCGATATCTCGGTCAAAACAGACCAGAAAGTGGTCACGTTAAGCGGCTTTGTTGAAAGCCAGGCGCAGGCAGAAGAAGCGGTAAAAGTGGCGAAAGGCGTTGAGGGCGTTACCTCCGTGAGCGACAAACTGCACGTGCGTGACAGCAAAAGTACATCTGTAAAAGGCTATGCGGGCGATACGGCAACCACCAGTGAAGTCAAAGCCAAATTGCTGGCTGATGACATCGTGCCTTCTCGCAAAGTGAAAGTGGAGACCACCGATGGTGTGGTTCAACTTTCAGGCACCGTTGACTCACAGGCGCAAATCGAGCGCGCTGAGAGTATCGCCAAAGCCGTTGATGGCGTGAAAAGCGTTAAAAACGACCTCAAAACTCAGTAATTCGACTTAATTCGGCAACCTGATATTTGTCGGAAGGCGTGTTGTGCACCACACTAAAATATCGCAATGGGCGGCCTGAGCGCCCATATCAAGCGGTTGACATTAACTATGGTAAAGGAGAAGCGTATGTTTCGTTGGGGCATCATATTTCTGGTTATCGCGTTAATTGCCGCCGCTCTGGGCTTTGGTGGACTGGCGGGTACTGCTGCAGGTGCAGCGAAAATTGTCTTCGTGGTGGGGATTATCTTGTTCCTGGTCAGCCTGTTTACCGGGCGTAAACGACCTTAGCTATATCCCCTTTATTCTTCAAGTTACAGGTGCGTTGGCTACGCTCGCTCCCCCGAATCACTTACCAGAGTAAGTTCATCGGGATTCACGCACTTGCCGCTTTCCTGTAACTCGAATTATTTTGGGGATTAACCGTAAAGAAAAATTGCTACTCAGCCAGTCCAGCGGACTGGCTTTTATGGTTTTAGTGATACGTAATTTGCGTTACTTTGTCGCACTATCATAAAAAAAACAGGAAGGCAGAGGTGGGGCAGAGAATACCCGTCACACTCGGTAATATTGCGCCGTTATCGTTACGTCCGTTTCAACCCGGCAGCATGGCGCTGGTGTGCGAGGGCGGAGGGCAAAGAGGCATTTTTACCGCGGGCGTGCTGGACGAGTTTATGCGCGCGCAGTTTAATCCTTTTGATCTCTTCTACGGGACTTCTGCGGGTGCGCAAAACCTGTCGGCCTATCTCTGCAATCAACCGGGCTACGGGCGCAAAGTGATTATGCGCTACACAACCCGGCGCGAATTCTTTGACCCGGTGCGATTTGTGCGCGGGGGAAATCTTATCGATCTCGACTGGCTGGTGGAGGCCACCGCTGCGCAAATGCCGCTGGCGATAGACCATGCCGAAAAGTTATTTGCCGCGGGAAAAGCGTTTTACATGTGTGCCTGTCGCGGAGATGACTACACGCCGGGTTATTTTTCGCCGAACCGACAAAACTGGCTCGACCTTCTGCGTGCGTCCAGCGCCATTCCAGGATTTTATCGTAGCGGGGTAGCGCTGGACGGCGTGAACTATCTGGACGGTGGGGTCAGTGACGCCATCCCCGTTCAGCAGGCGGTAAAGCAGGGGGCGAAAACACTGGTGGTGATCCGCACCGTGCCCTCGCAAATGTACTACACCCCGCAGTGGTTCAAACGCATGGAACGTTGGCTGGGGGAAAGCAGCCTGCAACCGTTGGTCAATCTGGTGCAGCATCATGAGGCCAGCTACCGCGCCATTCAGAGTTTTATTGAAAAACCGCCGGGTAAGCTGCGTATCTTTGAGATCTATCCGCCCAAACCGCTCCACAGTATGGCGCTGGGAAGCCGAATTCCGGCCCTGCGGGAAGACTACAAAACCGGACGCCTGTGCGGACGTTACTTTTTGGCGACCGTCGGTAAACTGTTGGCGAAAAACACACCGTTGCCCCGCCAGACGCCGAAGATTATGGTACCTGGACCGGTGGTGGTCCCTCCGGCACCGGTTGCCAACGATGCCCTTATACCACCCGTGGTGGCCGATGCACCTCAGGCCAACGACACCACGTTTAGCCATGAGGATCTGGCGTGAGCTATCGGTTTATCGATACGCATTGTCATTTTGATTTTCCGCCGTTCACCGGCGACGAACCTGCCAGCATTCAGCGGGCAGTTGAAGCCGGTGTGAGCCGCATTATTGTGCCGGCGACCGAGGCGGCGAACTTTTCCCGCGTGCTGGCGTTGGCGCAAACCTACCCCCCGCTATTTGCAGCTTTGGGTTTACATCCGATTGTGATTGAACATCATGACGATGATGCCCTGGACCAGTTGCAACAGTTGCTGGAAAAGCGTGTACAGAAGGTGGTGGCGGTCGGGGAGATAGGACTGGATCTGTATCGTGACGATCCGCAGTTCGACAAGCAGGAAAGGATGCTGGACGCGCAGCTTCAACTGGCGAAGCGCTACGAACTGCCGGTGATCCTGCATTCCCGACGTACTCATGACAAACTGGCGATGCACCTTAAACGCCATGCGCTACCGCGTACCGGCGTGGTGCATGGTTTTGCCGGGAGCTTGCAGCAGGCGGAACGCTTTGTGCAACTGGGGTACAAAATTGGCGTGGGCGGAACCATTACCTATCCCCGCGCCAGCAAAACGCGCGAGGTGATGGTGCGGCTGCCGCTGGAATCCTTGCTGCTGGAAACCGATGCGCCGGATATGCCGCTCAACGGCTTTCAGGGTCAGCCCAATCGCCCGGAGCAGGTCACCAGGGTGTTTGAAGTATTATGTGAGCTGCGCCCGGAGCCCGCAGAGGTCATCGCCGAGGCGTTGTATCGCAATACGACGGCATTGTTTACGGTGTGATTGTTGAGTGCCGGATGGCGTATCCGGCCGACAAAAGTGTGCGCTCCGTAGGCCTGATAAGCGAAGCGCATCAGGCATATCTTCGCCAGATGGCGGCTGTGCCTCATCCGGCATTTCACAGGTACAGCGCCGGGAAGATCACATTATTCATACCGCGTTCGCGCAGCCCTTGCGCCAGTTGCTCCACATCCTCTGGCGTCGCGCTCGGCCAGGTTTTGGCTTCACCATACACGCCATACGCATGAAACGCGTTAAGCCGCACGGGAATGTTGCCCAGACGGTGAATAAACGCTGTCAGCGCATCAATGTGCTGCAGGTAATCAACGTGTCCGGGAATGACCAGCAGGCGAAGCTCCGCCAGTTTTCCCCGCTCGGCCAGAAAGAGAATACTGCGCTTGATTGCCGCGTTATCGCGCCCGGTGAGCTGCAAATGACATGCGCTGTCCCAGGCTTTTAAATCCAGCATGACGCCATCGCAAACCGGCAGCAGTTTCTCCCAGCCGGTTTCACCCAGCATGCCGTTGCTGTCCACCATGCAGGTCAGGTGTTGCAGGTGCGGATCGGCTTTGATCGCTGAGAACAGCGCAATCACGAAGGGAAGCTGCGTTGTCGCCTCGCCGCCGCTTACGGTTATCCCTTCAATAAACAACGATGCCTTACGCATGTGACGCAGCACCTCATCGACGCTCATCGTCTGCGTCATTGGCGTGGCCTGCTGTGGGCATATTTGCAGGCAGGTGTCGCACTGCTGGCAAACATCGGACTGCCACCACACCTTTCCCGCGCTCAGACTTAATGCGTCATGTGGACAATGCAGTACGCACTCCCCGCAATCGTTGCAGCGCCCCATCGTCCACGGATTGTGGCAATTTTTACAGCGCAGATTGCACCCTTGCAGGAACAGGACCAGGCGACTGCCCGGCCCGTCGACGCAGGAGAAAGGGATCAGCCTACTTACTGAAGCGCATCTGTTGTTCATGACTTATCACGCGAGGTTGACGTTCCAGAATGCGGGTATTGCGTGCGGCCTCTTCGCCCAGCCAGGTGGTGTTGGTGCGTGAGCCTTCGGCACGGTATTTTTCCAGATCCGACAGGCGCACCATATAACCGGTGACGCGGACCAGATCGTTACCGCTGACGTTAGCGGTAAATTCACGCATTCCGGCTTTAAACGCGCCCAGGCAAAGCTGTACCAGCGCCTGTGGATTACGCTTGATGGTTTCATCCAGCGTGAGGATGTCGCTGATCCCGGCGTGATAATACGCGTGATGCGGGGCCACGGTTTGCAGATGGGTAATAGGATCCGGCTCGTCGCCATATGGCAGACGTGCGCCCGGCGTGGTGCCGATGTCTGAACTGATCCCCGACTGCGCATGCAGCATCGCGCGCTGCTGCCAGCCGTATTTCACCGGTGTGTTGGCTACAAAGTCGGCAAGCTGGGCGCTGATCCGATAGCCCATCTCATTGGCGCTCTCATCTTTGCCGTAGCGTGCGTTCAACCCGGCTTTCTCACACAATAGGTTTACCGCTTCCGCCAGACCGTACATGCCAAACATTGGCACAAAACGTTCGGGATCAATCAACCCTTCCTGCACCAGGAAGCTATTCTCAAAGAAATGTGATTTCTCATAGAGGAATTCACACCGTGAATCAATGATGGCAATTTGCTGCTGGCAATAGTGCGGTAGGGTGTGCGTAAAGAAGTCATCGACAGACGTGCTGCGCTCTGCGATGGCTTTCAGGTTCATCCTGACCAACGTACTTCCGCCGCCCGCCAGCGGCAGAGAGTTGTAACAACTGACGACACCATAGTGGCCTTTTGTGAAAATTTTATCATTTTCCGGGCCGTTGGAAATATGCGGTTTACTGCATTCGCAAATATTTTGTGCCACATTCAGTAGCAGGTCGTCAGGGGTGATTTGTGGATCATAAATAAAGGTAAGATTCGGCGAAACCTGCTTTAACTCTGCATCTGCACGTAAAATGGCGCGTGTGATCGGCGTATCGGCCGGGCCAATATTGGCATGCATAAAGGCATCTGGCAGAGTTCTGTCGAGATAGCGCCAGAAACGTTTTATTCGAATATCGATCTCGTCTTGTGTTAGAATTTTAACATAAGGTTGTAGCAGAGCGTCGAGTTGACCAAGATACACCGGCATAGACGTCACTGACGGAACATGGTGGTACAGAATGGTGAGCAAGGATAATGCGTCGTCAAGATCCTGTGCACCTTCCAGCTCAAGCCATGCGGAACCGTTGGCCAGAAAATGGGCATAATTGGGCAAAACATAACGTGGTTTGAACGGGGCATGACCTTCGTACATATCGCAGATAACCCCGTCATCCAGTGCCTGGCGTGCTTCGGAAGGCAATTGTGGATAAGGCAGTGCGTTTTCTGCCTCCAGTGCCAGAAAGTGGCGTTTCTGCTCAGGGCTGAGCACCGGACTGGTCACGATTTGTTGGCAGCGCTGTTGCAGCGCGAGTTCGCTTGGAGTGGGCATCGTTGATTCCTTTATGTGCCGAAGGTTAAGCAACATTGTAGGAAGCAACCGATCCTCAACCTTTGATCCGGATGCGCTTGATGCCATCGCTTCTCGCCAGTAAAGGTCGATTGTTTGAAGTAGATCTCATTAGAGTAATGCAAATCTGTATGTGGTTTTCATTAACTGTGATGTATATCGAAGTGTAATAGCGAGCGGATGTTAGAATACTAACAAACTCGCAAGGTGAAATTTTATACGGCGATGCCGTTGGAGAATGTTATGACCGATTTAACAGCAAGCAGCCTGCGTGCCCTGAAGCTGATGGACCTGACCACCCTGAATGACGACGACACCAATGAAAAAGTGATCGCGCTGTGTCATCAGGCAAAAACCCCGGTGGGCAACACGGCGGCAATCTGTATCTATCCGCGTTTTATCCCTATTGCGCGTAAAACGCTGAACGAGCAGGGTACGCCGGATATCCGTATTGCAACGGTAACCAACTTCCCGCACGGCAACGACGATATTGATATTGCGCTGGCAGAAACCCGAGCAGCGATTGCCTACGGCGCAGACGAAGTTGACGTGGTATTCCCGTACCGCGCGCTGATCGCCGGTAATGAGCAGATCGGTTTTGACCTGGTGAAAGCCTGTAAAGACGCATGTGCAGCGGCAAACGTGCTGCTGAAAGTGATCATCGAAACCGGTGAGCTGAAAGAAGAAGCGTTGATTCGCAAAGCATCTGAAATCTCCATCAAAGCAGGGGCTGATTTCATCAAGACCTCTACCGGTAAAGTCCCGGTTAATGCGACACCGGAAAGCGCACGCATCATGATGGAAGTGATCCGTGATATGGGTGTTTCTAAAACCGTTGGTTTCAAACCAGCTGGCGGCGTGCGTACTGCGGAAGACGCGCAGCAATTCCTTGCCATTGCCGATGAACTGTTTGGCGCAGACTGGGCGGATTCCCGTCACTATCGCTTTGGCGCATCCAGTCTGCTGGCAAGCTTGCTGAAGGCGCTGGGTCACGGCGACGGTAAGAGCGCAAGCAGCTACTAAGTTTTCATTGCCCATCGTAGGCCGGATAAGGCGCAAGCCGCCATCCGGCATGAATACGACTTGCCGGGGGGCGCATTGCTTACCCGGCCCATAATCGGGAGGTTCCCTTGTTTCTCGCACAAGAAATAATTCGTAAAAAACGTGATGGTCATGCGCTGAGTGATGAAGAAATTCGTTTCTTTATTAACGGTATTCGTGATAACACCATCTCTGAAGGGCAAATCGCCGCCCTGGCGATGACCATTTTCTTCCACGATATGACAATGCCTGAGCGTGTTTCGCTGACTATGGCGATGCGTGATTCAGGTACCGTGCTGGACTGGAAAAGTCTGCAGCTGAACGGCCCGATTGTGGATAAGCACTCTACCGGCGGTGTAGGTGATGTGACGTCACTGATGTTAGGGCCAATGGTCGCAGCATGCGGCGGTTATATTCCGATGATCTCCGGGCGCGGTCTGGGTCATACCGGCGGTACGCTGGATAAACTGGAAGCGATCCCGGGGTTTGACATCTTCCCGGACGATGCGCGTTTCCGTGAAATTATTAAAGACGTGGGTGTGGCGATTATTGGGCAAACCAGCTCGCTCGCACCGGCGGATAAACGTTTTTATGCCACCCGCGACATTACCGCGACGGTGGATTCCATCCCGCTGATCACCGGTTCGATCCTGGCGAAAAAGCTGGCGGAAGGGCTGGATGCGCTGGTCATGGATGTAAAAGTCGGCAGCGGCGCCTTTATGCCGACCTACGAGCTTTCTGAAGCCCTTGCCGAAGCAATTGTTGGCGTGGCGAACGGGGCAGGCGTGCGTACCACCGCACTGTTAACCGATATGAACCAGGTGCTGGCTTCCAGCGCTGGTAACGCAGTAGAAGTCCGCGAAGCGGTGCAGTTCCTGACTGGTGAATACCGCAATCCACGTTTGTTAGACGTCACCATGGCGCTGTGTGTGGAAATGCTGATCTCCGGCAAACTGGCGAAAGACGATGCCGAAGCCCGCGTCAAACTGCAGGCGGTGTTGGATAACGGTAAAGCGGCGGAAATTTTTGGTCGCATGGTGGCTGCGCAAAAAGGCCCGACCGACTTTGTGGAAAATTATGCGAAGTACCTGCCGACGGCAATGCTCAGCAAAGCGGTATATGCTGATACCGAAGGTTTTGTCAGCGCAATGGATACCCGTGCGCTGGGGATGGCGGTGGTTTCCATGGGCGGCGGTCGTCGTCAGGCATCGGACACCATTGATTACAGCGTTGGCTTTAGCGACATGGCGCGTCTGGGCGACAGCGTAGACGGGCAGCGTCCGCTGGCGGTGATCCATGCCAAAGATGAAGCTAGCTGGCAGGAAGCGGCGAAAGCGGTCAAAGCGGCAATCAGCCTTGACGACAAAGCGCCAGAAATTACACCGACAGTCTATCGTCGTATAACCGAATAACTGTATACTGATCTGATCGCTTTTTTGCGGCGCAGATAGATACCCTAAATAATTCGAGTTTTAGAAAGGCGACAAACGAGTGAATCCCCGGGAGCGCACATCAGTACGTGACTGGGGTGAATGAGTGAAGTTAACGCATCGACAACTTGAAGTATGATGGGGAATGGAGAACAAGATGAAACGTGCATTTATTATGGTGCTGGACTCCTTTGGTATTGGTGCGACTGAAGATGCGGATCGCTTTGGCGACGTAGGCGCCGATACTATGGGGCATATTGCAGAAGCCTGTGCGAAAGGCGAAGCTGACAATGGTCGCAAAGGTCCGCTGAATTTGCCTAACCTGACCCGTCTGGGCCTGGTGAAAGCTCACGAAGGTTCTACAGGTAAAATTGCCGCCGGAATGGACGGTAATGCAGAAGTGATCGGTGCCTACGCATGGGCGCACGAACTCTCTTCCGGCAAAGACACGCCGTCTGGTCACTGGGAAATCGCCGGTGTGCCGGTGCTGTTTGACTGGGGTTACTTCTCCGATCATGAAAACAGCTTCCCGCAGGAGTTGCTGGACAAGCTGGTTAAGCGTGCCAACCTGCCGGGCTACCTCGGCAACTGCCACTCTTCCGGTACGGTCATTCTGGATCAACTGGGCGAAGAACATATGAAAACCGGCAAGCCGATTTTCTATACTTCCGCTGACTCCGTGTTCCAGATTGCCTGCCACGAAGAGACCTACGGTCTGGATAAACTCTACGAGCTGTGCGAAATCGCCCGTGAAGAGCTGACCGAAGGCGGCTACAACATTGGTCGCGTGATCGCCCGTCCGTTTATTGGCGATAAAGCCGGTAACTTCCAGCGTACCGGTAACCGTCACGACCTGGCCGTAGAACCGCCAGCGGCAACCGTTCTGCAGAAATTGGTCGACGAGAAAAAAGGCCATGTTGTTTCTGTGGGTAAGATTGCCGACATTTACGCGAACTGCGGTATCACTAAAAAAGTGAAAGCGACCGGTCTGGACGCGCTGTTCGACGCCACCATCAAAGAGATGAAAGAAGCGGGTGATGAGACCATTGTCTTCACCAACTTCGTCGACTTCGACTCCTCCTGGGGCCATCGTCGCGATATCGCCGGTTATGCAGCAGGTCTGGAGCTGTTCGACCGTCGTCTGTCTGAGCTGATGGAGCTGGTAGGGGAAGATGACATTCTGATCCTGACCGCTGACCATGGCTGTGACCCAAGCTGGCCGGGCACTGACCACACTCGTGAACACATTCCGGTGTTGATCTACGGCCCGAAAGTCAAACCAGGTTCACTGGGTCATCGCGAAACCTTCGCGGATATCGGTCAGACGCTGGCGAGCTACTTTGGTACGTCGCCAATGGACTACGGTAAAAACATGCTGTGATGCAATTGCCCGGTGGCGCAAGCTTACCGGGCCTACGGTTTTGTAGGCCTGATAAGGCGTAGCCGCCATCAGGCAATAACAACGAAATAAGGATAAAAGATGGCAACTCCACATATTAATGCAGAAATGGGTGATTTCGCTGACGTCGTATTGATGCCTGGCGACCCGCTGCGTGCGAAGCACATTGCTGAAACTTTCCTCGAAGATGTCCGTGAAGTGAACAACGTTCGCGGCATGTTAGGCTTCACCGGGACTTACAAGGGCCGTAAGATCTCCGTGATGGGTCACGGCATGGGTATCCCATCCTGCTCCATCTACACCAAAGAACTGATCACCGATTTCGGCGTGAAGAAAATCATCCGCGTAGGCTCCTGTGGCGCTGTGCGTATGGACGTAAAACTGCGCGACGTGGTTATTGGCATGGGTGCTTGCACCGACTCCAAAGTTAACCGTATCCGCTTCAAAGATCATGACTTCGCTGCTATCGCTGACTTCGACATGGTGCGTAACGCCGTTGATGCGGCCAAAGCGCTGGGCGTAGACGCGCGCGTGGGCAACCTGTTCTCCGCTGACCTGTTCTACTCTCCGGACGGCGAAATGTTCGACGTGATGGAGAAATACGGCGTGCTGGGCGTGGAAATGGAAGCGGCGGGTATCTACGGTGTTGCGGCTGAGTTTGGTGCGAAAGCGCTGACCATTTGCACCGTGTCCGACCATATCCGTACTCACGAGCAGACCACAGCTGCTGAACGTCAGACGACTTTCAACGACATGATCAAAATCGCGCTGGAATCTGTTCTGCTGGGCGATAAAGAGTAATATCTTTAGTGCCGGGGGGCGGCTTCGCCTGACCCGGCCTACGGTTTTGTAGGCCCGCTAAGCACAGCGCCAGCGGGCTTTTTTATTAGCGTACCGCGCTCGCTATCCACGCTGACAGTTCTCGTAGCTCTTTTTCCTGTTGCGGGAAATCGCCAATCAACGCCTCGCACTCCTGTTGCAGCCTGTCTGCCCGATACAGACACCCTTGCAAGCTGCCCGCCAGCGCTTCTAATGGCGCGGGATTGAGGCTGTCGGTAAAGACCTGCGCGCGGGTGATATGGCCTTTCTCCACATCAAAATGCAGTTCAACGCCGCCCCAGGTAAAGCGCTCATCCAGCAGATGCGAAAAGGCGGGGGCCTGACCAAAGTTCCACTCCCAACTACTCTGCCGGGCAAACGTTTCGGCAAAGTTGGGCAGATCCGGCGTGTTATCCGGGGAAATAATTTCAGCCGCCACGCGTTCGCCGTAGTGCTGGAAAAAGGCTTCGGTTACGGCTTCACAGATTTTTTCATGAGTGACCTCAGGCAGCAGTTCAACCAGATTAGCGACCCGACCACGCACGGAGGTGATCCCCTTCGCCTGGAGCTTTTTCTTATCAGGGTTGAGGTAATTAGCAAGGCGACTGAGGTCGGCATTCAGCAGCAGAGTACCGTGGTGGAACCCGCGATCTTTGGTTTCGCGATACGCCGAGCCTGAAACTTTGCGGTCTCCTTCGGCCGTTTTGACCACCAGATCGTTACGTCCGGAGGCCTCGGCGTTGACGCCCAGAGCGTTCAGGGCATTGAGTACGATAGCGGTGGAGATGGTTTTGTCGTATTCCGGTTTGCCTGCCATAAAAGTAAAGCAGGTATTGCCGAGATCGTGAAACACCGCGCCGCCGCCGCTACTTCGACGCGCCAGCCGGACGTTATCCTCCTCCATGCGCCGGGTATTGCACTCTTTCCACGGGTTTTGCGCCCGACCAATGACCACCGTATCGGCGTTGCGCCATAAAAACAGCACACGCTGTGTAGCGGGCATTTGACGAAAAATGCACTCTTCAACCGCCAGATTAAACCACGGATCGTAAGAGTCGGAGATAAGCAGGCGTAATGTGGTCATGGTTGATTTCCTTCCTGGTGAATTACTCTTTTTTCTCGCTGTCTTCTTCCTGCACCGGTTTGTTGGCGGTTAGCAGGAACGGCGATTGTTGCCAGCGGGTGCGCTTACCTTGCAGTAATGTCCGGGTCAGTACCACGCCAATAGCCAGTGACAGGAGCAGCATCAGGCGTAGAATGTTGGTGGTGTTATCCACCTGTTTGGCCTCGGTGGCGAGCGTGTGGGTATCCAGCGTCAGTCGCAGGTAGCCCAGTGGACCATTTTTTCCCTGAATGGGCTCGACAATTTGTTGATTAAAATAGCCCCCGGCTTTTTTACCATCCAGCGCCAGGCGGTCGCGAACATTCACGCTCTCGCCGGCATGCGTAATGAGATCGCCCTGTTCATCATAAACGCCCGCATCGAGAATACGGCTCTCGTCGGTGAGTTGACGCAGTACGACAGCGATGCGTTTTTCATCCGGCGTTTCGGTACGCATCAGCGGCGCGACGTTTAACGCGACCTGGCGGGCCAGCGTGCGGGCCAGCTCTTCCAGCTGCGGGTTTCGCTGCTGTTGATGGTTTTGACTAAACCACGACGCGCCCTGCATCAGGGCGACGAGCAGCGCGAGGCAGGATAATACAATCACTGCACGATGAAGTCGGAATTTCAGTTTTGCGCGAGCCATATTCCACCTGCTGAAAATTTGAGGCTTAATGTTGCCAGAAGCGCTGGTTACAGGGTAGCCTCATGCGTTATTTTCCCCTGATGATTCCGACCCGAACGATTTTACAGGAGCTTTAATGCCTAACATTACCTGGTGCGATCTACCTGAAGATGTCTCTCTGTGGCCAGGTCTGCCCCTCTCTTTAAGTGGTGATGAAGTCATGCCACTGGATTACCACGCGGGCCGTAGCGGCTGGCTGCTGTATGGTCGTGGGCTGGATAAGCAACGCTTAACGCAGTACCAGGGCAAACTGGGTGCGGCGATGGTGATCGTGGCGGCCTGGTGCGTCGAGGATTATCAGGTGATTCGCCTGGCGGGGTCGTTAACGCCGCGTGCGACAAAACTGGCGCATGATGCCAAACTGGATGTCGCCCCGCTGGGGAAAATCCCGCATTTGCGCACGCCAGGCCTGCTGGTGATGGACATGGATTCGACGGCAATCCAGATCGAGTGCATTGATGAAATCGCGAAACTGGCTGGAACCGGCGAGATGGTTGCAGAAGTAACGGAACGCGCGATGCGCGGCGAGCTGGATTTTACCGCCAGCCTGCGCAGCAGGGTCGCCACGCTGAAGGGCGCTGATGCCAATATTTTGATGCAGGTACGTGAAAATCTCCCGCTGATGCCCGGCTTAACGCAGCTGGTGCTGAAGCTGGAAACGCTGGGCTGGAAAGTCGCGATAGCCTCCGGTGGCTTTACCTTCTTTGCTGAATATCTGCGTGAAAAGCTGCGCCTGACGGCGGCTGTGGCGAACGAGCTGGAGATCATGGACGGGAAATTTACCGGTAACGTGATTGGCGATATCGTCGATGCGCAGTACAAAGCCAATACCCTGACCCGACTGGCGCAGGAGTATGAAATCCCGATGGCGCAGACGGTAGCGATCGGCGACGGCGCCAACGATCTACCGATGATCAAAACGGCAGGGCTGGGGATCGCCTACCATGCTAAGCCGAAAGTGAATGAAAAGACGGAGATCACTATCCGTCACGCTGACCTGATGGGAGTGTTCTGCATTCTCTCCGGCAGCATGAACCAGAAATAACGAGGTAAAACGTGGCAAAAGCTCCTAAACGCGCCTTTGTATGTAATGAATGCGGGGCCGATTATCCGCGCTGGCAGGGGCAATGTAGCGCTTGTCAGGCGTGGAACACCATTACTGAGGTACGCCTTGCCGCGTCGCCGACGGTGGCGCGTAACGAGCGCCTCAGCGGCTATGCGGGTAATGCGGGCGTCGCGAAGGTGCAAAAGCTGGCGGATATCAGTCTGGAAGAGCTGCCGCGTTTTTCTACCGGTTTTAAAGAGTTCGACCGCGTGCTGGGCGGCGGTGTGGTGCCCGGCAGCGCTATTCTAATCGGCGGTAATCCAGGCGCCGGCAAATCCACCCTGCTGCTGCAAACGCTGTGCAAGCTTGCCGAGCAGATGAAAACCCTGTACGTCACCGGGGAAGAGTCGCTGCAACAGGTGGCGATGCGCGCCCATCGGCTCGGTCTGCCGACGGCGAATCTGAATATGCTGTCAGAAACCAGCATTGAGCAGATTTGCCTGATTGCAGAAGAAGAGCAACCAAAGCTGATGGTTATCGACTCCATTCAGGTGATGCACATGGCGGATATTCAGTCTTCGCCCGGCAGCGTGGCGCAGGTGCGTGAAACCGCCGCTTACCTGACGCGCTTTGCTAAAACTCGCGGTGTGGCGATTGTTATGGTCGGTCACGTCACCAAAGATGGCTCGCTGGCCGGGCCAAAAGTGCTGGAGCACTGCATTGACTGCTCGGTGCTGCTTGACGGCGATGCGGATTCTCGTTTCCGCACTCTGCGTAGCCATAAAAACCGCTTTGGTGCGGTGAATGAACTTGGCGTCTTCGCCATGACCGAACAGGGCCTGCGCGAGGTCAGCAACCCTTCCGCTATCTTCTTAAGCCGTGGTGATGAAGTGACCTCCGGCAGCTCGGTGATGGTGGTCTGGGAAGGGACGCGTCCGCTGCTGGTGGAGATTCAGGCGCTGGTCGATCATTCGATGATGGCGAACCCTCGGCGCGTAGCGGTAGGGTTGGAACAAAACCGTTTGGCGATCTTGCTGGCGGTGTTGCACCGTCACGGCGGCCTGCAAATGTCTGACCAGGACGTGTTCGTTAACGTCGTCGGCGGTGTCAAAGTCACCGAAACCAGTGCGGATCTTGCGTTACTGCTGGCGATGGTTTCCAGCCTGCGCGACAGGCCGCTACCGCACGATCTCGTGGTCTTTGGCGAAGTGGGGTTGGCGGGTGAAATTCGCCCGGTTCCCAGCGGTCAGGAGCGTATTTCTGAAGCCGCGAAGCACGGTTTCCGTCGGGCGATTGTCCCTGCCGCCAATGTGCCGAAAAAGGTGCCGGAAGGAATGCAGGTTTTCGGCGTTAAAAAGCTCGCGGATGCGTTAAGCGTGTTTGACGACTTATAATTCATTACCCGTCGTCTTTCTGTCGGCAGGTGTGTTGGCTGCGTTCGTTCACCCGAATCACTTAGTTTACTAAGCTCATCGGGATGAAATGAGGGACATTCATGTCCCTCACCAGAGGCCAGCCCTCGGCTGGTCAAATTCGTTCCTGACGAATTTGTCACTCACTTGCCGCCTTCCTGCCACCAGAAATCCATAGGGTAATTATTTGTTTCACCCTGTAGGCCTGATAAGCGAAGCGCCATCAGGCAGTGTTACGCGATTTTTCCAGCAGGAGGCTCTTGTGTCATCGTTCGACTATATCAAAACCGCCATTAAGCAAAAGGGCTGTACCCTGCAACAGGTGGCGGATGCCAGTGGCATGACCAAGGGATATTTAAGCCAGCTGCTGAATGCCAAAATCAAAAGCCCCAGCGCGCAAAAGCTGGAGGCGTTGCACCGTTTTCTCGGGTTGGAGTTTCCGCGCCAGCAGAAGAATATCGGCGTGGTATTCGGTAAGTTTTATCCGCTGCATACCGGTCATATCTATCTGATCCAGCGCGCCTGTAGCCAGGTTGATGAGCTGCATATCATCATGGGCTATGACGATACGCGCGACCGTAGCTTGTTTGAAGAAAGTGCCATGTCACAACAGCCCACGGTTTCTGACCGTCTTCGCTGGCTGCTGCAAACCTTTAAGTACCAGAAAAATATCCGTATTCATGCCTTCAATGAAGAGGGGATGGAACCCTATCCACACGGTTGGGATGTCTGGGGGAACGGCATCAAAACGTTTATGCAGGAGAAAGGGATTCAGCCAAATTGGATCTACACGTCTGAAGAATCAGATGCCCCGCAGTATTTGGAGCATTTGGGCATTGAAACGGTGCTGGTCGATCCCCGGCGGACGTTTATGAGTATCAGTGGCGGACAAATTCGTGAAAATCCGTTCCGCTACTGGGAGTATATCCCCACTGAGGTAAAGCCGTTTTTCGTACGTACCGTGGCGATCCTCGGCGGCGAGTCTAGCGGCAAATCGACGCTGGTGAATAAGCTCGCCAATATCTTCAACACCACCAGTGCGTGGGAATATGGCCGTGATTACGTCTTCTCCCATTTGGGTGGCGATGAGATGGCGCTGCAGTATTCCGATTACGATAAAATCGCGCTTGGTCAAGCGCAGTACATTGATTTTGCAGTTAAATATGCCAATAAAGTGGCATTTATCGACACCGATTTTGTGACGACTCAGGCGTTCTGTAAAAAGTACGAAGGACGTGAGCATCCGTTTGTGCAGGCGCTGATCGACGAGTACCGCTTTGACCTGGTGATTCTGCTGGAAAACAACACCCCGTGGGTGGCAGATGGACTACGCAGTCTGGGCAGTTCGGTTGACCGTAAGGCATTTCAGTCGCTGCTGGTGGAAATGCTGCAGGAAAATAACATCAATTTTGTCCACGTTGAGGAGCCTGACTATGACGACCGCTTTCTGCGCTGTGTGGAGCTGGTGAAAGAATTGATGGGTGAGCAGGGGTAGGTTTTAATGCCGGATGGCGGCGTAAACGCCTACCCGGCCTACAAGTTACACTCACCTCGTAGGCCGGACACGCGCAGCGCCATCCGGCACTTAACGGCAATTACTTAGCAATACGCTTGTACTTGATACGCTTTGGCTCCAGCGCATCGGCGCCCAGCGTGCGTTTCTTGTACTCTTCGTATTCGGTAAAGTTACCTTCGAAGAACTCGACTTTACCTTCATCCTGGTAATCCAGAATGTGGGTAGCAATACGGTCGAGGAACCAACGGTCGTGCGAGATAACCATTGCGCAGCCCGGGAACTCCAGCAGGGCGTTTTCCAGCGCGCGCAGGGTTTCGATATCCAGGTCGTTGGTTGGTTCATCGAGCAGCAGCATGTTGCCGCCAACCTGCAGCAGCTTCGCCAGGTGCAGACGACCACGCTCACCACCGGACAGCTCGCCGACGCGTTTGCCCTGATCAACACCTTTGAAGTTGAAGCGGCCTACGTAAGCGCGGCTTGGCATTTCGGTGTTGCCGATCTTCATGATATCCAGCCCGCCGGACACTTCTTCCCACACGGTTTTGCTGTTATCCATCGCGTCACGGAACTGGTCAACGGAGGCCAGTTTCACGGTTTCACCCAGTTCAATGGTGCCGCTGTCAGGCTGTTCTTCACCGGAGAGCATGCGGAACAGGGTGGATTTACCCGCGCCGTTCGGACCGATGATCCCGACAATCGCACCTTTCGGTACCGAGAAGCTCAGGTCGTCGATCAGGACGCGGTCGCCGTAGGATTTACGCAGATTGGTAACTTCAACGACTTTATCGCCCAGACGGGGTCCAGGTGGAATAAACAGTTCGTTGGTTTCGTTACGTTTCTGGTATTCGGTATTGTTGAGTTCTTCAAAGCGTGCCAGACGGGCTTTGCCCTTAGACTGACGGCCTTTTGCACCCTGACGTACCCACTCCAGCTCTTTCTCAATGGATTTACGTCGAGCTGCTTCCTGAGAGGCTTCCTGTGCCAGACGCTGATCTTTCTGTTCCAGCCAGGAAGAGTAGTTACCTTCCCACGGAATACCTTCACCGCGGTCAAGCTCCAGGATCCAGCCGGCAACGTTATCGAGGAAGTAACGGTCGTGGGTAATCGCCACCACGGTCCCTTCGAAGTCGTGCAGGAAGCGTTCCAGCCATGCCACGGATTCTGCATCCAGGTGGTTGGTTGGTTCGTCGAGCAGCAGCATGTCTGGTTTTTCCAGCAGCAGGCGGCATAGCGCGACGCGACGGCGTTCACCCCCGGACAACTTCTCAATTTTGGCATCCCAGTCCGGCAGACGGAGTGCGTCAGCGGCACGCTCCAGTTGCACATTCAGGTTGTGACCGTCATGCGCCTGAATAATTTCTTCGAACTTACCCTGTTGCGCGGCAAGCTTATCGAAGTCGGCATCCGGCTCGGCGTACTTCGCATACACTTCGTCCAGGCCTTTCAGGGCGTTAACTACTTCGGCAACCGCTTCTTCAACGGATTCACGCACGGTATGTTCCGGGTTCAGTTTCGGTTCCTGCGGCAGGTAACCGATCTTGAGGCCCGGTTGTGGACGTGCTTCTCCCTCGATGTCGGTATCAATACCGGCCATGATGCGCAGCAGGGTGGATTTACCCGCGCCGTTCAGACCGAGTACACCGATTTTGGCACCCGGGAAGAAGCTCAGAGAGATGTTTTTAAGAATATGACGTTTCGGCGGAACGACTTTGCCGACACGATGCATGGTATAAACGAATTGAGCCACGTTGGACTTCGCCTCTTTTATATACTCTTCATCCTTCAGGCTGCCTCTGTGTTGGCTGCATTCGAAAACCCTGGTCACATAGCCATCTATGCTCGCAGGGATTTTCTCTTTTGCCGCCTTGATGCAGCCAGAATGATTTTGAGTAGGGTAGTGAATAGTTATCAAAGGCGAAGTGTAGCCTTTTTCACGTTCTAATCCCAGCCAGCAGATCTCACTCGCAACAAAAGTAAAAAAGTGTCCGGAACGTGGCACTTTCTGCAATGTCTGATTAGCATGAATCTATTAAGCGGCATGATGCTGCACAGTCGTAACACGATAAGAGGAAGAGCTTGTGGACAAAGCCAAACACGTAGCCTGGCGCCTGCTGGCGGTCAGCGTATGTCTGATGACGGTCAGTCAAGTGGCGCGAGCTGATTCTCTGGATGAACAGCGCAATCGCTATGCACAAATTAAGCAGGCCTGGGATAACCGGCAGATGGATGTCGTCGAGCAGATGATGCCGGGTCTGAAAAGCTACCCTCTGTATCCTTATCTTGAATATCGTCAGATTACTGACGATTTGATGAATCAGCCTACCGTTACCGTCACCAATTTTGTGCGTGCTAACCCAACGCTGCCGCCTGCGCGCACGCTGCAATCGCGCTTCGTGAACGAACTGGCGCGTCGGGAAGACTGGCGCGGGTTGTTAGCGTTCAGCCCGGATAAGCCCGGCACTACCGAAGCGCAATGTAATTACTATTATGCGAAATGGAGTACCGGACAGGCTGAAGAAGCCTGGCAGGGCGCAAAAGATCTTTGGCTGACCGGGAAGAGTCAGCCCAACGCTTGCGACAAATTATTCGGCGTATGGCGGGCATCTGGCACTCAGGATCCGTTAGCTTATCTCGAACGTATTCGCCTGGCGATGAAAGCGGGTAACACCGGGTTGGTTACCGCGCTGGCCGGACAAATGCCAGCGGAGTATCAGACCATTGCTTCAGCGATTATTGCACTGGCAAATAACCCTAATTCGGTGATGACGTTTGCGCGTACCACCGGAGCTACGGATTTTACCCGTCAGATGGCGGCGGTGGCGTTTGCCAGCGTAGCGCGCCAGGACGCGGAAAATGCGCGTTTGATGATCCCATCATTGGCGCAGGCGCAGCAGCTTAATGACGATCAAACCCAGGAGCTGCGCGATATCGTCGCCTGGCGTCTAATGGGCAACGATGTCACTGACGAGCAGGCCAAATGGCGCGATGACGCGATAATGCGCTCACAATCCACCACGCTTGTGGAGCGGCGCGTGCGGATGGCGCTAGGAACTGGCGATCGTCGAGGGCTAAATACCTGGTTGGCGCGTCTGCCGATGGACGCGAAGGAAAAAGATGAATGGCGCTACTGGCAGGCGGATCTGCTGCTGGAGCGTGGACGTGACGCCGAAGCGAAAGAGATCCTGCATGCGCTAATGCAGCAGCGTGGCTTCTATCCGATGGTGGCGGCGCAACGCCTGGGTGAAGAGTACACGCTGAAAATTGACAAAGCGCCTGCGGATGTCGACTCCGCGCTGACGCAGGGGCCGGAGATGGCGCGTGTGCGTGAACTTATGTACTGGAACATGGATAATACCGCGCGCAGCGAGTGGGCGAATCTGGTCACCAGCCGCACCAAGTCTGAGCAGGCACAGCTGGCACGTTATGCGTTTAACAACCACTGGTGGGATCTGAGTGTACAGGCCACGATCGCTGGCAAACTCTGGGATCATCTGGAAGAGCGTTTCCCGCTGGCTTACAAAGATCTGTTTACCCGTTACACCAGCGGGAAAGACATTCAGCCAAGCTACGCGATGGCCATTGCGCGTCAGGAAAGTGCCTGGAACCCGAAGGTAAAATCACCGGTGGGTGCCAGCGGGCTGATGCAAATTATGCCGGGCACGGCGACGCATACGGTGAAGATGTTCTCGATTCCGGGTTACAGCAATCCTAATCAGCTGTTGGATCCCGACACCAATATCAACATCGGCACCAGCTATTTGCAGTATGTGTATCAACAGTTTGGCAATAACCGTATCTTCGCTTCAGCAGCCTATAACGCCGGACCGGGTCGCGTTCGTACCTGGCTTGGCAACAGCGCAGGGCGCATTGACGCGGTGGCCTTTGTAGAAAGCATCCCGTTCTCTGAGACCCGTGGATATGTGAAAAACGTACTGGCTTACGATGCCTACTATCGTCACTTCCTTGGCGATAAGCCGGAGTTGATGAACGACGCAGAATGGCAACGCCGTTACTGATCGTGGTGAGTGTGTTATGCTATCGTACTCGTTAAAGAGTACAAAGGGGGAGGCAATCGCGCTTCCCCCCGCAACGATGGCGATATCTTATGACTCAGCAATCACCCTATTCAGCAGAGATGGCAGAACAGCGTCACCAGGAGTGGTTACGTTTTGTCGACTTGCTTAAACACGCTTATGAGCAAGATTTACACCAGCCACTGCTTAATTTGATGTTAACGCCAGATGAACGTGAAGCTCTGGGAACGCGCGTGCGCATTATTGAAGAGCTGCTACGCGGCGAGATGAGCCAGCGAGAGCTTAAAAACGAACTCGGGGCGGGGATCGCCACCATTACGCGAGGTTCGAACAGCCTCAAATCCGCCCCAGTGGAACTGCGTCATTGGCTGGAGCAGGTGTTGCTCAAAAATGGCTGATTCGTTCGTAGGCTGGATAAGGCGAAGCCGCCATCCGGCAACATCGCCGCGAAATGCCTGATGGCGCTGTGCTTATCAGGCCTACAACGTAGCGCAAATAATTACCGATACGCGGCGTTATGAAACGGGCTGAGCGCCAGGATCACCGCCTGATGATAGACACTGGCGCGGGTTAGCTTCCCGGCGGTAAACACGCCAATCGCCCCTTCTTTACGGCCTATCTCGTCAATGCCCGTGTACTGTGACATCACCGGACCGAGCGCTTCTCCCTGGCGAACTCTGTCGAGAATCACCGCTGGCAGCGGCAGCGTGGCTGAGCGGGCTTCGCCGCGCTGAACGCCATTATCAATCACCACCCAACTGAAGGTGGCGTCATCGTCAATGCCGGCTTCAATGGCCACCCAGAAATCGGCCTGTGGATGCAGGCGGCGTGCGTTTTCTACGCGATTTCGTGCGCCAGTGCGCGTTTCCTGACTTCCAAAAGGTTGTTCCGGCACACCGCTCTCGACGGCGATGGGTTCAATATGGCAGGATCCTTCACCGAAAATCTCTTCAAATGCCCGAAGAATTGCCTGAATTTTGGCAGGATTGGTGGTCGCAGAGATAACCTTGTGCATAATTAAGCTCAGTTTGAAAATTCATCGCATCGCAGTATAACGGAAAAAACGCATGTTACAGGTATACCTTGTTCGCCACGGTGAAACGCAGTGGAACGCCGAGCGACGTATTCAAGGCCAGTCAGACAGCCCGCTGACCGCTAAAGGTGAACAGCAAGCTATGCAGGTTGGCGAACGCGCCCGCTCGCTTGGCATTACTCACGTCATCAGTAGCGATTTAGGTCGTACACGACGCACAGCAGAAATCATCGCCCAGGCTTGCGGCTGTGATATCACCTTCGATGCCCGCCTGCGCGAGCTGAATATGGGGGTGCTGGAAAAACGCCACATCGATTCTCTGACACCAGAGGAAGAGGGTTGGCGTCGCCAGTTGGTGAATGGCACGGTTGATGGTCGTATTCCGGAAGGGGAATCTATGCAGGAACTGGCCGATCGTGTTAATGCCGCGCTGGCAGCCTGTCTGGAACTGCCGCAAGGGAGCCGCCCACTACTGGTAAGCCACGGTATTGCGCTGGGCTGCCTGGTGAGTACGATTCTGGGACTGCCCGCCTGGGCTGAGCGTCGCTTGCGTCTGCGCAACTGCTCAATTTCCCGCGTCGATTATCAGGAAAGTTTATGGCTGGCGCCGGGTTGGGTGGTCGAAACGGCAGGGGACATCTCACATCTGGACGCCCCTGCGTTGGATGAGTTACAGCGTTAACGGCGGATAGGAATCAGGAATTCGCAGCGTAGATTAATAGGGCGATCGCCTGCTTTGGCATCTTCTGCCGGGTAGTATCGCTCTATATCCTGACCTTTACGACGGGTCAGGTTTAGCATTGGCATACAGGTGCCGTATACCGTCAGAATGAATTCTTGCACGCCCGTTCCCAGGCCTTCATAGGTAAACATCACGTATTCACCGCCCTGCAACAGGATCGGCTGCGCCGACTGGACATAGCCATTGGCCTGTTCTGGCGTAAGAGCGGTGGTATAGAATACTTCCTGTTCGTCATCTTTCTCAAAGCTGGGGCGTGTTTCGTTCAGTCCGTACAGCACCGGTGGGATCGCAGGGGCCTGGCTGAGGAAGTCGCGCCAGAACTGAATACGCATTTCATGACGGAAATCAGAAATTTGTTCCAGCGAGCAGGAGTAGCTTTGCGTGGTGCCGAGCAACTGCGTATCTTCCAGCGTCACAAACTGATGCGCTGGCATGGCGAATTCTCCGAGTCGCATCGGTGGTCGAATACCAAAAGCGCTCCATTCCGGCGAACGGCGGTACAGTGCGGGCGTTTGGGAAAATTGCTTTTTGAATGCTCGGGTAAACGTCTGTTGAGAGTCAAAACGGTATTGCAGGGCAATATCCAGAATCGGACGCGCAGTCAGGCGTAGCGCCACAGCGGACTTCGATAAACGACGGGCGCGGATATAGGCGCCAATAGCGTGGCCCGTCACGTCCTTAAACATTCTCTGCAAATGCCACTTGGAATAGCCTGCTTTTGCCGCCACATTGTCAAGCGACAGAGGCTGATCCAGATGACCTTCCAGCCAGATTAATAGGTCGCGAATAATGCCAGCCTGATCCATAAAATATCCTCATCCTTTCAACAGCGAATACCTGACGTCAGGTAAGAGGATAATAGCATTTTTTGTTGTTTTAGCATTCAGTGTTTTTTTTGCTCATAAATGCTGTTTTCGGACATACGAAAGCGTGATTATTGTAATCCTGTGATCTGTATACGTTTTATTTTAAGATGTTGAATAATTACACAGAGTAACTTTAAAGAATGGTAACAATATGAAATATAAGAGCTTAGTCATTTCCTCAATTTTGCTGATGTTGGGGCAGGTGGCCCATGCGGAGCAGATTGGTTCTGTCGATACGGTATTTAAAATGTTTGGCCCGGATCATAAAATTGTCGTCGAAGCGTTTGACGATCCCGACGTGAACAATGTGACCTGCTATGTTAGCCGCGCAAAAACCGGCGGTATTAAGGGTGGGTTGGGACTGGCTGAAGATACCTCTGATGCGGCCATTTCCTGCCAGCAAGTGGGGCCGGTTGAACTGAGCGACAGAATTAAGAACGGTAAAGCGCAGGGTGAGGTCGTCTTCAAGAAACGGACGTCGCTGGTGTTCAAATCATTACAGGTCGTGCGTTTTTATGATGCGAAGCGTAACACGCTGGCGTATCTGGCCTATTCCGACAAGGTTGTCGACGGTTCGCCTAAAAATGCCATCAGTGCGGTGCCTATCATGCCGTGGCGGCAGTAACAAGGAAGCAAAATGCAACAGGCGTTGATCTGGTTGGTTGAGGATGAGCAGGGGATCGCGGATACGCTTATCTACATGCTGCAACAGGAAGGTTTTAGCGTGGAAGCGTTTGAACGTGGGTTGCCTGTGCTGGAAAGCGCACAACAGCGATGCCCGGATGCGATAATCCTTGACGTCGGACTGCCCGACATCAGCGGTTTTGAGCTGTGTCGACGTCTGCTGGAGCGCCACCCGGCGCTGCCTGTTCTTTTTTTGACTGCTCGCAGCGACGAAGTGGACCGCCTGTTAGGTCTGGAGATTGGTGCGGATGATTACGTCGCCAAACCCTTCTCACCGCGCGAAGTGTGCGCCCGGGTACGCACGCTGCTCAGGCGGGTGAGAAAATTTTCCGTGCCGCCATCAGCAACACGTTTTGGCAATTTTGAGCTCAATGAACCTGCTGCACAGATTGCGTGGTTTGGCAGTCCGTTAAACCTGACTCGCTATGAGTTCCTGCTGCTGAAAACCTTGCTGATGTCGCCGGGGCGTATTTATTCGCGCCAGCAACTGATGGATTTAGTCTGGGCCGATGCGCAGGATACCTACGACAGAACGGTGGACACGCACATCAAAACGCTGCGTGCCAAACTGCGGGCTATTAACCCCGATCTATCGCCGATAAACACTCATCGCGGTATGGGATATAGCCTGAGGAACGCCTGATGCGTATTGGCATGCGGTTGCTATTGGGCTACTTTCTGATTGTCGCCGTTGCCGCTTGGTTTGTTCTGTCTATTTTTGTGCAGGAGATTAAGCCTGGCGTACGCCGGGCGACCGAAGGCACGCTGATTGACACCGCCACGCTGTTAGCGGCGCTGGCGCGCGACGACGTTCTCTCTGGCTCTGCTACCAACGGCAAGCTGGCGCAGGCTTTCTCGCAACTGCATAATCGCCCTTTTCGCGCCAATATCAGCGGTATTAACAAAGTGCGCAATGAATATCACGTCTATATGACGGATGCTCAGGGCAAGGTGCTGTTTGATTCGGCCAATAAGGCAGTAGGGGAAGATTATTCCCGCTGGAACGACGTATGGTTAACGCTGCGCGGGCAATATGGCGCGCGCAGTACGCTGCAAAATCCGGCCGACCCGGAAAGCTCTGTGATGTACGTTGCGGCACCGATTATCGACGGTGAGCGCATCATCGGGGTGCTTAGCGTCGGTAAACCCAATGCGGCGATGGCCCCGGTGATTAAACGCAGCGAGCGGCGGATGCTGTGGGCGAGCGCCGTGTTGCTGGGGATCGCGTTGGTGATTGGCGCAGGGATGGTATGGTGGATCAACCGCTCTATTGCCCGGCTGGCGCGCTATGCCGACTCCGTGACGGATAATCGGCCAGTGGCGTTGCCTGATTTAGGCAGCAGTGAATTGCGAAAACTGGCGCAGGCGCTGGAAAGTATGCGCCTGAAGCTGGAGGGTAAGAATTATATTGAACAGTATGTGTATGCCTTAACACATGAACTGAAAAGTCCGCTGGCGGCCATCCGCGGCGCGGCGGAAATTTTACGTGAGGGGCCGCCGCCCAACGTGGTAGCGCGTTTCACCGATAATATTCTGACGCAAAATGCGCGTATGCAGGTGCTGGTCGAAACCTTGCTGCGCCAGGCTCGACTGGAAAACCGGCAGGCTGTTGCGTTTACGCCTGTTGCGGTTAACACACTGTTTGCCCAGTTGCGTGAGTCGCGTAGCGTCCAGCTGGCAGCTAAAAATATCACACTGAATATCGAGCCCTCATTGTTGATGGTTTCTGCTGAACCTGCGTTGCTGGAGCAAGCCGTGGGCAATCTGCTGGATAACGCCATCGACTTCACGCCAGAGTGGGGGACCATTGTTCTGAGCGCGCAACAGCAAGGAGAGAAGGTTACGTTGCAGGTGACGGACAGCGGCAGTGGGATCCCTGACTTTGCGTTACCGCGCATATTTGAGCGCTTCTATTCGCTGCCCCGCGAGAATGGACTCAAGAGCAGCGGTTTGGGGCTGGCGTTTGTCAGCGAAGTTGCGCGCTTGCTTGAAGGTGACGTGACGTTGAGCAATCGCCCTGAAGGCGGGGTACAGGCGTCGTTCACTCTTCACCGTCACTTCACATAACTTCAAATTCTGCGCACATAGCCGTTCTACCTTGTCGTTATTGCAAAGGAGAACGCTATGTTGAAATCCCCCCTGTTTTGGAAAATTGTCACCTTAGGTGGCGCCATGCTGCTGCTGTTAATTCCGCTGACGATGGTCAGGCAGATAATTGTTGAGCGGTCGGATTATCGTAATGAGGTCGAAGATGCCATCCGGCAGAGTACCAGTGGGCCACAGAAGTTAGTTGGGCCGCTGATCGCTATCCCTGTGACCGAACTGTATACCACGCTGGAGGATGAGAAACAGGTCTCGCATAAGCGCAGCTATATCCATTTCTGGCTACCAGAGTCGTTGATGGTTGAAGGCAATCAAAATGTTGAAGGACGTAAAGTCGGTATTTATGAGGGGCAGGTCTGGCACAATGATGTGTCGCTGAAAGCGGAGTTTAATGCTGAACGACTGAGTGAGTTGAATCATCCCAATATAACGTTAGGGAAACCGTTTATTGTGGTTGGTGTTGGTGATGCGCGCGGGATTGGCGTGGTGAAAGTGCCACAGATCAACGGGATGTCGCTGGCCGTTGAGCCAGGAACGGGGCTGGATGGGCGTGCGCAGGGGATCCACATTCCGCTACCGGATGCGGGATGGACGAAGCAAAATCTCAGCCTGGCAATGTCGCTAAATTTGAGCGGTACCGGTGATTTCTCCGTTGTCCCCATTGGACGTAACAGTGAAATGACCTTAACCAGCAACTGGCCGCATCCCAATTTCCTGGGGGATTTTCTGCCCACTAAGCGTGAAGTTAGTACGTCAGGGTTTACGGCCCAATGGCAAAGCAGTTGGTTTGCCAATAACCTCGGTGAGCGTTTTGACGGGGAAAAGATTGGCTGGCAGGGAATGCCGGCGTTTAGCGTAGCGGTGGCAACACCGGCCGATCAGTATCAGCTCACTGACAGAGCGACGAAGTATGCCATATTACTGATCGTACTAACCTTTATGTCTTTCTTTGTGCTGGAGAGTATGACCAGTCTGCGCCTGCACCCTATGCAGTATCTGTTGGTAGGGTTATCGCTGGTGATGTTTTATCTGCTGCTGCTGGCGCTGTCAGAACATATTGGTTTTACCGCGGCGTGGATTATTGCCAGCCTGATTGGTGCCCTGATGAACGGCGTGTATTTACAGGCGGTATTACAAGGATGGCGTAACAGTATTTTGTTTACGGTGGCGCTGCTGGCGCTGGATGGGGTCATGTGGGTGTTGCTGCGTTCGCAGGACAGCTCTTTGCTACTGGGAACCGGTGTGCTGTTATTGGCACTGTGCGGGATTATGTTCCTGACGCGTCATCTTGACTGGCACGCGCTGGCTCAGCCCAGGACAAAGGAAACTCAGAACGTTGATAATGACGAGTTACGGTTGTGGAAATAGGGTAATAAAGAAATGAAAAACGGCGCGTAAAGCGCCGTTTTTATTCCCGCAAGGATTGGATTAATCCTGCAGGTCGCCGCAGAAACGGTAACCTTCACCGTGAATGGTGGCGATGATTTCTGGCGTATCCGGCGTAGATTCGAAATGCTTACGAATGCGGCGGATAGTCACGTCAACGGTACGGTCATGCGGTTTCAGTTCGCGACCGGTCATTTTTTTCAGCAGTTCTGCGCGAGACTGGATCTTGCCCGGATTCTCACAGAAGTGAAGCATGGCACGGAATTCGCTACGTGGCAGTTTATACTGCTCGCCGTCAGGACCGATCAGAGAACGGCTGTTGATATCCAGTTCCCAACCATTGAACTTGTAGCTTTCGACGCTACGGCGTTCTTCGCTGACCGTGCCCAGGTTCATGGTACGGGACAGCAGGTTACGAGCACGGATAGTCAGTTCACGCGGGTTAAACGGCTTAGTGATGTAATCATCAGCGCCGATTTCGAGGCCGAGAATTTTATCGACTTCGTTATCGCGGCCCGTCAGGAACATCAGCGCAACGTTAGCTTGCTCGCGGAGTTCGCGCGCTAACAGAAGACCGTTTTTGCCTGGCAGATTGATATCCATAATCACAAGGTTGATGTCATATTCAGAGAGGATCTGATGCATTTCCGCGCCATCTGTCGCCTCGAATACATCATAGCCTTCCGCTTCGAAAATGCTTTTCAACGTGTTACGTGTTACTAACTCGTCTTCAACGATAAGAATGTGCGGGGTCTGCATGTTTGCTACCTAAATTGCCAACTAAATCGAAACAGGAAGTACAAAAGTCCCTGACCTGCCTGATGCATGTCGTAAATTAACATGATCGGCGTAACATGACTAAAGTACGTAATTGCGTTCTTGATGCACTTTCCATCAACGTCAACAACATCATTAGCTTGGTCGTGGGCACTTTCCCTCTGGACCCGACAGTGTCAAAAACGGCTGTCATCCTAACCATTTTAACAGCAACATAACAGGCTAAGACGTACCGGACACCCAATAAAACTACGCTTCGTTGACATATATCAAGTTCAATTGTAGCACGTTAACAGTTTGATGAAATCATCGTATCCAAATGTTAGCTTTCATCACAAAATTGCAATAATACAACTAGTTGCACGCGCTAACTAATAAATGTAGTGAATCCAACTGATGAGAACCATCTTAAATTAAATTATCATGAATAAACAGAAGGATATGCAACTTCTGTTAACATAAAAAGCAATAGTACAGGTACGAAACAGTTTAGCATTTTTTACTTAATGTGAAATGCTTTTTCAGTGATCTCTGTTAAAAATATGTAAATTCGCGCTGCGTAATATGTTGATGCGCATCACATTATTATCGGCAAACTGACTAAAAAGAGTAGCAAAATGCGTTTAACAATTATTCTGGTAGCCCCTGCCAGAGCGGAAAATATTGGTGCGGCTGCCCGTGCGATGAAAACCATGGGATTCACCGAGTTGCGGATCGTTGACAGTCAGGCTCACCTGGAACCTGCCACGCGCTGGGTGGCTCACGGTTCGGGTGACATTATTGATAATATTAACGTTTTTACAACGTTAGCCGAGGCGCTGCACGACGTGGATTTTACTGTTGCTACCACGGCGCGCAGTCGCGCAAAGTTTCATTATTACGCTACTCCGGTCGAATTGGTTCCGTTGCTGGAGGAAAAATCGGCGTGGATGGATCACGCTGCGCTGGTTTTTGGCCGTGAGGATTCTGGCCTGACGAATGAAGAACTGGCGCTGGCGGACGTGTTGACCGGCGTACCGATGGTCGCTGACTATCCTTCACTGAATTTGGGGCAGGCGGTGATGGTGTATTGCTATCAATTAGCCGGTTTAATACAACAGCCCGCTAAAACCACTGAGGTGACGGATGAGCTTCAGCTCCAGGCATTACGGGCGCGTGTATTACGTTTATTGACCACGCTGGACGTTGCCGATGACATCAAACTCACGGACTGGTTGCAACAACGAATGGGCCTGTTAGGACAGCGAGACACGGTAATGTTGCACCGTTTTTTACATGACATTGAAAAAAATGTCACAAAATAAAACATTGCCAATATAGTCTGTGTTGGTTTTTTATTCTGACTTCAAGCGTGTCTGACGCGCTGTATTGGTTGAAAGTAAAACGGTAAGCAGTGACTCGTGAACAAGTTTCGGAACGTGATCAATTTAGAAATTTATTGACTTAGGTCACGAGATACTTTAACCCTAAAAGAATAGAGCACAGACAGATAATAATTACAGAGCACACAACATCATGAAACGCATCGGCACCACCATTACTACAACCATCACCATTACCACAGGTAACGGTGCGGGCTGACGCGTACAGGAAACACAGAAAAAAGCCCGCACCTAAACAGTGCGGGCTTTTTTTTCGACCAGAGGCAACGAGGTAAACCATGCGAGTGTTGAAGTTCGGCGGTACATCAGTGGCAAATGCAGAGCGCTTTCTGCGGGTTGCCGATATTCTGGAAAGCAATGCCAGGCAGGGGCAGGTTGCGACCGTCCTCTCTGCCCCGGCAAAAATCACTAACCATCTGGTGGCGATGATTGAGAAGACCATCGGTGGTCAGGACGCTTTAGCCAATATCAGTGACGCCGAACGTATTTTCTCTGAGCTTTTGGTCGGTCTTGCCGCGGTACAGCCCGGTTTTCCACTGGCGCAGCTCAAAGCTTTTGTTGAACAAGAATTTGCCCAAATCAAACATGTCCTGCACGGTATCAGCCTGCTGGGACAGTGTCCGGACAGCATCAACGCCGCGCTTATCTGTCGTGGTGAAAAAATGTCGATCGCAATTATGGCCGGGCTGCTGGAAGCGCGTGGCCACAAAGTGACGGTTATTGATCCGGTCGAGAAACTGTTAGCGGTGGGTCATTACCTCGAATCTACCGTTGATATTACTGAGTCTACACGTCGTATCGCCGCCAGCCGTATTCCTGCAGACCATATGGTGTTGATGGCAGGCTTTACCGCCGGGAATGAAAAAGGTGAACTGGTGGTGCTGGGGCGTAACGGCTCTGATTACTCCGCCGCCGTACTGGCCGCCTGCCTGCGTGCAGACTGCTGTGAGATCTGGACGGATGTTGACGGCGTATATACTTGCGACCCGCGTCAGGTGCCTGATGCCAGACTGCTGAAGTCAATGTCATACCAGGAAGCGATGGAGCTGTCTTATTTCGGCGCCAAAGTGCTTCACCCGCGCACCATTACCCCGATTGCCCAGTTCCAGATCCCTTGCCTGATTAAAAATACCGGTAACCCGCAAGCGCCGGGTACGCTGATTGGCGCCAGCCGCGATGAAGATGATCTGCCGGTAAAAGGCATTTCGAATCTCAACAATATGGCGATGTTCAGCGTGTCGGGCCCGGGAATGAAAGGGATGGTTGGCATGGCGGCCCGTGTGTTTGCCACGATGTCTCGTGCCGGGATTTCGGTGGTGCTGATCACCCAGTCGTCTTCTGAATACAGCATCAGCTTCTGCGTCCCGCAGGGTGACTGTGCGCGTGCACAGCGTGCGATGCAGGATGAATTCTACCTCGAGCTGAAAGAAGGGCTGCTGGAGCCGCTGGCGGTCACTGAGCGTCTGGCGATCATCTCAGTGGTTGGCGACGGTATGCGTACGCTGCGTGGTATCTCGGCGAAATTCTTTGCCGCGCTGGCGCGTGCCAACATCAATATCGTGGCCATCGCCCAGGGCTCGTCTGAGCGCTCTATTTCGGTGGTGGTGAACAATGATGATGCTACCACCGGCGTGCGTGTGACGCATCAAATGCTGTTCAATACCGATCAGGTGATCGAAGTCTTTGTGATAGGCGTCGGTGGCGTCGGGTCTGCGCTGCTTGAACAACTTAAGCGGCAACAAACCTGGCTGAAGAGCAAGCATATTGATTTACGCGTTTGCGGGGTGGCGAACTCGAAGGCCCTGCTGACCCATGTTCACGGTCTGAATCTGGAAAACTGGCAGGCGGAGCTGGCGGAAGCCAAAGAACCCTTCAACCTCGGTCGCTTAATTCGCCTGGTGAAAGAATACCACCTGCTTAACCCGGTGATTGTGGACTGTACCTCAAGCCAGGCCGTGGCGGATCAGTATGCCGATTTCCTGCGCGAAGGTTTCCACGTGGTCACGCCGAATAAAAAGGCCAACACCTCGTCGATGGATTACTACCATCAGCTGCGTTTTGCCGCCGCGAAGTCCCGGCGTAAATTCCTCTACGACACCAACGTTGGCGCGGGCTTGCCGGTTATCGAAAACCTGCAAAACCTGCTTAGTGCAGGCGATGAACTGCAACGCTTCTCGGGGATTCTGTCCGGTTCACTGTCGTTTATTTTTGGCAAACTGGATGAAGACATGAGCTTCTCGCAAGCCACCACGCTGGCACGCGAAATGGGCTATACCGAACCCGATCCGCGCGACGATCTTTCCGGGATGGATGTGGCGCGTAAGCTGCTGATCCTCGCCCGTGAAACCGGCCGTGAGCTGGAGCTTGCAGATATTGTTATTGAACCGGTGTTACCGCAAGACTTTGATGATTCCGGCGACGTCTCTGCGTTTATGGCTAAGCTGTCGCAGCTCGATGATGCGTTTGCCGCTCGCGTGGCGAAAGCCCGTGATGAGGGGAAAGTCATGCGCTATGTTGGCAATATCGAAGAGGACGGCGTGTGTCGGGTAAAAATCGCCGAAGTGGATGGTAACGATCCGCTGTTTAAAGTGAAAAATGGCGAAAACGCGCTGGCGTTCTACAGTCACTACTACCAGCCATTGCCGCTGGTACTACGTGGTTACGGTGCGGGTAATGATGTCACGGCGGCGGGTGTCTTTGCCGACTTGCTGCGTACCCTTTCATGGAAGTTAGGAGTTTAACATGGTGAGAGTTTATGCCCCGGCTTCCAGTGCCAATATGAGCGTCGGGTTTGATGTGCTCGGGGCGGCGGTCACGCCGGTGGATGGTTCTTTGTTAGGCGATGTTGTCTCTGTGGAGGCAGCCGATAGCTTTAGTCTCAAAAATCTGGGGAGATTTGCGAGCAAACTGCCGTCAGAGCCGCGGGAAAATATCGTCTACCAGTGCTGGGAGCGATTCTGTCAGGAGCTGGGGAAAGCTGTTCCGGTGACGATGACGCTGGAAAAAAATATGCCGATTGGCTCCGGCTTAGGTTCCAGCGCCTGTTCTGTCGTTGCTGCGCTGGTGGCAATGAACGAGTACTGTGGCAAACCGCTCAACGATACGCGCTTACTGGCAATCATGGGCGAGCTGGAAGGGCGTATCTCCGGCAGTGTTCACTACGATAACGTGGCACCGTGCTTTTTGGGCGGTATGCAATTGATGATTGAAGAAAACGGCATTATCAGCCAGCAGGTGCCAGGCTTTGATGAGTGGTTGTGGGTGCTGGCCTATCCGGGCATTAAGGTTTCCACGGCTGAAGCGCGGGCGATTTTACCGGCGCAATACCGTCGTCAGGACTGCATCGCCCATGGGCGACATCTGGCGGGCTTCATTCATGCCTGTTATTCCCGTCAGCCAGGGTTAGCAGCAAAGCTGATGAAAGATGTGATTGCCGAGCCATACCGTACCCGCTTGCTGCCCGGCTTCAGCCAGGCGCGTCAGGCGGTGGCGGAAATCGGTGCGGTGGCCAGCGGCATCTCCGGTTCTGGACCGACGCTGTTTGCCCTGTGCGATAAACCGGATACGGCGCAGCGGGTTGCAGACTGGCTGGATAAAAATTACCTGCAAAATCAGGAAGGCTTTGTTCATATTTGCCGGCTGGACACGGCGGGCGCACGGGTACTGGGAAAATAAATGAAACTCTATAATCTAAAAGATCATAACGAGCAGGTCAGTTTCGCGCAGGCTGTCACCCAAGGGTTGGGTAGAAAACAGGGGTTATTTTTTCCGCACGATCTGCCGGAATTTAGCCTGACCGAAATCGATGAAATGCTGAAGCTGGATTTTGTCAGCCGCAGCGCAAAGATCCTGTCCGCCTTTATTGGTGATGAAATTGCGCACGACGTCCTCGCAGAGCGTGTGCGTGCGGCGTTTGCGTTCCCTGCACCGGTTGCTCAGGTGACGAGCGATGTTGGTTGTCTGGAGCTGTTCCACGGCCCGACGCTGGCCTTTAAAGATTTTGGCGGGCGCTTTATGGCGCAGATGCTGACGCACATCAGCGGCGACAAGCCGGTGACCATCCTGACGGCCACTTCCGGAGATACCGGGGCGGCGGTTGCGCATGCCTTTTATGGCCTGAAAAATGTACGTGTGGTGATCCTCTATCCGAACGGTAAAATCAGCCCGTTACAGGAAAAACTGTTCTGTACGCTGGGCGGAAACATTGAAACTGTTGCTATTGACGGCGATTTTGATGCCTGCCAGGCGCTGGTGAAACAGGCGTTTGATGACGAAGAACTGAAGGTGGCACTGGGGTTAAACTCGGCTAACTCGATCAACATCAGCCGTTTGCTGGCTCAAATCTGCTACTACTTCGAGGCTGTGGCGCAACTGCCGCAGGAGGCGCGTAATCAGCTGGTGGTTTCTGTACCGAGCGGCAACTTTGGCGATCTGACCGCCGGACTGCTGGCAAAATCACTCGGTCTGCCGGTGAAGCGCTTTATCGCGGCAACCAACGTCAATGATACGGTTCCGCGTTTCCTTGAAGAAGGTGAGTGGGAGCCAAAAGCCACCCAGGCGACCTTATCGAATGCCATGGATGTCAGCCAGCCGAACAACTGGCCGCGCGTGGAAGAGTTGTTCCGCCGTAAAATTTGGCGTCTGAACGAGCTGGGCTATGCGGCTGTTGACGATGCGACCACAGAGGAAACGATGCGTGAGCTGCAGGCGATTGGCTACACCTCTGAGCCGCATGCTGCGGTGGCTTACCGTGCGCTGCGTGATCAACTGAATCCAGGCGAATATGGCCTGTTCCTCGGGACCGCGCACCCGGCGAAGTTTAAAGAAAGCGTTGAGCAGATCCTTGATGTGACGCTGGATCTACCAAAAGAGCTGGCGGAGCGTGCGGACTTGCCGCTGCTGTCACATCATCTGCCGGCTGATTTTGCCGCGCTGCGTCAGCTGATGATGACCCGCGGGTAATTATTGTGCCGGATGGTGACGCTGGCGCGTCTTATCCGGCCTACGGGCGTTCGTTTTGTGTCGTAGGCCGGATAAGGCATTAGCCGCCATCCGGCCTCTTTCATTACTGCTCGTGACGTTTAAACACCAGTTCGCCTTTACCGGAAGCCTCTTCATCAAAGAAATAGCCTTCGCTGTTAAAGGCGGTCAGCTGTTCTGGCTGGGTTAAGCGGTTTTCAATGATATAGCGGCTCATCAGACCACGCGCTTTTTTAGCATAGAAACTGATCACTTTGAATTTGCCATTTTTCTCGTCGAGGAAGACCGGTTTGATCAGCTCCGCGTTCAGTTTTTTCGGTTTCACGGATTTAAAATACTCATCCGAGGCGAGGTTAATTACCACGCTGTCGCCTTGTGCTTCCAGCGCTTCGTTCAGCTTGTCAGTAATGATATCTCCCCAGAACTGATAGAGATCTTTACCTTTGGTATTGGCGAGGCGAATGCCCATCTCAAGGCGATAAGGTTGCATCAGATCCAACGGGCGCAGCACGCCGTACAACCCGGACAACATGCGTAAATGCCGCTGGGAAAAATCAAAATCGGCCTCGCTGAAAGTGTCTGCCTGCAGCCCGGTGTAGACGTCGCCTTTAAACGCCAGAATAGCCTGGCGCGCATTGTCGGGCGTGAAATCAGGCTGCCAGTCGTGGAAGCGGGTGGCGTTCAGGTCCGCCAGTTTGTCGCTAATTCCCATCAGCTTACCAATCTGCGGCGCTGAAAGCTGACGCGCTTGGTGAATCAACTGCTGGGAATGATCCAGCAACTCGGGCAGCGTATAACGCGTAGTGGCCAGTGGGCTTTGATAGTCGAGTGTTTTTGCAGGTGAAATCAGAATCAGCATATCCAGTCCTTGCGGGAGATTTACTGCGACTGTAGCAAAAAAAACGACAGAATTGATCGATGGTTGTGATTGCCGCGCTAGCTGCGCGGCGGTTCATCCCAGGCATCAGGTGCAAGCTGTTGTCTGATATCAGGATAACGCTGCGGATTAAATTCCGGCCGCACGCCGAGTTTTCGCTGGCGCAGGTAATCGCTGGCAAGGGTATGGACAACCGGGGAAAGCAGCAAAATTGCCGTCAGATTCGTGATGGCCATGCAGGCCATGATAATGTCGGCGAGCTGCCACACCAGCGAAAGGTTGAGTAATGTTCCGCCGATCACGGTGCAGACGGTGGAGATACGCAAAACCCAGATGACGCGCATATTGTCTAACTTCAAAAAGATCAGATTATTTTCTGCATAAATGTAGTTGGCGACAATAGAGCTGAAGGCAAACAGAACCACAATCAGTGCAACGAACCCGGCACCCCATTCACCCGTGAGCGTTACCATGGCCTTCTGGACCAACTGAATACCTTCCATTGGGGCGTACGTGGTGCCATTGCCTGCCAGTAGAATAATCATTGCGCTGGCCGTACAGATAATCAACGTATCGCCCAGCACACCAATCATCTGCACAATGCCTTGTGCGGCGGGATGCGGAGGCCATGACGCTGCTGCGGCGGCTGCGTTAGGGGTTGAGCCCAGTCCCGCTTCATTAGAAAACATACCGCGTTGAAAGCCGCTGGCAATGGCCTGGCTTAGCGTATAGCCGGCAGCGCCGGCGGCGGCTTCCTGCCAGCCAAACGCACTTTTCACGATAGTGACAATGACCTCAGGGATCTGTCCGATATGCCACAGGCAGATGGCGATGCTGCTGCCGACCCACAGCAGGGCCATTAATGGCACGAACCATTGCATCAGGCGGGCAACGCCTTTAATACCGCCAATGATAACCAGTAAAGACAGTAACGCCAGCGAGATACCAGACGCGAGAGGCGGAATGTCGAAAGCAAACTCCAGCGCACGCGACACCGAGTTCGCCTGGACACTGTTAAAAATAAAACCATAGGCAATGAGTAAAAAGATAGCAAACAGAACGCCCATCCAGCGCATGCCCAGCCCGCGCGCCATATACCACGCGGGTCCGCCGCGAAACTGACCTTTACTGTCGCGCTCTTTATACAGTTGGGCGAGTGAGCATTCGGCAAATGAGGTCGCCATACCGATCACCGCCGAGACCCACATCCAGAAGACGGCGCCAGCACCCCCTGCGGCGATGGCCAAAGCAACGCCCGCCAGATTACCGCTGCCGATACGGGCGGCGAGACTGGTACACAGTGCCTGAAATGAGGTTAAACCACCCGGTTGCGGACTGATGCTATTTTTAAGACTTTTGCCAAACTGGCGAATGTAGCGGAACTGGACGAACCCGGTACGGTAAGTGAACCAACATCCTGCGCCAAGCAGGAGGTAGATCATCACCGAGCCCCACAATATTTCATTAATAAATACGAAAAAATCAGGCATTAACATCCCTCTTGTTGATGCCGGTACGCGCTAATATCCCCGTGTAAGCGCTACCAATTATCGAACAGTATAAACCTTGTAATGAGAATGATAGAGGGAGTTTACCATAACATCAGCTCGACTCTTTAATTGCGCACAATGGGCTCTGAGATGCGTAATCAGGGCTGAACGGTAAGTGAGGTACTCCCGGCGGTTGCGCTGAGAGTGCGTCGTGCTATCATCAGGAAAGATCGGTTACATCCCCCTAACAAGCTGTTTAAAGAGAAACGCTATCATGACGGACAAATTGACCTCCCTTCGTCAGTTCACCACTGTAGTGGCCGACACCGGAGACATCGCGGCAATGAAGCTGTATCAGCCTCAGGATGCCACAACTAACCCTTCTCTCATTCTTAACGCAGCGCAGATCCCAGAATACCGCAAGCTGATTGATGACGCTGTGGCCTGGGCTAAGCAGCAGAGCAACGATCGCGCGCAGCAAGTCGTCGACGCGACGGACAAACTGGCGGTAAATATCGGTCTGGAGATCCTGAAGCTGGTCCCGGGTCGTATCTCTACTGAAGTTGACGCTCGCCTGTCCTACGACACCGAGGCATCTATCGCGAAAGCGAAACGCCTGATCAAAATGTACAACGATGCTGGCATCAGCAACGATCGCATTCTGATCAAACTGGCTTCCACCTGGCAGGGTATCCGTGCCGCGGAGCAGCTGGAAAAAGAAGGCATCAACTGTAACCTGACTCTGCTGTTCTCCTTCGCGCAGGCGCGCGCATGTGCAGAAGCAGGCGTGTACCTGATTTCTCCGTTTGTTGGCCGTATTCTGGACTGGTACAAAGCCAATACTGACAAGAAAGAGTACGCACCGGCAGAAGATCCGGGTGTGGTTTCCGTTACGGAAATCTATGAGTACTACAAACAGCACGGTTACGAAACCGTGGTGATGGGCGCAAGCTTCCGTAACGTCGGCGAAATCATTGAGCTGGCGGGCTGCGATCGTCTGACGATTGCCCCGGCACTGCTGAAAGAGCTGGCAGAAAGCGAAGGCGCTCTCGAACGTAAACTGTCCTTCTCTGGCGAAGTGAAAGCACGTCCTGCGCGTATCACCGAAGCCGAATTCCTGTGGCAGCACAACCAGGATCCGATGGCTGTAGACAAACTGGCGGACGGTATCCGTAAGTTTGCTGTAGACCAGGGCAAACTGGAAAAAATGATCGGCGATCTGCTGTAATCATCTTAGCGTGGCCCTGACAGGGGTCACGCTACCTCTTCTGAAACCTGTCTGTCCTTCCCTTCGCAGTGTATCATTCTGTTTAACGAGACTGTTTAAACGGAATAATCATGAACACTTTACGCATTGGCTTAGTTTCTATTTCTGACCGTGCCTCCAGCGGCGTTTATCAGGATAAGGGTATCCCCGCACTCGAAGAGTGGCTGGCGTCTGCCCTGACAACCCCTTTTGAATTGCAAACCCGACTGATCCCGGACGAGCAGGCGATCATTGAACAAACGTTGTGTGAACTGGTTGATGAAATGAGCTGCCACCTGGTGCTAACCACTGGTGGCACTGGCCCAGCACGTCGCGACGTCACTCCTGATGCTACGCTGGCGGTGGCCGACAGGCAGATGCCCGGCTTTGGTGAGCAAATGCGCCAGATTAGCCTGCACTTTGTGCCGACGGCGATCCTCTCCCGTCAGGTTGGGGTTATTCGCAAGCAGGCGCTGATCCTCAACCTGCCAGGCCAGCCGAAGTCGATCAAAGAAACGCTGGAGGGGGTGAAAGACGCTGACGGTAACGTTATCGTGGCGGGTATTTTCGCAAGTGTACCATATTGTATACAGCTGCTGGATGGGCCGTATGTGGAAACTGCTCCCGCTGTAGTAGCATCTTTTCGGCCTAAAAGCGCGATACGCGATACAAATACCTGAAAGTAGCCTTTTCGTGACATAAAGCGTAATGCCGGTGGAGTATTGAATTGTTTACGATATAGTAATTTTTGATTTACATATATCGCTAAGCACCTTCAATCACTCCACTGACGCATGGTTTGCTATGTCACAACATTCTCGACCACTGAATCGCCAGGATTATAAAACCCTTTCGCTCGCCGCTCTCGGCGGGGCGCTTGAGTTTTATGATTTTATTATCTTTGTCTTCTTTGCCGCCGTTGTGGGTGAGCTGTTCTTCCCCGCAGACATCCCCGAATGGCTACGTCAGGTGCAAACCTTCGGTATTTTTGCCGCAGGATATCTGGCGCGCCCATTAGGCGGCATCATCATGGCGCATTTTGGCGATCTGGTTGGGCGTAAGAAAATGTTCACTCTGAGCATTTTATTGATGGCGATACCGACGCTGGCGATAGGTCTGCTGCCGACGTATGCCTCGATGGGGATCCTGGCCCCGCTGTTGCTATTGATGATGCGTATTTTGCAGGGAGCAGCCATTGGGGGAGAAGTGCCGGGGGCGTGGGTGTTTGTTGCCGAGCATGTGCCGGAGCGCCGTATCGGCATTGCCTGCGGAACGCTGACTGCCGGGTTAACGGTGGGGATTCTACTGGGCTCGGTGGTGGCCACGTTGGTGAATACCAGCCTGACGCAGCAAGCGGTGCATGAGTACGGCTGGCGTATACCTTTCTTGCTGGGGGGCGCATTTGGGCTGATAGCAATGTATCTGCGCCGCTGGCTGCAGGAGACGCCGATCTTTCTTGAGATGCAGCAGCGTAAAGCATTGGCGCAAGAACTGCCGGTGAAGTCGGTCGTCAGTAAACATAAAAAAGCGGTGGTGGTGTCGATGCTGCTGACCTGGTTGCTTTCAGCTGGGATTGTGGTGGTGATCCTGATGTCACCTGTCTGGCTGCAAAAACAGTATGGTTTCGCTCCTGCACTGACATTACAGGCCAACAGCGTGGCCACCATTATGCTGTGCATCGGGTGCCTGCTGGCTGGATTTGTGGTCGACAGAGCAGGTGCCAGCAAAACCTTTATTGTTGGCAGCCTGCTGCTGGCCTGTTCCAGCTGGTTTTTCTATCACCTGACCGGCAGTCATCCTGAGCACCTGTTCCTGTTGTACGGTCTGGTCGGGCTGTGCGTTGGCGTGGTCGGCGCGGTGCCATACGTGATGGTGCGGGCGTTTCCGGCGGAAGTCCGTTTTACCGGTATCTCTTTTTCCTATAACGTCTCATATGCCATTTTCGGTGGTTTGACGCCAGTCGCGGTAACGATGTTGATGAGCGTGTCGCCGATGGCTCCGGCCTGGTATGTGCTGGCACTTTCGCTGGTGGGGTTAGGGCTGGGAATTTGGCTACGACAGGATATTTATCATCGTGATACGGACGTTGAGGAAGCATTACAGCGTCTGTAAGGATTATCCCCCCTTGCGGGGGGATAATGGAAGATTAGTGCATTTCACCAATCGGCAGGATGGTGCGGCCAAACTGTTCGTTCAGCACTTCACCCATCGCCAGGTAAATGGCGCTTGCGCCACACACTAAGCCAATCCAGCCAGCAACATGGATAATGGCTTCGTTACCTGCAATGTTACCCACAGCCAGCAGGGCAAACAGCACGGTCAGGCTCAGGAAGACAAACTGCAATGCGCGGTTTGCTTTCAGCGTGCCGAAGAACATGAACAGGGTGAACACGCCCCACAGTCCCAGATACACGCCCAGGAACTGGCCATTTGTTGCATCCGCCAGACCCATTTTAGGCATGATCAGGATCGCAACCAGAGTCAGCCAGAAAGAACCGTAGGACGTAAAAGCGGTTAACCCGAAGGTATTGCCTTTTTTGTATTCCAGCAGTCCGGCAAAAATTTGCGCGATGCCGCCGTAGAAAATTCCCATCGCCAGAATAATAACGTCAAAGGCGAAGAAACCCGCGTTATGCAGGTTAAGCAGAATGGTGGTCATGCCAAAGCCCATCAGGCCCAGCGGTGCCGGATTAGCCAACTTAGTGTTGCCCATAATTCCTCAAAATCATCATTGATTGAATGGTGAAATAATTTCCCCGAAAAACGATCATAGACTTCGGGGCGCGGCATGATAATCAGGGGAGAGGGCACTGTCTATGATCTAACGAAGGGAAAATGAATTATTTTCCCTGTGATGGGCATCACGCTTGCGCGTGGGCGATCATTCTGCGCAGGCAGGCGATTTGAAGTACCGCCGGAATCGTCACGCGATAGGCGCTGCCGCTCACCGCTTTAACCCCGTTTAATGCGGCGCCGACCGGGCCGCCAAGTCCGGCTCCACGCAGTAATCCGTGTCCGATGACGCTGACGGCGGCGTGTGTTCTTAGGATCTTGCTAAGCTGGCTGGAGAGCAGGTGAGATACACCTGTCGCCAGATGACGGTCCTTCATTAATAGTGGCAAAAGTTCTTCCAGTTCAGAGACTTTTGCATCAACGGCCTGTAAAAAGGTCCGCTTGTGTTCCGCATCCATTTTTTGCCAGGCATTACGTAAAAAGTGTTCCAGCAGATATTGTTCAATTTCGAATGTGGACATCTCTTTGTTGGCTTTCAGCTTCAGACGCTTCGAAACATCCAGCAAAATCGCCCGATACAGTTTTCCATGGCCGCGGAGTTTATTGGCAATGCTGTCGCCGCCATAATGCTGAAGCTCGCCGGCAATCAGCTGCCAGTTGCGGCGATGTTGTTCCGGGTGTCCTTCCATCGATTTAAATAAATCGTTGTGGTTTAGTACGCTCGACAGACGGGCTTTCCCTTTTTCATTATGCGTGAGCAGGCGGGTAATATTGGCGAGTTGCTCCTCACTACAATGCTGAAGAAAGTCGAGGTCGTCGTCATTCAAATACGTGACATTCATGTTTTCTATGGCTTCTGAATAAAAGTGTGCGGAATTAGTCGTCGCCGATGATTTTCAGCGTCGCCATATCAGAGGAGTTCACCGTATGGCCGGAGAAGGTGATTTTTTTGACGCAGCGCTTATTGTCGTTGTCACTATTAATGTTGATCCAGTTGGTCGTTTGCCCTTCTTTGATGGAGGAAGGCACATTCAGACTTTGGCTGGACATGCGGGCAGCCTTGAAATAAACAGATGCGCCACTGAGCTGTAAATCACCATGATCGGCAGTGAGTTGAATGCGTTTCACCACGCGACAAACGGGAAGTTTTAGGGTCAGATCGTTGGTTTCATTACGGGGCATGGCAATCATACCCAAAACTTTATGATCGTTAGCGTGCGCGGCGCTGCTCAGCAGCAGGCCCATAAACAGGCTGGCGGAAAGGGTTAACGTGGATTTCATGGGATTTCTCTTTGACGGCTGCAAAAGTGTGTGACTTCAGACCATCTTACCGCCGTCGGAAAAACGATTCATGCTCGTAATCTTTTCTTTTTATTACAATTTTTATGTGAATAACTTTACTTATTAAATTGATGGCGCGAATTAATTCTGGTTGGCAACTATTCATTTTTTATCTTTTAGCCTTTTTTCTGTGATTTTATTGCCACAAGGCTAAAAAAAATTTTCATTCCCCCCTTGATGAAGTGGGTTACGACCCCATCTTGTAGACAACCGCAGTGGTGAGTCTGAAAAAAAACGATTCAGGGTAGTTGAAACAGCACGTTTCGCCCTTATTACAGATTCACAACCACCTGATGACAGAATTTTTAGTGGAGACGTTTAGATGGGTAAAATTATTGGTATCGACCTGGGTACTACCAACTCTTGTGTAGCGATTATGGATGGCACTACTGCACGTGTGCTGGAGAACGCCGAGGGCGATCGCACCACGCCTTCTATCATTGCTTATACCCAGGATGGTGAAACTCTGGTTGGTCAGCCGGCTAAACGTCAGGCAGTGACAAACCCGCAAAACACCCTGTTTGCGATTAAACGCCTGATTGGCCGCCGCTTCCAGGACGAAGAAGTACAGCGTGATGAAGCCATCATGCCGTACAAAATCATCGGTGCTGACAACGGTGATGCATGGATTGACGTAAAAGGTCAGAAACTGGCACCGCCGCAGATCTCTGCTGAAGTGCTGAAAAAAATGAAGAAAACGGCTGAAGATTACCTGGGCGAGCCGGTAACTGAAGCGGTTATCACCGTACCTGCTTACTTCAACGATGCTCAGCGTCAGGCAACTAAAGACGCTGGTCGTATCGCAGGTCTGGAAGTTAAACGTATCATCAACGAACCGACCGCTGCTGCGCTGGCTTACGGTCTGGACAAAGAAGTCGGCAACCGTACTATCGCGGTTTACGACCTCGGTGGTGGTACTTTCGATATCTCTATTATCGAAATCGACGAAGTTGACGGTGAAAAAACCTTCGAAGTTCTGGCAACCAACGGTGATACCCACCTCGGTGGTGAAGACTTCGATAGCCGTATGATCAACTACCTCGTTGATGAATTTAAGAAAGATCAGGGCATTGACCTGCGTAACGACCCGCTGGCTATGCAGCGCCTGAAAGAAGCCGCAGAGAAAGCAAAAATTGAGCTGTCTTCTGCGCAGCAGACCGACGTTAACCTGCCGTACATTACTGCAGATGCGTCTGGTCCGAAACACATGAACATCAAAGTGACTCGTGCGAAACTGGAAAGCCTGGTAGAAGACCTGGTTAACCGTTCTATCGAGCCGCTGAAAGTTGCTCTGCAGGATGCTGGTCTGTCTGTTTCTGACGTTCAGGACGTTATCCTGGTCGGTGGTCAGACTCGTATGCCGATGGTACAGAAGAAAGTTGCTGAGTTCTTTGGTAAAGAACCGCGTAAAGACGTTAACCCGGACGAAGCCGTGGCAATCGGTGCTGCTGTTCAGGGTGGTGTATTGACCGGTGATGTTAAAGACGTACTGCTGCTGGACGTTACCCCGCTGTCTCTGGGTATCGAAACCATGGGCGGCGTGATGACTCCGCTGATCGCGAAAAACACCACTATCCCGACCAAGCACAGCCAGGTGTTCTCTACCGCTGAAGACAACCAGTCTGCGGTAACCATCCATGTGCTGCAGGGTGAACGTAAACGTGCTGCTGATAACAAAGATCTGGGTCAGTTTAACCTGGATGGTATCAGCCCGGCACCGCGCGGTATGCCGCAGATCGAAGTGACCTTCGATATCGATGCTGACGGTATCCTGCACGTTTCTGCGAAAGATAAAAACAGTGGTAAAGAGCAGAAGATCACCATCAAGGCGTCTTCTGGTCTGAACGAAGAAGAAATTCAGAAAATGGTTCGTGAAGCAGAAGCGAACGCAGAATCTGACCGTAAGTTTGAAGAGCTGGTTCAGACCCGTAACCAGGGTGACCATCTGCTGCACAGCACTCGTAAGCAGGTTGAAGAAGCTGGTGATAAACTGCCGGCTGACGACAAAACCGCTATTGAGTCCGCTCTGACTGCGCTGGAAACGTCTTTGAAAGGCGAAGACAAAGCAGATATCGAAGCGAAAATGCAGGCGCTGGCACATGTTTCCCAGAAACTGATGGAAATCGCTCAGCAGCAGCATGCACAGCAGCAGGCGGGTTCAGCTGATGCTTCCGCGAACAACGCAAAAGATGACGATGTTGTCGATGCTGAGTTTGAAGAAGTGAAAGACAAAAAATAATCGCCCTTTGAACGGGTAAAACACTGGCACGGGCGAAGAGGTTTCCTCTCCGCCCGTGCACGCATGTTAGGGGCAGATAAAAAGAGATGGCTAAGCAAGACTATTACGAGATTTTGGGCGTTTCCAAAACAGCGGAAGAGCGTGAAATCAAAAAGGCCTATAAGCGCCTGGCCATGAAATTTCACCCGGACCGTAACCAGGGTGATAAAGAGGCCGAAGCCAAATTCAAAGAGATCAAAGAAGCCTACGAGATCCTGACCGACGCGCAAAAACGCGCGGCTTACGATCAGTACGGCCATGCGGCGTTTGAGCAAGGCGGTATGGGCGGCGGCGGCGGTTTCGGCGGCGGTGCTGACTTCAGCGATATCTTTGGTGACGTGTTTGGCGATATCTTTGGCGGTGGTCGTGGCCGTCAGCGCGCCTCACGTGGTGCGGATTTACGTTACAACATGGATCTCACTCTGGAAGAAGCCGTGCGTGGCGTCACCAAAGAGATCCGTATTCCTACGCTGGAAGAGTGTGACGTTTGCCACGGCAGCGGTGCTAAATCTGGCACTCAGCCGCAGACCTGTCCGACCTGTCACGGTTCCGGTCAGGTGCAGATGCGTCAGGGCTTCTTTGCCGTACAGCAGACCTGTCCACACTGTCAGGGCCGCGGTACGCTGATTAAAGATCCGTGCAACAAATGTCACGGGCATGGCCGCGTAGAGAAGAGCAAAACACTGTCCGTTAAAATCCCGGCAGGGGTTGATACCGGCGACCGTATCCGTTTGTCTGGTGAAGGCGAAGCGGGTGAGCATGGCGCACCGGCAGGCGATTTGTACGTTCAGGTGCAGGTGAAACAGCACCCGATTTTCGAACGCGAAGGGAATAACCTGTACTGTGAAGTACCGATCAACTTTGCGATGGCTGCGCTGGGCGGCGAGATTGAAGTCCCGACGCTGGACGGTCGCGTGAAGTTAAAAGTCCCTGGCGAAACGCAAACCGGTAAACTTTTCCGTATGCGTGGCAAAGGCGTTAAATCGGTTCGCGGTGGTGCTCAGGGCGATCTGCTGTGTCGCGTGGTGGTTGAAACCCCGGTTGGTTTGAACGACAAGCAGAAACAGTTGCTGAAAGATCTGCAGGACAGTTTTGGCGGCCCGACGGGTGAGCAAAACAGCCCGCGTTCTAAAAGCTTCTTCGACGGCGTGAAGAAATTCTTTGACGATCTGACGCGCTAATTTACCGCCATAAATTTGACAAAAAGCCTGGGACTGAAGAGTCTCAGGCTTTTTTTATTTATTTCGATCCGTCCTGAACAGGGACGATACTTTTCAAAATCATTAACTCGTAAAAACCGAATTATTCATCATGAATAATCTAATATTAACGATGAGTTATGCGGAGTAAGATAGTAATTACGAAGTATTCACCCAATAGAGAGAATAAAAGTGAAACATCTACATCGTTTTTTTAGTAGCGATGCCTCGGGAGGCATTATTTTGATCATCGCTGCGGTAGTCGCAATGTTGATGGCCAACATCGGTATAACCAGTGGATGGTACCACGACTTTCTGGAGACCCCGGTTCAACTGCGGGTGGGCGCGCTTGAGATCAATAAAAATATGCTGCTGTGGATCAACGATGCGTTGATGGCGGTGTTTTTCTTGCTGATTGGTCTGGAAGTTAAGCGCGAATTGATGCAGGGATCGCTGGCCAGTCTGCGACAGGCGGCGTTTCCGGTTATTGCCGCGATTGGTGGCATGATCGTCCCGGCGTTGCTGTATCTGGCATTCAACCATGCTGACCCCATCACCCGTGAAGGATGGGCAATCCCAGCGGCAACGGATATCGCTTTTGCGCTCGGCGTACTGGCGCTGTTGGGTAGTCGCGTTCCGCTGGCACTGAAAATCTTCTTGATGGCGCTGGCGATTATCGACGATCTTGGCGCGATTGTGATCATCGCACTGTTCTATACCAGCGATCTCTCCCTGCTGTCGTTGGGGGTTGCCGCGTTCGCTATCCTCATTCTGGCGGCGTTGAATCTGTGTGGTGTCAGACGTACCGGTATTTATATCCTGGTAGGCGCAGTGCTGTGGACTGCAGTGCTGAAGTCAGGTGTGCATGCGACGCTGGCGGGTGTGATTGTCGGTTTCTTTATCCCGCTGAAGGAAAAGCATGGCCGTTCTCCGGCGAAACGTCTGGAGCATGTTCTGCATCCGTGGGTAGCCTATCTGATCCTGCCGCTGTTTGCCTTCGCCAATGCGGGGGTTCCACTGCAGGGCGTGACGTTAGATGGACTGACCTCCATCCTGCCACTGGGGATTATTGCTGGCCTGCTTATCGGTAAGCCGCTGGGGATCAGCCTGTTCTGCTGGCTGGCGTTACGCCTCAAGGTAGCGCAATTGCCTGAAGGCACGAACTTCCAGCAAATCATGGCGGTGGGTATTCTGTGCGGCATTGGCTTTACGATGTCGATTTTCATCGCCAGCCTGGCGTTTGGTAACGTTGATCCGGAACTGATTAACTGGGCGAAACTGGGGATCCTGATTGGTTCTCTGCTGTCGGCGGTAATCGGTTATAGCTGGCTGCGTACCCGCTTGAACGCGTCAGTCTGAGCCGATAACCCTTTGGTGACAATTTTCAGGGAGAGAGTATGTCTCATATAAATTACAACCACCTGTATTACTTCTGGCATGTGTATAAAGAAGGTTCGGTGGTGGGGGCCGCAGAAGCGCTTTATCTGACACCGCAAACTATTACCGGGCAGATCAAAGCGCTTGAGGAGCGCTTACAAGGGAAATTGTTTAAGCGTAAAGGGCGAGGTCTGGAACCCAGCGAGTTAGGCGAGTTGGTTTTTCGTTATGCGGACAAAATGTTCACCTTAAGCCAGGAGATGCTGGATATCGTGAACTACCGTAAAGAGTCTAACTTGCTGTTTGATGTGGGCGTGGCGGATGCGTTGTCTAAACAGCTGGTTAGCAGTGTGCTTGACGCCGCCGTGGTGAAAGATGAACAAATTCACCTGCGCTGCTTTGAATCAACGCATGAGATGCTGCTGGAGCAACTCAGCCAGCACAAGCTGGATATGATTATCTCCGACTGCCCGATCGACTCAACGCAGCAGGAAGGGCTGTTCTCTGTGAAAATTGGCGAGTGTTGTGTGAGCTTTTGGTGCACCAACCCGCTACCGGAGCAGCCGTTTCCTGCCTGTCTTGAGGAGCGGCGTTTACTGATACCAGGGCGTCGCTCAATGCTAGGGCGTAAGCTGCTGAACTGGATTAACTCGCAGGGACTGAACGTTGAGATTCTCGGGGAGTTTGACGATGCCGCATTAATGAAAGCCTTTGGCGCTACGCATAATGCTATTTTCGTCGCCCCTACGCTCTATTCGAACAATTTCTACGCTGATGACTCGATCATTGAGATTGGGCGCGTGGAGAATGTGATGGAGGAGTACCATGCTATTTTTGCCGAGAGGATGATCCAGCATCCGGCGGTGCAGCGCATTTGCAATGCTAACTACTCGGCATTGTTTGCGCCGGGGAGTAAGTAAAAAGACATAAAAAAACCCGCTTGCGCGGGTTTTTTCACAAAGCGACAACAAGCAGGCGATTAAGCCAGTTTGTTAATCTGTGCAGTCAGGTTTGCTTTATGACGTGCAGCTTTGTTTTTGTGGATCAGACCTTTAGCAGCCTGACGATCCACGATTGGTTGCATTTCGTTAAATGCTTTCAGTGCAGTAGCTTTGTCGCCAGCTTCAATAGCTGCGTATACTTTCTTGATGAAAGTACGCATCATAGAGCGACGGCTAGCGTTGTGCTTGCGGGCCTTTTCAGACTGAACGGCACGCTTCTTAGCTGATTTGATATTAGCCAAGGTCCAACTCCCAAATGTGTTCTATATGGACAATTCAAAGGCCGAGGAATATGCCCTTTTAGCCTTCTTTTGTCAATGGATTTGTGCAAATAAGCGCCGTTTAAATTGCAGCACTCGTTGCGTAGTGATGGCGCAGGATTCTACCAGCTTGCGGGTTGTGAATACAGCTTTTCCACGAGAAAAGTTGAATTGGGTGGTCAGTGAAGGCATCTATTTGTTTCATAGTAATGAAAACAATCTTCTTTCTGTTTCACAGCGCCAATCGCCGGTTAACGTTGACCGCGGTACAGGGTATACTTTCACGATTTTCACTGTTTTGAGCCAGACATGAAGCTGATACGAGGCATACATAATCTCAGCCAGGCCCCGCATGGGTGTGTGCTGACTATTGGTAATTTCGACGGCGTGCACCGTGGTCATCGTGCGTTGCTGCAGGGCTTACAGGAAGAAGGACGCAAACGAAATTTACCGGTGGTGGTGATGATTTTCGAGCCGCAGCCGCTAGAGCTGTTTGCGACCCAAAAGTCACCAGCACGACTGACTCGCTTGCGGGAAAAGCTGCGTTATCTGGCGGAATGCGGCGTGGATTACGTACTGTGCGTGCGTTTTGACCGGCGTTTTGCCGCATTAACGGCGCAGAACTTTATCAGCGACCTGCTGGTTAAGCGCCTTGGCGTACAATTTCTTGCCGTAGGTGATGATTTCCGCTTTGGCGCTAGCCGTGCGGGCGATTTCTTGTTATTACAGGAAGCGGGCGCGGAGTATGGCTTCGATATCACCAGCACGCAGACTTTCTGTGAGGGTGGGGTGCGAATTAGCAGCACCGCCGTGCGCCAGGCGTTGGCTGACGATAATCTGCTGCTGGCCGAAAGCTTACTGGGCCATCCGTATACCATTTCAGGACGGGTGGTACACGGCGACGAATTAGGGCGTACCATCGGTTTTCCGACGGCCAATGTCCCTCTCCGTCGCCTGGTTTCTCCGGTGAAAGGGGTGTATGCGGTTGAAGTGATGGGACTGGGCGACACGCCTTTACCCGGAGTCGCGAATATTGGTACCCGTCCAACGGTGGCAGGCGTACGCCAGCAGTTAGAAGTGCATCTACTGGACGTTGTAATGGACCTCTATGGTCGCCATATAGATGTAGTGCTGCGTAAAAAAATACGCAGTGAACAGCGATTTGCCTCGCTGGATGAACTAAAAGCGCAGATTGCGCGTGATGAGTTAACTGCCCGCGAATTTTTTGGGCTATCAAAACCGGCTTAACGCCTATACGAGTTTTAAATACGGAACCGAGAATCTGATGAGTGACTATAAATCAACCCTGAATTTGCCGGAAACAGGGTTCCCGATGCGCGGCGATCTCGCCAAGCGTGAACCGGGAATGCTGGCGCGTTGGACCGATGATGACCTGTACGGCATCATTCGTGCGGCTAAAAAAGGCAAAAAAACCTTTATTCTGCATGATGGCCCTCCTTATGCGAATGGCAGCATTCATATTGGTCACTCCGTTAACAAGATTCTGAAAGATATTATCGTGAAGTCCAAAGGACTTTCCGGTTATGACTCACCGTATGTTCCAGGCTGGGACTGTCATGGCCTGCCTATCGAACTGAAAGTAGAGCAAGAATTCGGCAAGCCGGGCGAGAAGTTCACTGCCGCAGAGTTTCGTGCCAAGTGCCGTGAATACGCTGCAACGCAGGTTGACGGTCAGCGTAAAGACTTTATCCGTCTGGGTGTGCTGGGCGACTGGCAGAAGCCGTACCTGACGATGGACTTCAAAACCGAAGCCAACATCATCCGCGCGCTGGGCAAAATCATCGGCAACGGTCACCTGCATAAAGGCGCGAAGCCGGTGCACTGGTGCGTAGACTGCCGTTCCGCGTTGGCGGAAGCGGAAGTTGAGTATTACGACAAAACCTCCCCGTCTATCGACGTTGCGTTCCACGCCGCCGATCAGGATGCGGTGAAAGCGAAATTTGGCGTGTCTGACGTCAACGGCCCGATCTCCCTGGTTATCTGGACCACCACCCCGTGGACCCTGCCGGCTAACCGGGCGATCTCTCTGGCCCCTGATTTTGACTATGCGCTGGTGCAGATTGACAGCCAGGCTGTGATTCTGGCGAAAGATCTGGTCGAAAGTGTGATGCAGCGCCTCGGCGCGGCGGATTACACTATTCTCGGCACAGTAAAAGGCGCGGAGCTGGAACTGCTGCGCTTTACCCATCCGTTCATGGGCTTCGATGTTCCGGCTATTCTTGGCGATCACGTGACGCTGGATGCCGGTACCGGTGCGGTACATACCGCACCAGGCCACGGTCCGGATGACTACGTGATTGGTCAGAAATACGGCCTGGAAGTCGCAAACCCGGTAGGGCCAGATGGTACCTATCTGCCGGGCACGTACCCGACCCTGGATGGCGTTAACGTCTTCAAAGCGAACGATGTTGTCGTGGCGCTGCTGACTGAAAAAGGTGCATTGCTGCACGTTGAGAAGATGCAGCATAGCTATCCGTGCTGCTGGCGTCACAAGTCACCGATCATCTTCCGTGCCACTCCGCAGTGGTTTGTCAGCATGGATCAGAAAGGCCTGCGTGCGCAGTCGCTGAAAGAGATCAAAGGCGTGCAGTGGATCCCTGACTGGGGCCAGGCGCGTATTGAATCGATGGTTGCCAACCGTCCTGACTGGTGTATCTCCCGTCAGCGTACGTGGGGTGTGCCGATGTCACTGTTTGTCCACAAAGACACTGAAGAACTGCATCCGCGCGCCATCGAACTGATGGAAGAAGTGGCTAAACGCGTTGAAGTTGACGGCATCCAGGCGTGGTGGGATCTCGATCCAAAAGATATTCTCGGTGATGAAGCCGACCAGTACGTCAAAGTACCGGATACCCTGGACGTATGGTTCGACTCTGGCTCTACCCATTCATCCGTTGTCGACGTGCGCCCTGAGTTTTCGGGTCACGCGGCAGATATGTATCTGGAAGGATCTGACCAGCATCGTGGCTGGTTCATGTCTTCGCTGATGATCTCCACCGCGATGAAGGGCAAAGCGCCGTACCGTCAGGTACTGACCCACGGGTTCACCGTTGATGGTCAGGGTCGCAAGATGTCCAAGTCCATCGGTAACACCGTTTCTCCGCAGGACGTGATGAACAAGCTGGGTGCGGATATTCTGCGCCTGTGGGTGGCGTCTACCGACTATACCGGTGAAATGGCCGTTTCTGACGAAATCCTGAAACGTGCTGCCGACAGCTATCGCCGTATCCGTAACACCGCGCGCTTCCTGCTGGCGAACCTGAACGGGTTCGATCCGGTAAAAGACATGGTGAAACCGGAAGAGATGGTAGTGCTGGACCGGTGGGCTGTGGGCTGTGCGCAAGCGGCACAGGACGAAATCCTCAAAGCCTACGAAGCCTATGACTTCCACGAAGTGGTACAGCGCCTGATGCGTTTCTGCTCCGTCGAAATGGGTTCGTTCTACCTCGACATCATTAAAGACCGTCAGTACACCGCGAAAGCGGACAGCGTGGCGCGTCGTAGCTGCCAGACCGCGCTGTATCATATTGCCGAAGCGCTGGTGCGCTGGATGGCGCCGATCATGTCCTTCACCGCGGATGAAATCTGGGGCTACCTGCCGGGCTCCCGCGAGAAGTACGTCTTCACCGGTGAGTGGTATCAAGGGTTGTTTGGCCTGGCCGATACCGAAGCGATGAACGACGCGTTCTGGGACGAGCTGCTGAAAGTGCGTGGCGAAGTGAACAAGGTCATCGAGCAGGCACGTGCAGACAAGAAAGTGGGCGGTTCTCTGGAAGCGGCAGTGACCCTGTACGCTGAACCTGAACTGGCTGCCAGGCTGACCGCGCTGGGCGAAGAACTGCGCTTTGTTCTGCTGACCTCCGGTGCGGTTGTTGCGGACTATGCCGCAGCACCGGCTGATGCTCAGCAGAGTGAACTGCTCAAAGGCTTGAAAATCGCCCTGAGCAAAGCCGAAGGCGAGAAATGCCCGCGCTGCTGGCATTACACGACCGACGTGGGTCAGGTGGCGGAACACGCAGAGATCTGCGGACGCTGTGTCAGCAACATCGCCGGTGATGGCGAACAACGTAAGTTTGCCTGATGAGTCAGCCTCTTTGTTCAACAGGACTCCGCTGGCTGTGGCTGGTGGTAGTCGTGCTGATTATTGATTTGGGCAGCAAGTACCTGATCCTCCAGAATTTTGCTCTGGGGGATACGGTGTCGCTGTTCCCGTCACTGAATCTGCACTATGCGCGTAACTATGGCGCGGCGTTTAGCTTCTTAGCCGACAGCGGTGGCTGGCAACGCTGGTTCTTTGCTGGTATCGCAATCGGTATCTGCGTCATCCTGGCGGTGATGATGTATCGCTCTAAGGCGACGCAGAAGCTGAATAACATCGCGTATGCGTTAATCATTGGCGGTGCGTTGGGCAACCTGTTTGACCGCCTGTGGCACGGCTTTGTCGTGGATATGATTGACTTTTACGTCGGTGACTGGCATTTCGCCACCTTCAACCTTGCCGATACGGCGATTTGTATCGGTGCGGCGTTGATTGTGCTGGAAGGCTTCTTACCGTCGAAAGAGAAAAAAGCCGCATAAAAATGTGCCGGATGGCGCTATGCTTATCCGGCCTACACTCTACTGCGAATCTTGTAGGCCCGGTAAGCGTAGCGCCACCGGGCAAACAGGCGGCAGCACTTTTAAAGAGCAATCTGCATGTCTAAATCAGTACAGAGTAACAGTGCGGTGCTGGTGCACTTCACCTTAAAGCTCGACGATGGCTCCACCGCAGAGTCAACCCGCAGTAACGGCAAGCCAGCGCTGTTTCGCCTGGGTGACGGTTCTCTGTCTGAAGGACTAGAACAACACCTGCTGGGGTTAAAAGAGGGCGATAAAACCACTTTTGCCCTGGAGCCGGACGCCGCTTTTGGCGTATCAAGCCCGGACCTCATTCAGTATTTCTCGCGTCGGGAGTTTATGGACGCGGGTGAGCCAGAAATTGGCGCTATCATGCTCTTTACCGCAATGGACGGCAGTGAGATGCCTGGCGTTGTCCGCGAAATCAACGGTGATTCCATCACGGTTGACTTCAACCATCCGCTGGCCGGGCATACCGTTCATTTTGATATTGAAGTGCTGGAAGTCGAACCGGCACTGGAGGCGTAAAATGCAGATCCTGTTGGCTAACCCGCGCGGATTTTGCGCTGGCGTAGACCGCGCTATCAGCATTGTGGAAAACGCGCTGGCTATTTACGGCGCGCCGATTTATGTCCGTCATGAAGTGGTACATAACCGCTATGTGGTGGATAGCCTGCGCGAGCGCGGCGCTATTTTTATTGAGCAAATCAGTGAAGTGCCGGATGGCGCGATCCTGATTTTCTCCGCCCACGGTGTGTCTCAGGCTGTGCGTAACGAAGCCAAAGGCCGCGACCTCACGGTCTTTGATGCGACCTGCCCGCTGGTGACCAAAGTGCATATGGAAGTCGCGCGCGCCAGCCGCCGTGGCGAAGAGTCGATTCTGATTGGTCACGCCGGACACCCGGAGGTTGAGGGTACGATGGGCCAGTACAGCAACCCGCAGGGGGGGATGTACCTGGTGGAATCACCGGAAGACGTTCTGACGTTGAATGTCAAAAATGAAGGTAAGCTCTCCTTCATGACCCAGACCACGCTCTCGGTTGACGATACCTCTGATGTTATCGATGCCCTGCGCCAACGCTTCCCGAAAATCGTCGGGCCGCGTAAAGACGATATCTGCTATGCCACCACCAACCGCCAGGAAGCGGTTCGTGCCCTGGCGGAGCAAGCGGACGTGGTACTGGTGGTTGGCTCGAAAAACTCGTCGAACTCCAACCGCCTGGCAGAACTGGCCCAGCGTATGGGCAAGGCCGCGTATCTGATTGACGATGCGACCGATATCCAGGAAGCCTGGGTGAAAGACGCGGCGTGCGTCGGCGTGACGGCCGGGGCTTCCGCGCCGGATATTCTGGTACAGAACGTGATTGTCCGTCTGCAGGAGCTCGGCGGTGGAGATGCTATCCCACTGGAAGGCCGTGAAGAGAACATCGTGTTCGAAGTACCGAAAGAGCTGCGTGTGGATGTTCGTGAAGTAGAGTAACTCTTTCGCGTCATGATTATGAGAAGATGCCAGACTTAACGTCTGGCATTTTTTTTGGAGAAACCATGCGCTTACCTATCATACTTGATACCGATCCCGGCATTGATGATGCGGCGGCGATTGCCGCTGCACTGTTTGCCCCTGAGCTGGATCTGCAACTGATGACCACGGTGGCAGGCAACGTGTCGGTGGAAAAAACCACCCGTAATGCGTTGCAGTTGCTGCACTTCTGGAATGCGGATATTCCGCTGGCGCAGGGGGCAGCTATGCCACTGGTGCGGCCGCTGCGTGATGCGGCTTCAGTACACGGTGAGTCCGGTATGGCAGGGTATGATTTCGTTGAACATAATCGGCAGCTGCTGGCGAAACCCGCTTTCCAGGCAATTCGTGATGCGCTGATGCATGCCCCGCAGCCCGTTACGCTGGTGGCAATTGGTCCGTTAACCAATATTGCGTTACTGCTTACCCACTATCCTGAATGCGTGTTCAATATTCACCGTCTGGTGATGATGGGCGGTTCAGCCGGACGCGGGAACTTCACGCCAAACGCCGAGTTTAATATTGCTATCGATCCCGAGGCCGCCGCGAAAGTTTTTCAGAGCGGGCTGGAGATAGTGATGTGCGGGCTGGATGTGACTAATCAGGCGATGCTCGCACCAGAGTACCTGGCAACATTGCCCGCGCTGAATCAGACGGGGAAAATGCTGCACGCGCTGTTCAGCCATTATCGTAGCGGCAGCATGAACACCGGGCTGCGCATGCACGATCTCTGCGCTATTGCCTGGCTGGTCCGCCCGGATCTGTTTACGCTCCAACCCTGCTTTGTGGCGGTGGAAACCCAGGGGGAATATACCTCCGGGACGACGGTGGTGGATATCGAAGGGCGATTAGGTCAACCGTCGAATGCCCAGGTGGCGCTGGGGCTGGATGTTGAAGGCTTCCAGCACTGGGTGGCACAGGTGCTGGCACTGGCACCGTGAGGCTGTGATCCGGCCCGCAATATGCAGACAGAATTAGAAGGTTAATCGATTAATCTGCTAATCTGACAGTGTTGTTCTCCTCGGGCCGGAGACACATATGAACCTTTCTTTTATCCAGCCACCGCAGGTGGCGTGGGCAAGCGGCGCTTTAGCTGATGGCCCGTTATTGCGTAAATCTACCCGTATTCAGGATCTTACTGACGTTTTTATCGATGAAAACGCCCGCCAGCAACTGGCTGGTGAGCAGGTCGCGTATGACGTTGAGATGCTGGATACGTCTCCCGCTGAAGGCGAACTCTATACCGGCGTGACCCACCTTTATCCTGGCCGGGTCGGCTGCGAGTATTTTATGACCCGTGGGCATTTTCATGCGCGCCGCGAACAGGGAGAAGTCTATTTTGGCCTGCATGGCAGTGGTTTGCTGCTGCTGCAAACTGAGCAGGGCGAAGCGCGGCTGGAAAAGGTATTTGCGGGATCTGTCCACATCATCCCTGGCTTTACCGCTCATCGGTTAATTAACACCGGGTCAGAGGTGCTGTCCGCGCTCGCCGTATGGCCAGGGATTGCGGGCCATGACTATGCGGCGCTGGCAAGAGGCTTCAGAATAAGAGTCTTTGAGGAAAATAAGACGGTTCAGGCGAAGGAGGTACAGAATGGCTGATTTAGCGCATTCTTACGGCCTGGACATGACGGTGCATCACCATCCGCTTGGCTTTAGCTATGGGGATGAAGTCACCGGCCCGATGCCGGAGATCCGCCGACTCGATCACATTCGCGCCTCACTGCGCGATCCGCACTGTGAAGGTCCGGAAGAGGTGTATGCCATTGCGATGGATGTAGCACGGATGCAGGATCGTGAAGAGCTGAAAAAGCGGATGCTGCTGTTTGGTGTGGTGACCTATGCCGCGGGGCGACTGGGGGAAGAGCCGGTGCGTAGCCAGGGGCATATTCATCGTATCAGCCAGCACAGCGGCTGGTCTCCGCCGGAGCTTTACGAAATCTGGCAGGGAAAAGCGATAATCTATATGCAGGAGTATGTTGAGGATGACCCAGGCCGTTGTTTTGCTGTGATCGCCGGACCCGGTGAGAAAGTGTTGGTACCACCCGGCTGGGGGCATGCGACCATATCCGCAGACCCGGATGTACCGCTAACCTTTGGTGCGTGGTGCGACCGTGAATATGGTTTTGAATACGACGCCGTGCGGGCGCATAAAGGGCTGGCATGGTACCCGTTACTGCAGGGTAACAATATTATCTGGCAGCATAACCCACGTTACGTACCCGGGCGACTGCAGGCCATTACGCCCCGGCAATATACGGAATTTTCGATTACTTCCGCACCTGTCTACCAGCAATTTATTGAGGACCCGGCACGTTTTCAATTTATCTCACGCCCGGACAGGCACCCTGAGCTGTGGCAAAACTTTCATCCATAAAGAGCCGGGGCTATGCCCCGGTACTTATTTTGCCGGATAAGCGTATGCGCCATCCGGAAAATGCGAGACGCTAACCCGCAAACAGGCCCGTGGCGACGCCGAGGGCGGCCAGTATCAACAGTAAAATCATCGCTTTCACTGGCGACACACCACGCTTGGCCATCAGATACCAGGTACCGAGTACCACAATCAGCGGCAGTAACTGTGGGAAGATACCGTCCAGCATCTGCTGAACGTGGATATTCACTCCATCTTTGGTGATGAATTCCAGTCCGGTGCCGAGCTTAACGTAGCTTGCTGCGACGCCGCCCATAACAAATACACCAAGCAGCGACAGGGCTTCGCGCAGGCGGGCAGACTTGCTGCTCACCAGCATTTCCACCGAGCCGGATCCCATTTTGTAGCCTTTCAGGAATAAAAACCACGAACCGGGAATGATGATGGCCAGCCAGGCAACGGTATAAAACAGCGGCCCCAGAATGTTACCGCCGGCTGCCAGCGCCATGCCGATGCTGAGCAGGATCGGGATCAACATGCCAGGGATCATTGAATCGCCGATCCCGGCAATAGGGCCCATCAAACCAACCTTCAGGGTGTTGATCGTTTCTCCGTCAATCGGTTCTCCGTTTGCCTTTTTCTCTTCCAGCCCCAGCACCATGCCATTCACGATAGCGCCTATCTGGGGTTCTGTATTATAGAATGAGGCGTGGCGGCGCAGCATTTCAGTACGCTGGGTTGCATCGGGGTAAAGCTTTTTCGCCACCGGCAGCATACTCAGGCAAAAACCAAAAGATTCCAGACGTTCAAAACTCATGGATGACAAGTTATGCATCATCCATGCACGCCAGCAGCGGCGCAGATCTTTACGCGTAAGTGTACGTTCTTCCATCAGAATTCATCCTCATCATCGACTGCCGATTTTGCATTCGTGGCCTGCGGCGGTTCCGGTTTGTAGTTGTAATGGATCAACGCCAATAGCGAACCGACGATCACTAGCGCGACCATGTTGAGTTTTAAAAAGACGATGCAGACGAAACCGACGAGAAAGTAGATCAGCATGGTGTAGTTTTTGATGATCTGCTTAAGCAAAATAGCGATCCCGACGGCGGGTAAAATGCCGCCCAGCACGTTCATCGTCGACAGAACAATTTTTGGCAAACTGTCCATAAAACCGCTGATGTATTGCGCCCCGAAATAGACCGCAATAAAGGTCGGTACAAAACGCAGGACAAAGTTTGTCACCTGCGGCCAGATGGCGCTGTTCAGATAAATTCCACGTTCATCGCCCCGTTCCAGCGCTACATCTGCCCGGTGATTCCAGAAGGAGTTCAGTACCATCATCGCGTTAAACAAAATGGTTCCGGCGATACCGATGGTCGCCGCCAGCGCGACTGCGACTTCTGGTCCTTTTCCCGAAAGGATCCCTAACGCAATCGCGGGGTAAGCAACAAAGTTGAGATCGGCGGGCATCGAACCGCCCGGCGTTACCATCGCGATATACACTGCCTGAACTGCGACGCCAATCATGATCCCTGTTTTAACGTCGCCGAGAATAATCCCGACCAGCATGCCTGAAATCAGCGGGCGGGTGATCAGATACCAGCCGCCGGTCAGTCCCAAAAGCCAGGGGCTGCTGAGGGCGCCGAGATAGCAAAGTATGCCAATCAACGTAGCTTCGATAATCATCGTGCGCTCCTTATTTCAGTTTCTGACGTGCGTCCTGCCAGCTGTAGCAACTGGCATCAGGAACCAGGCGAAACTCAACCAGGTGTCCATGCTGCGTCAGCCAGTCAAAAGCGGCAATTTCATCCCCATTGACCGACTGATTCGGACCGATGGTAGTGGTATCAGCACGAGCGCTCATCGGACCCACATTAATCTTGCCGTTGGCATTTTTCAGGCTAATACCTGCTTCTTCAATGCGTTTGAGCGTAATGGGGGATTTGCCAATGACGAAATAACGTTTCTCGCTGGCAATAACTTTTGGCAGCTTTTCGATCGCGGTGGCCGTATCAAACAACCAAACTTTGGTGTCCTGAACGGCACCCTTCATCACCGAAGAGAGCAGAGGGTCGGCCGCGACGGCATCGTCAATGGCGACAATGCCGTCACAGGGCAGCTCTTTGGCCCAACGTGTCACGAGCTGCCCATGGATTACGCGGTCATCGATACGTACAAAAGAAATACTCATAGTGGTTTCCTTTAAAAATCATCGGACTGAACGGATAAAACCGGGGCGGCTTTAATCAGTGTGGGTAGCGTCAGCGCCAGTAGCTCGTCGGCTGCAGCGTGAACATCTGTTAAATGGCATATCTCTTCGCTTTGCAGCAACATCGGGAAATTGACCCCTGCCACTACGGCCACGGGAGGAACGGTTTGTGAAGAAAACGCATGATGGCAGGCGACATTCCACGGTGTGCCGCTTTGCATGTCGCACAGGACCAGCACACCGTCAGCGTTTTTCCCGGCACTCGCGAGAACCTGAGAGAACGTCTGTTTAAATCCTTCGATACCCGCTTGTTCGCTTAGTATTACGGGGTAAACATGCGGTAATTCTCCGTAAACCATACGGCCACTGGCGAGAAGCGCTTCTGCCAGGGGGCCATGGGTGGCAACAATAATGTTGATCATGCGCTTATCCTCTCACCCAGGCTTTTATCGTGGCGAGCTGTTGACCGACGCCTTTACCAAACGGTGAAATACGATATTCTCCAACGGCAGCTGGGATGATAAAGGTCTCTGCATAGTTGACGACAAACGGGGGAAACGCACCGCTCGGGCTTTCGACAACGGCTTGTGTACCTTCGACCAGGTTCAGGACGTTCACGCCGCCATGGGTATGGTGAGTTACCGATGCCGTAAACCAATGGCGACGCGTTTCGATAAACTCGCGCTCGTGCATCCCGGTTCTTTCTTCCCGCCAGCCTTCTCCTTCAGCGATGGGTTCAATACGGTTGACCAGGTTATCGTGTACCCATTGGGTATCACGCTGCCAGTCGATCACCTGTTGACCGTGTTCCAGATGGACCGGACGCGGCAAGCCGTCTAACCCTAAACGTCCCCAATCCCACAGCTTGAAGGTGAAGATATACGGTGTTGCGCTGATCTCAAGGACCATGGTTCCCGCACCTGAGCAGTGCACGGTTCCTGCAGGGATCAGAAAGTGGTCGTGTTTATGTGCAGGGATCTGATTCACGAATCGCTCATCATCAAACGTTTTTTCGCCACGACCCGCAGCTCGTAAATCGTCGAGCATATCCTGCGGTGCAATCCCGGTTTTGGTGCCGAGATACACCACGGCGTCCGGCTCGGCTTCGAGAATGTAATAGCTCTCATCCTGGGTATAGTGCATACCAAACTGTTGCTGTATGTACTCAGTGAGCGGATGAACCTGAAAACTCAAATTCTGGCCGCCAATAGTGTCGAGGAAGTCAAAACGGATCGGGAATTCCGCGCCAAAGCGCGCATGAACTTTTTCGCCCAGCAGTGGGCGGGGAAAGGTCAGCACCAGATCCTGAGAGGGGATCTCGATCCGCACGTTGCCAAAACGCAGTAACAGGCTGTTTTCCTCGGGCACGCAATCAAAACACCACGCGTAATTGGGGGCTGAGGGATCGAGATCGAATTGTTGTTTCATCCATTGCCCGCCCCAGACGCCTGGGTCAAAGAAAGGGGCAACGCGAAACGGTTGTTCGGTGGTTTGTTGCAGACCGGCGCGTAGCGCGTCGCCGCTGACCATCGCAGGGTTATTTTCTACCGTGGTATCAAGCAAATAATCAGCGCGTTTGAGTAACGGCGTTTTGTGCCTGTCGAATACCCGCCACTCAATGAAGAAAGCGCGTTTGTAACGACGAAGAATATCTTCATCCTGGTTTTCTGCCCCCCAGTTACCCAGCCCGTCATGGCGCATGCGTTGTTGAATTTCCCAGCGGGGAAGGTCAGCATAAACCAGCACGTCACCGGGGTGTGCCAGCGCTGCGCCGGATCCATATACGACGACCAACCCTTCGGGGACGGCATCAATCTGTTGCCGGAGTTGACTGAGCTTGTCGCTGTCAAAAAACTCATCCAGATGATGGCAGGAGAGGACGCCAAAGACGCGATCGTCGGTAAGGTTGCGCGCCAGTAAATCATGCAGAGCTTGCTCATCTCTGCGGGCAGATTCAATGTTCAGTACCAGGGCAGTATCTAACGTCGTGACGAGCTGTTGCTCCAGCTCATCAAGCCGTACGCCTGGATAGCAATCCACTATCAATACGGTTTTGGCCGCAGTAGAAACCCTGGTGTTAAGCATTGAATGGATCGACGCCCAACCCTGCCAGGCGTGATTGTCATAGCCCTGAACGTTAACCTCAGGGAATTTATTATAGGTTGTACGCACTTTCTGTCTCCGTGTTGGCTTATTTAAGATTAATCGATTAACCTTATTTTCATAGTGTGGTTAACGCGATTAACCCGCCATATTCAGAATCCAGTGCGGTGAAAAGCACGTTCGCGTGATGTGAATCACACGTAAAAAGACAAGATTTAGGTTATTCGATTAACCCGAGATCAAAAACCAGGAGAAGTCATGACAACAGTCACGTTGGCGCAGGTCGCTGAACGCGCGGGAGTCTCCACGGCGACCGTTTCAATGGTATTGCGTAACCGGGGGAGAATATCTCAGGCTACACGCGACCGTGTGCTAAAAGCACTGGACGATGCGGGCTACGTTTACAATCAAACCGCTGCTAATCTGCGTAACCGGAGTAGTAATCAGGTCGGATTGTTGTTACACGATATCACTAACCCTTTTTACGGCGAGATGACGGCAGGGCTAAGCCACGAGATGGAACGGCATGACCTGCTGTTGTTTCTGGCAAATAGCGAAGAGTCAGGAGAACGGCAGCAAAAATTTGTTGATTCGCTGATGCGTAATAATGCTTGTGGCATGGTGTTGTGCGCCGCGAGGGAAACGCCGACCTCCTTTTTTGAAGCGCTGAAAAGGCGCAACATTCCCGCCATCATGGTGGTCCGTCCTCTTAGCGATCCTGATTTTGATTTTGTGGGAACCGATAACTTTCTCGGTACGCAAATGGCGACCACCCATTTAGTCAAAATGGGGCACAAGAATATTGCGTTTATTGGTGGTAGCCCCAGTTCAGGGAGTCGGGCACAGCGTATTGGTGGCTTCACCAGCACATTGCTGGAGCAGGGAATATCACCGAATCCGGAATGGATCGTGGCGACGCAGGCCAGCCAAATTGACGGCGCAAAAGCGGCGGAGTCTCTCCTTCTGCGCCATCCGCAAATTACCGCCGCCGTATGTTATCAGGATATCGTAGCGCTTGGGGTCATGCAGGCGCTACGCAAAATGGGGCGTGAGCCTGGACGTGATTTTGCGTTGGTGGGGTTCGATGACATCACCGAAGCTGCGTTGGTTCAGCCTGCGCTTACCACCGTGTCGGTGGCCGCAAAAGAGATAGGTCGCAAGGCGGGGGAGCTACTTTATAGTCGCATTCAAGGAAATGACGAACCACCGAAACGCATTATTCTGCCGCCTGCGCTGGTGGTCAGAGAATCATGTGGTTTTAGCTGATCGTCATGCCTTTTACTGATATCTCCGCCTGTTTATCATTAAATTCTAATTATCGACGTTTTCGGCTGGCGGCGTAGCGATACGCTGGTTACTCTGAAAACGATTCACGTAAAATTAACAAAAGAGAATACCTATGCATGATGCACAAATCCGCGTGGCCATCGCGGGAGCCGGAGGACGCATGGGGCGTCAATTGATTCAGGCCACCCTCGGCATGGATGGCGTACAGCTCGGCGCGGCGCTGGAGCGCGAAGGGTCTTCGCTACTGGGCAGTGATGCTGGAGAGTTAGCGGGCGCCGGGAAGACAGGCGTTACCGTAAAGAGCAGCCTTGAGGCGATTAAAGATGATTTCGATGTTTTCATCGATTTTACCCGCCCGGAAGGCACATTGGTGCACCTGGCGTTTTGTCGTCAGCACGGTAAAGGGATGGTGATTGGCACCACCGGCTTTGATGAGGCGGGCAAACAGGCTATTCACGATGCCGCGCAGGAGATTGGCATTGTCTTTGCCGCTAACTTTAGCGTTGGCGTGAACGTCATGCTGAAGCTGCTGGAAAAAGCGGCGAAAGTGATGGGGGATTACACCGATATCGAAATTATCGAAGCCCATCACCGTCATAAAGTGGATGCGCCGTCAGGTACCGCTCTTGCGATGGGGGAGGCGATCGCCGGCGCGCTGGATAAAGATTTAAAGGACTGTGCAGTCTACTCACGCGTGGGTTACACCGGTGAGCGCGTACCTGGCACTATCGGTTTTGCCACGGTGCGAGCGGGTGACATCGTCGGGGAACATACTGCGATGTTCGCCGATATTGGTGAACGTATTGAGATTACACATAAAGCGTCCAGTCGTATGACGTTCGCCAACGGTGCCGTGAGATCGGCGATGTGGCTAAAAAATAAATCAAACGGTCTTTTTGACATGCGTGATGTGCTGGATTTACGTAATTTATAAGTTTTTTTACCCTTCGTGATGTGGTCGTTGTAATCATAATTTATTGATTACATAGGGCAATATTTTATTGCCCTTTTATTTTAACCTGATTGTTCTTTGTTTTGTTTTAAATTCATGTTTTTACCTATTTTCCTCTGTATTTTTGTTGATTTTATGCGAATTTTGACCAAATGGTCCACTTTCTTTATCGCGATGACCATCTTTTACATTCTTTGTCTTCCGCAAGCGTTTTCTACCACAACTTAGCTGATCTTTTTGCCTGTTAAATCGAATGATTCATCCCAGTGGCGTAAAATAATAATAAAAATTGCCCTTTTGGGTAGACTTTTATCCGGGCTGTCTCTAGAATGCCGCCGTTTGCCAGAAATCCATAGGTAAGCAAATTTGCATTGATTCATAGTGGTTGAATGAATTAATATGCAAATAAAGTGAGTGAATATTCTCTGGAGGGTGTTTTGATTAAGTCAGCGCTATTGGTTCTGGAAGACGGAACCCAGTTTCACGGTCGGGCCATCGGGGCAACAGGTTCGGCGGTTGGGGAAGTCGTTTTCAATACTTCAATGACCGGTTATCAAGAAATCCTCACTGATCCTTCCTATTCCCGCCAAATCGTCACCCTTACTTATCCTCATATCGGCAATGTCGGCACCAATGAAGCCGATGCAGAATCTTCTCAGGTACATGCGCAAGGCCTGGTCATCCGCGACCTGCCGCTGATTGCCAGCAACTACCGCAATACTGAAGACCTCTCTTCTTACCTGAAGCGCCATAACATCGTGGCGATTGCCGATATCGATACCCGTAAGTTGACCCGTCTGCTGCGCGAGAAAGGCGCTCAGAACGGCTGCATCATCGCAGGGGATAACCTGGATGCACAGCTAGCGCTGGAAAAAGCGAAAGCCTTCCCGGGGCTGAACGGCATGGATCTGGCGAAAGAAGTCACCACGGCGGAGCCGTATGGCTGGACGCAAGGTAGCTGGACGCTGGCTGATGAGCTGCCGGAAGCGAAATCTGCCGATGAGCTCCCGTTCCACGTGGTTGCCTACGATTTCGGCGCAAAACGTAACATCCTGCGTATGTTGGTGGACCGCGGCTGCCGCCTGACGGTTGTGCCGGCACAGACCTCCGCAGAAGACGTATTGAAGATGAATCCGGACGGTATCTTCCTGTCCAACGGTCCTGGCGACCCGGCACCGTGTGATTACGCGATTGCTGCAATTCAGACATTCCTCGAAACCGATATTCCGGTATTTGGCATCTGCCTCGGCCATCAGTTACTGGCGCTGGCGAGCGGTGCGAAGACCATTAAGATGAAGTTTGGCCACCACGGCGGCAACCACCCGGTAAAAGATATTGATAACAATACCGTGATGATTACCGCGCAGAACCACGGTTTTGCGGTGGATGAAGCCTCGATGCCTGCGACCTTGCGCGTCACGCACAAATCACTGTTCGATGGCACCCTGCAGGGTATCCACCGCACCGATAAACCGGCGTTTAGCTTCCAGGGGCACCCTGAAGCGAGCCCGGGGCCGCATGATGCTGCGCCGCTGTTCGACCACTTTATCGAGCTTATTGAGCAATACCGTCAGTCCGCGAAATAATCAGGAGTTAAAAGAGCCATGCCAAAACGTACAGACATAAAAAGTATCCTGATTCTGGGCGCGGGTCCGATTGTTATCGGCCAGGCGTGTGAGTTTGACTATTCCGGTGCGCAAGCGTGTAAAGCCCTGCGTGAAGAGGGTTACCGCGTTATTCTGGTCAACTCCAACCCGGCGACCATCATGACCGACCCGGAAATGGCCGATGCCACTTACATCGAGCCGATTCACTGGGAAGTGGTACGCAAAATTATCGAAAAAGAGCGCCCGGATGCGGTGCTGCCGACCATGGGCGGCCAGACGGCACTGAACTGTGCGCTGGAGCTGGAGCGTCAGGGCGTACTCGAAGAGTTCGGCGTGACCATGATTGGCGCCACCGCTGATGCGATTGATAAAGCCGAAGATCGCCGTCGCTTCGACATTGCGATGAAGAAAATTGGCCTCGACACCGCGCGTTCTGGCATCGCCCACACCATGGAAGAAGCACTGGCGGTTGCCGCTGACGTCGGCTTCCCTTGCATTATCCGGCCTAGCTTCACCATGGGTGGTACCGGCGGCGGTATCGCCTATAACCGTGAAGAGTTCGAAGAAATTTGCGAGCGCGGTCTGGATCTTTCCCCAACTAAAGAGCTGCTGATTGATGAGTCGCTGATTGGCTGGAAAGAGTACGAGATGGAAGTGGTGCGTGATAAAAACGACAACTGCATCATTGTCTGCTCGATTGAAAACTTCGATGCGATGGGCATCCACACGGGTGACTCCATCACCGTGGCGCCTGCCCAGACGCTGACTGACAAAGAATATCAAATCATGCGTAACGCTTCGATGGCGGTACTGCGTGAAATCGGCGTAGAAACCGGCGGTTCTAACGTACAGTTTGCGGTTAATCCGAAAAATGGCCGCCTGATTGTTATTGAAATGAACCCGCGCGTTTCTCGTTCCTCAGCGCTGGCCTCGAAAGCGACCGGTTTCCCGATTGCTAAAGTGGCGGCGAAACTGGCGGTCGGTTACACCCTCGATGAGCTGATGAACGACATCACCGGTGGTCGCACCCCGGCATCGTTCGAACCGTCCATCGACTACGTTGTGACTAAGATCCCGCGCTTTAACTTCGAGAAGTTTGCCGGTGCTAATGACCGTCTGACGACACAGATGAAGTCCGTCGGCGAAGTGATGGCGATTGGCCGTACCCAGCAGGAATCGCTGCAAAAAGCGCTGCGCGGTCTGGAAGTGGGCGCCACCGGTTTCGACCCGAAAGTGAGCCTGGATGACCCGGAAGCGCTGACCAAGATTCGTCGCGAGCTGAAAGATGCGGGCGCCGAGCGTATCTGGTACATCGCCGATGCGTTCCGCGCGGGCCTGTCCGTTGATGGTGTCTTCAACCTGACCAACATCGACCGATGGTTCCTGGTGCAGATTGAAGAACTGGTGCGTCTGGAAGAACATGTCGCAGAGCTGGGCATTAACGGTCTCGACGCTGATTTCCTGCGCCAGCTTAAGCGTAAAGGTTTTGCCGATGCGCGTCTGGCAAAACTGGCTGGCGTGCGTGAAGCGGAAATCCGCAAGCTGCGCGAACAGTATAAGCTGCACCCGGTTTATAAGCGTGTGGATACCTGCGCGGCGGAATTCTCCACCGATACCGCCTACATGTACTCCACGTATGAAGAAGAGTGTGAAGCGAACCCGACTCAGGATCGCGACAAAATTATGGTGCTGGGCGGCGGTCCGAACCGTATCGGTCAGGGTATCGAATTCGATTACTGCTGCGTACACGCCTCGCTGGCGCTGCGCGAAGACGGTTATGAAACCATTATGGTCAACTGTAACCCGGAAACGGTTTCTACCGACTACGACACCTCTGACCGTCTGTACTTTGAACCGGTAACGTTCGAAGATGTACTGGAAATCGTGCGTATCGAGAAGCCGAAAGGCGTTATCGTGCAGTATGGCGGGCAGACCCCGCTGAAGCTGGCGCGTGCGCTGGAAGCCGCAGGCGTGCCGGTTATAGGCACCAGCCCGGACGCGATTGACCGCGCTGAAGACCGTGAGCGTTTCCAGCAGGCGGTTGACCGTCTGAAGCTGAAACAACCCGCCAACGCCACCGTCACCGCCATTGAAATGGCGGTCGAGAAGGCAAAAGAGATTGGCTACCCGCTGGTGGTTCGCCCATCCTACGTGCTCGGTGGTCGGGCAATGGAAATTGTGTACGACGAAGCCGACCTGCGTCGCTACTTCCAGACTGCGGTCAGTGTCTCCAACGATGCACCGGTCCTGTTGGACCGCTTCCTGGATGATGCGGTTGAGGTGGACGTAGATGCTATCTGCGACGGCGAAATGGTGCTGATTGGCGGCATTATGGAGCACATCGAGCAGGCGGGCGTTCACTCCGGTGACTCCGCGTGCTCTTTGCCAGCCTACACGCTAAGCCAGGAAATTCAGGACGTGATGCGCCAACAGGTACAGAAGCTGGCCTTCGAACTGCAGGTTCGCGGCTTGATGAACGTCCAGTTTGCGGTGAAGAACAACGAAGTTTACCTGATTGAAGTCAACCCGCGTGCGGCGCGTACCGTACCGTTTGTCTCCAAAGCCACCGGCGTTGCGCTTGCAAAAGTAGCGGCGCGCGTGATGGTCGGTCAAACGCTGGCACAGCAGGGCGTGACCAAAGAAATTATCCCGCCGTACTATTCGGTTAAAGAAGTGGTGCTGCCGTTCAATAAGTTCCCGGGCGTTGACCCCCTGTTAGGGCCAGAAATGCGCTCTACCGGCGAAGTGATGGGCGTAGGCCGCACCTTTGCGGAAGCATTCGCCAAGGCGCAACTAGGCAGCAGCTCAACCATGAAGAAACAGGGCCGTGCGCTGCTCTCTGTGCGTGAAGGTGATAAAGAACGCGTTGTTGACCTGGCGGCGAAGCTGCTGAAGTTTGGTTTCGAGCTGGATGCTACGCACGGTACGGCAATTGTGCTGGGTGAAGCCGGTATTAACCCGCGTCTGGTGAACAAGGTGCATGAAGGTCGTCCTCACATTCAGGACCGTATCAAGAATGGCGAGTACACTTACATCATCAACACCACTGAAGGGCGTCAGGCGATCGAAGACTCCAAGCTGATTCGCCGCAGTGCGTTGCAGTACAAAGTCCATTATGACACCACACTGAATGGCGGTTTCGCCACGGCGATGGCGTTGAATGCGGATGCTACCGAAAAAGTGACCTCCGTTCAGGAAATGCACGCGCAGATCAAAAAGTAATAAACTGCAGGTTCGGTAATATTTGCGCTAACCGAGTCTGCAATATAATTCGTAAGGGTTTCTGTAAAGAAACCCTTTTTTTATATCTTGTAAGACCAGTCCTGACTAAATGCGGTTTCATAACCACATTTTCAATGTAATAAGCACGATGTTGCTCACACTAATCAACATTCAAGTCGCATACTATCTCTCATATACACAATTTTAATAGGGCTTTGTTTTTATTTATCCAGACAGGCCGTAGCCAGATTTTTAATTTGTGAAATGGTGTGCTTATGTGTGAAAAATATGTTGAAAGACCGCTTTATTTGTTAATTGCTGACTGGATCATGGCTGAAGATCGTTGGGTCACGGCAAAGGAAATTTCCCGCCATTTTGATATTGAACACAGCAAAGCGATTAATACGCTCTCCTATATTCTGTCAGAAGTGGGAGAAATTGTTTGTGAAGTTAAGATGATTCCTAATCAGATTGCAGGTCGGGGCTGTCAGTGCCAGCGTCTGGTGAAAGTCATCAGCATTGATTCTCATCTCTACCGCCGATTGAATCACAATTTGCAGGAAAAAAAGGTGAGCGTGGCGAAAACGCCGCGACTGTCTGCAGTTCCCCCAACAGAACTCAATCGCGAGCAGAAATGGCAGATGATGCTCTCCAAGAGTATGCGTCGCTAATTGTCAGTTTGCCTGATGGCGGCATAAACGGTGATTGAATCGTAGGCCGGATAAGCGTGAGCGCATCCGGCATCAATTACTGTGCTGATTTTGGCTTCACATCCGTCGTACCCTTCAACCGTGGGCGATTTTTATCAACCAGCGTTAACGGCTGTGTTTCGTGTAATCCTATCCGATAACGGACCGCGAGGTCCTGATACTCTTTGGTATTCAGCCGCTTCCAGTGCATCTCCTGGTCTGTCACTTCACGCAGTATGCGGGCGGGTGAACCGACCAGCATCTGCCTCGCCTCACCGATAAATCCGGCTTTAACAAAACTCATGGCGGCGACAATGCTCTCTTCGCCAATGATCGCGCCGTCCATAATGACGCTGTTCATGCCAACCAGCGCATCGCGGCCAATTATGCAGCCATGCAAGATTGCGCCGTGTCCGATGTGTCCATTCTCATGCACGATGGTGTCGGTGTCGCAGTAGCCGTGCATGATGCAGCCATCCTGAAGATTAGATCCCGCTTCAAGGATCAGGCGGCCATAGTCGCCGCGCAATGATGCGTGCGGACCAATATAAACCCCGGCACCCACAATGACATCGCCAATCAGCACTGCACTGGGGTGGACATAAGCCTCTGGATGTACCACCGGGATCAGACCTTCAAACGCATAATAACTCACGATATTCCTCAGTTGTTTTTGCCGGATAACGCGGCCTACGAGTGTGCATTTTTTGTAGGCCGGATAAGCAAAGCGCCATCCGGCATCAGCACATTAACGTCCTTTCCACACCGGATCGCGTTTTTCGGCAAACGCCTGCGGCCCTTCAAGCGCATCTTCAGAGTGCAACACGGATGGGTAATGCTTCAGCACGCCGCTGCGGATGTAGCGGTAGCCTTCTTCTACCGGCATTTCGCTGGTCGCGCGGTAAATCTCTTTCAGTGCGGCAATAGCCAGTGGAGCGCTATTCACCAGCTGCTGCGCCAGTTCGCGGGCGCTGTCCATCAGTTCAGCCTGGCTGACGACGCGGTTCACAATCCCCCAGCGCAGCGCTTCTTCGGCACCCATTCGTCTGCCGGTCATCACCATTTCGTTGACGATAGCAGGCGGCAGCAGCTTCGGCAGACGCAGCACACCGCCGCTGTCTGGCACGATACCGAGCTTGGCTTCCGGCAGCGCGAAGCTGGCGTTTTCCGCACAGACGATAAAATCCGCCGCCAGCGCCAATTCAAAACCACCGCCAAACGCATAGCCGTTTACCGCGGCGATGACCGGTTTATCGAGGTCGAAAATTTCGGTTAACCCGGCAAAACCACCTGGACCAAAATCGGCATCCGGCGCTTCACCTTCAGCCGCTGCTTTTAAGTCCCAGCCTGCGGAAAAGAATTTTTCGCCGCCGCCGGTGATGATCGCCACACGTAATTCCGGGTCATCACGGAAATTAAGAAAAGCCTCGCCCATGGCAAAACTGGTTTTGGCGTCAATGGCATTCGCTTTGGGCCTGTCTAATGTAATTTCCAGAATCGGGCCGTTGCGGGTCAGATGTAATGATTCACTCATAGTTCATCTCCAAAAAATAGGTTTACCGGCAGGAGAAATTCCTGCCAGTGGGTTTATTTCAGATTCTTTTTGATTATTTTTCCTGAACAATTACGCGGCAGGTCGGCTCTTATCTCCATAAATGAGGGAACCTTAAATTTCGCCATATTGCTTTCGCAGAAACTGAAGAATTCCGCTTCGCTTAATGTTTCACCCTCATTCAATACAATAAAGGCTTTAATCGCCTCATCGCGGATAGCGTCTTTAATACCGACGATGACAATGTCCTGAATTTTAGGGTGAGCAGAGATAATATTTTCCAGTTCGACGCAGGAAACATTTTCCCCACCGCGTTTAATCATGTTGCAGCGCCGGTCAACGAAATAGAAAAAACCGTCTTCATCGCGGTAGCCGGAATCACCGGTATGCAGCCAGCCGTCTGACTCCAGCGCATTGGCAGTGGCCTGCGGTTGCGCATAGTACTCTTTAAATATCGTTTTACCCGGCACGCCTTTAATGCAGATTTCGCCAATCTCTCCGGCGGGTAGTACCTGATTATGATCGTCACGAATTTCGGCTTCATAGCTAAAGCCCACGCGGCCAATAGAAGGCCAGCGACGCTTGTCACCGGGGCGGTCGCCAATAATACCGACGATGGTTTCCGTCATGCCGTAGGAGGTCAGCAGCCTGACGCCAAAGCGCGCGATAAACTCGTCTTTTTCCTGCACCGACAAATTGAGGTAGAACATCACTTCGCGCAGCTTGTGCTGCCTGTCTGTCGGGCTTGCGGGCTGTACCATCAGGGTGCGGATCATCATCGGAATGCATTCCGTCACCGTCGCCTGATATTTGCGTACCTGGTCCCAGAAGGCCCGGGCGCTGTATTTCTCTATCAGCACAAAGGTACTGCCTGCGGAAAAAGCCGCCATGGCTGCCGTACACTGGCAGTCGATATGGAAAGCGGGCATTACCGTCAGGTAGACGTCGTCGTCGCGCAGGGCGCACTGCCAGGCGGAGTAGTAACCGGCAAAACGCAGGTTATAGTGGGTAATGACCACCCCTTTGGGACGTGAGGTGGTGCCAGAGGTAAACAGAATTTCTGCTGTGTCATCAGTGGATAACGGTGGCGTATAGCACAGCGTTGTCGGCTGCTGATCCTTGAGCTGAGAAAAATGGCTCACGCTATCGTCAGCCGGAACCTGCTCGCCTATTAAACAAATGTGGTTGAGCGGGGTAGTATTTTCCCGTTTTATCTGGCGGTACATTGGATAAAACTGGGCGCTGGTGACCAGCAAGCTGACCAGACTGTTTTGCAGGATCCAGGCGCTTTCTTCCCCCAGCAAGCGGGCATTAACAGGCACCATAATGGCGCCAATTTTTGCCAGTCCAAACCAGCAAAAGATAAACTCCGGGCAGTTATCCAGATGTAATGCGACCTTGTCGCCTTTGCGTATGCCTAATGAATGAAAAAGGTTCGCCGTACGGTTAATCTCTTCATTAAGTGAGGCATAGCTAAACTGTCTAACGTTTCCTTCGCAGGATTCGAAAATAAGCGCCGTTTTATCTCCGTATACCCCGGCCAGGTCGTCCCACATCTGACGTAAGTTTTGTCCGCCAACGATATCCATTTTACCTTATCCACTGAAATCAGGCGTGAGCGCTAACCCGCAAAGCTAGTCAGCGCATCGCGTTTAATCCTCAACTCTGGCCAGGCCTTTGCCGACCAGCTCATTAATGTCTGCTTCGCTGTAACCAATATTTTTCAGAATGGCGGCGGTATCCATACCGTGTGTCGGCATGCCACGCCAGATTTTCCCTGGGTTGTTTTTGAATTTCGGCATGATGTTGGGGCCTTTACAGGTGCGACCGTCCATCGTTTGCCACTGGGTAATAGATTCACGGGCTACGTACTGCGGGTTGGCTTCCAGTTCCGGAATTGTCAGTACTTTCGCGCAGGCGATATTCAGTTCGGCAAAGCGCGCCTGAACATCTGCAATGGTGTGTTCCGCCAGCCAGGCATCCAGTTTCTCTTCGACTAACGGGCCGTACGGGCACTCAACGCGATGGATAAGCTGTGTACCTTCAGGGACTTCTGGTGTGCCAAGAATGTGCGCCAGACCAATATCCTTGAAGCATTCGTTGATTTGCGTAATGCCAACCAGTTCCATCACGATGTAGCCGTCGGCGCATTTATACAGGCCGCAGCCGGCGTAGTAGGGGTCTTTACCTTTGGTCATGCGCGGGCAAACTTCACCGCCGTTGAAGTAATCCATCATGAAGTACTGGCCCATACGCAGCATGACTTCGTACATGGCTATATCAATACTTTCGCCTTTACCCGTTTCGCGCACTTTATACAGGGCCGCCAGGGCTGCCGTGGTGGCGGTCATGCCGGAGAAGTAATCGGCGGTGTAAGGGAAGGCCGGCATCGGCTGGTCAACGTCGCCGTTTTGAATCAGATAACCGCTGAATGCCTGGGCGATGGTGTTGTACGCCGGGAGGTTGGTGTACTCATCGGTGCCATACTGGCCGAAGCCGGAGAGGTGAGCGATAACCAGCTTCGGGTTGTGTTCCCATAACACGTCATCGGTAATACCCCGGCGGGCAAAGGCTGGGCCTTTACTGGCTTCAATGAAAATGTCGGTGGTTTCCATAAGCTTCAGAAACGCTTCCCGGCCTTCATCTTTGAAAATATTGAGTGACAGGGCGTGCAGGTTGCGGCGTGACAGCTGCGGGTAGTTGGGTTGTACGCGGATGGTATCGGCCCAGGCGACGTTTTCAATCCAGATAACCTCTGCGCCCCATTCGGCAAACATCTGTCCGGCGAACGGACCGGCGATTTCTATTCCTGAAAAGACAACCCGTACCCCGGCAAGCGGGCCAAACGCAGGCATTGGTAAATGATTCATAATTTAGCTCCTGGCATTTTTTGTAGGCCCGGTAAGCACAGTGTCACCGGGCATGTTGCCGGATGGCGGCGTAAACGCCTTTTCCGGCCTACGAATCGTGCTGAATTAGCGGTATTGCTTGAGTACCGCACGACCCAACGTCAGGATCTGCATTTCATCAGAGCCACCGGAAACACGGTCAACGCGTAGGTCACGCCAGAAGCGCGTGATGCGATGATTGCCCGCAATACCCACGCCGCCCAGTACCTGCATGGCGCTGTCTACGACCTCAAACGCGGCGTTGGCGCAGAAGTATTTGCACATCGCCGCATCTCCCGAGGTAATGGTGCCGTTATCTGCTTTCCACGCGGCTTCCAGCAGCATGTTTTTCATGGAGTTCAGTTTGATCGCCATATGTGCAAACTTCTCCTGAATTAGCTGGAAACGACCGATCGCTTCGCCAAACTGGACGCGCTGATTGGCGTAGCGCGCCGCATCTTCAAAGGCGCACATTGCCGTACCGTAGTTGGTCAGGGCGACGAGGAAACGTTCGTGGTCAAACTCTTCTTTCACGCGGTTAAAGCCATTACCTTCCCGACCGAACATGTCTTTTTCATCCAGTTCGACGTCATCAAAAGTAATTTCACAGCAACTGTCCATGCGCAGGCCGAGCTTCTCCAGCTTGTTGACCTTGATACCGGCCTTGCTCATATCAACAAACCACTCGGTGTAAACAGGTTTATCCGGTGAAGCACCATCTCGTGCCATTACCACAACATACGGGGTGTAGGCGCTACTGGTGATAAAGCACTTACTGCCATTAAGATAAACCTTACCATCTTTGCGTGTATAAGTGGTTTTCAGACTGCCAACATCCGATCCTGCTCCCGGTTCGGTAATGGCGGAGTTCCACATCTGCTTACCGGTGCCCTGGAATGCCATGATTTTATCAATTTGTTCCTGGGTACCTTCACGCAGGAATGTGTTAAAACCCCCCGGTAATTGATACAGCACGTAAGTCGGTGCGCCAAGGCGACCCAATTCCATCCATACCGCGGCAACGGTGACGAAACCGGCTTCCAGACCGCCGTGTTCTTCCGGGATCAGCAGGCTATCGATACCCATATCCGCCAGCGCTTTTACAAAACGTTCCGGGTAGACGCTGTCACGATCGCACTCGGCAAAGTAAGCTTCCCAGTTCTCACTGGCCATCAGTTCACGAATACCTGCGACAAACAGTTCCTGCTCGTCATTCAAATTGAAATCCATCTTCAAGCCTCTTCAGTAATGGGTTAATTAAACTTACTTGTCTTTCCAGTGCACTTTGGCGTCTTTAATAAAGGACAGCGTGACCATAATGTTGACGAAGAACAGCGGGCATCCTCCGGCAATAATCGCCGTCTGGATGGGCTTCAATCCGCCCAGCGCCAGCAGAACAATACCGATGACGCCGACCAGTACCGACCAGCCGATGCGGATCAGCAGCGGCGGTTCTTCGCCGTCGCGGACTTCGCGGCAGGTGGACATCGCCAGGGTATAAGAGCAGGCGTTAATCAGGGTAACGGTGGCGATAAAGCAGAGGATAAAGAATCCCCACATGGTGGCGGTGCTGAACGGCAATGCGGCCCAGGTTTCGATGATGGCGCGCGCCACGCCGTGTTGCTCAATCAGTTGCGGGATGTTGAGAATGTTTTTATCCATCAACAGCAGCGTGTTGCTGCCAAGAACGGTCCACAGGATCCAGGTGGAAGCGGTCAGACCCAGCACCATGCCGAAGCACAGTTCACGTACGGTACGGCCACGCGAAATACGGGCGAGGAAGATACTCATCTGGATGGCATAAATTACCCACCATGCCCAGTAGAAGACAGTCCAGCCCTGCGGGAAACCGCCTTTACCGATAGCATCGGTATAGAACAGCATGCGTGGCAAATACATCATCAGCATGCCGACGGAGTCGGTGAAGTAGTTCATGATGAAGCTGGCACCGCTGACGATAAACACCCAGCCCAGCATCAGGAAGCTCAGATAGCTACGAATGTCGCTGGCGATCTTCACCCCTTTTTGCAAACCACATGCCACGCAAATGGCGTTCAGAATGATCCAGCAGGTAATGATGATGGCGTCTAATTGCAATGTGTGCGGAATGCCGAACAGATACTGGATGCACTCGGTCACCAATGGTGTCGCCAGGCCAAGACTGGTCCCCATCGCGAAGATCAGCGCGACCAGGTAGAAGTTGTCGACGATGGTGCCGAATAACCCTTTGGCATGTTTCTCGCCAACCAACGGTACCAGCGTGGAGCTGGGACGGATGACGTCCATCTTGCGTACAAAGAAAAAGTAGGCGAAGGCCACTGAAAGGAAGCTATAGGTTGCCCATGGCAGCGGTCCCCAATGGAACAGGCTGTATGCCAGCCCCAGTTCTTTTGCACCCGTGGAGTTGGGGGCGAGAGCAAAGGGCGGGGTGGAAATATAGTAGTAAATCTCTATTGAACCCCAGAACAGCACGGCAGCCGATGTACAGGAGGCGAACATCATAAAAATCCAGCTGGCGGTGCTAAACTCCGGTTTTTCATCACCTAATTTCTTTTTGGCATAGGGGCCAAAGACCAGCCAGAACCAGCCGAACAGCATGATGACCATATACCATTCAAATGCCCAGCCCCAGACATTGGTGACATAACTGAATACCGCATTAATAACCACATTCGCGGCATCAAGATCTCGAACTGTTAGCCAACAAAGTATTCCGACAATTATTAATGGCGGAAAAAAAACCTTAGGTTCTATTCCCGACTTCTTCTTTTCATTTTTCATAAGTGAATTCCAGTGTGAAAACGAAATTTATTTAGCGTTCCCGATTGTGCTGTTTTGTATATTTATTATTAATGATTTGTTGATAACTATTTAACCTTTGGGGCGCCTCGGTGAGTAACTCATAATGGGTATTCGTTACCGGTGGTTCTGTTATGCTCGTCACATTTTTTTACGCTGGTAGTTTTGATGGTTTTTATGAATTTTATTGTTATTAATCAATTTGTTGATGTTTGTTTTTTAAGTTTTTTAAGTGGTTGTCTTTCAATATTGTTGAGCCAGTAAACAATATTGAAAACTTTCATGTTTGACAGGCGATTTTCAATATTGGTGAGATGCGTAACACTATTGAAAGTTACAAATATCAATGTGTGACATTTTCAATATTGGTGATCAATGTTTTATTTCCGAATTAAAGAGCGTGATATCTGTATTTAACACCGCCGATATGAATAACGTTTCCTTCATGATTTCTGGAGATGCAATGAAGATAATTACTTGCTACAAATGCGTGCCTGATGAACAGGATATTGTGATTAATAATGCTGATGGTTCTCTGGATCTCAGCAAGGCTGACGCCAAAATTAGTCAGTACGATCTGAATGCGATAGAAGCTGCCTGCCAGTTAAAACAGCAGTTGGGAGAGGCTCAGGTTGTTGCGCTGAGCGTGGGTGGCAAAGCGTTGACCAATGCTAAAGGGCGCAAAGATGTGCTTTCTCGTGGCCCTGATGAATTGATCGTGGTGATTGACGATAGGTTCGAACAGGCGCTGCCACAGCAGACGGCGACAGCGCTGGCTGCCGCGGCACAAAAATCTGGTTTTGATCTGATTATCTGCGGCGATGGGTCTTCCGATCTCTATGCGCAGCAGGTCGGTCTGCTGGTGGGCGAAACGTTGAATATCCCGGCGATTAACGGCGTCAGCAAGATCCTCTCGCTGACGGAAAACACCCTCACGGTAGAACGTGAGCTGGAAGATGAAATTGAAACCCTGAGCATCCCGCTTCCGGCGGTGATTGCGGTCTCTACCGACATCAACACACCACAAATCCCTTCCATGAAAGCCATTCTTGGCGCAGCGAAAAAACCGGTTCAGGTCTGGTCGCCAGTGGATATTGCGCTAAATAGCGTGGATGCGTATTCCGTCCAACAGGTTGCTGCACCGAAGCAACGCGAGCGTCAGCGTGTTGTGATTGAAGGTGACGGTGAAGAACAGATTGCCGTGTTTGTCGAGAATCTGCGCAAAATCATTTAATTATCAGGGGATGTTATGAACAAGTTTTCCAGTGTCTGGGTATTCAGCGATACCCCTTCTCGTCTGCCGGAACTGATGAATGGCGCGCAGGCTTTAGGTGAAAAAATTAACGCGTTCGTATTGAACGAGGCTGAGAGTGCGATGGCAATTCAGCTGGGCGCCAACCATGTTTGGCTGCTCAGCGGTAAGCCAGATGACCGGATGATTGAAGATTATGCGGGCGTGATGGCCCAGACCATTCGTCAGCACAGTGAAGGTGGTGCAGTACTGCTGCCGAATACGCGTCGCGGCAAACTGCTGGCGGCAAAGCTGGGCTTTCGCTTGTCGGCTGCGGTGTCTAACGATGCCAGCGCGGTGACGGTGCAGGACGGCAATATGGCGGTCAAACACATGGTGTATGGCGGTCTGGCAATGGGGGCGGAAACCATCACCTCACCATTTGCGGTGGTTACGCTCGGCAGCGGAACGTTTGATGCGATACAGCCAGATTCGTCCCGCAGCGGCGAGAGGCATGAGGTGCAGTGGCAGACCCCGGCTGTCGCGGTCACCCGCACCGCCACGCAGGCGCGTAAGAGCAACAGCGTCGATCTCGACAAAGCGCGACTGGTGGTCAGCGTGGGACGCGGTATTGGCAGCAAAGAGAATATCTCGCTGGCGGAAGCGCTGTGTCAGGCCATGGGCGCTGAGCTGGCCTGTTCCCGTCCGGTGGCGGAAAACGAGAAGTGGATGGAGCATGAACGCTACGTCGGTATCTCCAATCTGATGCTCAAGCCTGAGCTGTATCTGGCGGTGGGGATCTCCGGGCAGATTCAGCACATGGTGGGCGCGAACGGCGCACAGACGATTTTTGCCATCAACAAAGACAAAAATGCCCCGATCTTCCAGTACGCAGACTTTGGCATCGTTGGCGATGCGCTGAAGATCCTGCCTGCGCTGACGGCCGCATTAGCGCGCTAAACCATTCCGGGCAGAGTACGACAGTACTCTGCCGCTGAGAGGAGTACTTATGTCCGAAGATATCTTTGATGCCATTATCGTGGGTGCAGGCCTGGCCGGTTCGGTTGCGGCGCTGGTGCTCGCTCGCGAAGGTGCACAGGTGCTGGTTATCGAGCGCGGCAATTCTGCTGGCGCGAAGAATGTCACCGGTGGTCGCATGTATGCGCATAGCCTGGAGCGTATCATCCCCGGTTTTGCTGAGCATGCTCCCATTGAACGCATAATCACCCACGAAAAACTCGCCTTTATGACTGAAAAAGGGGCGATGACGATGGATTACTGCAACGGAGAAGAAGCGACGGCGTCGCAAGTTTCCTATTCCGTATTGCGCAGTAAATTTGACGCCTGGCTAATGGAACAGGCTGAAGAGGCTGGAGCCCAGTTGATCACAGGTATTCGCGTGGATAACGTCGTCCAGCGTGATGGCAAAGTTGTGGGCGTGGAAGCCGATGGCGACATCCTTGAAGCAAAAGTGGTGATTCTCGCCGACGGCGTGAATTCTTTGCTGGCAGAAAAGTTGGGCATGGCCAGGCGCGTTGAGGCGGCACATGTTGCCGTTGGTGTGAAGGAGCTTATCGAATTACCGAAATCGGTGATTGAAGACCGCTTTCATCTGCAGGGCAACGAAGGCGCAGCCTGTCTGTTTGCCGGGGCGCCAACCGACGGTCTGATGGGCGGTGGCTTCCTCTATACTAATGAAACCACCGTTTCTTTGGGGCTGGTATGCGGCCTTCATCACCTGAAAGACGCGAAAAAATCGGTTCCACAAATGCTGGAAGATTTCAAACAGCACCCGGCCGTTGCACCGCTGATTGCCGGTGGCAAGTTGGTGGAATATGCCGCTCACGTGGTGCCGGAAGCCGGGATGAATATGCAGCCGGAGCTGGTGGGCGACGGTGTACTCATTGCCGGTGATGCTGCCGGAATGTGTATGAACCTTGGCTTCACCATTCGCGGTATGGATTTGGCTATCTCGGCAGGTGAAGCGGCAGCTAAAACGGTACTTTCAGCCATGAAACGTGACGACTTTAGCAAACAGGCGCTTGGTGAATATCACCAGCATCTGGATGATGGTCCTATGCGCGATATGCGCATGTATCAGAAGCTACCCGCGTTCCTCGATAACCCTCGTATGTTTACCGCCTATCCAGAAATGGTGGTCAATATCGCCCGCGACCTGTTCACCGTCGATGGCTCAGCGCCGGTCCCTGTGCGTAAGACATTGCTGCGTCATGCGAAGAAAGTGGGCTTCATCAACCTGATGAAAGATGGCCTTAAAGGAGTGACCGTATTATGACTTCTCCCGTCAATGTGGACGTCAAGCTGGGCGTCAATAAATTCAATGTCGATGAAGAAAGTCCGCACATCATTCTGAAGACTCAGCCTGATAAGCAGGTGCTGGAGGTGTTGATCAAAGCCTGCCCAGCCGGTTTGTATAAAAAGCAGGATGACGGCAGCGTGCGTTTTGATTACGCCGGTTGCCTGGAATGCGGTACCTGTCGAATTCTCGGTCTCGATACGGCGCTGGAGAAATGGGAATACCCGCGCGGCACCTTTGGCGTGGAATTCCGCTACGGCTAAACCTGGTGCCGGATGGCGGCTTCGCCTTATCCGGCCTACAGGCACAGTACGTAGGCCTGATAAGCGCAGCGCCATCAGGCATTAAGTTAAATAAAACAGGACATCACCATGCAGCAGCCCAGGAACTTTGATGACATCAAATTCACCTCTATTCACCGCCGGATAATGCTGTGGGGAAGCGGCGGACCGTTTCTGGATGGCTATGTGTTGGTGATGATTGGCGTTGCGCTGGAGCAGCTTACACCGGCATTGAACCTGGATGCTGAGTGGATTGGTCTGCTGGGAGCCGGAACTCTGGCTGGGCTGTTTGTCGGCACGTCGCTGTTTGGCTATATCTCTGACAAAGTTGGGCGGCGCAAAATGTTTATCATCGATATCATCGCCATTGGCGTGATATCGGCGGCAACGATGTTTGTGACGTCCCCCGTTGAATTGTTGGTGATGCGGGTGCTGATTGGGGTGGTGATTGGTGCTGATTATCCGATAGCCACTTCCATGATCACCGAATTTTCTAATACTCGCCAGCGCGCCTTCTCCATCGGTTTTATTGCCGCCATGTGGTATGTCGGTGCAACCTGTGCCGATCTGGTCGGTTACTGGCTGTATGATGTCGAGGGCGGATGGCGCTGGATGCTGGGGAGTGCGGTGATCCCCTGCATTTTGATCCTCATCGGTCGCTTTGACCTTCCCGAATCGCCGCGCTGGCTGCTGCGTAAAGGTCGGGTTAAAGAGTGTGAAGCGATGATGATCAAGCTGTTCGGCGAGCCGGTGGTGTTCGACGAAGAAGCACCGCAGGAAACACGCTTTCTCCAGTTGTTTAATCGCCGCCATTTTCCGTTTGTCCTGTTTGTTGCCGCCATCTGGACCTGCCAGGTGATTCCGATGTTCGCCATTTACACCTTCGGTCCACAAATTGTCGGGCTGCTCGGCCTCGGCGTTGGGAAAAGCGCTGCACTGGGTAACGTGGTGATTAGCTTGTTCTTTATGCTGGGCTGTATTCCGCCGATGTTCTGGCTCAACAGCGCGGGTCGTCGACCGCTGTTGATCGGCAGCTTTATTATGATGACGCTGGCGCTGGCTGCGTTGGGGTTGATCCCGGATATGGGCGTCTGGCTGGTGGTGCTGGCGTTTGCTGTGTATGCGTTTTTCTCGGGAGGGCCGGGGAATCTTCAGTGGCTGTATCCCAATGAGCTGTTCCCTACCGATATTCGTGCGTCAGCCGTCGGGGTGATTATGTCGCTAAGCCGGGTAGGGACCATTGTTTCCACCTGGGCGCTGCCTGTCCTCATCACCAAATACGGGATCAGCCACGTAATGCTAATGGGGGCCGGGATTTCGCTGATTGGTCTGCTGGTTTCTATTGCCTATGCGCCAGAAACGCGGGGGATGACGCTGGCTCAGACCAGCCAAATGACGATCCGCAGTAAGCCTGTGTCGAGAGTGACCCATTAGGAGTGTTCTGTATTTTCCCTGTTCCTCAGTCAGTTAGTCTAAGCTTAATCGGTATATCACTGAAAATGACTGAAAAGCAGGGAGAACACCATGCAAAAACATATTCTGATCACCTCGATTTTTACCGCAGCAGCGCTGTTCACCGTCGCCGGTTGTTCCTCAAACCAGGCGGTTAAAACGACCGACGGTAAAACTATCGTTACCGACGGCAAGCCGCAGGTGGATGACGATACTGGCCTGGTGTCGTATGAAAATGCGGAAACCGGTAAAACGGAACAAATTAACCGCGATCAAGTGAAAGATATGAGCGAACTCGACAACTAATTCAGTTTTCTCCATTCAGCTACTCAATAATATTGACTTTTAGCCTGCTGATTAACTGACTAAACTCACTGGTATTACAATAATGCAGTGATAGCAGGCTAATCATGATTCTCATCATTTATGCACATCCCTATCCGCAGCATTCGCATGCGAATAAGCGGATGCTTGAGCAGGCAAGGGCGCTGGAGGGTGTAGAGGTTCGTTCGCTCTACCAGCTTTACCCCGACTTCAATATCGACATCGCCGCGGAACAAGACGCGCTTTCACGCGCGAGCCTTATCGTCTGGCAGCATCCCATGCAGTGGTACAGCACGCCGCCTCTCCTCAAACTGTGGATGGACAAAGTTCTTGCCCACGGCTGGGCGTATGGTCATGGCGGTACCGCGCTGCACGGTAAACATTTGCTGTGGGCGGTCACCACCGGCGGCGGTGAAAATCATTTTGATATCGGCGCCCATCCGGGGTTTGACGTGCTTTCCCAGCCTTTGCAGGCCACGGCGTTATATTGCGGTCTTAAGTGGCTGCCGCCTTTTGCGATGCACTGTACGTTCATCTGTGACGACGAAACGCTGCAGGCGCAGGCGCGGCATTACAAGCAGCGCTTAATGGAATGGCAGGAGACACATCATGGATAGTCATACTCTGATACAGGCGCTGATATATCTTGGTTCAGCGGCGTTGATTGTACCGATTGCGGTCCGGTTGGGGTTAGGGTCGGTGCTGGGGTATCTCATTGCAGGGTGCATCATCGGCCCGTGGGGTTTAAGACTGGTGACGGACGCTGAATCTATCCTGCATTTTGCAGAAATCGGCGTGGTGCTGATGCTGTTTGTCATCGGTCTGGAACTCGACCCACAGCGCTTGTGGAAGCTACGTGCCTCGGTGTTTGGCGGCGGCGCATTGCAAATGGTGGTTTGTGGTGGATTGATTGGTCTGTTCTGTATGTTCCTTGGCCTGCGCTGGCAGGTGGCAGAACTGATTGGCATGACGCTGGCACTATCCTCCACGGCTATCGCCATGCAAGCGATGAATGAACGTAACTTGATGGTGTCGCAATTGGGACGCAGCGCATTTGCCGTGCTGCTGTTCCAGGATATTGCCGCCATTCCGCTAGTTGCCATGATCCCGCTGCTGGCGGCGAGCGGGGCGTCAACCACGCTTGGGGCGTTTGCGCTGTCAGCGCTGAAAGTGGCTGGTGCGCTGGCATTGGTGGTGGTGCTGGGGCGATATGTCACACGACCGGCCCTGCGTTTTGTCGCGCGCTCCGGGCTGCGGGAGGTGTTCAGCGCCGTTGCCCTGTTCCTTGTTTTTGGATTCGGTTTATTGCTGGAAGAAGTGGGCCTGTCGATGGCGATGGGTGCATTCCTGGCGGGAGTGTTGCTGGCAAGCTCGGAGTATCGTCATGCCCTGGAAAGCGATATCGAACCGTTTAAAGGGCTGTTGCTGGGGCTGTTTTTCATCGGCGTCGGGATGTCTATCGACTTCGGCACGCTGATTGATAATCCGCTGCGTATTATTATTCTGCTGGCGGGTTTCCTGGCAATCAAAACCATCATGCTGTGGGTAATTGCTAAGCCGTTGCAGGTGCCGAACAAGCAACGTCGCTGGTTTGCCGTATTATTAGGACAGGGGAGTGAGTTTGCCTTCGTGGTGTTTGGTGCGGCGCAAATGGCCAATGTGCTTAACCCTGAATGGGCAAAAGCGCTGACGCTGGCGGTGGCGCTGTCTATGGCGGCTACGCCAATTTTACTGGTTGTCCTGACGCGTCTGGAAAAATCGTCCGCCGGTGAAGCGCGTGAGGCGGATGAAATCGATGAGGAGCAACCTCGGGTGATCATTGCCGGGTTTGGTCGATTTGGTCAGATAACCGGTCGTTTGCTGTTGTCGAGCGGGGTGAAGATGGTGGTACTCGATCATGATCCGGACCATATCGAAACGCTGCGCAAATTTGGTATGAAGGTTTTTTATGGCGATGCGACACGGATGGATCTGCTGGAGTCTGCGGGTGCCGCGAAAGCGGAGGTGATCATTAACGCTATTGACGATCCGCAAACCAGCCTGCAATTGACCGAAATGGTGAAAGCACATTTCCCGCACCTGCAAATTATTGCCCGGGCGCGCGATGTTGATCATTACATCCGTCTGCGTCAGGCGGGGGTCGAGATGCCCGAGCGTGAAACCTTTGAAGGCGCATTAAAAACCGGGCGTCTGGCGCTGGAAGGTCTGGGGCTTGGGCGCTATGAAGCACGCGAGCGGGCCGATGTATTCCGTCGCTTCAATATGCTGATGGTTGAAGAGATGGTGAAAGGTGAAAACGACGCGATTTCACGCGCGGCAGTATATAAACGCACCAGCGCCATGCTGAGTGAAATTATTACCGAGGATCGTCAGCATTTGTCTCTCATTCAACGCCATGGCTGGCAAGGCACGGATGAAGGTAAACATACGGGCGACATCGCAGATGAGCCGGAAGTGAAACCGTCAGCATAGGGTAAAAAGTGTGATGTTCTGCAAACTTTACTGCTAATTGGCTGTTTTTGAACTACTGTAATGCTGGGAGTCCGCTCAGAAGTTACGGACTCGCCAGCAGAACAGAAAATTTTCCTGCACATCTTCCTTTGGCTAGTCGACGAAAGAATGCGCTTTCCGTATAGTGGCGACAATTTTTTTGTATCCGGGAAATATTCAATGATCAGTCTGATTGCGGCGTTAGCGGTAGATCGCGTCATCGGTATGGAAAACGCCATGCCGTGGAACCTCCCTGCCGATCTCGCCTGGTTTAAACGTAATACCTTAAACAAGCCAGTTGTCATGGGACGCCATACCTGGGAATCGATCGGCCGACCGTTGCCAGGGCGTAAAAATATCGTCATCAGCAGCAAGCCTGGCACCGACGATCGCGTGCAGTGGGTGAAGTCTGTTGATGAGGCGATTGCTGCCTGTGGCGATGAACCCGAAATTATGGTGATTGGCGGTGGGCGCGTGTATGAGCAGTTCTTGCCTAAAGCGCAGAAGCTGTATCTGACGCATATTGATGCAGAAGTTGAAGGGGATACGCATTTCCCTGACTATGAGCCAGACGACTGGGAATCTGTTTTCAGTGAATTCCACGATGCCGACGCGCAAAACTCGCACAGCTACTGCTTCGAAGTTCTGGAACGTCGTTAAGCATGTCAATGCCGGATGGCGGTGAAACGCCTTATCCGGCCTACATCCGGCACTGGAGTAGGCCTGATAAGCGTAGCGCCATCAGGCATAAACATTTCAGGCGTTTACCGCCTCGCCGGGATCCAGACTCTGATGGCGATTTGACGGCTGAGTAAAGTACTGCTTGTCTTCCCAACGTAGACAGGTGAGATCCCCGCCCCAGCAGCAGCCCGTATCCAACGCGTAAATCCCTTCCGGCGTCCCTTTACCTTCCAGCGATGCCCAGTGCCCAAAGGCAATACTATAGGCGTCATTTACCGGTCCAGGGATGGCAAACCACGGTTTCAGCGGCGCAGGCGCGTCTTCCGGCGACTCTTTGCTGTACATATCCAGCTGGCCGTTGGGGAAGCAATAGCGCATACGGGTAAAGGCGTTTGTAATAAAACGTAGGCGGGCAAGTCCCGTCAGTTCCGGCGTCCAGTTATTTGGCATGTCGCCATACATGGCATCGAGGAAGAACGGATACGAGTCGCTCGACAGTACCGCTTCGACATCCCGGGCGCAGTCTTTCGCGGTTTGTAGATCCCATTGTGGCGTAATCCCGGCATGCGCCATCACCAGCTTCTTCTCTTCGTCTACCTGCAACAGAGGTTGGCGACGTAGCCAGTTCAGCAGCGAATCAGCATCCGGAGCTTCGAGCAGCGACGCCAGCCTGTCTTTGGGTTTATTCCGGCTGATGCCTGCAAACACTGCCAGCAGGTGTAAATCGTGATTACCTAATACTAACCGCACGCTATCGCCGAGCGATTTGACATAGCGCAGCACGTCCAGAGAGCCGGGCCCACGAGCGACCAGGTCGCCGGTGAGCCATAAGGTATCTTTCCCGGGGGCAAAATTGACTTGATGCAGCAAGGCTACCAGTTCATCGTAACAACCATGAACGTCGCCAATGAGGTATGTTGCCATAGCTATTGTTTTAGTGGATGAGAGTTGGAACGGCGAGCCTGAATACGGGAATGTCGATGGTAAAGGCAACGCCCTGCTCATCAATCATTTCGTAATGCCCCTGCATGGTACCCAGCGGGGTTTCAATCACCGCACCGCTGGTATACTGGTACTCTTCGCCGGGCTCAATGTGGGGCTGAACGCCTACCACACCTTCGCCCTGGACTTCGGTTTCACGGCCATGACCATTGGTAATTAACCAGTAACGCCCTAACAGCTGTACTGGCGCTCGCCCCAAATTGCGAATAGTTACGGTATAAGCGAAAACGTAACGTTCATCATCAGGTGAGGATTGCGCCTCAATATAGACGCTTTGTACCTGAATACACACTCGGGGCGAATTGATCATGCTTAACTCTCCTTCGATGGCGCTTTTTCTGACAGATAGTTAGCCATCCGGCAGTATTGGGCGACAGAGATATTTTCCGCGCGCAACGCCGGATCAACACCCAGCTCCGTCAGTACTTCAACGCTGAACAGATTACCAAGGCTGTTACGTACCGTTTTACGGCGCTGGTTAAACGCTTCGGTGGTAATGCGGCTCAGGACGCGAACATCTTTAACCGGGTACGGCATTGTCGCGTGAGGGACCAGGCGTACAACGGCAGAATCGACTTTAGGCGCAGGCGTGAACGCTGATGGCGGCACTTCGAGTACCGGGATCACCTGGCAGTAATATTGTGCCATAACGGTTAGTCGACCATACGCTTTACTGTTTGGCCCTGCAACCAGACGGTTGACCACTTCTTTTTGCAACATGAAATGCATGTCGGCAATGGCATCAGTATAGGTAAAAAGATGGAACATCAGCGGCGTGGAGATGTTGTAAGGCAGGTTACCAAATACGCGCAGCGGCTGTCCCAGGGTTTGCGACAACTCGCCGAAGTTCATGGTCATGGCGTCTTGCTGATAGATAGTCAGCTTTGGCCCTAAAAACGGGTGCGTTTGCAGGCGTGCGGCCAGATCGCGGTCCAGTTCAATGACCGTGAGCTTGTCCAGACGTTCACCTACCGGCTCGGTCAGTGCCGCAAGGCCCGGGCCGATTTCGACCATGGCCTGGCCCTTTTGCGGGTTGATAGCAGAGACAATACTTTCGATCACAAATTGATCGTTGAGGAAGTTTTGCCCGAAACGTTTACGGGCTAAATGGCCCTGATGGACTCGATTATTCATTAGTATTAACAATCATCTTGATGGCGAGGTTAAGCGCCGTAATAAAACTGCCGACATCTGCTTGTCCACGACCCGCCAGTTCAAGTGCGGTGCCGTGATCAACGGATGTGCGAATAAATGGCAGGCCCAGTGTGATATTCACACCGCGACCAAATCCCTGGTATTTTAGCACGGGGAGGCCCTGATCGTGGTACATTGCCAGCACAGCATCCGCGCTATTGAGATATTTGGGCTGAAACAGGGTGTCTGCAGGCAGTGGGCCATGCAATTTCATGCCCTGTGCGCGCATCTCATCCAGTACCGGAATGAGCGTGTCGATCTCTTCCGTTCCCATATGACCCCCTTCCCCCGCATGCGGGTTCAGGCCACAGACCAGAATCTGCGGATCGTTCAGACCAAACTTGGTGCGTAAATCATGATGCAGGATGCCGATCACTTCCCGCAGTAGCGCGGGCGTAATCGCATCGGCAACGTCTCTGAGCGGCAGGTGCGTGGTTGCCAGTGCTACGCGCAACTCTTCGGTTGCCAGCATCATCACGACTTTTTTCGCTTGCGAACGTTGTTCAAAAAATTCGGTGTGTCCGGTAAACGGCACGCCGGCGTCATTGATCACGCCCTTGTGAACCGGGCCGGTAACCAGCGCGGCAAACTCTCCATGTAAGCAACCGTCGCACGCGCGAGCCAGCGTATCGACCACATACGGTCCATTTTCTACCGCCAGTTGACCCGCAACGGCAGGGGCCCGCAGCGCAATCGGTAGCAGTGTCAATGTGCCTGCTAATTGTGGTTTAGCAGGCGTTTCTGGAGAGTAGGGGAGGAGCGAGAGCGGTAAACCGAGCATGGCTGCCCGGTTTGAAAGTAGTGCGGCATCGGCGCAGATGACGAGTTCTACCGGCCACTCACGCTGCGCAAGCTGGACCACCAGGTCCGGGCCAATCCCGGCAGGCTCGCCGGGAGTGATGACAACGCGTTGAGTACGGGCCATTAGTTGCTCAGAATTTTAACGTACGCACTGGCACGCTGTTCTTGCATCCAGGTTGCCGCTTCTTCTGAGAACTTACGGTTCATCAGCATGCGATAGGCTTTGTCTTTCTGCGCGGCGTCAGTTTTATCAACGTTACGCGTGTCCAGCAGTTCGATCAGGTGCCAGCCAAAAGAGGAGTGTACCGGGGCGCTCATCTGGCCTTTATTCAGTCGGGTCAGCGCATCGCGGAAGGCCGGATCGAAGATATCCGCTGCAGCCCAGCCCAGATCGCCGCCCTGGTTTGCTGAACCAGGATCCTGAGAGAACTCTTTAGCAGCGGCGGCAAAGGTGGTTTTACCGCTCTTAATATCAGCCGCAATTTGCTCCAGCTTCTGGCGCGCTTGCTGATCGGTCATGATCGGCGACGGTTTCAGCAGGATATGGCGGGCATGAACTTCAGTCACGGAGATGCTCTGGCTCTGGCCACGCATATCGTTGACTTTCAGGATGTGGAAACCGACACCTGAACGGATCGGGCCGATAATATCGCCTTTTTTCGCGGTGCTTAACGCCTGAGCAAAGATACCCGGCAGTTCCTGAATACGGCCCCAACCCATCTGACCACCTTTCAGTGCCTGCTGGTCTGCGGAATAGGTGATAGCCAGTTTGCCGAAATCGCTACCATTACGAGCTTCATCGACAACTGAACGCGCCTGGCTTTCTGCTTCGTTAACCTGGTCTGAGGTTGGGTTTTCCGGTAACGGAATCAGAATGTGGCTCAGATTCAGTTCAGTGCTGGCATCATTTTGGTTGCCAACCTGCTGTGCCAGAGCGTCTACTTCTTGCGGTAGAATGGTGACGCGACGGCGGACTTCATTGTTACGCACTTCAGAGATGGTCATCTCTTTGCGGATCTGGCTACGATAGGTAGAATAGCTCAGGCCATCATGTGCCAGACGGCTGCGCATCTGGTCCACTGTCATGTTGTTCTGCTTAGCGATGTTGGCAATGGCTTGATCCAACTGCTCATCAGAGATTTTCACCCCCATCTTCTGACCCATCTGCAGAACGATTTGATCCATGATCAAACGTTCGAGGATCTGATGACGCAGCGTAGCGTCGTCGGGTAATTGCTGACCCGCCTGACCCGCATTAAGTTTTACTGACTGCATTAATCCATCGACGTCGCTTTCCAGAACGACGCCGTTATTGACGACGGCTGCGACTTTATCGACTACCTGTGGGGCAGCGAAACTGGTATTCGCGACCATGGCGATACCGAGAAGCAGCGTTTTCCAGTTCTTCATACTTTTTCCATTATTAATTAACCGCAAGGCGGATTACGTTTATACCCGTCGTCTTTCAAACTGCATTTTTGTTGGCTGCTGAGTTACTCGTTTCATCCATGAGACCCGCCCTTACGGGCCGTCGCTGTGCGACGTTCAAATCTGTTCCTCACAGACTTGTCATTCACCCCAGTCACTTACTTATGTATGCTCCTGGGGCTTTTCTCAGTTGCCGCCTCAATGCAGCTCGAAATCCATTGGGTATTAATCAATCAGATCATAATGTGCTTTGATACGGCAAAATATTCGAACGCAACATTTGACTGGTGCCGAGACCATAGTTAGAGCTCAGACCGCGCAGTTCGATATTAAAGCCGATCGTGTTGTCATAAATCGCGTGTTGCATTTTGTTATCCCATCCGTTCAGCTTACGCTCGTAGCCAAAGCGAATAGCGTAACAGCAGGAGTTGTACTGTAAGCCCAGCATTGAGTCCGCTGCTTTGTTCACATTGGTATCGAAGTAGTACGCCCCGACAATTGACCAACGGTCAGCAATCGGCAAGCTGGCCACGCCACCCACCTGAGAGATCCCGTTTGCATACTGTGCGTTTGTCACATCACGCGAAGGTACTGCGGCCTGAATATATTCCGGACTGGCGTAGCGGTAGTTCAACTGCAGTAAACTGTTTTCGTCACGACGGTATTCGATACTGCTGCTGCTGGTCGCGATGCTGTCCAGACGGGTGTCGTACTGGATCCCGCTGCGTAAACCCCAGCGATCGGAGATACGCCAGTAGGTATCGCCTGCCCACACTAGCGAGCCGGTTTGGTCGTCATTCTCCCATTTTATCTGGTCATCACCGGTGCGAGACTCGGTGAAATAGTAGATTTGACCCACAGAAATGTTAAAACGTTCAACGGCAGCGTCATCATATACGCGAGATGTGACCCCGGTCGTCACCTGATTGGCTGAGGCAATACGGTCCAGGCCGCCATAGGTGCGGTCGCGGAACAGGCCGCTGTAGTCAGATTGCAGCAGGGAAGAGTCATAGTTATAGATATGACTTTGGTCGCGATACGGCACGTACAGATATTGCGCGCGCGGCTCGAGCGTCTGAGTATAGCCTGGCGCCAGCATTTCCATGTCACGCTCAAAGACCATTTTACCGTCGACTTTGAATTGCGGCATCACGCGGTTGGCGGAGTCATCCAGCTTGGTGTTCTGCGGGTTACTGTTATACCAATCCAGGTTGGTCTGCTGATAGTGTGTCGCCAGCATTTTGGCTTCAGTGTTGATACTTCCCCACTGATTAGATAAAGGCAGATTGATGGTCGGTTCGAGGTGTAAACGCGTTGCTTCCGGCATGTTGTCGGTCGTGTTGACGAAATGCACTGCCTGCGCATAAACGCGGGTATCAAATGGACCAACGTCGTTCTGATAGAAGTTAACGTCTAGCTGTGGCTCGGCGGAATAGCTACTCTTGTTCTGATCGCCAAAGACCTGGAACTGTTTGGTGGATACTGTCGCATCAAAGTTTTTCACCGCGTAGCCGACGCTGAATTTCTGCGTGGCGTAACCGTCGGTACTGGAACCATACTTGTTATCAAAGTCGTTGAAATAGCTGGAGTCGCTGACCTTGGTGTAGTCGACATTAAAGCGCCATACCTGGTCCATCACGCCAGCGTGGCGCCAGTAGAACAGCCAGCGGCGCGAGTTGTCATCCTTCGAGTTTTCATCCTCGTAGACTTTATCAGAGTTCAGATAGTCGAATTCCATTAAACCGGCACCCGCCTGGCTGAGGTAGCGGAATTCGTTCTCCCACATCACGCCGCCACGACGGTGCATGTAATGCGGCGTGATGGTGGCGTCCATATTGGGCGCAATGTTCCAGTAATATGGCAGGTAGAACTCAAAATAGTTATTGCTAGTGTATTTTGCGTTCGGGATCAAGAAACCGGAGCGGCGTTTGTCGCCGACGGGCAGCTGCATATACGGGCTGTAAAAGACCGGAACCGGACCCAGCTTAAAGCGGGCGTTCCAGATTTCTGCAACCTGTTCTTCACGGTCGTGGATCACTTCGCTACCGACAACGCTCCAGGTATTGGAGCCCGGCAGACAGGAGGTAAAGCTCCCATTTTCCAGAATGGTATAGCGGTTTTCACCACGCTGTTTCATCAGGTCGGCTTTTCCGCGTCCCTGACGTCCCACCATCTGATAGTCACCTTCCCAGATGTTGGTATCTTTGGTATTCAGATTCGACCAACCCTTTGGTCCCTTCAGAATGACCTGGTTGTCATCATAATGGACGTTACCCAGCGCATCGACGGTACGAACCGGCTCCGGCAGACCCTCGGCCTGCTTCTGGTGCAGCTGCACTTCGTCAGCCTGCAGGCGGCTGTTACCCTGTGCGATATCCACGTTGCCAGTAAACACGGCGTCATCCGGGTAGTTCCCTTTCGCGTGATCGGCATTGATGGTAACAGGTAATTCATTGGTCTCGCCCTGCACCAGAGGACGGTTATAGCTCGGCACGCCCAACATGCACTGTGAGGCGAGATCGGCTGCCAGGCCCTGTTGACTATAAAGGGCGCTGGCAATCATGGTGGCCAGAAGAGTGGGAATACGTTTTTTCATACGTTGTATTTATTGTTCCATCATCAGTAGCGTCGCGCGTGACAAACGGTCACAGCCTAACTTATCTCATCTTCACTTCGCTAGTATTAATCCAGCCCATTTTATACCTGCCACCTTTCAAGCTGCATCTTCGTTGTCTTCCTCGTTCACCCCAGTTACTTACATTGGCAAGCTCTTGGGAGTGACTGTGTTACCGCCTTGTTGCAACTCGAAATCCAACGGGTATAGCGTTTGTGGTGTTAGGCACGGCATTGAATGACAGGTATGATAATGCAAATTATAGGCGATGTCCCACAATTGACCGCTGCCGTAAAACGGTAAAAGCACCTTATATTGTGGTACATAGCCCGGCTGGCAGCGTAAAGATTTGGGGAGTCTATGCAGTATTGGGGAAAGATTATTGGTGTGGCCGTGGCCTTAATGATGGGCGGCGGCTTCTGGGGCGTGGTTTTAGGTCTGCTAGTCGGCCATATGTTCGACAAAGCCCGCATGCGCAAAATGGCGTGGTTTGCCAATCAACGTGAACGTCAGGCGCTGTTTTTTGCTACCACCTTTGAGGTGATGGGACACCTGACTAAATCAAAAGGACGCGTCACGGAAGCCGATATTCATATCGCCAGCCAGCTGATGGACCGGATGAATTTACACGGGGATTCACGTACCGCCGCGCAGCATGCCTTCCGGGTGGGAAAATCAGACAATTACCCATTACGTGAAAAAATGCGCCAGTTTCGCAGCGTCTGTTTTGGCCGCTTCGATCTGATCCGTATGTTCCTGGAGATCCAAATTCAGGCGGCGTTTGCGGACGGGTCTCTGCATCCTAACGAACGCGAAGTGCTGTATGTAATCGCTGAAGAGCTGGGGATCTCGCGCGCGCAATTTGATCAGTATCTGCGCATGATGCAGGGTGGTGCGCAGTTTGGTGGTGGATATCAGCAACAGTCTGGCGGTGGCTGGCAGCAGGCACAGCGTGGCCCGACGCTGGAAGATGCGTGTAATGTGCTGGGTGTTAAAGCGACCGACGATGCCACTACTATTAAGCGGGCTTATCGTAAACTGATGAGCGAGCACCATCCCGACAAGCTGGTCGCGAAAGGACTGCCGCCAGAAATGATGGAAATGGCCAAGCAAAAAGCGCAGGAAATTCAAAAAGCTTACGAGCTGATTAAGGATCAAAAAGGATTCAAGTGATTGAATTGCCGGATGTGGCTAGCGCCTTATCCGGCCTACGTTAATGAATGTAGGCCGGGCAAGCGAAGTGCCCCCGGCATAAATTGGCTCAGAATTTAAAAATCCGCTGGGACTTTAAAGGTCATACTGTTGCCGTACTCGGGATGGGTAATGGTGAGCATCTCGGCATGCAGCAGCAGGCGTGGCGCTAACGCCAGGGCCTCCGGCGGGGCATAGAAGCGGTCACCCAGAATCGGATGCCCTAACGCCAGCATATGCACGCGTAGCTGATGAGAACGCCCGGTAATGGGTTTCAGCACCACCCGGGCGGTATTATCCGCCGCGAATTCCACCACTTCATATTCGGTCTGCGCGGCTTTGCCCGTCTCATAACACACTTTCTGTTTTGGTCGGTTCGGCCAGTCGCAAATCAGCGGTAAATCCACCAGTCCCTCGGCGGGTGAGGGATGTCCCCACACGCGTGCGACATATTGCTTCTTCGGTTCGCGCTCGCGAAATTGACGCTTTAGCTCGCGCTCTGCCGCTTTGGTCAGCGCCACTACAATTACGCCGCTGGTGGCCATGTCCAGACGATGCACTGATTCCGCCAGTGGATAGTCGCGTTGAATACGCGTCATCACGCTGTCTTTGTGCTCTTCAAGGCGACCCGGCACGGACAGCAAACCGCTCGGCTTGTTGACCACCATAATGTGTTCATCCTGATACAGGATAACCAGCCAGGGTTCCTGCGGCGGATTGTAGTTTTCCATCCCCATGTATGGCTCCGTTACTGATGCGTCACGACGATCAGGCGTAAGGCATCCAGACGCCAGCCGGCCTGATCCAGGCTTTCCATGACCTGTTGGCGGTTGCTTTCAATTGCGGAAAGTTCGTCATCACGGATATTCGGGTTAACGGCGCGCAGCGCTTCCAGACGCGACAGTTCTGCAGACAGCTTCTCATCCGCTTCTTTACGCGCGGCGTCGATCAGCGCGCGGGCAGATTGCTCAACCTGTGCTTCACCCAACTGCAGAATCGCATGGACATCTTGCTGCACGGCATTGACCAGCTTGCTACCGGTATGGCGGTTAACGGCGCTGAGTTGGCGGTTAAAGGTTTCAAACTCCACCTGGGCGGCGAGGTTGTTACCGTTTTTATCCAGCAACATGCGCACCGGTGTCGGTGGCAGGAAGCGGTTGAGCTGCAGTTGCTTCGGTGCCTGCGCTTCAACCACATATACCAGTTCAACCAGTAGGGTACCAACCGGTAATGCTTTGTTTTTCAAAAGAGAAATCGTGCTGCTGCCGGTATCGCCAGACAGGATTAGATCCAGACCGTTGCGGATCAGCGGATGCTCCCAGGTGATAAACTGGGCGTCTTCACGCGACAGTGCAATATCTCGCTCAAAGGTAATGGTGCAGCCATCTTCCGGCAGTCCTGGGAAATCCGGGACCAGCATATGATCGGACGGCGTCAGCACAATTAAGTTGTCCCCGCGATCGTCCTGATTAATACCGACGATATCAAACAGGTTCATAGCGAAAGCGATCAGGCTGGTGTCATCATCCTGCTCTTCAATGCTCTCGGCCAGTGCCTGCGCTTTTTCACCACCGTTGGAGTGAATTTCCAGCAGACGGTCACGTCCTTGCTCCAGCTGTACTTTCAGCGCGTCATGCTGTTCGCGGCAGGTTTTGATCAGGTCATCAAATCCTTCGTTGTTTTCCGGCTCTGCCAGATAACCAATCAGGTTGTTATAGACTGTGTCATAAATCGTACGCCCGGTCGGGCAGGTGTGCTCAAATGCATCCAGACCTTCGTGGTACCAGCGCACCAGCACGGACTGGGCGGTTTTTTCCAGGTAGGGGACGTGAATCTGAATATCGTGCGCCTGACCAATACGGTCCAGACGTCCAATACGTTGTTCCAGCAGATCCGGGTTAAACGGCAGGTCAAACATCACCAGGTTGCTGGCGAACTGGAAGTTACGGCCTTCAGAACCGATCTCCGAGCACAGCATCACCTGGGCACCGCTGTCTTCTTCGCTAAACCAGGCGGCAGCACGGTCACGTTCGATGATCGACATACCCTCATGGAATACGGCGGCACGAATGCCTTCACGCTCGCGCAGCACCTGCTCCAGCTGCAACGCGGTGGTCGCTTTCGCACAGATAACCAGTACTTTCTGCGAACGATGGCTGGTCAGGTAGCCCATCAACCATTCAACGCGTGGGTCGAAGTTCCACCAGGTGCCGGTATCGCCTTCGAACTCCTGATAAATCTGCTCCGGGTAGAGCATGTCGCGGGCGCGCTCTTCTGCGCTCTTACGTGCGCCCATAATGCCGGAGACTTTGATTGCCGTCTGGTATTGGGTCGGCAGCGGCAGCTTGATGGTATGCAGTTCGCGTTTCGGGAAACCTTTTACCCCGTTACGGGTGTTACGGAACAGCACGCGGCTGGTGCCATGGCGATCCATCAGCATGGAAACCAGCTCCTGGCGCGCGCTCTGGGCATCTTCACGATCGCTGTTAGCGGCCTGCAGCAGCGGCTCAATGTCCTGCTCGCCAATCAGATCGCCGAGCATGTTCAGCTCATTATTGCTCAGTTTGTTGCCTGCCAGCAGCATGGCAACGGCATCAGCTACCGGACGGTAATTTTTTTGCTCTTCAACAAACTGCTCGAAATCGTGGAAACGGCTTGGGTCCAGCAGGCGTAAACGTGCAAAGTGGCTTTCCATGCCCAGCTGTTCCGGCGTGGCAGTCAGCAGCAGGATACCCGGTACGCGCTCGGCCAGTTGTTCAATCGCCAAATACTCGCGGCTTGGCGCATCTTCGCTCCACACCAGGTGATGGGCTTCATCAACCACCAACAGATCCCATTCTGCTTCACACAAATGTTCCAGACGCTGCTTGCTACGACGAGCAAAGTCCAGCGAGCAGATGATCAGTTGCTCGGTTTCAAACGGGTTGTAGGCATCGTGCTGCGCTTCGGCATAGCGCTCATCATCAAACAGCGCAAAGCGCAGGTTGAAACGGCGCAGCATTTCGACCAGCCACTGGTGCTGTAACGTCTCAGGGACGATGATCAGCACGCGTTCGGCGGCGCCGGACAGCAGTTGCTGATGCAGGATCATCCCGGCTTCAATGGTTTTCCCCAGGCCTACTTCATCTGCCAGCAAAACGCGAGGGGCATGGCGACGACCGACATCATGGGCAATATTAAGCTGGTGGGGGATCAGGCTGGTACGTTGACCACGCAGACCACTCCACGGCATACGATACTGTTCGCTCTGAAATTTACGCGCCCGATAGCGCAGTGCAAAGCGGTCCATTCGATCGATTTGGCCGGCAAACAGGCGGTCCTGAGGTTTGCTGAAGACTAGCTTGCTGTCGAGCAGCACTTCGCGCAACACAACGCCGGTTTCTTCGGTATCAAGGCGGGTTCCGATATAGGCAAGCAGTCCGTTTTCTTCTTTTACTTCATCGACATGCAATTGCCAGCCTTCATGGCTTGTTATCGTATCGCCAGGATTGAACATCACGCGGGTCACGGGGCAGTCACTGCGCGCATACAGACGGTTTTCACCCGTCGAGGAGAAAAGTAGGGTGACGGTTCGCGCATCCATGGCGACAACGGTACCAAGTCCCAATTCGCTTTCTGTATCGCTGATCCAGCGTTGACCAAGTGTAAAAGGCATATGTGTTCGGCTCTATATCTTTAATTGCAGGTAATACTCGTCATTTATCGGGTAACCCGAGTTTTCAGAGCATACGACCCCGCTACCAGGCTAATGAATCAGTGGTAGTGGTGTTAAATGGGTCCAGGAATGGAAAGGGCGCTATGGTACTGGATGGCGGCGGTTTCGTCACGCGTCAAAATAACCCCAGTTGCCCTGTGAGTAGTGTAGCAAAGTTATCATCAACAAAGGGAAGAATTCCCTCGGCAACCGGCTGTATCTGGCGGGTGAGATAATGCTCGTAATCCAGGGCAGAGAGCTGATAATCCACAGGTTCCGGGCCATTAATTGTCCAGACATATTTAATGGTGCCACGATTTTGATACTGCGGCGGGCGGCCTCGCTTGACGTTCTGTTCGTCGGCAAGCCGCGCGGCACGAACGTGCGGCGGAACATTACGCTGGTATTCGCTTAACGGGCGGCGCAGGCGCTTGCGGTAAACCAGCTGTTCGTCCAGTTCACCGGCCATCAGGTTGTCGATGGTTTCCCTGACAAAGTCCTGATACGGCTCCTGACGAAAGACCCGTAAATAGAGTTCCTGCTGGAAGCGTTGCGCCAGCGGAGTCCAGTCGGTGCGCACCGTTTCCAACCCTTTGAAGACCATGCGCTGTTGATCTCCATCTTGAATGAGTCCGGCGTAGCGTTTCTTGCTGCCGGTATCCGCGCCACGGATGGTCGGCATGAGAAAACGGCAGAAATGGGTTTCAAATTCCAGCTCCAGCGCGCTGGTCAGGTTTTTTTGTTGCAGCGACTGCGCCCACCAGGTATTGACGTGGCGCACCAGCTCCCGACCAATCTTTGCCGCATTTTCTTCTGTATGCGCGCCTTTGAGCCAGACAAACGTTGAGTCGGTATCGCCATAAATAACGTCGTAGCCCTGCGCCTCAATCAGCGCTTTGGTCTGGCGCATGATCGCATGCCCGCGCATGGTGATCGACGAGGCCAGTCTGGGATCGAAAAATCGACATGCCGTGGTGCCTAGCACGCCGTAAAAGGCGTTCATAATGATTTTGAGCGCCTGCGAGAGCGGCTTATTTCCCTGGCGTTTTGCTTCGTCACGCCCGTGCCAGATCTGGGTCACTATTTCCGGTAGGCAATGCTTTTCGCGTGAGAACCAGGCGTCAAGAAACCCTTCAGTGCTGTGTTCAGGATCTGGCTGTGCCATGCCTTCGATAAGTCCTACCGGATCGATCAAAAAAGTGCGGATGATCGACGGGTACAGGCTTTTGTAATCCAGTACCAGCACCGAATCATACAAACCAGGACGCGAGTCCATCACATAGCCGCCAGGGCTGGCGAGCGGTGGGACTTCACCGAGATTTGGCGCGACGTAGCCAGCACGGTGCATGCGCGGAAGATAGAGGTGACCAAAGGCGGCAACTGAACCACCGTGCCTGTCAACCGGCAGGCCGTTAACCGTTGAACGCTCCAGCAGAAACGGCATGATCTCGGTTTTATGAAAGATCCGTGTGACCAGCTCACAGTCTTTGAGATTATAAGTAGCAAGCGCGGGCTTATCCTGAGCGAACCGACGGTCAATTTCGTCCATGCGGTCCCAGGGATTATCAATCGATTTCCCTTCACCCAGTAGCTCCTGTGACACTGTTTCCAGCGAAAACGAAGAAAAATTCCAGAATGCGGATTTGAGGGCTTCAATGCCGTCAATAATCAGGCGGCCTTTGGCTTGGGCGAAAAAAACGCCGTTTTTGAAACCGTGCTCGCGCCATTCCAGTTCGCTGTTGTCGCGGCCAAAACGCAGGGGAATTCGGTAACGCTCGGCATGATTTTGCAGAACGCGTAAATCGAACTGCACTACGTTCCAGCCGATGATGACATCAGGATCGTGACGGGCTATCCACGCGTTGAGTTTTTCCAGCAACAGTGGGCGACTCGCCACATATTCAAGTTCAAAATCAAGCTGTGAGGCATCGCCATTGGCCGGACCGAGCATATAGACAATGCGCTGCCCGCAACCTTCGAGGCCAATGCAGTAAAGCTCGCCGTGCCGCGTGGTTTCGATATCCAGCGACAGCCATTTTAAGGGTGGGCGATAGTCCGGGTTTGGCTTAAGCCGGGCGTTGATCAGCGTGTTGTTATGCCGATCGCCGTCCACCCAAACGGGGGAGGTGATAAACCGCTCCATTAGATACCGTTCCGGGGGACGCACGTCAGCCTCATACACCGTGACGCTGTTTTCGCGCAGCAGTTTCTCGAGGCGCATTAGTTGGCGATGCGAATGGCAGTACAGGCCAGAAACGGGCTGGCGATGAAAATCTCTCAGGTTAAGCGGCGCCAGCCGATAGCCGTTTTCTGCGCGTAATAATGTGGTAACGCGGGAAACCTGGCTGGTGGGGATAAAGGCAACCGACTCCTGTGGCGCAAGCGTGACCTGCAACGGCCCGTTGTCCGTTGCCAGCCAGAATGAAACCTCTGTCCCCTGCGGGGTATCCCGCCAGTGCCGGGTTAAAATAAAACCTGCCTGCGCCACGCTGTATACCCATCAAAAAGCCCGGCATGATTATAGCCTGGTTTACTCAGATATACTGTTATTTTGTACAGGGTATGATGCATTTAAGCCATGAATAGGATGATTGAGATTGGGGTGGATGAATTATTTTATTCGTGGGTTTTTGGATTTTGTTTTTTATTACTTATCTTGTTTATACTTTGTGATGTATTTTCAAGTCCATTTTCGGATGCTTACTGTTTTTCAGATTTTTGCTTATTTGTTTTTGCTACATCTTTCTCGGATTCAGGAAAATTGTATTTTTTTATTTGTGTTTATTAATGGTTAATGTAAAAATTTCATTCGAAGCATCCGGGTATTAACTTGAAATATAATATATATTTAATGGTTTTTATTGCTGAATAGAAACGGATTTTCATTTCGAATTCGTCGGGAATCTCTGTAAAATTTTGTTTTTATTTCGGGATATAATTTTATTCTCAACTTATTATTCGGGTGCTTTTTAATACCTCCTCGAAGAAGTGCATTAAATGGAGTTTTTATGAATGTCTACACGCAGGCTATTTTTCCTGGATATCATCGCCATCTATTTGTTAACACTCAACTTTCAAATCCATCAATCAAAGCAGTGAGCAAATACATAGAGTACAAAACATGGACTGGACAAATTTGGCGGGCTGAAGTTATTGAAAATGGAAACGCTTTTTTTCATTGGCAGGGGCATGACAGAAAAAATGGTCATCGGGACACACTGATTAACTATTTGTTACGTGGGCAGAAATGGCAGTCAACAATAACAGACTATATTTTCTTTCATTCATTAGAAGGAGGGGAAGTACACGGAAATTATGACAATGTGATTGAATATGTTTGCTCTAATAACTGTGTATATCAAAGTGCTTTTGCTGAATATATAGAAGATTAAGAATAAAGCGCGCTACGACAAAAACGCGCTTATAACTTATAACAGAAGGTTACTGCCCGTAGTAGGCTTTAGCACCGTGCTTACGCAGATAATGCTTGTCCAGCAGTGTTTGCTGCATATCCGGCAGCTGTGGCGCGAGCTGGCGGCAGAAGATCCCCATATAAGCGACCTCTTCCAGCACAATCGCGTTATGAACGGCATCTTCGGCGTTTTTACCCCACGCAAACGGGCCGTGAGAATGTACCAGTACGCCTGGCATTTGTGCAGCATCAATACCTTTTTTTTCAAAGGTTTCAACGATCACATTCCCGGTTTCCCACTCGTATTCACCGTTAATCTCGCTATCGGCCATTTTGCGCGTGCAGGGAATAGCACCGTAGAAATAGTCTGCGTGGGTCGTGCCGGTTGCCGGAATTGACTGGCCTGCCTGTGCCCAGATCGTCGCGTGACGTGAATGGGTGTGGACAATACCGCCAATGCTCGGGAAAGCCTGATACAGCAGACGGTGAGTAGGTGTATCGGAGGATGGTTTTTTCTGCCCCTCCACCACTTCGCCCGTGGCGATGCTGACCACCACCATGTCGTCAACGGTCATCACGCTGTAATCAACACCGGAAGGTTTGATCACAAATACGCCATGTTCGCGGTCGACGGCGCTGACGTTCCCCCAGGTGAGGGTCACCAGGTTGTGTTTCGGTAGCGCCAGGTTTGCTTCCAGGGCCTGACGTTTAAGATCTTCTAGCATAGTTGTCTCCATGCAAGCTTTACCGGATGGTGCTTGGCTTATCCGGCCTACAGGCAGTATGTCCCGTAGGCTGGATAAGGCGGTTATGCCGCCATCCGGCAACGGTTAGCGTTTAAAACCGTAATACACTTCGTTCCAGCGCAGCGCGTCTTTAAAGGCCGGCAGGCGGGTATCGTTGTCGATCACGGCGATCTCGATATCGTGCATTTCAGCGAACTGACGCATATCGTTCAGATCCAGCGCGTGACTGAAGACGGTGTGGTGCGCGCCACCGGCAAGGATCCACGCTTCAGAGGCGGTTGGCAGATCCGGCTGGGCTTTCCACAGCGCGTTAGCCACCGGCAGTTTCGGCAGGGAGTGCGGGGTTTGTACCGTATCGATGCAGTTGACCAGCAGACGATAGCGATCGCCGAGATCGATCAGGCTGGCGACGACGGCCGGGCCGGTTTTGGTGTTGAAGATCAGACGGGCAGGATCATCTTTACCACCAATGCCGAGGTGCTGTACGTCGAGGATCGGTTTCTCCTCTACGGCGATAGATGGGCACACTTCCAACATGTGCGAGCCGAGCACCAGATCGTTGCCCTTCTCAAAGTGGTAGGTGTAATCCTCCATAAATGAGGTGCCGCCCTGCAGGCCGGTTGACATCACCTTCATGATGCGAAGCAGCGCGGCAGTTTTCCAGTCGCCTTCGCCCGCAAAGCCGTAGCCCTGCTGCATCAGACGCTGTACGGCCAGACCCGGAAGTTGTTTCAGGCCGTGCAAATCTTCAAACGTGGTGGTAAAGGCATGGAATCCACCCTGTTCGAGGAAACGCTTCATGCCCAGTTCAATACGGGCCGCTTCCAGCACGTTCTGACGCTTGTCGCCGTGGATCTGCGTCGCTGCCGTCATCGTATAGGTACTTTCGTATTCGTCGATCAGCGCGTTGATCTCTCCATCGCTAATCGCGTTCACTACCTGCACCAGGTCTCCAACGGCCCAGGTATTCACCGAGAAACCGAATTTGATCTGTGCTGCCACTTTATCGCCGTCAGTGACTGCGACTTCACGCATGTTGTCGCCAAAACGGCATACTTTCAGATGGCGGGTATCCTGTTTGGACACGGCCTGGCGCATCCAGGAACCGATACGCTCGTGCGCTTGCTTATCCTGCCAGTGACCGGTGACCACGGCATGCTGCTGGCGCATACGCGCGCCGATGAAGCCAAACTCACGGCCGCCGTGTGCGGTCTGGTTCAGGTTCATAAAGTCCATATCAATGCTGTCCCACGGCAGGGCGGCATTAAACTGGGTATGGAACTGCATCAGTGGTTTGTTGAGAATAGTCAGGCCGTTGATCCACATTTTGGCCGGCGAGAAGGTATGCAGCCAGACCACCATCCCCGCACAACGATCGTCATAGTTGGCGTCACGGCAAATAGACGTAATCTCGTCAGGTGACGTACCCAGTGGTTTTAATACCAGTTTGCAGGGCAGTTTAGCTTCCGTATTCAGTGCGTTAACGACGTGCTCGGCATGCTGAGTTACCTGACGCAGAGTTTCTGGGCCATACAGGTGCTGGCTGCCAATCACAAACCACACTTCATAGTTATCAAAAATCGTCATTGTCGTGTCCTTAATGTGTCAGGGTTGCCAGGTCTACCGGGGCTTTGTGCGCCGGCGCGGCAGTCGGAAGGTATTGTTGTTCGGCGCTTACTGCCCATTGCTGGTAGCGGCGATATAGCTGTTCAAAACGTTGAGCCTGTTCAGGACGAGGTTGCAGCGTGTTTTCCACGGCACTCGCCATTTTTTGTTGGGCTTCGGGGATATTGGCATGCACTTTAGCGGCAACGGCGGCAAAGATTGCCGCGCCGAGCGCGCAGCACTGGTCTGAGGCGACAATCTGCAGCGGACGGTTAAGCACATCGCAGCAGGCCTGCATGATGACCGGGTTTTTACGCGCGATGCCGCCGAGTGCCATCACGTTGTTCACCGCGATGCCTTGTTCGGTAAAGCATTCCATAATGGCCCGCGCGCCAAACGCCGTTGCAGCAATCAGGCCGCCAAATAGCGCTGGTGCGTCTGTCGCCAGGTTAAGATCGGTGATGACCCCTTTCAGGCGCTGGTTGGCATTTGGCGTACGACGACCGTTGAACCAGTCGAGTACTACCGGCAGATGATCCAGCGACGGATTTTTTGCCCATGCTTCGGTTAGCGCAGGCAGCAGCTGTTTTTGGCTGGCTTTAATCTGGGTTTTCAGTTCCGGGTGTTGTACAGCAAGCTGCTCCAGCGGCCAGCTCAGTACGCGGCTAAACCAGGCATAGATATCGCCGAAGGCGGATTGGCCGGCTTCCAGACCAATAAAGTGCGGCACCACGCTGCCATCAACCTGGCCGCATATGCCTTTCACAGCACGCTCACCGACGCTGGCTTTGTCGGCAATCAGAATGTCGCAGGTGGAGGTGCCAATGACTTTTACCAGCGTGTTTGGTTGTGCGCCCGCGCCGACTGCACCCATATGACAGTCGAATGCGCCGCCGGAAATAACCACGCTTTCCGGCAGGCCCAGGCGCTGCGCCCATTCTGTGCTCAGTGTGCCCACCGGCAGATCGGCGGTGAAGGTGTCGGTAAACATTGGGTATTGCAGATGTTGGTTGATGAGCGGATCGAGTTCATCAAAGAAACTGGCTGGGGGCAGACCACCCCAGCTTTCATGCCACAGGGATTTGTGACCGGCGCTGCAGCGTCCGCGACGAATATCCTGCGGGCGTGTGGTGTCAGAGAGTAGGGCGGGGATCCAATCGCACAGCTCAATCCAGGACACGGCAGCCTGTGCGACCGCATTGTCCTGGCGGGTAACGTGCAGGATTTTAGCCCAGAACCATTCGCTGGAATAAATGCCGCCAATATAGCGGGAATAATCGACCTTGCCTGGCGTATGGCACAGGCGGGTAATTTCTTCGGCTTCCTCGACGGAAGTGTGATCTTTCCACAGAACGAACATTGCATTCGGGTTTTCAGCGAATTCTTCTCTGAGCGCCAGAACGTTGCCGTTGGCATCAATAGGCGCGGGGGTTGAACCGGTGCTGTCCACGCCAATCCCGACAACAGCCGCACGTTGTTCTGCGCTCAGTTCGGCAAGGACGGTTTTCAGCGCCGCTTCCATGGATTCAATATAGTCACGTGGGTGATGACGAAACTGGTTGTTTGGGCCATCGCAATATTGCCCCTCCTGCCAACGCGGGTACCACTCTACGCTGGTGGCGATCTCCTCGCCGGTGGCACATTCCACCGCCAGAGCGCGTACTGAATCACTTCCAAAATCGAGGCCAATTGCAATCGCCATCGTCTTACTCCATCCAAAAATACGGGTATGGATAAACAGTAGATAATTGGGGTGAAAACCGTCAGGCAGGATCCGCTAATCTTATGGACTAAAGTGCTGTGGCATCACAAAGTGTGACGCCGTGCAAATATTCAATGTGGACATTTCTGCCGTAGTTATAGACACTTTTGTTAGCCGTTTTTATCGTTGGCGCAGGACATGTTTTTTACAAAATGCTTTTAGCAAGCGGGGTTGATGGTCCATCACTGAAACCACAACGGTCTACAGGGGCGACGGTGACGATATCTTGCGTAATATGGACGATTTGTTTCTTATCAGAACACCGGGAGTATTGAAATTATGGCTGAACCGCAAAATGATCCCCTGCTGCCGGGCTACTCGTTTAACGCACATTTGGTGGCGGGATTAACCCCTATTGAGGCGAACGGGTACCTGGATTTTTTTATCGACAGGCCGCTGGGTATGAAAGGTTATATCCTGAACCTGACTATTCGTGGGGAAGGGGTCATCAACAATCAGGGCAAGCAGTTTGTCTGCCGACCGGGGGATATTTTGCTGTTTCCGCCGGGTGAGGTTCACCATTACGGCCGCCACCCCGACGCCAGTGAATGGTATCACCAGTGGGTTTACTTTCGACCGCGTGCTTACTGGCAGGAGTGGCTCACCTGGCCGGCGATTTTTGCGCAGACCGGTTTTTTCCGTCCGGATGAAGTGCATCAGCCGCACTTCAACGAACTGTTCGGTCAGATAATTAATGCCGGGCAACGGGAGGGACGCTACTCCGAACTGCTGGCGATAAATTTGCTCGAGCAACTGCTGCTCAGACGTATGGAAGCGATTAATGAATCGCTGCATCCCCCCATGGATAACCGCGTGCGCGACGCCTGCCAGTACATCAGCGATCACCTGGCGGACAGTAATTTTGATATTGCCAGCGTCGCGCAGCATGTCTGCCTGTCGCCGTCTCGTTTGTCGCACCTGTTTCGCCAGCAGCTCGGTATCAGCGTACTCAGCTGGCGTGAGGATCAGCGTATCAGCCAGGCAAAGCTCCTGTTAAGCACCACGCGCATGCCGATCGCCACCGTTGGGCGCAACGTCGGGTTTGACGATCAACTCTATTTCTCCCGCGTTTTCAAAAAATGTACCGGCGCCAGCCCGAGCGAGTTTCGCGCTGGATGTGAATAAAAAGTGAATGATGTGTCCGAAAAGTTGTCATACCTCGCAAACTATTCAGACAAATGATGGCTTGACGAAGTTGAGAAGGGTTATCAGAATCCTTGCTTCGTAAATCTGACGGACACATTATGCAAGCATTGCTGGAACATTTTATTCTCCAGTCCGCCGTATACTCTTTGATAGCCGTACTGCTGGTGGCTTTCCTGGAGTCGCTGGCGTTGGTTGGCCTGATTTTACCTGGCACCGTGTTGATGGCCGGACTGGGTGCGCTGATTGGCAGCGGCGAACTAAACTTCTGGCATGCCTGGCTTGCGGGCATAGTCGGTTGTCTGATGGGCGACTGGATCTCCTTCTGGCTGGGCTGGCGGTTTAAAAAGCCGCTGCACCGCTGGTCTTTTATGAAGAAGAACAAGGCGTTACTGGACAAAACCGAACATGCTCTGCATCAGCACAGCATGTTTACTATTCTGGTGGGACGCTTTGTTGGCCCGACGCGTCCGCTGGTGCCAATGGTGGCGGGGATGCTGGATCTGCCTGTCGCCAAATTTATTGTGCCTAATATCATTGGCTGCGTACTGTGGCCGCCGTTTTATTTTCTGCCGGGTATCCTGGCGGGCGCGGCAATTGATATTCCTTCAGATGTACAGAGCGGCGATTTCAAATGGCTATTGCTGGCGACCGCGCTATTGCTGTGGGTCGGGGGATGGCTGTGCTGGCGGCTATGGCGTAGCGGCAAAGCGGCTGTTGATCGCTTAACCGTTTATTTGCCGCGAGGTCGACTGCTGTATCTGGCGCCGCTTGTTCTCGGGATCGGCGTGGTGGCGCTGGTCGCACTGATCCGCCATCCGTTGATGCCGGTGTATATCGATATTCTGCGCAAAGTGGTGGGCTATTAGGGCATATTTTGCCGGATGGCGCTGGCGCTTATGCGTCGCCATCCGGTATGTCACTGATGTTTGATGCCCAACAGCGCCGAGGCGCTGGCGTGACCGCTCAACAGCTCATCTGTTTTACCTTGCCACGCAATGCGCCCGTCGGCGACTACGATTGAACGTGGCGCAATGCGCGCGGCGTCTTCTACGCTGTGGGATACCATCAGCATCGTCAGCTGCTTCTCACGACACACGTCGGCCACCAGTGTGAGCATTTCCTGACGCAGGGCGGGGTCGAGTGCGGAGAACGGTTCATCAAGCAGCAACACGGGCTGTTCCCGCACCAGGCAGCGCGCCAGTGCTACACGCTGGCGTTGCCCGCCGGAAAGCTCGCCGGGTAGCCTTTCCAGTAGCGTGTCGAGCCCCATTTGTTGACCAATGTGGTGCATTTTCTCCCGCTGCTGCGCGTTTAGCTTTAACCCCGGGTTAAGGCCGAGGGCGATGTTCTGTTGCACACTCAGGTGACTGAACAGATTATTTTCCTGAAAGAGCATGGAGACAGGGCGGCGAGAAGGCGGCGTGGTGGTGTGATCCTCACCCCCAATCATCATTGTGCCGCTGGCCGGAGCCAGAAAACCGGCAATTAGGTTTAATAGCGTACTTTTCCCGGCACCGCTGGGCCCCAGGACGGCGACCTGTTCACCGCGCGCGACCGACAGCGAAAAGCGCATGGGCAAATGGTGATACAGCCATGTGATATCAATCAGTTTTAACATGTCGACCCGGTAATTTCTCAATAACGGTAAACAGCGTAAAGCACAGGATCAGCAGCAATAATGCGGTGACCGCACCATCCTGACTGCGATATGAGCCAATCTGCTGATAGAGGTAAAACGGTAATGTGCGGAAATCCTCGTTGCCAAACAGGGCCACCACGCCAAAATCGCCAATCGACAGGACGCAGGCGAAGGCCATAGCTTGCGCCAGTGGACGTTTAAGCGCACGTAGCTCAACCACTTTCAGCCGTGACCATCCTTCAATGCCTAAAGACTGGCACAACATACTGTAGCGTGCCGTTACGTCACGCATAGGGTTTTCCAGTACTTTCAGCGCATAGGGGATGGCCATCAGGGCGTTGGTAAAAATCACAATTCCGTCGGCAGAGTCCGGCAGGCCAATACTGTTATTGAGCAGCAGGAAGAACCCGGTTGCCAGCACGATGCCCGGCATTGCGAGGATCAGCATACCGCTCAGTTCCAGTGTCTGACCTGCCAGTATCTGCTGCCGTGCCCGTAGTTCCCGGCTGCTCCATAGCAGCATCATGGTAAGAATGACGCACAGCAGACCTGCCGCCAGCGCAATACGCAGCGAAGTCCACAGGGCTTGCCATAATACAGGCTGCGCGAGAACATCCAGAATATGACGGTTAAAACCATCGACAATCACCGCCAGCAGTGGCGGGAGCAACAGCAGCAGCGCCAGAATAATCAGTAGGGTGTCGGTTAGACGGCTGTGCAGGCGGTCGTCGGGATCGCGCCAGCCTTGTACCAGCGTGGTGCCGGGGGCTATCGCTCGACTCATGCGCTGGCTGAGCAGTACCAGTCCTAAGCAGCAAATCATCTGGATCAGCGCCAGCATGGCGGCGCGCGAGGGATCGTAGTCGAAGCTCAGTGCCTGATAGATAGCCAGCTCGATGGTGGTCGCCTGCGGCCCGCCGCCGAGTGACAGCACGGTAGCAAAACTGGCGAAGCACAGCATAAAGATGAGCGCCGCTACCGGAGGGATCTGGCGGCGCAGCCACGGCCATTCAACAAAGCGGAAGAAATGCCAGCCGCGCATACCTAGCTGCGCGGCGAGCTGCCGCTGTTCGCCGGGAATATTCTCCAGCGACTGCAGCAGTAAACGGCTGGCCATCGGCAGGTTGAAAAAGACGTGTGCCAGCAAAATGCCCTGCAGACCGTACGGTGAAAACGTCCACTCCAGGCCGAGAGCCTGCCAGAGTGAGGACAGCCAGCCCTGGCGACCGTAGACGCTAAGGATGCCAAAGACGGCGACCAGTACCGGCAGGATCAGCGTCATTGCGCACAGGCGCAGCAGCGCTATACGCCCAGGGAAACGGCGACGATAAAGCGCTCGGGCGAGGAAGATTGCCGGGATCACCGATAGCGCAGCGGATAAAAATGCCTGCCAGAAGGAAAAGCGGACCACGTGCCACAGGTAGCTGTCCTGCCACAGCGTGATCCAGTCTCCCTGAGGGGCGTTAAGCCACAGCGCCAGAAATGCCGCCAGGGCGACGGCCACTATCAGAGTAGCGGCCGAAAGCCCTGGGATCAGCCAGCCGGGAATTAACGGCTGACGGCGCGTTGCCATGCGTTAATCCATGTCTGACGTTGAGTTGCTACCTGCTGTGGGGTGAACTCCAGCGCGGTGGACGGTTTTTCCAGTTGTTCAATGTCCGGAGGAAGCGTGACCTGAGTTACCGGATACATCCAGTTGCCGGTGGGAATTGCATTCTGGAACGCCGGAGAAATCATAAATGTCAGGAATTTTTCCGCCAGTTCTGGCTGCTTGCTGGCGGCGGTACGTGCGGCGACCTCCACCTGCAAATAGTGTCCCTCGCTAAAATTGGCGGCGGCGTAGTTATCTTTCTTCTCTTCGATGATGTGATACGCCGGAGAGGTGGTATAGCTCAGCACCAGATCGCTTTCACCCTTCAGGAACAGACCGTAGGCTTCACTCCAGCCTTTGGTGACGGTGACGGTTTTGGTTGCCAGTTTCTGCCAGGCTTTCGGCGCTTTATCGCCGTACACTTTTTGCATCCACAGCAGCAGTCCCAGACCCGGCGTGCTGGTGCGTGGGTCCTGATAAATTACGCGCCATTTCTGGTCGCTTTCGACCAGTTCTTTCAGGCTCTTCGGTGGGTTTTTCAGCTTGTTTTTGTCATAGACAAAGGCGAAATAGCCGTAATCAAACGGTACAAAGGTGTCGTTTTTCCAGCCGCCAGGAACGTTAATGGCATCGCTCGCCACGCCGCTTTTGGCAAACAGTTTGGTCTGCATTGCCGCGTCGAGCAGGTTGTTATCCAGTCCGAGCACGACGTCGGCTTTACTGTTTTTTCCTTCCATGCGCAGGCGGTTAAGCAGCGAGACGCCATCTTCCAGCGCCACCAGCTTTAGCTCGCAGTTGCAGTCGGCTTCAAAGGCTTTTTTGATGGTTGGACCGGGGCCCCAGTCGGCGGCGAACGAGTCGTAGGTATAGACGGTCAGCACGGGTTTGGCGAAGGCAGGCACTGCGCACAGCAGTAAAAGCGGAAGACATTTTTTAAACACTTTGCACCTCATAAAGTAAAACTCTAAATAATTCGAGTTGCAGGAAGGCGGCGACGCAGCGCATCCCCGGGAGCGTACAGGTAGTACGTGACTGGGGTGAGCGACAAATCTGCCGGGAGCAGATTTGAACGCTGCTTGCAGCGGCCCTGAAAGGGCGAGGCCCATGGATGGGCCGAGTAATAAAGCCAACGCATCTGCAGCTTGAAGTATGACGAGTTAGGTGGCAAAGGACTTGAGCTACAGCCTCAAATCCCTTCGCCGGCATTATCCGGATCAGGTTCGACGGGTATCTCTCAGCCTCATACACTTCATCCTTCAAGCTGCCTCTGTGTTGGCTGCGTTTGCTTGCCGCCTTGATGCATCATGAATGATTTTGTGTATGTTTTTTATTTGGCACCCCGTTGAGAACGGCGATAGTGTAATGATTTTGTTGCTATGCGGCAATCAAGAGCCTTGTCCATTAGGCTATCTTGTTTGCCAGTTTGAACCTGGGCAGTGCTCAAAATCCTCACGTACTACGTGTACGCTCCGGTTTTTCCGCGCTGTCCGTGTTCAAACTGTCTTCACCGATTACGCCTACTGAACAAGGCGTTAAGGATCCGGTGGTGCAAACCACGCCGATTTAAAATCAAACCAGCCAAGCGTATTCATGCGTAACCCGCGCATGCTGCGTTGCCCCTGAATGATCAGCCAGTGATGGATCAGCGGTACAATGGCTTTACTGGCAAGCAGTTGCTGACACCATGCTGCGAGGCTCATCTCGCCGGTGCGCCAGCGGGCGGCGTCGCTTTCCCAGTCCAGAGAAAGACAGTTTTGCAGCAGCGGGACTTCGCTCAAATGGGCGAACAGCGAGAAGTCCAGCGGTAAGGTAAAGTTGGCGCTGTTGAGCCAGATATCGCTGACGGTCTCGCCTGCGTGCCATTGATCGTAGTCGATCTCCTGAATATTCAGCTGTACCTGATGCTCCGCTAGCAATGTTTTCATGATCTGCGCAATCACCCGATGCTCGATATGATCGCGATAGTAGGTGAGCGTCAGTGTTTCCAGCCCCGCCGGTTTTTCACCGAGCCCAGGTCTGGCGTGATGCCAGCGAGGCAGTAATCCGTAAGCGGGAAACCAGTGACGCTGATACTGCTCGTCAGCCTGAAAAATTAAATTTGTCGGCGAGAGAATGCGGCTTACCCATTCGCGCACCTCCTGATTGGCTCCGCGATGGGAACGCGAGTCAAACAGCATGTAGTAACAACCTTCCTCAAGCCGGCTTTCGATGGCCTTTTCATCTTCCGTCGGGCCTTTGAGCGTGAGTCCGCCGCCTGGCTCCTCGGCAATGTCCGGTAACACCCATACGTTCACTTCGTCGATCAGCGCCCGGTAGCCAAAGTAATCATCAAAGGCGTGAATTTTAAGCTGGTTACTCGTATTGCGGATGACTGCATAGGGGCCGGTGCCAATCGGGTGGCTGGAAAAATTATTCAGCGTTTCCCATTCGCGCGGCAGGATCATGGCGGGGACCTGTCCCAGCAGCCACGGTAGCCAGCGATCCGGTTGCGCCAGATGGATATCCAGCGTCCAGGCTGTGGGGGAGACAATCTGTGTAATATGCGAGTACAACGGCAGAGTGTTAATGCGCATCAGCGAGGCGATGACATCTTCCATTTCCAGTTCGCGGCCATGATGAAAATGGATCCCAGGACGCAGGAAGAACCGCCAGTGCAGCGGCGAAATTTGTTGCCAGTGGTGGGCAATGTCCGCTTCCAGTTCCCCATTTTCCTCATTTACCCGAATTAAGGCGCTGAAGATTTGCCGGGCGATATGGGTTTCGGAACGGCGTAGCGCCGTACCGGGAAGCAGGTTGTGCATCGGGCGATAATAAAGAACGCGCATGATGTGCCGCCCCTGGCGAAAGCTGCGGCCCAGATGGGAAACCAGCATTTGGCGTACGGCCGTTTTGTCGCCGACCAGTTGTACCAGTTGATCAATGCGATCCTGTTCCAGCAGGTCTTCCGCCCGCTGCTGCTGGAGCGCCAGCCCGGTGTAGAGAAAGGTCAGGCGTGAACGTTTGCCGCGACCGACCTCGGCTTCCCACGTTAGCCAGCCGCGTTCCTGCATGGTGTTGAGCAGGGTGCGCATATGGCGGCGTGAGCAACTGAGTAACTCCGCCAACTCGTTCAGCGTGGTGTCTTGTGTTTTGCCGTCGCAGCATTGCCACAGGCGGATAAACTGTTGTTGCAAACGACCGGAAGACATAAAAGGGGAACTCCCACGGAAAACTCAGCAATTTTATTATCCCCATATTAAGCCAATAATGAATTCTGATGAAGCGATGAGACAACGAAGGGGTCATCTATGCGTCAGTTCTATTTAAAGTACTTTACCTCGACAGCACGTTTGTCCTGGTTGGCTTGCCTGAGCGTGCCGCAGCGCTTAAAGATGCTCGATGAACTGATGCAGTGGGAGTTGCAAGACTGACCTCTGAATTGGGAATTGCAGACATCATGTGTGACTGAGTATTGGTGCAGGCTGTATCCTGCCATTATCTCTGAGCATCGCTGGTGGCTATTTTTTCACATGGTAAGGCGCGAACAGTGAAATTTGGTGAACCAAATAAGGTGTGAGCAACACAGCTATGTGAAAAAATAGTCCCAGCCCTCTGGGATGCGTGTAAAAAACGCATACTCTGCGTTGTCAGGCTTGGGAATAGGTTTCTATACCCAGCGCCCTCCGCCTGGATTATGCGTTTTTTAGCCAGCGTCGATGCCAGATATAATGGCAGGATACAGCCTCGTTCACCCGCCAGCAGGTATTATCTGCTGGCTTTTTTCGTTTCCGCTGCGCTTAAAAGGAAAGATATGCTCTGGATTATGACCATGGGACGGCGCCTCAACGGCGTGTATGCGGCGTTTATGTTGGTCGCCTTTATGATGGGCGTGGCGGGCGCGTTACAGGCACCCACGCTGAGTCTGTTTCTGAGTCGCGAAGTGGGGGCGCAGCCATTTTGGGTTGGGCTGTTTTACACCGTCAATGCGATCGCCGGGATCGCGGTCAGCCTGGGTCTGGCGAAACGATCCGACAGTCGGGGCGATCGGCGTAAGCTGATCATGTTCTGCTGTCTGATGGCGATTGGTAACGCGTTGCTGTTTGCCTTTAACCGCCACTATTTAACGCTGATCACCTGCGGGGTGCTGCTGGCTTCGCTGGCAAATACCGCCATGCCGCAGCTGTTTGCGCTGGCACGGGAGTATGCCGATAACTCGGCGCGAGAAGTGGTGATGTTCAGCTCGGTGATGCGTGCGCAGCTTTCGCTGGCGTGGGTGATTGGGCCGCCGCTGGCGTTTATGCTGGCGTTAAATTACGGCTTCACGATGATGTTTTCGATTGCTGCCGGGATATTTGCCATTAGCCTGGTGCTGATTGCGCTGATACTACCGTCGGTGGCGCGGGTCGAGCTTCCTGTTGATGCCCCGCTTGAACAGACTGGCGGTTGGCAGGACAAAAATGTGCGCATGTTGTTTATTGCCTCCACGCTGATGTGGACCTGCAACACCATGTACATTATCGATATGCCGCTGTGGATTAGCCTTGAACTGGGGCTCCCGGACAAACTGGCCGGGATATTGATGGGCACCGCCGCCGGGCTGGAAATTCCGGCCATGATTCTGGCGGGCTACTACGTGAAACGTTTTGGTAAGCGGCGGATGATGATAACCGCCGTGGCGGCAGGCGTGCTGTTTTACCTTGGGCTTATCTTCTTCCATAGCCATACTGCGCTGCTGCTCCTGCAGCTGTTTAACGCGGTATTCATCGGAATTGTTGCCGGAATAGGCATGCTGTGGTTTCAGGATTTAATGCCGGGCAGGGCGGGTTCAGCCACCACCTTATTTACCAACAGTATCTCAACGGGGGTGATTCTGGCGGGGGTAATTCAGGGGGCGGTGGCGCAAAGTTATGGGCATTATGCCGTCTACTGGGTGATTGCGGGAATTTCGGTGGTTACGCTGGTGATGACCGGACGAGTGAAGGATGTGTAGTGGGGGTGCCGGATGCGCTGCGCTTATCCGGCCTACAAATCTTTCCGTAGGCCGGATAACACACTTTTGCGTCGCCATCCGGCATGCTTATCCGGCAACAACAAGCACTAGCGCATAAACGCCGGCTGTTTGTCCTCGTAAGTCGAGATCGCGTCTTCGTGTTGTAACGTCAGCCCGATGCTGTCGAGACCGTTCAGCATGCAGTGGCGGCGGAAGGTGTCGATTTCAAACGGATACGCTTTATCCCCAGCCTTCACCACCTGTGCTTGCAGATCCACCTCAAAACGAATCCCCGGATTGGCCTGTACCAACGTGAACAGGTCATCCACTTCGTCGTCGCTTAATTTCACCGGCAGCAGTTGGTTATTAAAGCTGTTGCCGTAGAAGATGTCGGCGAAGCTTGGCGCGATCACCACTTTGAAACCGTAATCGGTCAGCGCCCACGGCGCATGTTCGCGCGAGGAACCACAGCCAAAGTTTTCTCGCGCCAACAGAATGGACGCGCCTTGATACTCCGGGAAGTTCAGCACGAATTCCGGGTTAGGCTGCTGGCCGTTTTCATCGAGAAAGCGCCAGTCGTTAAATAGGTGGGCACCAAAACCGGTACGCGTTACTTTCTGCAAAAATTGTTTGGGAATGATTGCATCCGTATCGACGTTGGCGGCATCCAGTGGGACAACCAGGCCGGTATGCTGGGTAAATTTCTCTGCCATGGTAGTTTCCTTATTTGATGCGGCGAATGTCGGCAAAATGACCGGTAACGGCGGCGGCAGCGGCCATGGCCGGGCTGACTAAGTGCGTACGCCCTCCGCGGCCCTGACGACCTTCAAAGTTACGGTTGCTGGTGGAAGCACAGCGCTCGCCCGGATTCAGACGATCGTTGTTCATCGCCAGGCACATCGAGCAGCCCGGCAAACGCCATTCAAAACCGGCCTCAATGAAAATCTTATCCAGGCCTTCTGCTTCCGCCTGCGCTTTAACCGGACCCGAACCCGGCACTACCAGTGCCTGCACGCCAGGAGCGACCTTGCGCCCTTTGGCAATTTCAGCAGCCGCACGTAAATCTTCAATACGCGAGTTGGTGCAGGAGCCGATAAACACTTTATCGATAGCCACTTCCGTCAACGGAATGCCCGGTTTCAGCCCCATATAGGCCAGCGCTTTTTCCGCTGATGCGCGTTCAACCGGATCGCTAAACGACGCCGGATCGGGAATGTTATCGTTCACGGAGATTACCTGGCCTGGGTTAGTGCCCCAGGTGACCTGCGGGGCAATCTCTTCTGCCTGCAGGGTGACGGTGGTATCAAACGTCGCCCCGTCGTCGGTGTTCAGCGTTTTCCACCAGGCGACAGCATCGGTAAAATCCTGACCTTTAGGGGCATGCAAACGCCCCTGTACATAGTTGAAGGTGGTTTCATCCGGTGCGACCAGGCCCGCTTTGGCCCCCATTTCGATCGCCATGTTACACAGGGTCATACGACCTTCCATGCTCAGGGCGCGGATGGCATCGCCGCAAAACTCAACCACGTGCCCGGTACCGCCTGCACTACCGGTTTTACCGATAATTGCCAGCACGATATCTTTGGCGGTAATGCCTGGCGCTGCCGTGCCATTGACTTCTATTTTCATGGTTTTGGCGCGCCCTTGCTTCAGGGTTTGCGTGGCCAGCACGTGTTCGACTTCGGAGGTGCCGATACCAAACGCCAGCGCGCCGAACGCACCGTGTGTGGCTGTGTGGGAGTCACCGCAAACGATGGTCATACCCGGTAAGGTCACACCTTGCTCGGGTCCCATCACGTGGACGATGCCCTGAAAAGGGTGGTTCAGATCGTACAGTTCGACGCCGAACTCATTGCAGTTTTTGATCAGCTCCTGCATCTGGATGCGCGCCATTTCACCGGAGGCGTTAATGTCTTTGGTTTGCGTCGAGACGTTATGATCCATGGTGGCGAAGGTTTTACCCGGTTGGCGAACCGGACGGTTGTGCGCCCGCAGGCCGTCGAATGCCTGTGGGGAAGTGACTTCGTGCACCAGGTGGCGGTCGATATACAGCAGCGGCGTTTCGTTTTGTGCTTCATACACGACGTGCGCATCGAACAGCTTTTCATATAATGTCTTAGCCATGATTACACCCCTTCCGCGACGTAACGAGCAATGATATCGCCCATTTCATCGGTACTGACTGCGGCTGCGCCACGGGCTAAATCACCGGTGCGAATACCTTCTGCTAATGCGCGGTTAACGGCGCTTTCAATGGCGGTGGCCGCATCATTGGCATCCAGGCTGTAACGCAGCAACAGCGCCAGCGACAAAATCTGGGCGATCGGGTTGGCAATGTTTTTCCCGGCGATATCCGGTGCCGAGCCGCCGGCGGGCTCGTACAGGCCAAAGTCCTGCTCATTCAGGCTGGCGGATGGCAACATGCCCATGGAGCCGGTGATCATCGCACATTCATCGGACAGGATGTCACCAAACAGGTTGGAGCACAGCAGTACGTCAAACTGAGACGGGTCTTTAATCAACTGCATGGTGGCGTTGTCGATATACATATGCGTCAGGACAACGTCCGGGTATTCATTGGCAATTTCATTGACGATTTCGCGCCACAGAATAGAGGTTTGCAGCACGTTGGCTTTATCAATCGATGTGACTTTACAGCGACGCTTGCGGGCTGACTCAAACGCAATGCGCGCAATACGTTCGATCTCGAAACGGTGATAGACCTCGGTATCAAAGGCTTTTTCATGTTGACCGCTGCCTTCGCGGCCTTTTGGCTGACCGAAGTAGATCCCGCCGGTCAGTTCACGTACGCACAGGATGTCGAAGCCGTTGGCGGCAATGTCGGCGCGCAGTGGGCAAAAATCTTCCAGTCCTTGGTACAGCTTAGCTGGACGCAGATTGCTGAATAATTTGAAGTGCTTACGCAACGGCAGCAGGGCGCCGCGCTCAGGCTGCTGGTTGGGCGGCAGGTTTTCCCATTTTGGGCCACCCACGGAGCCAAACAGAATCGCATCGGCCTGCTCACAGCCTTCAACCGTTGCGGGTGGCAGTGGCTGTCCGTGGTTGTCGATAGCGACGCCGCCGACGTCATAGTGGCTGGTGGTAATGCGCATAGCAAAACGGGTGCGAATTGCGTCCAGTACTTTCAGGGCCTGCGCCATCACTTCCGGGCCAATACCGTCACCCGGCAAAACAGCAATATGGTAATTCTTCGACATCACACGGTTTCCTTATTGTTCTCGTTGTTTTGAGCTTTGCGTTGCAATTCTTTTTCGACTTCTTCGGCACGCCAGATATTGTTCAGCACATGGACCATGGCTTTGGCGGAGGACTCGACGATATCTGTTGCCAGACCTACACCGTGGAAGCGGCGGCCATTAAAGTTAGCGACGATATCCACCTGACCCAGCGCATCTTTACCGTGGCCTTTTGCGGTCAGGCTATATTTCACCAGTTCGACGTTGTAGTCGGTAATGCGGTTGATGGCCTGATAGATGGCGTCAACCGGGCCGTTACCGTTGGCGGCTTCGGCTTTGATTTCTTCGCCACAGCCAAGCTTGACGGAGGCGGTAGCAATATCGTTTGAACCAGACTGCACGCTGAAATAATCCAGACGGAAGTGTTCGGGCTCTTCTTGCTGTTTGTTAATAAAGGCGAGTGCTTCCAGGTCGTAATCAAATACCTGACCTTTCTTATCCGCCAGCTTCAGGAAAGCGTCGTACAGGCTGTCCAGGCTGTATTCACTTTCTTTATAGCCCATCTCATCCATGCGGTGTTTAACGGCGGCACGTCCGGAACGGGAGGTCAGGTTCAATTGCACCTGGTTCAGGCCAATGGACTCCGGGGTCATGATTTCGTAGTTTTCACGGTTTTTCAGCACGCCGTCCTGATGAATACCGGAGGAGTGCGCAAAAGCGCCACTGCCGACAATGGCTTTGTTGGCCGGGATCGGCATGTTGCAGATTTGGCTGACTAACTGGCTGGTACGCCAAATTTCCTGGTGATTAATACGGGTCTGTACGTTCAGGATGTCTTTACGGACTTTGATCGCCATGATCACTTCTTCCAGCGAACAGTTACCGGCGCGTTCACCGATCCCGTTCATCGCCCCTTCAACCTGTCGTGCACCAGCATGGACGGCGGCTAGCGCGTTACCGACGCCCAGGCCTAAATCATCGTGGGTGTGGACCGAAATGATTGCTTTGTCGATATTCGGTACTCTTTCATACAGGCCGGATATGATTGCGCCAAATTCGAAGGGCATGGTGTACCCGACGGTATCGGGGATATTAATGGTTTTGGCACCGGCATTAATCGCTGCTTCTACCACACGGGCCAGGTCTGCAATAGGGGTACGGCCAGCGTCTTCGCATGAGAACTCCACGTCATCCGTGTAATTACGTGCTCGCTTAACCATATAGACTGCCCGCTCGATAACTTCATCCAGCGTGCTGCGCAATTTGGTGGCGATATGCATCGGTGAAGTGGCGATAAACGTATGGATGCGGAAAGCCTCAGCTACCTTCAGGGATTCAGCCGCCACGTCGATATCTTTTTCTACACAGCGGGCTAAGGCGCAAACACGGCTGTTTTTGACCTGCCGGGCAATGGTTTGTACTGACTCAAAATCGCCTGGTGAAGACACAGGGAAACCGACTTCCATCACGTCAACGCCCATACGCTCGAGAGCCAGAGCAATTTGCAGTTTTTCTTTAACACTCAGGCTTGCCTGTAACGCCTGTTCACCATCGCGTAAGGTGGTATCGAAAATAACGACTTGCTGGCTCATGATTTAGGTCCTTTGTCTTTTTTGGCGCCTTGCTTCGAGCATAAAAAAACCCGCGCAACGGCGCGGGTTTTTGTCTTAACTGGAGCTGACTTAATACTAAATGTCGTTCACCAGTCTACCGCGCAACGAAGATGCGTTTAGTAGTAGTAGACCGTTAAAACGAACAATGTAAGTCATCAATCTGGCTCCAGGCGAATGCGATATGCTTTTAGTGGTACTGGATATGAAAGCTGAAGTCAACCCCATTCCCCGTAAACATCCGCACTTAGAAGAAAAACACCTCTCCAATCTAAGCGAATTGTGCTGAATTTTTAGCGTTGCATAAAATAAATTAGTGCGCGCTCGTACATACTTTTCATGCTTTGACATATTTAAGCATACTTGTTTGCAACTATTGTGACAGCATGCTGAGGATACGAAACGGAGTAGGAGATTTTATCTTTATGATTTGTCTGTTTTTATCGTAACTATGAATAGGTATAGAGAACATGCTCACTCATGATTGATAAGTTAATGTTAACTTTTAATGTATTAATAATATAAACATTTAATCAAATTTTAAATATATATTCACAGTATGTATGATTGTGTATTCGCCAAGCTTATGGTTATATTGCTAGCGAAATTTAAACATATGAATCATTGTGCAGTGACATCCGCCACACTGCGCTCGCATTGGGTTTCTGTTCATTTAGGTTTTTACCTTTATGTTTTCCTAATTTTAATGTTTTCTCTTTTTCTTATTTTATATGTATGGTAAATCATATTAACGGAGGTTATTTCTTACTCCGTCTGGGAAAAGGGAGTTTAGAGTGACAGTGGAGTTAAATATGCCGGAAGTAAAAATAATAGATAAATCAAATTCTATAGAGATGGGGAAACCGCAGCTTCGCATGGTTGATCTTAATTTATTAACCGTCTTTGATGCAGTGATGCAGGAGCAAAATATTACCCGCGCAGCGCATACTCTGGGGATGTCGCAACCCGCAGTCAGTAATGCCGTGGCCCGTCTGAAAATCATGTTCAATGATGAACTCTTCGTTCGTTATGGCCGTGGGATCCAGCCGACAGCAAGGGCCTTCCAACTCTTTGGTTCCGTTCGCCAGGCATTACAACTGGTACAGAATGAATTGCCAGGATCGGGGTTTGAACCTACCAGCAGCGAGCGCGTATTCAATCTTTGCGTGTGCAGTCCATTAGACAATATTCTGACCTCCTTAATTTATAATCGGGTTGAGCAAGTTGCGCCTAACATTCATGTCGCATTTAAATCTTCACTTAATCAAAATACCGAACATCAATTACGCTATCAGGAAACTGAGTTCGTTATTAGCTATGAAGAGTTCCGTCGCCCTGAATTCACTAGTATTCCCTTGTTCAACGACGAGATGGTGTTAGTAGCGAGTCGGAAGCACCCACGTATTAGTGGTCCATTGCTGGAAAACGATGTCTATAATGAACAGCATGCGGTGGTATCTCTCGAGCGCTTTGCATCATTTAGCCAACCCTGGTACGACACTGCGGATAAACAATCCTGTGTTGCTTATCAAGGTATGGCATTAATCAGCGTGTTGAATATTGTTTCGCAAACGCATCTGGTGTCTATAGCACCACGTTGGTTAGCGGAAGAATTCTCTGAACAGTTAGATCTGCAAATATTGCCTTTACCGTTAAAATTGAATAGCCGTACCTGTTATCTTTCCTGGCATGAAGCTGCGGGCAGGGATAAAGGTCATCAATGGATGGAAGAATTGTTAGTCTCCGTCTGTAAGCAGTAGTATTTGGCAGAATAAATCAGGCGATACGTCTGGTTTATTCTGTTTTTATATTTTTATCTGAAATTTTATGCTGAATGTGTATTTTTATATCGCGCGAAAAGTGTAAAAAAATAGAGTAATCACTGTAAGTCCCCATTTTTAAGCGATTATTTATCATTTCATTTGCGGATACTGGTTTAAATCTCCATTTATTCGACGCTTTCCTCCTTTTTATTCTTATTCACACGAATCCCCCCTCTTCGGTGTCAATTGCCATGCGTCATCCTCAGCGGTTAATGTGTTGTTAAACCGTTATTCATTATAAGAGTGGAGGCAAGCCATGGAGATGTTGTCTGGAGCCGAGATGGTCGTGCGATCGCTCATCGATCAGGGTGTGAAGCAGGTATTTGGCTATCCTGGAGGCGCAGTACTCGATATTTATGATGCGCTGCATACGGTTGGGGGTATCGACCATGTGCTGGTGCGTCATGAACAAGCCGCAGTACATATGGCTGATGGTCTGGCGCGTGCCACGGGTGACGTCGGTGTGGTTCTGGTGACTTCCGGGCCGGGTGCAACCAATGCGATAACCGGGATTGCCACGGCGTACATGGATTCCATTCCACTGGTGATCCTCTCCGGGCAGGTGGCGACGTCGCTGATTGGTTATGACGCCTTTCAGGAGTGCGACATGGTGGGGATATCCCGTCCGGTGGTGAAGCACAGCTTCCTCGTTAAGCAAACGGAAGATATTCCTCAGGTACTAAAAAAAGCCTTCTGGCTGGCGGCTAGTGGTCGTCCTGGTCCTGTGGTGGTGGATTTGCCGAAGGATATTCTGAATCCGGCGAAGAAACTGCCGTATAGCTGGCCAGAGTCGGTCAGTATGCGCTCGTATAATCCGACAACGACCGGACACAAGGGGCAAATAAAACGTGCACTGCAAACGCTGGTCGCGGCTAAAAAACCGGTGGTGTATGTTGGCGGCGGTGCGGTTAATGCGGCCTGTCATGAACAACTGGGCCACATTGCTGAAGCCCTTAATCTGCCGGTTGTTTCTTCGCTGATGGGATTGGGCGCGTTCCCGGCCACACATCGTCAGGCGTTGGGCATGCTGGGCATGCATGGCACCTATGAAGCCAATATGACCATGCATCATTCCGATGTGATCTTTGCCGTAGGCGTTCGCTTTGACGATCGCACGACCAATAACCTGGCAAAATATTGCCCAAATGCGACCGTACTGCATATTGATATCGATCCAACCTCTATTTCAAAAACCGTTAATGCGGACATCCCTATTGTCGGCGATGCCCGCCTGGTGCTTGATCAGATGCTGGAACTGCTACCTCAGGAGAGATCACAGCAGCCGCTTGATGATAACCGCGACTGGTGGCAGCAGATAGAACAGTGGCGTGCGCGCCAGTGCCTGAAATATGACACGCAGAGTGAGAGCATTAAGCCGCAGGCTGTTATTGAAACCATCTGGCGTCTGACGAATGGGGATGCGTATGTGACCTCGGACGTTGGCCAGCACCAGATGTTTGCCGCACTGTATTATCCGTTTGATAAGCCGCGCCGTTGGATTAACTCCGGTGGCCTCGGCACTATGGGATTTGGTTTACCTGCGGCGTTAGGCGTAAAGATGGCGCTGCCGAATGAAACGGTGGTGTGCGTCACTGGTGATGGCAGTATTCAGATGAATATCCAGGAACTGTCGACGGCGTTGCAATACGAATTGCCCGTGCTGGTACTCAACCTTAACAACCGCTACCTCGGCATGGTTAAACAGTGGCAGGACATGATCTACTCCGGGCGCCACTCGCAGTCCTACATGCAGTCGCTGCCCGACTTTGTGCGTCTTGCTGAGGCGTATGGCCATATCGGTATCCAGATAAACCATCCGGATGAACTCGAGAGCAAACTGGGTGAGGCGCTGGAGCACGTGCGGAATCATCGTCTGGTGTTTGTCGATGTCACTGTTGATGGCAGTGAACATGTCTACCCGATGCAGATTCGCGGAGGCGGTATGGATGAAATGTGGTTAAGCAAAACGGAGAGGACCTGATTATGCGCCGGATATTATCAGTATTGCTGGAAAACGAGTCGGGGGCATTGTCACGGGTGATTGGTCTCTTCGCTCAACGCGGTTACAACATTGAAAGTCTGACCGTTGCACCGACGGACGATCCGACGTTATCGCGAATGACGATCCAGACGGTGGGTGATGAAAAGGTCCTTGAGCAGATCGAAAAGCAGCTGCACAAACTGGTGGATGTCCTGCGCGTAAGCGAGCTGGGGCAGGGATCTCACGTTGAACGAGAGATCATGCTGGTGAAAATTCAGGCCAGCGGTTACGGCCGTGAAGAAGTGGTACGCAATACGGAAATTTTCCGTGGACAAATCATCGACGTCACACCGTCCATCTATACCGTACAGTTGGCGGGTACCAGCGATAAGCTGGATGCTTTCCTGGCAACCTTGCGTGAAGTGGCGAAAATCGTCGAGGTTGCACGCTCCGGCGTGGTGGGGCTTTCTCGCGGTGATAAAATCATGCGCTAATCATGACCCTGCTATTAATTCGCGAGCCCAATGCTACCGGTTGGGCTTTTTTTTGCGAAATCAGCAGTAACCAGAGACAAAAGCGGTTGCCGCAGTCATTATTCTGCGCTTAGATGTTAATAAATTTAACCCATGCCATCTCAAAGGTTATGGTTGGTACATTTTACGCAAGGGGCAATTGTGAAACTGGATGAAATCGCTCGGCTGGCCGGCGTTTCGCGAACGACTGCAAGCTACGTTATTAATGGCAAAGCAAAGCAATATCGCGTAAGCGACAAAACGGTTGAAAAAGTCATGGCGGTGGTGCGTGAGCATAATTACCACCCAAATGCTGTGGCCGCCGGGCTACGTGCTGGACGCACACGTTCTATTGGGCTGGTGATCCCGGATCTTGAGAACACAAGTTATACCCGGATAGCCAACTACCTGGAGCGCCAGGCGCGTCAGCGCGGCTATCAACTGCTGATTGCGTGTTCAGAAGATCAGCCAGATAACGAAATGCGCTGTATTGAGCACCTGTTACAACGCCAGGTTGATGCCATCATTGTGTCGACCTCTTTGCCGCCGGAGCATCCGTTCTACCAGCGCTGGGCCAACAGTGCATTCCCGATAGTGGCATTAGACCGTGCGCTGGATCGTGAACATTTCACCAGCGTCGTCGGGGCCGATCAGGACGATGCAGAAATGCTGGCGGAGGAATTGCGTAAGTTCCCGGCTGATACCGTCCTTTATCTCGGCGCTCTGCCGGAATTATCCGTCAGTTTCCTGCGTGAACAGGGTTTCCGTACCGCGTGGAAGGACGATCCGCGTGAAGTGAATTTCCTGTATGCCAACAGCTATGAGCGGGAGGCCGCCGCACAGCTGTTTGATAAATGGTTGGAAACTCACCCGATGCCGCAGGCGTTGTTTACCACCTCATTTGCGTTGCTACAGGGAGTGATGGATGTGACATTACGTCGCGACGGACAGTTACCGTCCGATCTTGCCATTGCGACTTTTGGCGACCATGAGCTGCTCGACTTCCTGCAGTGCCCGGTGCTGGCGGTGGCGCAGCGTCATCGCGATGTCGCCGAACGCGTACTGGAAATCGTGCTGGCCAGTCTGGATGAGCCGCGTAAGCCAAAACCAGGTCTGACGCGGATCCGACGTAATCTGTATCGCCGCGGTATTCTCAGCCGGAGCTAAGTTGCTCTGCTGGACGCGCCGGAAGGCGATAACCTTCTGGCGCGACCATTTATTCAATTATCAGAAATAACCTCATTATATTTAAGAATATTCTTTGGAATTGTCTGAAATTGAATATTTTAAATATCTCGATTTAAAACACGACCCACCATTTTTACGTTATTGATACGTAACTACGCGTTACGGTTGTATTGTTTTGTTACATGGTTGTATGGAATTGCCGAATTAACAAACACTTTGCTTCTGTATTGCAGATTTTTCTCGCCTGCCTTGGTACTACAAGGCGTACAGACCGATTAACTGGTACTGTTATCTCGCTGCATATTGTCCTAAAATGCCGCTCGCGTCGCAAACTGACACTTTATATTTTCTTGAGATGATATTGAGTTGTTTTAAACAATGATGAGTTGTTGGATTTTTTTCTTACAAATATTCATGACGTTAATTTGCTTCGTTCGCTGTACGGAATTTGTTCAACGCTGATATTAGCCGTAAACATTGGGTTTTTTGCTCCGCTAAGCGCCGTGACTTGCTTGACAAGGTTTTCCTCCGCTCCGTAAACTCCTTATAAGTGGGATTTTGTGGGACAAAGTGGTAATCGGGGGTGAGACTGGCATGTTCCGGGGAGCGACGTTAGTTAATCTCGACAGTAAAGGGCGCTTATCTGTGCCTACCCGGTATCGGGATCAACTGCTCGAGAGTGCTACCGGTCAAATGGTTTGCACCATTGACATCCATCACCCGTGCCTGCTGCTTTACCCCCTGCCTGAATGGGAAATTATCGAGCAGAAGCTATCTCGTCTGTCCAGCATGAATCCGGTTGAGCGCCGCGTACAGCGCTTGCTGTTGGGGCATGCCAGTGAATGTCAGATGGATAGCGCTGGTCGATTACTGATAGCTCCGATTCTGCGACAGCATGCAGGGTTAACGAAAGAAGTGATGCTGGTTGGGCAGTTCAACAAATTTGAGCTGTGGGATGAAACGACCTGGTATCAACAGGTCAAGGAAGATATCGACGCTGAGCAATCTGTTACCGGCGCGCTGTCGGAACGATTGCAGGATTTGTCTCTATAAGATGATGGAAAATTTTAAACATACAACGGTGTTGCTGGATGAGGCCGTAAACGGTCTGAATATTCGTCCGGACGGCATCTACATTGACGGGACATTTGGTCGCGGCGGTCACTCACGTCTGATCCTCTCGCAGCTTGGTGAAGAGGGGCGCTTGCTGGCTATCGATCGCGATCCGCAGGCAATTGCTGTAGCCCAGACTATTAACGATCCCCGCTTCTCCATTATCCATGGACCTTTCTCTGCGCTGGCTGAGTACGTGAGCGAGCGCGGGCTTACCGGCAAGATCGATGGCATCCTCCTCGATCTTGGCGTGTCTTCTCCGCAGCTTGACGATGCGGAGCGTGGTTTTTCGTTTATGCGTGATGGTCCGCTGGACATGCGCATGGATCCGACGCGCGGTCAGTCAGCCGCCGAATGGCTGCAAACGGCAGATGAAGCAGATATTGCCTGGGTGATTAAAACCTTTGGCGAAGAACGCTTCGGTAAACGCATTGCTCGCGCCATCGTCGAGCGCAACCGCGTTGAACCGATGACTCGCACCAAACAACTGGCGGAAGTCATTGCGGCGGCCATGCCGGTAAAAGACAAATTCAAACATCCCGCGACCCGTACCTTCCAGGCGGTGCGCATTTGGGTGAACAGTGAACTGGAGGAGATAGAGCAGGCGCTAAAAAGCTCGCTCAGCGTGCTGGCTCCAGGTGGACGCCTTTCGGTAATCAGTTTCCACTCGCTTGAAGACCGTATTGTGAAGCGCTTTATGCGCGAACAAAGTCGCGGTCCTCAGGTTCCGGCGGGGATCCCGATGACTGAAGCGCAGATCCAAAAGCTGGGCGGCCGTGAGTTGAGAGCATTAGGCAAGTTGATGCCGGGTGAAGAAGAGGTCGCAGAAAATCCTCGTGCCCGTAGTTCAGTTCTGCGTATTGCAGAGAGGACGAACGCATGATCAGCAGAGTGACAGAAGCCCTCAGCAAAGTTAAAGGATCGATAGGAAGTAACGAGCGCCATGCCTTGCCTGGCGTGATCGGTGACGATCTTTTGCGGTTCGGGAAGCTGCCACTCTGCCTGTTCATTTGCATTATTTTGACGGCGGTCACCGTCGTGACGACCGCGCACCATACACGGTTGCTGACTGCACAGCGCGAACAGTTAGTTCTGGAACGCGATGCGCTGGATATCGAATGGCGTAACTTGATCCTTGAGGAGAACGCTCTCGGTGATCATAGCCGTGTTGAACGGATCGCAACGGAAAAGCTGCAGTTGCAGCATGTGGATCCCTCACAAGAAAATATCGTAGTACAAAAATAAGGATAAACGCGACGCATGAAAGCAGCGGCAAAGACGCTCAAACCAAAACGCCAGGAAGAACAAGCCAACTTTATCAGTTGGCGTTTTGCGTTACTGTGCGGCTGTATTTTGCTGGCGCTGTGCTTCCTGCTGGGACGCGTTGCCTGGCTGCAAATTATTGCGCCTGACATGCTGGTGCGTCAGGGTGACATGCGTTCCCTGCGTGTTCAGGAAGTCTCTACGTCGCGCGGGATGATTACCGACCGCTCCGGTCGTCCGCTGGCGGTGAGCGTGCCGGTGAAGGCTATCTGGGCCGATCCGAAAGAAGTGCATGATGCGGGCGGCGTGAGCGTCGGCGAACGCTGGCGAGCGCTGTCGACCGCGTTGAATCTCCCGCTTGACCAGCTGGCTTCTCGCATTAACGCCAACCCTAAAGGGCGCTTTATCTACCTCGCACGTCAGGTTAACCCTGACATGGCCGACTACATCAAAAAACTGAAGCTACCGGGGATTCATCTGCGCGAAGAATCCCGCCGTTACTATCCTTCCGGGGAAGTGACCGCTCACCTCATTGGTTTTACTAACGTCGACAGCCAGGGTATTGAAGGCGTTGAGAAGAGTTTTGATAAGTGGCTCACCGGCCAGCCTGGCGAACGCGTGGTGCGTAAAGACCGCTATGGCCGCGTGATTGAAGATATTTCTTCAACGGACAGTCAGGCGGCGCATAACCTGGCGCTGAGTATTGATGAGCGCTTGCAGGCGCTGGTCTATCGCGAACTGAACAACGCCGTCGCGTTTAACAAAGCAGAATCAGGCAGCGCCGTGCTGGTAGATGTGAACACCGGCGAAGTGCTGGCGATGGCTAACAGCCCATCCTATAACCCAAATAATCTTTCAGGCACGCAAAAAGATGTCATGCGTAACCGTACCATCACCGACGTGTTTGAACCGGGGTCAACGGTTAAACCGATGGTGGTGATGACTGCACTGCAGCGCGGCGTGGTGCGTGAAAACACCGTGCTGAACACTATCCCCTATCGAATTAATGGTCACGAAATCAAAGACGTGGCGCGTTATAGCGAATTGACCCTGACCGGGGTACTACAGAAGTCGAGTAACGTCGGTGTTTCCAAGCTGGCGTTAGCGATGCCGTCCTCAGCGTTAGTAGACACTTACTCACGTTTTGGGCTGGGAAAAGCGACCAATTTGGGGTTGGTCGGAGAACGCAGTGGCTTATATCCTCAAAAACAACGGTGGTCTGACATAGAGAGGGCCACCTTCTCTTTCGGCTATGGGCTAATGGTAACCCCGTTACAGTTAGCGCGAGTCTACGCAACGATCGGCAGCTATGGCGTTTATCGCCCGCTATCGATTACCAAAGTTGATCCTCCTGTTCCGGGTGAGCGTATCTTCCCGGAATCTACCGTACGGACCGTCGTTCATATGATGGAAAGCGTGGCACTGCCCGGCGGCGGCGGCGTGAAGGCGGCGATTAAAGGCTATCGCATCGCCATTAAAACCGGTACGGCGAAAAAAGTAGGGCCAGATGGCCGCTACATCAACAAATACATTGCTTATACCGCAGGCGTTGCGCCTGCGAGTCAGCCGCGCTTTGCGCTGGTGGTTGTTATCAACGACCCGCAGGCGGGTAAATACTACGGTGGCGCCGTTTCCGCGCCGGTCTTCGGTGCCATCATGGGCGGCGTACTGCGCACCATGAACATCGAACCGGATGCGCTGGCAACGGGCGATAAAAGTGAATTTGTGAATAATCAAGGCGAGGCGACAGGTGGCAGATCGTAATTTGCGCGACCTTCTTGCTCCATGGGTGCCAGGAGCACCGGAGCGAGCACTGCGGGAGATGACGCTCGACAGCCGTGTGGCTGCATCGGGCGATCTCTTTGTGGCAGTGCCAGGTCATCAGGCGGACGGGCGTCGATATATCCCGCAGGCGATAGCGCAAGGTGTGGCTGCCATTATTGCAGAGGCAAAAGATGAGGCAACCGACGGTGAAATCCGTGAAATGCACGGCGTACCGGTTATCTATCTGAGCCAGCTTAACGAACGTTTATCAGCACTGGCGGGCCGCTTTTACCACGAGCCCTCTGAAACTATGCGTCTGGTGGGCGTAACTGGCACCAACGGAAAAACCACGACCACCCAATTGCTGGCGCAGTGGAGCCAATTGTTGGGCGAAACCAGTGCTGTGATGGGGACGGTGGGCAATGGCCTGCTGGGCAAAGTGATCCCGACAGAAAATACCACCGGTTCAGCCGTTGATGTCCAGCATGTGCTGGCGGGACTGGTTGAGCAGGGCGCCACGTTAGGCGCGATGGAAGTGTCATCCCACGGTCTGGTTCAGCATCGCGTGGCGGCGTTGAAGTTTGCCGCGTCGGTATTTACCAACTTAAGCCGTGACCATCTCGACTATCACGGCGATATGGAACATTACGAAGCCGCGAAGTGGCTACTGTACTCCACGCACCATTGCGGTCAGGCCATTGTCAATGCAGATGATGAAGTTGGTCGACGCTGGCTGGCAAAATTGCCGGATGCGGTCGCCGTTTCGATGGAAGACCATATTAATCCGAACTGCCACGGTCGCTGGCTGAAAGCGATTGAGGTGAACTATCACGACAGCGGCGCGACAATCCGCTTTACCTCGTCCTGGGGTGACGGTGAAATTGAAAGCCGCCTGATGGGTGCCTTCAACGTCAGTAATCTGCTGCTGGCACTGGCAACGCTGCTGGCATTAGGGTATCCGTTGACGGATTTACTGAAAACGGCGGCACGTTTGCAGCCAGTTTGTGGGCGTATGGAAGTGTTCAGCGCGCCGGGCAAAACGACGGTAGTGGTGGATTATGCCCACACGCCGGATGCGTTGGAAAAAGCGCTGCAGGCGGCACGCCTGCACTGCACCGGTAAGCTGTGGTGCGTCTTTGGCTGCGGCGGCGATCGCGACAAAGGCAAGCGTCCACTGATGGGCGCTATCGCGGAAGAGTTCGCCGATATCGTGGTGGTTACCGATGACAATCCGCGCACTGAAGAGCCGCGCGCCATTATTAACGACATTCTGGCTGGTATGCTGGATGCCGGGCACGCGAAGGTGATGGAAGGCCGCGCTGAAGCGGTGACTAACGCCATTATGCAGGCGAAAGAAAACGACGTTGTACTGTTGGCCGGTAAAGGCCACGAAGATTACCAGATCGTCGGCGCGCATCGCCTCGACTATTCTGATCGCGTGACGGCCGCTCGCCTGTTGGGGGTGATCGCATGATTAGCGTAACGCTCAGCCAGTTGGCGGAGATCCTCGCTGGCGAACTGAAAGGGGGCGACCTGACCCTTGATGCGGTCACCACCGATACGCGTAAAGTTACACCGGGCTGCCTGTTTGTCGCGCTGAAAGGTGAACGATTCGACGCCCATGATTTTGCCCAACAGGCGAAGGATAACGGGGCAGGGGCGCTGCTGGTCAGTCGCCCGCTGGACGTCTCTCTGCCGCAGGTAATTGTGAAGGACACGCGCCTGGCATTTGGCGAGCTGGCGGCGTGGGTGCGCGCTCAGGTTCCGGCCCGCGTGGTGGCGTTGACCGGTTCATCCGGTAAAACTTCTGTCAAAGAGATGACCGCCGCGATTCTCAGCCAGTGCGGGAACACCTTATATACCGCCGGAAATCTGAACAACGACATCGGCGTACCGATGACGCTGCTGCGACTGAACAACGATTATGATTATGCGGTGATTGAGCTTGGTGCCAACCACCAGGGTGAGATTGCCTGGACCGTCGGGTTGACGCGTCCGGAAGCGGCGCTGGTGAATAATCTGGCGGCGGCTCACCTGGAAGGGTTCGGTTCTCTGGCGGGTGTCGCCAAAGCGAAAGGCGAAATCTTTACTGGCCTGTCGGAAAACGGTATCGCCATTTTGAATGCTGATAATAACGACTGGTTGAACTGGCAGCGCATTATTGGCGAGCGCACCGTCTGGCGCTTCTCGCCGAACGCGGCCAACAGCGATTTTTCTGCTACCAACATTCATGTCACGTCGCACGGCACCGAATTTACGCTGCACACACCGACCGGCACTATTGATGTTCTGCTGCCGTTACCGGGCCGTCACAACATTGCCAATGCCCTGGCTGCCACCGCACTCTCCATGGCGGTTGGCGCGACGCACGAAGCGGTTAAAGCTGGCCTGAAAGAGTTACATGCGGTGCCGGGGCGTCTGTTCCCGATCCCGCTTGCAGAAAATCAGCTGCTGCTGGACGACTCCTATAACGCCAATGTTGGTTCGATGACTGCCGCGGTACAGGTACTGTCTGAAATGCCGGGCTATCGCGTGCTGGTGGTGGGCGATATGGCAGAGCTTGGCGCGGAAAGCGAAGCCTGTCACGTTCAGGTAGGTATGGCTGCGAAGGCTGCGGGTATTGACTGCGTATTGAGTACAGGAAAACTGAGTCAGGCAATCAGCGATGCCAGCGGCGTTGGTGAACATTTTGCGGATAAACCCGCGTTGGCCGCGCATCTTAAGACATTGATTGCCGAGCATCAGGTGATGACGATTTTAGTGAAGGGTTCACGTAGTGCCGCCATGGAAGAGGTAGTACGCGCATTACAGGAGAATGGAACATGTTAGTTTGGCTGGCCGAACATTTGGTCAAATATTATTCCGGCTTTAACGTCTTTTCCTATCTGACGTTTCGCGCCATCGTCAGCCTGCTGACCGCGCTGTTCATCTCGCTGTGGATGGGCCCGCGTATGATCGCCCGCCTGCAAAAAATGTCTTTCGGTCAGGTCGTGCGTAACGACGGTCCGGAATCGCATTTCAGTAAACGTGGTACGCCGACCATGGGCGGCATTATGATCCTCACCGCGATTGTTATCTCCGTTCTGTTGTGGGCCTACCCATCTAACCCGTACGTCTGGTGCGTGCTGGTGGTGCTGGTGGGTTACGGCATTATTGGTTTTGTCGATGACTACCGCAAAGTTGTGCGTAAAGACACTAAAGGCCTGATCGCCCGCTGGAAGTACTTCTGGATGTCGGTGATTGCGTTAGGTGTGGCGTTCGCGCTGTATCTGGTGGGCAAAGATACGCCCGCCACGCAGCTGGTGGTGCCGTTCTTTAAAGACGTCATGCCGCAGTTAGGCCTGTTCTATGTTCTGCTGGCCTACTTCGTGATTGTCGGGACCGGCAATGCGGTCAACCTGACCGACGGCCTTGATGGTCTGGCGATTATGCCGACCGTGTTCGTTGCAGCCGGCTTTGCGCTGGTGGCATGGGCGACCGGGAACATGAACTTTGCCAACTATCTGCATATTCCGTATTTACGCCATGCGGGGGAGTTGGTGATTGTCTGTACGGCGATTGTCGGGGCTGGATTAGGCTTCCTGTGGTTTAACACTTATCCGGCGCAGGTCTTTATGGGCGATGTCGGTTCGCTGGCTCTGGGTGGCGCACTGGGCATTATTGCTGTGCTGCTGCGCCAGGAGTTTCTGCTGGTGATTATGGGTGGCGTGTTTGTGGTGGAAACCTTGTCGGTCATCCTGCAGGTTGGCTCTTTCAAGCTGCGCGGACAGCGCATCTTCCGTATGGCGCCGATCCACCACCACTATGAATTGAAAGGCTGGCCGGAACCGCGCGTGATCGTGCGCTTCTGGATTATTTCGCTGATGCTGGTGCTTATTGGCCTGGCAACGCTGAAGGTACGTTAATCATGGCTGATTACCAGGGTAAAAAAATCGTCATTATCGGTCTGGGGCTGACCGGGTTGTCTTGCGTTGATTTCTTCCTTGCGCGTGGTGTCACGCCGCGGGTGATGGATACACGCATGACGCCGCCGGGTCTCGATAAATTACCGGAAGCGGTTGAGCGCCACGTCGGCAGCCTGAATGATGACTGGCTGCTGGCTGCAGATTTAATCGTCGCCAGCCCTGGTATTGCCCTGGCGCATCCTGCGCTGAGTGCGGCTGCAGATGCCGGGATTGAAATTGTTGGTGACATCGAACTGTTCTGTCGCGAAGCACAGGCGCCGATCGTGGCGATTACCGGTTCTAACGGTAAAAGCACCGTCACCACGCTGGTTGGTGAAATGGCGAAAGCGGCCGGGGTGAATGTCGGCGTCGGCGGCAATATTGGTTTGCCTGCTTTGATGCTACTGGACGCTGAACGTGAGCTGTACGTTCTGGAGCTCTCCAGCTTCCAGCTGGAAACCACCTCCAGCCTGCAGGCTGTGGCGGCGACTATTCTGAACGTCACTGAAGATCATATGGATCGCTATCCATTTGGATTACAGCAGTACCGTGCAGCGAAACTGCGTGTCTATGAGAACGCGAAAGTGTGCGTGGTCAACGCAGATGATGCGCTGACGATGCCGATTCGCGGGGCTGATGAGCGCTGCGTGAGTTTTGGCATCAATATGGGTGACTATCACCTGAACCGCCAGCAGGGCGAAACCTGGCTGCGGGTGAAGGGTGAAAAAATTCTGAATGTGAAAGAGATGACGCTTTCCGGCCAGCATAACTATACCAACGCCCTGGCGGCGCTGGCGCTGGCAGATGCTGCGGGCTTGCCGCGTGCATCCAGCCTGAAAGCACTGACCACATTTACCGGCCTGGCGCATCGTTTCCAGGTTGTGCTGGAACACAACGGCGTACGTTGGATTAACGATTCAAAAGCCACCAACGTCGGCAGCACTGAAGCGGCGCTGAATGGCCTGCACGTTGACGGCACGCTGCACCTGCTGCTGGGCGGTGATGGGAAATCAGCTGATTTTTCTCCGCTAGGTCGTTATCTGGTCGGCGATCGTATTCGTTTGTACTGTTTTGGCCGCGATGGCGCGCAGCTTGCCGCCCTGCGACCAGACGTTGCTGAGCAAACTGAAACTATGGAGCAGGCGATGCGTCTGCTCGCGCCGCGCGTTAAACCGGGCGATATGGTGTTGCTGTCGCCAGCCTGTGCCAGTCTTGACCAGTTTAAAAACTTTGAGCAACGTGGTGATGTCTTTACCCGCCTGGCGAAGGAGTTGGGTTAATGCGCTTATCTCTCCCTCGTCTGAGAATGCCGCGCGTACCGGGATTGGGTGTCCTGGCGTGGATCTTCGCGGCGCTTAAAGGCTGGGTGATGGCGTCGCGTGATAAAGACGCGGATAGCCTGATCATGTATGACCGCATGTTGCTGTGGCTGACGTTTGGTCTGGCAGCGATTGGTTTTGTGATGGTGACATCGGCGTCAATGCCTGTAGGGCAACGTCTGGCGGGCGATCCGTTCCTGTTCGCCAAACGTGATGCGCTGTATATCTTCCTGGCATTCTGTCTGGCGATGGTCACGCTGCGTCTGCCGATGGAGTTCTGGCAAAAGTACAGCACTACAATGCTGATCGCCTCGATCATCATGCTGCTAATCGTACTGGTGGTGGGTAGCTCGGTTAACGGGGCATCGCGCTGGATTGCGCTGGGACCCCTGCGTATTCAGCCTGCAGAATTTACCAAGCTGTCGCTGTTCTGTTATCTCGCTAACTACCTGGTGCGTAAGGTGGATGAGGTGCGTAACAACCTGCGCGGCTTCTTAAAACCGATGGGCGTTATCCTGGTGCTGGCGGTATTACTGCTTGCGCAGCCTGACCTCGGTACGGTAGTGGTGCTGTTTGTTACCACGCTGGCGATGCTGTTTCTGGCCGGGGCAAAATTGTGGCAGTTCATCGCCATCATCGGCATGGGGATTTCGGCTGTAGTGCTGCTGATCCTCGCCGAGCCGTATCGTATTCGCCGCGTAACCTCTTTCTGGAACCCCTGGGAAGATCCGTTTGGTAGTGGTTACCAGCTGACACAATCCCTGATGGCTTTTGGCCGTGGTGAGATATGGGGCCAGGGACTGGGGAATTCGGTACAAAAACTGGAGTATTTGCCGGAAGCGCACACCGACTTTATCTTCGCCATTATTGGGGAAGAACTGGGTTATATCGGTGTGGTACTGGCACTTTTAATGGTATTCTTCGTCGCTTTTCGCGCGATGTCGATTGGTCGTAAAGCGCTGGAAATTGACCACCGCTTTTCAGGATTTTTGGCCTGCTCGATCGGCGTTTGGTTTAGTTTTCAGGCGTTGGTTAACGTCGGGGCGGCGGCTGGTATGCTGCCCACTAAAGGTCTGACGCTGCCACTGATTAGTTATGGTGGTTCGAGCTTGTTGATCATGTCGACAGCCATCATGTTTTTGTTACGTATTGATTATGAAACGCGTCTGGAAAAAGCGCAGGCATTTACACGAGGTGCACGATGAGTGGTCAACCGAAGCGGTTAATGGTGATGGCAGGCGGTACCGGTGGGCATGTGTTCCCGGGACTGGCGGTTGCGCACCATTTAATGGCCCAGGGCTGGCAGGTTCGTTGGCTGGGCACCGCCGATCGTATGGAAGCGGACTTAGTGCCGAAGCATGGCATTGACATTGATTTTATTCGCATCTCCGGTTTGCGTGGCAAGGGCCTCAACGCACTGCTGGCCGCGCCTGTGCGTATTTTTAACGCCTGGCGTCAGGCTCGCGCCATCATGAAGCAGTTTAAGCCTGATGTAGTCCTGGGGATGGGCGGCTATGTCTCGGGGCCTGGTGGCCTGGCGGCCTGGTCGTTAGGCATTCCGGTTGTGCTGCACGAGCAGAACGGCATCGCGGGCTTAACCAATAAATGGCTGGCGAAGATTGCCACGACGGTGATGCAGGCGTTTCCTGGCGCCTTCCCGAATGCGGAAGTGGTGGGCAACCCGGTACGTACCGATGTACTGGCGCTGCCGTTACCTGAAGAACGTCTGGCTGGACGTGAAGGTCCGGTTCGCGTGCTGGTGGTTGGGGGATCTCAGGGCGCGCGCGTGTTGAACCAGACGCTGCCACAGGTTGCTGCAAAGCTTGGTGATGCGATAACTATCTGGCATCAGAGCGGTAAGGGCGCACAGCAGACCGTGGAGCAGGCCTACATTGACGCCGGGCAACCGCAGCATAAGGTCACCGAATTTATTGACGATATGGCCGCAGCCTATGCGTGGGCAGATGTGGTGGTTTGTCGCTCTGGTGCGCTGACGGTGAGTGAGATCGCAGCAGCTGGCCTGCCAGCGATTTTTGTGCCGTTCCAGCATAAAGACCGACAGCAGTACTGGAATGCGTTGCCGCTGGAAAAAGCGGGCGCCGCCAAAATTTTAGAGCAGCCGCAGTTTACTGTGGATGCCGTCGCCAGCACCCTTGAAGGGTGGTCGCGAGAAACCTTATTAACCATGGCAGAACGTGCTCGCAATGCATCCATACCGAATTCCACCGAGTGGGTTGCAAATGCAGTGAGCCGGGCTGTCCGGGCGTAATTGTGGCGATGCCTTTTGCATCGCATGAACTGAGAAGTTAATGGCTAAAGAATGAATACACAACAATTGGCAAAACTGCGTTCCATCGTGCCCGAAATGCGTCGCGTTCGGCACATTCACTTTGTCGGCATCGGTGGTGCTGGTATGGGCGGTATTGCCGAAGTTTTGGCCAATGAAGGTTATCAGATCAGCGGTTCTGACCTGGCGCCGAACCCGGTCACGCAGCAGTTGAGTAATCTGGGTGCGACGATTTTCTTCAACCATCGCCCGGAAAACGTGCGTGATGCGAGCGTAGTGGTTGTGTCCAGCGCCATTTCTGCTGATAACCCGGAAATTGTTGCTGCGCATGAAGCGCGTATCCCGGTGATTCGCCGCGCAGAGATGCTGGCGGAGTTAATGCGTTTTCGTCACGGTATTGCCATTGCCGGGACGCACGGTAAAACCACGACCACTGCGATGGTTTCCAGCATTTACGCTGAAGCGGGGCTGGATCCGACTTTTGTCAACGGTGGGCTGGTGAAGGCCGCGGGCGTACATGCTCGTTTAGGCCATAGCCGCTATTTAATTGCGGAGGCGGATGAGAGCGATGCGTCGTTCCTGCATTTGCAGCCGATGGTGGCGATTGTCACCAATATTGAAGCTGACCATATGGATACCTACCAGGGCGACTTCGAAAATTTAAAGCAGACGTTTATTAATTTCCTGCATAACTTGCCGTTTTATGGTCGTGCGGTGATGTGCGTTGATGATCCGGTGATCCGTGAATTGTTACCGCGTGTAGGTCGTCAGACCACGACCTACGGTTTCAGCGATGATGCTGACGTACGCATAGAAGACTACCAGCAAATTGGCCCACAGGGTCACTTTACGCTGCTACGTCAGGGGATGGCCGATCTGCGCGTGACGTTGAACGCACCGGGCCGTCATAACGCGTTGAACGCGGCTGCAGCAGTGGCGGTTGCGACCGAAGAGGGAATTGAAGACGACGCTATTCTGCGCGCACTGGAAAGCTTCCAGGGGACCGGGCGTCGTTTTGACTTCCTCGGTGAATTCCCGCTGGAGTCGGTAAACGGTAAAGCAGGCAGCGCAATGCTGGTGGATGACTACGGACATCACCCTACGGAAGTAGATGCCACCATCAAAGCCGCGCGGGCTGGTTGGCCGGACAAAAATCTGGTGATGCTGTTCCAACCGCACCGCTTTACGCGTACACGCGATTTGTACGATGACTTTGCTAACGTGCTCACGCAGGTTGACACGCTGCTGATGCTGGACGTGTATGCCGCAGGTGAAACGCCGATTCCGGGAGCCGACAGTCGTTCGCTGTGCCGTACTATTCGTGGTCGCGGCAAGATTGACCCGATCCTGGTGTCCGATCCGGCTCAGGTGGCAGAAATGCTGGCACCGGTTTTAACCGGTAACGATCTGATTTTGGTGCAGGGTGCTGGAAATATCGGCAAAATCGCGCGTTCCTTAGCTGAAATCAAACTCAAGCCGCAAAACCCGGAGGAAGAACAACATGGCTGATAAAATCGCGGTCCTGTTGGGTGGAACCTCCGCAGAACGAGAAGTGTCATTGAATTCAGGCGCAGCGGTGCTGGCCGGTCTACGTGAAGGCGGCGTGGATGCGTACCCGGTTGATCCAAAAGAGGTCGATGTCACTCTTCTGAAATCGATGGGTTTTCAGAAGGTGTTTATTGCGCTGCACGGCCGTGGTGGTGAAGATGGTACCTTGCAGGGCATGCTGGAGCTGATTGGCCTGCCCTATACCGGCAGCGGTGTGATGGCTTCCGCTATCTCAATGGACAAACTGCGCAGCAAGTTGCTGTGGCAGGGCGCAGGTTTACCTGTTGCTCCGTGGGTAGCGTTGACCCGCCCTGAGTTCGAAAAAGGGCTTAGCGATGAAGTGGTTACGCAGATTTCTGCATTAGGCTTACCACTTATCGTGAAGCCAAGCCGTGAAGGCTCCAGCGTTGGGATGTCAAAAGTTGAAGAAGAAAATGCTTTGCAGGCTGCATTAGCATTGGCTTTTCAGCATGATGAAGAAGTACTGATTGAAAAATGGCTGAGTGGCCCGGAATTTACTGTTGCGATACTTGGCGAAGAAATTTTACCGTCGATACGTATCCAACCGGCTGGAACCTTCTATGATTATGAGGCGAAGTATCTGTCTGATGAGACACAATATTTCTGTCCTGCTGGTCTGGAAGTTGAACAAGAGGCCGCTTTACAGGTGTTAGTGCTGAAAGCATGGACCGCGCTGGGCTGTAAGGGCTGGGGGCGCATTGACGTCATGCTGGACAGCGATGACCAGTTTTATCTGCTGGAAGCCAATACCTCTCCGGGTATGACCAGCCACAGTCTGGTGCCGATGGCGGCACGTCAGGCGGGTCTGAGCTTCTCGCAGTTGGTGGTACGAATTCTGGAGTTGGCGGACTGATATGTCGCAGGCTGCGCTGAACACGCGAAACGGTGATGAAGAAGAGGCTCTCTCCTCGCGCCGCAACAATGGAACGCGTCTTGCAGGAATTATTTTCCTGCTGACAGTGCTGTGCACCGTGTTTGTGAGCGGCTGGGTAGTGTTGGGATGGATGGAAGATGCGCAGCGTTTGCCGTTGTCAAAACTGGTTTTGACCGGTGAACGTCACTACACGCGCAATGATGATATTCGTCAGTCCATTCTGGCGCTGGGCGCCCCGGGAACCTTTATGACTCAGGATGTCAACATCATCCAGAGCCAGATTGAACGTCTCCCCTGGATTAAACAGGCGAGCGTCAGAAAGCAATGGCCTGATGAATTGAAGATTCATCTGGTTGAATATGTGCCAATAGCGCGTTGGAATGATCAACATATGGTCGATGCTGACGGAAATACGTTTAGCATACCGACAGGTCGATCCAACAAGCAGGTATTACCGATGTTGTATGGACCGGAAGGCAGCGCAAGTGAAGTGCTGCAAGGGTTCCGCGATATGGGGCAGGTGCTGGCTAAGGACAGATTCACCCTGAAGGAAGCGGCGATGACCGCTCGTCGTTCCTGGCAGTTGACGCTGAATAACGATATTAAGCTCAATCTGGGCAGGGGCGATACGATAAAACGCTTGGCTCGCTTTGTGGAACTCTACCCGGTTTTACAGCAGCAGGCGCAAACCGATGGCAAACGGATTAGCTACGTTGATTTGCGTTATGACTCAGGAGCGGCAGTAGGCTGGGTTCCCTTGCCTCCTGAGGAATCTAATCAGCAACAGAATCAGGCACAGGCAGAACAACAATGATCAAGGCGACGGACAGAAAACTGGTAGTTGGACTGGAGATTGGCACCGCGAAGGTAGCCGCTTTAGTAGGGGAAGTTCTGCCCGACGGTATGGTCAATATCATTGGCGTGGGCAGTTGCCCATCGCGAGGTATGGATAAAGGCGGGGTGAATGACCTTGAGTCAGTGGTGAAGTGCGTACAGCGCGCCATTGACCAGGCTGAACTGATGGCAGATTGCCAGATTTCCTCGGTGTATCTGGCGCTTTCTGGTAAACATATTAGCTGTCAGAATGAAATTGGTATGGTGCCCATTTCCGAAGAGGAAGTGACGCAGGAAGATGTGGAAAACGTGGTGCATACGGCGAAATCCGTACGCGTACGCGATGAGCATCGCGTTCTGCATGTCATTCCACAGGAATACGCCATTGACTACCAGGAAGGCATTAAAAATCCGGTCGGGCTTTCTGGTGTACGCATGCAGGCCAAAGTGCATCTGATTACCTGCCACAACGACATGGCGAAGAATATTGTTAAAGCCGTTGAACGTTGTGGTCTGAAAGTTGACCAACTCATATTTGCCGGGTTGGCAGCCAGTTATTCTGTCTTAACGGAAGACGAACGTGAGCTGGGTGTCTGCGTAGTCGATATTGGTGGTGGTACAATGGATATCGCCGTTTATACTGGCGGCGCGTTGCGCCATACCAAAGTTATCCCTTACGCAGGGAATGTGGTGACCAGCGATATCGCGTATGCCTTTGGTACGCCGCCGAGCGATGCCGAAGCCATCAAAGTGCGTCATGGTTGCGCGCTGGGATCTATCGTCGGTAAAGATGAAAGCGTTGAGGTGCCAAGCGTGGGCGGTCGTCCGCCGCGTAGTCTGCAACGTCAGACCCTGGCAGAGGTGATCGAGCCGCGTTATACCGAGCTGCTCAACCTGGTCAACGAAGAGATTTTGCAATTACAGGAACAGCTTCGCCAGCAGGGTGTGAAACATCATCTGGCGGCGGGGATTGTATTAACCGGTGGCGCTGCACAAATTGAAGGCCTTGCGGCCTGTGCTCAACGCGTGTTCCACACGCAGGTGCGAATTGGTGCACCGCTGAACATTACCGGTCTGACAGATTATGCCCAAGAGCCGTATTATTCAACGGCGGTGGGGTTGCTTCACTACGGGAAAGAATCCCATTTGAGTGGTGAGGCTGAAGTTGAAAAACGTGTAACAGCATCGGTTGGCTCGTGGATCAAACGACTCAACAGCTGGCTGCGAAAAGAGTTTTAATTTTTATGAGACCGGCAACAATTACGGTCTCAGGCGACAGGCACAACGGAGAGAGAAACTATGTTTGAACCTATGGAACTGACCAACGACGCGGTGATTAAAGTCATCGGCGTCGGTGGCGGCGGCGGTAATGCCGTTGAACACATGGTGCGCGAGCGTATCGAAGGTGTTGAATTCTTCGCAGTGAATACCGACGCTCAGGCGTTGCGTAAGACTGCGGTTGGACAGACCATTCAGATTGGTAGCGGTATTACCAAAGGTCTGGGCGCGGGTGCAAACCCGGAAGTCGGTCGCAATGCGGCTGATGAAGATCGTGAAGCTCTGCGTGCAGCGCTTGACGGCGCAGACATGGTGTTCATCGCAGCAGGCATGGGCGGCGGTACCGGTACCGGTGCAGCGCCAGTGGTTGCTGAAGTAGCAAAAGATTTAGGTATTCTGACCGTTGCTGTTGTGACTAAGCCTTTCAACTTTGAAGGCAAGAAGCGTATGGCATTCGCGGAGCAGGGTATCACCGAGCTGTCCAAACATGTGGACTCTCTGATCACTATCCCGAACGACAAACTGCTGAAAGTATTAGGTCGCGGTATTTCCCTGCTGGACGCGTTTGGCGCAGCGAACGACGTGCTGAAAGGCGCGGTTCAGGGTATCGCTGAGCTGATCACCCGTCCGGGTCTGATGAACGTTGACTTTGCAGACGTGCGCACCGTGATGTCCGAAATGGGCTACGCGATGATGGGCTCTGGCGTGGCGAGCGGTGAAGACCGTGCAGAAGAAGCCGCTGAAATGGCGATCTCTTCTCCGCTGCTGGAAGACATCGATCTGTCTGGCGCACGCGGCGTGCTGGTCAACATCACTGCGGGCTTCGACCTGCGTCTGGATGAGTTCGAAACTGTGGGTAACACCATCCGTGCATTTGCTTCGGATAACGCGACCGTGGTTATCGGTACCTCTCTGGACCCGGATATGAACGACGAACTGCGCGTCACCGTCGTTGCCACTGGAATTGGTATGGACAAGCGTCCGGAAATCACCCTGGTGACCAACAAGCAGGTACAGCAGCCGGTAATGGATCGTTACCAGCAGCACGGCATGGCGCCGTTGACGCAAGAGCAGAAACCGGTAGCAAAAGTGGTCAACGACAATACGCCGCAGACCACCAAAGAGCCGGATTATCTGGATATCCCCGCATTCCTGCGTAAGCAAGCTGATTAAGAATTAGCTGGAATTTGGGAATTGTGCCTCTTTGTGCTAAACTGGCCCACCGAATGTATAGTACACTTCGGTTGGATAGGTAATTTGGCGAGATTATACGATGATCAAACAAAGGACTCTTAAACGTATCGTTCAGGCGACTGGCGTTGGTTTGCATACCGGCAAAAAAGTCACCCTGACATTACGCCCTGCGCCGGCCAACACCGGGGTCATCTATCGTCGCACCGACTTGAATCCTCCGGTAGATTTCCCGGCCGATGCCAAATCTGTGCGTGATACCATGCTCTGTACGTGTCTGGTCAATGAGCATGATGTACGGATTTCAACCGTTGAGCACCTGAATGCTGCTCTGGCGGGCTTAGGCATCGATAACATCGTTATTGAGGTTAATGCCCCGGAAATCCCGATCATGGATGGCAGTGCTGCTCCGTTCGTTTACCTGCTGCTTGACGCAGGTATTGAAGAACTGAACTGCGCCAAAAAATTTGTACGCATCAAAGAGACCGTTCGTGTCGAAGATGGCGACAAGTGGGCTGAATTCAAACCGTACAATGGTTTCTCGTTGGACTTTACCATCGATTTTAACCATCCGGCGATTGACTCCAGCACCCAGCGCTATGCGATGAACTTCTCTGCCGATGCGTTCATGCGCCAGATTAGCCGTGCGCGTACTTTCGGCTTCATGCGTGATATCGAATATCTGCAGTCCCGTGGCCTGTGCCTGGGCGGTAGCTTCGATTGTGCCATCGTTGTTGACGATTATCGCGTATTGAACGAAGACGGCCTGCGTTTTGAAGATGAATTCGTTCGTCACAAAATGCTCGACGCGATTGGTGACTTGTTCATGTGTGGTCACAATATTATTGGTGCATTCACCGCGTATAAATCCGGTCATGCATTGAATAACAAATTGTTGCAGGCGGTCCTGGCAAAACAGGAAGCTTGGGAATTTGTGACCTTCCAGGACGATGCAGAACTGCCGCTGGCGTTCAAAGCACCTTCGACCGTACTGGCGTAACGACACTCGTTGTCGCAAAATTCGACTGGTAAATCTGGTACTCTCTCCGGCCAGGTAAGCCAGTCGTTTTTTTTATATACTCACTAACGCAGCCTTTCTCAGCGCAAACTTTTCCCTGCCGTAACGTTAAAATAGTGTGCGATCGCTGCTTTGTTGAGCATATTTTCCCATGGCGGGTTGTCATTACTGCTGTGGAGCGGCCGCTTTAATGATAAGATCCGTGCGCAAAAATCGTTTTGAATTTATAACCCCAAATGCAGGGTATATCAGGTGGCAAAAACGTGAGTGGAATACTGACGCGCTGGCGACAGTTAGGCAGACGGTACTTCTGGCCGCATCTCCTTTTGGGGATGGTCGCGGCGAGTTTTGGCCTGCCCGCGATCGGTAATGCTGCTGAACCGAATACTCCCGCCAAGGCGACCGCCAGCAACCACGATCAATCTGCTAAGGTAAACTTTAGCCAGCTGGCGTTGCTGGAGGCGACCAATCGTCGCCCGAATTTTACCGTCGATTACTGGCATCAGCATGCTATTCGTACGGTTATCCGCCACCTTTCCTTTGCTATGGCACCTCAGGCGTTACCCGTTGCTGAAGAGCCGTTGCCGATCCAGGCGCATCATCTTGCTTTACTGAATACGCTCAGCGCGATGCTGACGCAGGAAGGCAGCCCTCCTGCGACCGTAAGTTGCGTGACGTATGCCCATTTTACTTCTCAAGCCGCGTTTAGCGTTCCTGTCTGGATAAGCCAGCTGCAGGGGATCCGCGCTGGTCCTCAACGCCTCAGCTAAAAAAAGAACCTTCCAACTATAATTTTTGACTCCGCGCTGCGGGGCGTTTGAGATTTTATTATGCTAATCAAATTATTAACGAAAGTATTCGGTAGTCGTAACGAACGTACGCTGCGTCGTATGCGTAAAGTGGTCAACGTCATCAATGCGATGGAACCGGAGATGGAAAAACTCTCCGATGACGAACTGAAAGCGAAGACCGCTGAGTTCCGTGCACGTCTGGAAAAAGGCGCGACCGTTGAGAGCCTGATCCCTGAAGCGTTCGCGGTGGTACGTGAAGCGAGTAAGCGCGTATTTGGCATGCGCCACTTCGACGTGCAGCTGCTGGGCGGTATGGTGCTCAACGAGCGCTGCATTGCAGAGATGCGTACCGGTGAAGGTAAAACCCTGACCGCGACGCTTCCTGCATACCTGAACGCGTTAAGCGGTAAAGGCGTACACGTGGTAACCGTCAACGACTATCTGGCACAGCGTGACGCCGAGAATAACCGTCCGCTGTTCGAATTCCTCGGTATGACCGTGGGTATCAACATGTCTGGCCTGCCAGCGCCTGCTAAGCGTGAAGCCTATGCCGCCGATATCACCTACGGTACCAACAACGAATACGGTTTTGACTACCTGCGCGACAACATGGCATTTAGTCCGGAAGAGCGCGTTCAGCGTAAGCTGCACTATGCGCTGGTGGATGAGGTTGACTCCATCCTGATCGATGAAGCGCGTACTCCGCTGATCATTTCTGGCCCAGCTGAAGACAGCTCGGAAATGTATAAGAAAGTGAACAAAATCATCCCGCATCTGGTGCGTCAGGAAAAAGAAGATTCTGACTCCTTCCAGGGTGAAGGCCACTTCTCTGTCGATGAGAAAGCGCGTCAGGTCAACCTGACCGAGCGTGGTCTGGTACTTATTGAAGAACTACTGGTAAATGAAGGCATCATGGATGAAGGTGAGTCGCTGTACTCTCCGGGCAACATTATGCTAATGCACCACGTGACCGCAGCACTGCGCGCACACGTGCTGTTTACCCGCGATGTTGATTACATTGTGAAAGACGGCGAAGTTATCATCGTCGATGAACATACCGGACGTACCATGCAGGGGCGTCGCTGGTCCGATGGTCTGCACCAGGCCGTTGAAGCGAAAGAAGGCGTGGATATCCAGAACGAAAACCAGACGCTGGCATCCATCACCTTCCAGAACTACTTCCGTTTGTACGAAAAACTGGCCGGTATGACCGGTACAGCGGATACCGAAGCGTTTGAGTTCAGCTCTATCTACAAACTGGATACCGTTGTCGTGCCGACCAACCGTCCGATGATCCGTAAGGATTTGCCGGATCTGGTGTACATGACCGAAGCGGAAAAAATTCAGGCTATCATTGAAGATATTAAAGAGCGTACCGCTAACGGTCAGCCGGTGCTGGTGGGGACCATCTCCATCGAAAAATCTGAAGTGGTTTCTAATGAACTCACCAAAGCCGGTATCAAGCACAACGTGCTGAACGCCAAGTTCCACGCCAACGAGGCGGCGATTGTTGCACAGGCGGGCTATCCGTCAGCCGTGACCATCGCCACCAACATGGCGGGTCGTGGTACGGATATCGTGCTGGGCGGTAGCTGGCAGGCAGAGGTTGCCGAGCTGGAGAACCCAACCGAAGAGCAAATTGCGCAGATTAAAGCCGACTGGCAGGTGCGTCACGACGCGGTATTAGCCTCCGGTGGTTTACACATCATTGGTACTGAACGTCACGAATCTCGTCGTATCGATAACCAGCTGCGCGGTCGTTCTGGTCGTCAGGGGGATGCGGGTTCTTCCCGTTTCTACCTGTCGATGGAAGATGCGTTGATGCGTATTTTTGCCTCTGACCGCGTGTCTGGCATGATGCGTAAACTGGGTATGAAGCCGGGCGAGGCGATCGAACACCCGTGGGTAACAAAAGCGATTGCTAACGCGCAGCGTAAAGTGGAAAGCCGCAACTTTGATATTCGTAAACAGCTGCTGGAATACGATGACGTTGCCAACGATCAGCGCCGCGCAATCTACAGCCAACGTAACGAACTGCTGGACGTGTCTGACGTTAGCGAAACCATCAACAGCATCCGTGAAGACGTCTTCAAAGCCACTATTGATGCCTATATTCCGCCTCAGTCACTGGAAGAAATGTGGGATATTCCTGGTCTGCAGGAGCGTCTGAAAAACGACTTCGATCTGGAAATGCCGATTTCAGAGTGGCTGGATAAAGAGCCTGAACTGCACGAAGAAACGCTGCGTGAACGTATTCTGGCAAACGCTATCGAAGTTTATCAGCGTAAAGAAGAGGTTGTGGGTGCGGAGATGATGCGTCACTTCGAAAAAGGCGTGATGCTGCAAACACTCGACTCTCTGTGGAAAGAGCACCTGGCAGCAATGGACTATCTGCGTCAGGGCATCCACCTGCGTGGGTATGCGCAGAAAGATCCGAAGCAGGAATACAAGCGTGAATCTTTCTCTATGTTTGCATCAATGCTGGAGTCACTGAAGTATGAAGTGATCAGTACCCTGAGCAAGGTTCAGGTGCGTATGCCTGAAGAAGTCGAAGCAATGGAGCAGCAGCGTCGTGAAGAAGCTGAGCGTTTAGCACAGATGCAGCAGCTGAGTCATAAAGATGACGAGTCTGCTGTGGCAGAAGAGCTGGCCGCACAGACAGGGGATCGTAAAGTGGGTCGTAACGATCCGTGTCCTTGCGGTTCCGGTAAAAAATTCAAACAGTGCCATGGCCGTCTGAGCTAATCAAATAACTCACTGAAAAGGCGCAGAATTCTGCGCCTTTTTTATGGATGATAAAGATGAAAATACTGCAAATTGCCGTTGGGATTATTCGTAATCAGCAGAATGAGATTTTTATTACTCAGCGCGCCAAAGATGCCCACATGGCGAATAAGCTGGAATTCCCCGGTGGCAAAATTGAAGCCGGCGAAACCCCTGAGCAGGCGCTGATTCGAGAGCTACAGGAAGAAGTCGGGATTACACCCGTTCATAGTACGCTGTTCGAAAAGCTGGAGTACGCGTTCCCGGACCGACACATCACGCTGTGGTTCTGGCTGGTCGACAGCTGGGAAGGTGAGCCATGGGGTAAAGAGGGGCAACCGGCGCAGTGGATTGCGCAGAATGCGCTGAATGCAGAAGATTTTCCGCCGGCCAATGAACCGGTGATTAACAAGCTGATTGTGGGCTAATGTCGTTCATAGGCCGGATAAGGCAATGCTGCCATCCGGCAAATTTTGGCGGGGGCGCCACGCTTGCCCGCCCTACGTATTAGTTGAATTACTTTTGCTCTTCACTCCAGTCATCGCTCTCTGACAGATCGCCGGAGCTGGGAATACGCTTCTCTTCTGCAGCCCACTCTCCCAAATCGATTAACTGACAGCGTTTACAGCAAAAGGGGCGAAATGGACTTACTTCTCCCCAGACGACTGGCTTACCACAGGTTGGGCAGTTGACGATGGTTTGTTCAGACATATTCACTCCTTAACAGCATGCCAGGTCAAAATCGAGGCGTTCTGGAACCTGGCCATTTTCGCTATCCAACGGCATAAAACGAATGGCAAAACGGCTCTTATGACCCGATATCTGCGGAGAGAGCTGTGAATTAAGCGGTAGATGCAAACGGAGCAAATCCGCATCTTCACCGTTATCCTGGTAAAAACCATTCAGGCTGGTTTGCTTACGGAACGGCGCAGAATTACGGATTAAATCCAGAACCAGCGTCAATGCCTGAGTCAGAGGGTTCAGGCTGGAAAGCCAGGTTTCGATCTGGGTATCGCGTTGTGCCTGAGGCAGATGCAGCCAGATATGCAGGGTAGGTAAATCAAAACTGCAGCATCCGCCAGGAATACTTAAACGTTGGCGTACCAGGCCAATCAAACGGTCTTCACGCAGTGTTTGTCCAATGCGTGGTGCTGAAATCAAAATGCTGCCTGCACTTTTTAACTGCTGGCGCAGGGCGTCTATTCTGCTTTGATCAACGCCAGGAACTTCAACCCAGGCTTGAAGTTTACGTTGTTGTCGTTCCAGTTCTTTGAGGAGTTCGGTACGGACTTCGCCACGTTCAAATACATCCAGTAAGTCCCCAATATTTCTAAAAAAATGCAGTGCGCCTGCATAATCAGCGATGGGTAAGTTAACGGAGAGTTGCTGGGTCAGAAACTCAATGCGCAACCATGTACGCATTTTCTCATTGAGTGGGTGTTCAAAAAGGACCTGGGTGTGCATTACGGTTTTTCCTGTGAGACAAACTGCGACGCGCAGTGCAAATAGCGTGCGTGCAGGCGGGCGACATCCGAGATGATGGCATCCGGTGCGCCATTATTATTAATAACATCGTCTGCCACGGCAAGACGCTCTTCACGCGTTGCCTGGGCAGCCAAAATTTGTTCAACGTGTTTGCGTGTCACATCATCACGCTGCATGGTTCGTCTGAGCTGGGTCTCGGGAGTAACATCCACCACAAGTACACGATTGGCTTTTTTATACAGCGAGTTTTCCACCAACAAAGGTACAACCCACAACAGATAAGGAGACGTCGCTTGCTGAAACTGGCGCTGAGTTTCCTGTTGAATAAGCGGATGGAGCAGGGCGTTCAGCCAGGATTTTTCAGCAGGATCGGAAAAAATTCGTTCGCGTAAAATTCGCCGTTGCAACGTTCCATCTGCAGCGATGAGTTCACTGCCAAAATGTTCAGCAATCGCGTTAAGGGCCGGCGTACCAGGCTCAACGACCTGGCGCGCAATAATATCGGCGTCAATCACGTTTATTCCGAGGTCAGCGAACGCATTGGCAACGGTACTTTTACCACTGCCAATACCGCCTGTTAAGGCTACCGTATACCTCATAGATCCGGATCCTGGAGTTTAAGTTTGATTATCAAACAGTTAAAAGTTAAGCATGCGAAGGCAAGGCTGCTGCAGGATTGACCTACTCTGCGCCAGGTAAATTTATGGGATTGTAGCGTAAAAAAAGAGAATTTCGCAGTCTTGCGCGGTATTGATTAGTGCGTATGATAGCGTCACTGGAGTTGTGAGTTTCGATTTTTCGCCATTAACCCCAGGAATCCGCACATGCGTATCGAAGAAGATCTGAAGTTAGGTTTCAAAGACGTTCTTATCCGCCCTAAGCGTTCTACTCTCAAAAGCCGTTCCGATGTTGAGCTGGAACGTCAATTTACCTTTAAACATTCAGGTCAGACATGGTCCGGCGTGCCAATCATCGCCGCAAATATGGACACCGTCGGAACATTTGCCATGGCAACTGCGCTTGCCTCTTTTGACATTCTGACTGCCGTACATAAACATTATTCCGTAGAAGACTGGTCTGCTTTCGTTGCGAATGCATCTGCTGATGTCATCAAACACGTGATGGTTTCTACCGGGACATCTGACACCGATTTCGAAAAAACCAAACAGATTCTGGCACTGAATCCTGCGCTGAGCTTCATTTGCATTGATGTGGCAAATGGCTACTCAGAGCATTTCGTTCAGTTTGTGTCGAAAGCGCGCGAAGCATGGCCGACGAAAACAATCTGTGCTGGTAACGTGGTGACCGGTGAGATGTGTGAAGAACTGGTACTTTCTGGTGCGGATATCGTCAAAGTCGGCATTGGTCCGGGTTCTGTTTGTACCACACGCGTAAAAACCGGCGTGGGCTATCCGCAGCTTTCTGCTGTTATCGAATGTGCGGATGCCGCACATGGCCTTGGCGGTATGATTGTCAGCGATGGTGGCTGCACGATGCCGGGTGACGTAGCAAAAGCGTTTGGCGGTGGTGCAGACTTCGTGATGCTGGGCGGTATGCTGGCCGGTCACGAAGAAAGCGGCGGCAAAGTGGTTGAGGAGAACGGTGAGAAATTCATGCTGTTCTACGGTATGAGCTCTGAGTCCGCTATGACGCGTCACGTGGGCGGTGTTGCCCAGTACCGTGCAGCGGAGGGTAAAACCGTTAAGCTGCCGCTGCGCGGTCCGGTTGAGAATACCGCACGCGATATCCTCGGCGGCCTGCGTTCTGCCTGCACTTACGTAGGGGCATCTCGTCTGAAAGAGTTGACCAAACGTACTACCTTTATACGTGTGCAGGAACAAGAAAACCGTATTTTCAATAGCCTGTAAGAACAAGTAGTTTGCTGTAAAATGCCTGATGGCGCACAGTTTATCAGGCCTACGCTCAGATTCTCGTAGGCCGGATAAGGCACTTACGCCGCCATCCGGCATTTGAATTTATCCCATCCCGCTCATCGCATCCCCCAGATGAAAAATCGGTAAATACATCGCCACCACCAGCGTACCTATGATTAATCCCGTAATCACAAGCAATGCCGGCTCAAGTAGTGCAGCCAGATTCTCAGCCTGTGACATCGTGTTTTCGCTATGATGTCGGGCAATATTTTGCAGCATTGCATCCAGCGAGCCGGACGCCTCACCGGTTCTCACCAGCTGTAAACACAATGGACTAAATTCACCGGCATTTTTCAGCGCCTGCCAGACCGGTTTTCCGGCACTGATGTCTAGGTGTACCTGCGCTAATCGTTGTGACCAGAATGGGCAGGCGAGGGTTTCCACCACGCTCTCCAGACCTTGTAGAAAGGGAATACCCGCGTTTTGCGTCAACGCCAGAACGGTGAAGATCTGCGTGAGTTTTTGGCCCCTGACCAGCGGCCCCATAACAGGACAGCGTAACAAAAGCCGCTGACGCAGAATAAGCCAGAATGTTTTTTGTTTTATCAGACCATATGTTCCGCTCAGCACCAGACCGAGTAATCCCATCAGCCATCCCCATCGACTGCTGTATTGGGCAAGGGTCATAATTCCCTGTGTTAACGCCGGTAGCGGGGTGTTGAACGTACGATAGATGGCGGCAAATTCAGGCAGTACAAAGTGCAGCATCGCGAAGACGACCATCGCGGCCATAGTGAGAATAATTATCGGGTAACGCAGCGCTTTTTTAACTTTATCAGTCAGCTGTTGTTGTTGTTTCTGCTGACGGGCCAATTCAAAGCAGCAGAGGTCGAGTTTGCCGGTTAGCTCTCCGGTGCGGATCATTGCCTGGTAAAGTGGTGGAAAAACGTGTTGCCAACGCGTCAGTGAGGTGGAAAGTGAAATGCCTTGTTCCATGTCGTAAGCCAGCGAGCGCAGCAGCGCCTGCCACTGGCTGCTGGGATGCTGTTGTGCAAGCAGGGCCAATCCGTCGGAAAGCGTTAACCCTGCTTTCAGTAATGTGGCCAGTTGGTGTATGACTTCGATGCTTCGTTCTCTACTCCAGTGCGCGGTTTTAACACGCATCCGCATAATGCGAATTGGTGTAATGTGCATTTGTTGCAGGGCAAAGACCAGCGAGGGACGGTCGTCCGACCATAGCGCTCCCTCTGCTGGCAGGCCCTGATCGTTTATGCCTTGCCATCGCCAGAGTTGCTTAACGGGCATGGGGCATTCCCAGCACGCGGATGAGCTCTTCAAACGTCGTTAGCCCTTGTTCAACCGCCTGACATCCGTTCTCGAAAAGCGAATTCATTCCCGCCTGATGGGCGCCGGACTCTACCACGTCAGCAGTGGTACCGTTAGCGATAAGCTGGCGTAATACGGGAGTGACAGGTAGAACTTCAAACAGCGCCGTGCGGCCATAAAATCCCTGATAACAGTGTTCACAGCCAGGTGCCTGCCAGCGCGGAAGCGGCGTGGGCCAGAGTGATGCAGGCAGTGTGACCGGAGCATCAAGACGTCGCCGACAATGGGGGCACAGTTTTCTGACTAATCGCTGAGCGATAACCAACGTCAGCGCGGAGGCGATCATCCATCGGGCGACGCCCATTTGCTGCAAGCGTATCAGTGTTTCAGTGGTGGAATTGGTATGCAGCGTTGAAAGAACTAAATGACCGGTTTGCGCGGCTTTAAGGGCTATTTCTGCCGTTTCACCGTCGCGGATCTCACCCACCATTATAATGTCGGGATCCTGTCGCAGCAGTGCGCGTAATACACCCTGAAAATTCAGACCAGCGCGCGGGTGAATTTGCGTTTGGTTTACCCCTTCAATGGGGATCTCTACCGGATCTTCCACACTACACAGGTTCACATCCGGGGTATTTCGGGTTTGTAGCGCGCTGTAAAGCGTGACCGTTTTGCCGCTCCCGGTCGGGCCGGTTACCAGGATCAGCCCCTGAGGTTGCTGCAAGGCTTGTGAAAATGCGGTCAGTTGCGCGTCCTGCATCCCCAGCGCGTTAATTTCTAACGCCTGCTCAACCTGATGCAGCAGACGTAACACCACTTTTTCTCCATAGCGACAGGGGAGTGTCGCTATGCGAAACGAGATGGGGGCGCCTGAAATCTCAACAGTAAACTGCCCATCCTGCGGAAGTCGGTGCTCAGCAATGTCCAGACTGGCCAGCACTTTTAACCTTGCGGTAAGCGCAATACCCATCTCCGTCACCACCTCCGGTAACGTGTGCAGTACGCCATCTACGCGAAGCCGTATCCGATAGCGATGTTGTGTGGGCTCAATGTGAATATCAGATGCCCGTTTTACCAGCGCGGATTGTAACGTCTGGGTCAGTAATTCTGCTGCTGTCACACTGCTTTCAGAGATGATCGCTGGCAGCATTTGCCGCGGTTTGTGCGTGTGTCCTTCCATCTGCTGACGTGTCCAGCATACGATGTCGATGCGTCTGGTGGTGGCAAAATGCAGGGCATCCAGCAGTTCGTGGGAAGGCGCATCCACGACAGCGATGTGAACCACGTCATTGTCTGCATCCAGTAATATTCCTTGATAGCGTTGGCATAGTGCCGTCAGTTGCGTGGTATTCATCTCTGTTCCTTAGTTGGCATCGAAACGGAAAACGTCTTCACAGGCCTGCTGCAAAGCACCGTCATTTTGGATGTTGCAGTTACGGCTCCAGCCGGTAATACCGTTGGCATTGTCCCAGTTGGGCGTCAGGGTCACGCTCAGGCCGTTGAGGCTTTCCTGCCCGGTAAGGCTGACGATGCCTTTTTCGACGCTCATGCCGGAGACATAGCGCGTGGTGGTAGGAGAAGGAATACCATTGGCCCCGGCATCACAGGTGTCTGTACCGCCGTGCTCCAGCGCGCAGAGTTCGACTGCTGTGCGGTAGGGGACAAAGGTTTGCAACATGTCTGTCAGTGCCGCCTTGCGTAGATAGTTCTGATAAGCCGGAATACCGATGGCGCTGAGAATGGCAATGATGCCAATGACCACCATCAGTTCGATAAGCGTGAAGCCTCGTTGCTTGTCCATGGTTCGCTCCTTGAGTTAGCTGATGCTACTGTGGCAAATCAGAGGGCGCTTAGGCGAGGGGCAAAAAATAGAACGGGAAGATGGGTTCAGAGGGTTTTTACGAAATTACACAAGCAAACAATGTTTTTGCGAGGGAACGCGAAGAAACTGCCGGATGGCAGCGTAAATGCTTTATCCGGCTGGGGTTGTAGGCCCGATAAGCGAAGCGCCATCGGGCATTACCATGAGCAATTAACGAAAACGCATGGAGAGATCGAGCGCGCGCACATGTTTGGTCAGTGCGCCTACGGAGATGAAATCCACGCCGGTTTCGGCGAATTCGCGCAGCGTTTCATAGGTGACGTTTCCCGAAACCTCCAGACGTGCCTGACCGTTGGTACGCTTTACCGCCTCGCGCATTTGGTCGGTTTCGAAATTGTCGAGCATGATGATGTCCGCCCCGGCTTTCAGCGCGTCGTCCAGTTCATCCAGACTTTCCACTTCCACTTCAACAGGAACGTCCGGATGCAGCCAGAAGGCTTTCTCTACGGCCTGACGCACCGAGCCAGAGGCAATAATGTGATTTTCTTTAATCAGGAAAGCGTCAGAAAGTCCCAGGCGGTGATTGGCGCCGCCGCCGCACAGCACAGCATATTTTAGCGCGGTACGCAGCCCTGGCAGGGTTTTACGCGTATCCAGCAGCTGTGTTTTTGTCCCTGCCAGCAGGTCGACGTAGCGACGTACTTCACTGGCGACGCCGGACAATGTCTGTACAAAGTTGAGCGCGGAGCGTTCGCCGGTCAGCAATACGCGGGCAGGGCCGTCCAGTTCAAATAATGGCTGATTCGCTTTAATGCTGTCGCCATCTTCAACGTGCCAGCTGATTTTTACATCATCGCCAGCAAGTTGAATAAAGACCTCTTCGACCCAACGTTTTCCACAAAAAACGCCGTCTTCGCGGGTAATCACGGTGGCGTGAGAGCGCATATCCTCAGGCAAAAGTTGTGCAGTGATATCGTTCCTGGCATCAACGTCGCCGCCTAAATCTTCACGCAGCGCCTGAGCAACAGCGGCAGGGATATCCAGGTTGATGCGTTCCAACAGCGCGTCACGTCGGGAGTCAGGGTTGTAGCGGCGAGGCGGCATGATAAAACTCCAAATAGCTAACGAATCATAAGATAGAAACATGCTACCCTGAACCCGATATGAGCACCACCAATAAGGAGATTATGCATGTTGTTAGATAAGGGTTGGCTGGCGGAGGCGCGACGCGTTCCTTCTCCTCATTATGATTGCCGCCCGGATGACGAAAACCCTTCTTTGCTGGTGGTACATAATATCAGCCTGCCGCCGGGTGAATTTGGTGGTCCGTGGATCGACGCGTTATTCACGGGAACAATTGATCCTAACGCCCATCCTTTTTTTGCTGAAATCGCCCATTTACGCGTTTCGGCCCATTGTCTGATTCGCCGCGATGGTGAAATTGTTCAGTATGTCCCTTTTGATAAACGAGCCTGGCATGCGGGCGTGTCGAACTATCAGGGACGTGAGCGTTGTAATGATTTTTCGATTGGTATTGAGCTGGAAGGTACGGATACGCTGGCCTATACCGATGCGCAGTACCAGCAGTTGGCAGCCGTAACGCATGTCCTGATTCAGCGTTATCCGGCGATTGCTAATAACATAACCGGGCATTGCAATATTGCGCCCGAGCGTAAGACCGATCCTGGCGCGTCTTTTGACTGGGAAAGGTTTCGCGCTCTGGTCACCCCCTCGTCGCACAAGGAGATGACATGACGCTGTTTACAACATTACTGGTGCTGATTGTCGAGCGCCTGTTTAAGCTGGGTGAGCATTGGCAAATCGATCACCGTACGGAAGCATTTTTCCGCCGGATTAAGCATTTTTCTATGGTCCGTACCCTCGGCATGACGATGGTTGCGATGGGTGTGACATTCCTGCTACTGCGTGCGCTTCATGGACTACTGTTTAACGTTCCGCTGCTGGTGGTGTGGATTTTAATTGGCGTACTGTGTATCGGCGCTGGCAAAGTACGTTTGCATTATCATGCGTACCTGAATGCGGCGTCGCGCAATGATGCCCACGCCCGTGAGGCGATGGCAAGCGAGTTAACGCTTATCCATGGTGTTCCACCGGAGTGTAATGAGCGGGAGTATTTGCGCGAGCTACAAAATGCGCTGTTGTGGAATAACTTTCGCTTTTATCTGGCACCGCTGTTCTGGTTGATTGTCGGTGGTCCGTGGGGGCCCGTGACGCTGGTCGGTTATGCTTTTTTACGTGCATGGCAGTCCTGGCTGGCGCGCTATCAGACCCCGCATCAGCGTTTGCAGTCGGGAATTGATGCGATCCTGCATGTGCTGGACTGGATCCCCGTGCGGTTGGCGGGTGTGGTTTATGCGCTGTTGGGGCATGGTGAGAAGGCGCTGCCTGCGTGGTTTGCTTCTCTGGCGGATTTGCATACTTCGCAGTATCAGGTGTTAACACGCCTGGCGCAGTTCTCGCTGGCGCGCGAACCGCACACCGATAAAGTCGAAACGCCAAAAGCCGCCGTGGCGCTGGCGAAAAAGACATCGTTTGTGGTGGTGGTGATTATTGCGTTACTGACCATTTATGGGACATTAGTATAGCGTTATGCCGGATGGCGCTAACGCTTATCCGGCCTACACCATATGTAGGCCCGGTAAGCGCAGCGCCACCGGGCAATGGTTTTAGAATGTATCAGCAGGCGGGATGCCAAAATCAGGCATTCCGTTTTCGTCCCAGCGTACGAGTTTCAACCGTGTATGGCGGTTGGGATCGTACAGCGGGTCACCCTCAATCTCGGTGTAGTTCCTCGCATGGTACACCAGCACATCTTCCCCTTCCGGCGTTTGCGTAAAGCTATTATGTCCCGGTCCGAACTGACGATTCTCGTAGCTGGTGGTAAAGACAGGACGCGGAGATTTTTGCCAGTTATCCGGGTTCAGTGGGTCGGCACTGAGATCAATCCACAGTAACCCCATGCAGTAGTTTTCGTCGGTGGCGCTGGCAGAATAGCTGACGAACAGTTTGTCGCCGTGCACCATCACGGCGGGGCCTTCGTTGACCCAAAAGCCACGGCACTCCCAGTCGTACTCTGGATGACTGAGCATTACCGGCTCGCCTTTAATCGTCCACGGATTTTCCAGCTCCGCGAGATAAACATTGGAGTTCCCGGCGATATCGGGGGATTTTTGCGCCCACAGATACCACTGCTTTCCCTGGTGGTTAAAGGTAGTGGCATCCAGGGCGAAGGTATCAAACTGCGTTTTAATCTGGCCTTTCTCTGTCCAGGTGCCGGTTAGCGGGTCGGCATCTGCGCACTCGAGGGCAAACATGCGGTGTTGGAACATCCCCAACTTGTCGAGTGCCTGAGTATGCGTAGCGGCAAAATAGATGTACCACTTGCCAGCAATATGATGGATCTCCGGCGCCCAGATCAGTTCGCTCATCGGGCCGCTGTCTGGTTTGCGCCAGATAACCACCGGAGCCGCAGTGCGTAGTCCTTCCAGGGAGTTAGCCCGACGGATCTCCAGTCGATCGTATTCCGGCACTGAAGCAATGAAATAATAGTGGCTACCGTCACGGAGAATAAACGGATCGGCACGCTGTTCGATAAAGGGGTTAGGCCACTGATTCATCAGGCTTTCCTTGCATTTTCAGGAGATTTAACGTCGTGATACTCATTCAATTCACGGTAGTTGGTGCGACGCTTTTCCAGGTCTGACTGGATTTGCTGCATAAACTCGCGGTCAACTTTCAGCAGACGAACTACGCCAGCGGTAATCAGATAGCCCACGCCCGGAATAAGGGTGAACAGCAGCATAATACCGTTAATGGCGGACTCGCTTTGTGCTTTAGCACCTGCGTCGTAACCGTACCAGGAGAGCAGGAATCCGACCATTGCCCCGGCAATAGCCAGTCCCAGTTTCAGGAAGAACAGGTTGCCGGAGAAGCTGATGCCGGTGATGCGTTTACCTGTTTTCCACTCGCCGTAGTCATCGACATCGGCCATCAATGACCAGTGCAGCGGGGAAGGGATCTGATGCAGGATGTTGAGCAGGAAGTAGAGCACCATAATCATCACGGTGGCTTTCGGATCGAAGAAGTAAAACGCGCCGGAGAAGACAGCCAGTACGATATTGGTCCAGAAGAACACCTTCAGTTTGCACCAGCGGTCGGTTAACACCTTCGCCAGGATACTGCCGATCATCATGCCGACAACGCCGAGGCTAATAAACAAGGTGGCGAAGTGTGTGCTTTGCTGCATAACCCAGGTGACGTAGTACATGGTGGCGGCCATGCGAATAAAGCCCGGACAGACGTTGCACAGGGTTAACAGCAGGATTTTCACCCATTGATCGTTCTTCCAGACATCTTTCAGGTCAGCTTTTAAATCGTCGTTGGTCTGGACGGCAGGACGCACGCGCTCGCGTACCGTCGCAAAGCAAAACAGGAACATGCACATGCCAATAAAGGCCAGCACGGCCATCGCCATCTGATAGCCTTTGGCTTTATCTTCGCCACCGAACCAGTCGGCCATCGGTAGCAAAGTGAGAGAAAGTAGCAGGGTGGCAATCCCTACCAGCACAAAGCGGTAGGATTGACAGGCGACGCGCTCTTTCGGGTCGTTGGTGATGACGCTGCCGAGCGAGCAGTAGGGAATATTGATTGCCGTGTAGGTAATCGACAGCAGGAAGTAGGTGACAAACGCATAGATAACTTTGCTGTTATACGTCCACTCAGGGGTGGTAAACATCAGTACGCTGAATAATGCGTAGGGAAAAGCCATCCATAAAAGCCATGGACGAAATCGACCATATTTACTGCGCGTGCGATCGGCCATTGCACCCATAATAGGGTCTGTTACGGCATCGATTACGCGTACTGAAAGCAGTAAAACGCCGACCAAAGCAGGAGCAAGGCCAAATATATCCGTATAAAAATAGTTAACAAACAGCATGATAGCGCCAAATATGATGTTACATCCGGCGTCGCCCATACCATAACCGATCTTTTCTTTCACCGACAGTTTACTGGTTTCCATCAACTGCGCTCCATAAATAAGATATGGAGAGAATTATTGTCTGGTGAGTTCGTTTTTGCGTTGCAGGATAGCGCCGCTGATATGGATGAAATAGTCGTCTGTGGGAAAGTGTGAGGCAGGTAACACCCCCTACCTTTGCAGGCAGGGGGGAGAATTAATGCGCTTTAGCCGCTCTGGCTGTTTTCTGCTTACACAGATAACCGACGCCAAGAATAGCAATCCATACCGGGATCAGGTAAACGGAGATTGCCATGCCCGGTGTCATCAGCATAATCACCAGCACTGCCGCCATGAAAATCAGGCAAATCCAATTACCCAGTGGATAGAACAGCGCCGGGAAGCGACTGGCAACGCCCTGCTGTTGTTTCGCCTTGCGGAACTTGATGTGCGCAAGGCTGATCATCGCCCAGTTGATCACCAGCGCGGAGACCACCAGAGCCATCAGTAAACCAAAGGCGGATTCTGGCGCCAGGTAGTTGATCAGGACGCACAGGGCGGTGACCAGCGCGGAGACGAGGATGGTATTGACCGGGACGCCACGTTTATCCACGCTCATCAGCGCTTTTGGCGCGTTGCCCTGCTGAGCCAGACCGAAAAGCATACGGCTGTTGCAATATACGCAGCTGTTATAGACAGACAGGGCGGCGGTCAGTACCACAACGTTCAGTGCGTTAGCCACAAACGTGTCGCCCAGCTCATGGAAGATAAGGACAAATGGGCTGGTATCTGCTGTTACGCGCGTCCACGGCATCAGGGAGAGCAGGACGGCCAGCGAACCCACATAGAAAATCAGGATACGGTAAATAACCTGGTTGGTAGCCTTCGGAATGCTCTGCTCCGGGTTATCCGCTTCTGCCGCGGTAATACCGACCAACTCCAGCCCGCCGAAGGAGAACATGATAATCGCCATCATCATTACCAGACCGGTGAAGCCGTGCGGCAGGAAGCCACCCTGATCCCACAAGTTGCTGACGCTGGCCTGCGGGCCGCCGTTGCCGCTAAACAGCAACCAACCACCGAACAGAATCATCGCCACGACCGCAATAACCTTAATAATGGCAAACCAGAACTCCATCTCACCGAATACTTTAACGTTGGTCAGGTTGATAGCGTTGATGGCCACAAAAAAGACGGCAGCGGAGACCCAGGTCGGGATCTCCGGATACCAGAACTGGATGTATTTCCCAACGGCAGTCAACTCAGCCATGGCAACCAGAACGTACAGCACCCAGTAGTTCCAGCCGGAGGAGAAACCAGCGAAACCGCCCCAGTACTTATAGGCAAAGTGGCTGAAGGAACCGGCTACCGGCTCTTCAACCACCATTTCACCTAACTGGCGCATAATTAAAAAGGCGATAAAACCGGCGATAGCGTAACCCAGAATAATCCCCGGCCCTGCAGACTGGATAACGGACGCGCTGCCGAGGAATAACCCGGTGCCTATCGCGCCACCCAGCGCGATAAGCTGTATATGGCGGTTTTTAAGACCGCGCTTTAGCTGATCGCCATGCTGTTGACTTTCCATCATGAAACCTCGTGTGTGGTTTTACTCTTCATCGTTCGAGTACTTATATTTTGAACCACGCAGTGATGCGTGTGTAAGTTTGCAATTCCGTTTGTTGTATTAATTTGTTTACGGCAGTGGTCAGTAAAATGTTGCCTAAATACTTTTGTCTTGATCAGAATAATGTTATGCGAGCGCGAATGCACCTGCTTTGTGAAGGGAGGATGACGACTTGAATAAAAAGAAACCATTTGTAAATACGAATCTATCTACCACAAAATTTCCATTTTGAATTTTTATTCGTTTATTCCGCTTGAAAAATCGATAAATAAGCAGGTGAATCGGTTCAGATGGGATAGTTTTTCGTTTCAATTACGTTAAAACTACCCCGTGATGGGTAAATTTAACATTTGTGCATAGTTACAGGTTTGAAACGTTATTTCTGTAATGTTGTTAAAATATGCCTCCTTTACTGATTTCAATCAAAACCTGTATGGACAGAAGGTGAATACTTTGTTACTTTAGCGTCAAGAACATGAAATTGGTAAGACCAATTGACTCCGGGCAAATGGCTTAAGACAGGAAATCATGGCCTACAGCAAAATCCGCCAACCAAAACTCTCCGATGTGATTGAGCAGCAGCTGGAGTTTTTAATTCTTGAGGGGACACTTCGCCCCGGAGAGAAACTCCCACCGGAACGCGAGCTGGCAAAACAGTTCGACGTCTCCCGTCCCTCCTTGCGCGAGGCGATCCAACGTCTCGAAGCGAAGGGTTTGCTGCTTCGTCGTCAGGGCGGTGGCACTTTTGTTCAGAGCAGCCTGTGGCAGAGCTTTAGCGACCCACTGGTAGAGTTGCTCTCCGACCATCCTGAATCCCAGTTTGACCTGCTTGAGACGCGCCATGCGCTGGAAGGTATTGCTGCTTATTACGCCGCACTACGCAGCACGGACGAAGATAAAACGCGTATCCGTGAACTCCACCATGCGATCGAGCTTGCTCAACAGTCCGGCGATCTTGACGGCGAATCTGATGCGGTTCTCCAGTATCAAATTGCTGTCACCGAAGCGGCGCACAATGTGGTACTGCTCCATTTGCTCCGCTGTATGGAGCCGATGCTGGCCCAGAACGTCCGTCAAAACTTTGAATTGCTGTATTCGCGTCGGGATATGCTGCCGTTGGTAAGCAGTCACCGTACGCGTATTTTTGAAGCGATTATCGCCGGGAAGCCGGAGGAGGCGCGTGAAGCGTCCCACCGCCACCTGGCGTTTATCGAAGAAATTCTCCTGGACAGAAGCCGTGAGGAAAGCCGTCGTGAACGTGCCTTACGCCGCCTGGAGCAACGAAAGAATTAGTGATTTTTCTGGCAGCTAGTTAACCAGAAGATGTTGTAAATCAAGCGCGAACCAAAAGCGCGGCAACTAAACGCAGAACCTGTCTTATTGCACTTTTAGTTGTTCAAAATAATTCGGGTAGTATCGCGGCGGCAAGCGTGCGAGTCGCCAGAAGCATAGTGAACTATGTGACTGGTGCGAGGAAGCGCAGCCAACAAAGAGACAACCTGAAGTATGAAGAACAAAGAGCGCAATGGGACAGGTTCCAGATAACTCAACGTATTAGATAGATAAGGAATACCCCCATGTCAGAACGTTTCCCAAATGACGTGGATCCGATCGAAACTCGCGACTGGCTACAGGCGATCGAATCGGTCATCCGTGAAGAAGGTGTTGAGCGTGCTCAGTATCTGATCGACCAACTGCTTTCAGAAGCCCGCAAAGGCGGCGTGAAAGTAGCGGCAGGTACAGGGGCCAGCAATTATGTAAACACTATTGCCGTTGAAGATGAGCCGGAATACCCGGGCAATCTGGAGCTGGAACGTCGTATTCGTTCTGCTATCCGCTGGAACGCCATCATGACCGTACTGCGTGCGTCTAAAAAGGACCTCGAGCTGGGTGGCCACATGGCATCCTTCCAGTCCTCCGCAACGGTCTATGATGTGTGCTTCAACCATTTCTTCCGTGCACGCAACGAGCAGGATGGCGGCGACCTGATTTACTTCCAGGGCCACATCTCTCCGGGCATCTATGCACGTGCATTCCTGGAAGGTCGTCTGACTGAAGAGCAGATGAACAACTTCCGTCAGGAAGTTCATGGCAAAGGCCTGTCTTCTTATCCGCACCCGAAACTGATGCCGGAATTCTGGCAGTTCCCGACCGTATCCATGGGTCTGGGTCCAATCGGTGCTATCTACCAGGCTAAATTCCTGAAGTATCTGGAACACCGTGGCCTGAAAGATACCTCTAAGCAGACCGTTTATGCCTTCCTGGGCGACGGCGAGATGGATGAGCCAGAATCTAAAGGCGCTATCACCATCGCGACCCGTGAAAAACTGGACAACCTGGTCTTTGTTATCAACTGTAACCTGCAGCGTCTTGACGGCCCGGTCACCGGTAACGGCAAGATTGTTAACGAACTGGAAGGCATCTTCGCAGGTGCTGGCTGGAACGTGATCAAAGTGATGTGGGGCGGTCGTTGGGATGAGCTGCTGCGTAAAGACACCAGCGGTAAACTGATCCAGCTGATGAACGAAACCGTTGACGGCGACTATCAGACCTTCAAATCCAAAGACGGCGCGTATGTTCGTGAGCACTTCTTCGGTAAATACCCGGAAACCGCAGCACTGGTTGCTGACTGGACTGACGAGCAGATTTGGGCGCTGAACCGTGGCGGTCACGATCCGAAGAAAGTTTACGCTGCACTGAAAAAAGCGCAGGAAACCAAAGGCAAAGCAACTGTAATCCTCGCCCATACCATCAAAGGTTACGGCATGGGTGACACCGCCGAAGGTAAAAACATCGCTCACCAGGTTAAGAAAATGAACATGGACGGCGTGCGTTACATCCGCGACCGTTTCAACGTTCCAGTGACCGATGAGCAGGTTGAAAACCTGTCTTACATTACCTTCCCGGAAGGTTCTGAAGAGCATACTTATCTGCACGCTCAGCGTCAGAAACTGCACGGCTACCTGCCGGCTCGTCAGCCTAACTTCACTGAGAAGCTGGAGCTGCCGGCGCTGGAAGACTTCGGTGCGCTGCTGGAAGAGCAGAACAAAGAAATCTCCACCACTATCGCTTTCGTTCGTGCCCTGAACGTGATGCTGAAGAACAAGTCGATCAAAGATCGTCTGGTGCCGATCATCGCCGATGAAGCACGTACTTTCGGTATGGAAGGTCTGTTCCGTCAGATTGGTATCTACAGCCCGAACGGCCAGCAGTACACCCCGCAGGACCGTGAGCAGGTTGCTTACTACAAAGAAGACGAAAAAGGTCAGATCCTGCAGGAAGGTATCAACGAACTGGGTGCTGGGGCATCCTGGCTGGCGGCTGCGACCTCTTACAGCACCAACGATCTGCCGATGATCCCGTTCTACATCTACTACTCCATGTTCGGGTTCCAGCGTATCGGTGACCTGTGCTGGCAGGCGGGTGACCAGCAGGCGCGCGGCTTCCTGATCGGTGGGACTTCTGGTCGTACGACGCTGAACGGTGAAGGTCTGCAGCACGAAGATGGTCACAGCCATATTCAGTCTCTGACTATTCCGAACTGTATCTCTTACGATCCGTCTTACGCGTACGAAGTTGCGGTCATCATGCACGATGGTCTGGAGCGTATGTACGGTGAGAAACAAGAGAACGTTTACTACTACATCACCACGCTGAACGAAAACTACCACATGCCGGCAATGCCGGAAGGTGTTGAGGAAGGTATCCGTAAAGGTATCTACAAACTCGAAACCCTCGAAGGTAAGAAAGGTAAAGTTCAGCTGTTGGGTTCCGGTTCTATCCTGCGTCACGTTCGTGAAGCAGCGCAGATCCTGGCGAACGACTACGGCGTAGGTTCTGACGTGTATAGCGTCACGTCCTTCACTGAACTGGCGCGTGATGGCCAGGATTGTGAGCGCTGGAACATGCTGCACCCGCTGGAAACTCCGCGCGTTCCGTACATCGCTCAGGTGATGAACGACGCACCGGCTGTAGCATCTACTGACTATATGAAACTGTTTGCCGAACAGGTTCGTACTTATGTACCGGCTGATGATTATCGCGTACTGGGTACTGACGGCTTCGGTCGCTCTGACAGCCGTGAAAACCTGCGTCACCACTTCGAAGTTGATGCTTCCTATGTGGTTGTAGCGGCACTGGGCGAACTGGCTAAACGTGGCGAAATCGATAAGAAAGTGGTTGCTGACGCTATCACTAAATTCAATATCGATGCAGATAAAGTTAACCCGCGTCTGGCGTAAGAGGTAAAAGAAACATGGCTATCGAAATCAATGTACCGGACATCGGGGCTGATGAAGTTGAAATCACCGAGATTCTGGTCAAAGTGGGCGACAAAGTTGAAGCTGAACAGTCGCTGATCACCGTAGAAGGCGACAAAGCCTCTATGGAAGTTCCGTCCCCTCAGGCGGGTATCGTTAAAGAGATCAAAGTCTCTGTTGGCGACAAAACTGAGACCGGCAAACTGATCATGATTTTCGATTCCGCCGACGGTGCAGCAGCTGCTGCACCTGCTCCGGCAGAAGAGAAGCAAGCAGCCGCTCCGGCAGCTGCGGCAGCAGCGAAAGACGTACACGTACCGGACATTGGCGGCGACGAAGTTGAAGTCACCGAGATTATGGTTAAAGTCGGCGATACCGTTGCGGCTGAGCAGTCTCTGATCACCGTAGAAGGCGACAAAGCCTCTATGGAAGTCCCGGCTCCGTTCGCGGGTACCGTGAAAGAGATCAAAATCAATACCGGCGACAAAGTGTCTACTGGCTCCCTGATTATGGTCTTCGAAGTTGCAGGCGCAGCGCCAGCCGCGGCACCAACTCAGGCAGCTGCACCGGCAGCCGCAGCGGCTCCGGCAGCGTCTGGTTCTAAAGAAGTTAACGTCCCGGACATCGGTGGTGACGAAGTTGAAGTCACTGAAGTGATGGTCAAAGTGGGCGATAAAATTGCCGCTGAGCAGTCACTGATCACCGTTGAAGGCGACAAAGCGTCGATGGAAGTTCCGGCACCGTTCGCGGGTACCGTGAAAGAAATCAAAATCAGCACCGGCGATAAAGTGAAAACCGGTTCTCTGATTATGGTCTTCGAAGTTGAAGGCGCGGCACCGGCTGCTGCCCCTGCGCAAGCGGCTGCTCCGGCTGTGGCCGCAGCACCTGCACCTGCCGCAGCTCCGGCTCCGGCAGCGAAAGCAGAAGGCAAATCTGACTTCGCAGAAAACGACGCTTACGTCCACGCTACTCCGCTGATTCGTCGCCTGGCGCGCGAATTCGGTGTGAACCTGGCGAAAGTGAAAGGGTCTGGCCGTAAAGGTCGCATCCTGCGCGAAGACGTTCAGGCTTACGTGAAAGACGCGGTTAAACGCGCTGAATCTGCACCGGCAGCTGCGGCTGGCGGCGGTATCCCGGGCATGCTGCCTTGGCCGAAAGTGGACTTCAGCAAGTTTGGTGAAATCGAAGAAGTGGAACTGGGCCGTATCCAGAAAATCTCGGGTGCTAACCTGAGCCGTAACTGGGTGATGATCCCGCACGTTACCCACTTCGACAAAACTGATATCACCGATCTGGAAGCGTTCCGTAAGCAGCAGAACGCCGAATCTGAAAAACGTAAACTGGATGTGAAATTCACCCCAGTAGTCTTCATCATGAAAGCGGTCGCAGCGGCTCTCGAGCAGATGCCACGCTTCAACAGCTCCCTGTCCGAAGATGGCCAGAAGCTGACGCTGAAGAAATACATCAACATCGGTGTTGCGGTTGATACGCCAAATGGTCTGGTTGTTCCGGTCTTTAAAGACGTGAACAAGAAGAGCATTACCGAGCTGTCTCGTGAACTGACGGTGATCTCTAAGAAAGCGCGTGATGGTAAGCTGACGGCTGGCGAAATGCAGGGCGGTTGCTTCACTATCTCCAGCATCGGCGGCCTGGGGACTACCCACTTCGCACCGATTGTGAACGCGCCTGAAGTGGCTATCCTTGGCGTGTCCAAGTCGGCTATTGAACCGGTGTGGAATGGTAAAGAGTTTACTCCGCGTCTGATGATGCCGATTTCTCTCTCCTTTGACCACCGCGTGATTGACGGTGCTGATGGTGCTCGTTTCATTACCATCATCAACAACACGCTGTCTGACATTCGCCGTCTGGTGATGTAAGCGAAAAAGCCGGCCCGACGGCCGGCTTTTTTCTGGTAATCTCATGATGTCAGTGAGGTTATTGTGCGAAAGACAAATCGGTTGCCGTTTGTTGTTTCAAAATTGTTAACAATTTTGTAAAATACCGGCGGATAGAACGACCCGGTGGACGACGGGTATAAATTAAGAGGTCATGATGAGCACTGAAATCAAAACTCAAGTCGTGGTACTTGGGGCAGGCCCGGCAGGTTACTCTGCAGCCTTCCGTTGCGCAGATTTAGGTCTGGAGACCGTCATCGTAGAACGTTACAGCACCCTCGGCGGTGTTTGTCTGAACGTCGGCTGTATCCCTTCTAAAGCACTGTTGCACGTAGCAAAAGTTATCGAAGAAGCGAAAGCACTGGCTGAACACGGTATCGTTTTTGGTGAGCCGAAAACCGATATCGACAAGATTCGTACCTGGAAAGAAAAAGTTATCACTCAACTGACTGGCGGTCTGGCTGGTATGGCCAAAGGCCGTAAAGTGAAAGTGGTAAACGGTCTGGGTAAATTTACCGGGGCTAACACCCTGGAAGTTGAAGGCGAAAACGGCAAAACCGTGATCAACTTCGACAACGCGATCATCGCGGCGGGTTCCCGTCCGATTGAACTGCCGTTCATTCCACATGAAGATCCTCGCGTGTGGGATTCCACCGATGCGCTGGAGCTGAAAACCGTACCAAAACGCCTGCTGGTTATGGGTGGCGGTATCATCGGTCTGGAAATGGGTACCGTTTACCATGCGCTGGGTTCAGAGATCGACGTGGTTGAAATGTTCGACCAGGTTATCCCTGCTGCCGATAAAGACGTGGTTAAAGTCTTCACCAAGCGTATCAGCAAGAAATTCAACCTGATGCTGGAAACGAAAGTCACCGCCGTTGAAGCGAAAGAAGACGGTATTTACGTTTCTATGGAAGGCAAAAAAGCACCTGCTGAAGCACAGCGTTACGACGCCGTGCTGGTGGCTATCGGTCGTGTACCGAACGGTAAAAACCTTGATGCGGGCAAAGCTGGCGTTGAAGTTGATGACCGTGGCTTCATCCGCGTGGACAAACAGCTGCGTACCAACGTACCGCACATCTTTGCGATCGGCGATATCGTTGGTCAGCCGATGCTGGCGCACAAAGGTGTTCACGAAGGTCACGTTGCCGCTGAAGTTATCGCCGGTAAGAAACACTATTTCGATCCGAAAGTGATTCCGTCCATCGCCTATACTGAACCAGAAGTTGCCTGGGTCGGCCTGACTGAGAAAGAAGCGAAAGAGAAAGGCATCAGCTACGAAACCGCCACCTTCCCGTGGGCAGCTTCTGGCCGTGCTATCGCTTCTGACTGCGCAGACGGTATGACCAAACTGATTTTCGACAAAGAATCTCACCGTGTTATCGGTGGTGCGATTGTCGGTACCAACGGCGGCGAGCTGCTGGGCGAAATCGGTCTGGCGATCGAAATGGGCTGTGATGCTGAAGACATCGCGCTGACCATCCACGCACACCCGACTCTGCACGAGTCCGTGGGCCTGGCGGCAGAAGTGTTCGAAGGTAGCATTACCGACCTGCCGAACCCGAAAGCGAAGAAGAAGTAATCTTCTGACTTTGTAAGAAACGCCTCTTCGGAGGCGTTTTTTTTGCCTGTAACTACCTGTTCTGGTAGTGATCTTATTGATATTTCCTCTAAAAATTTCCATTCAACTGCCGATACTTTTTTCACCATTGTGTGGCTACTGGCCGCGCGGAGAAGAGGCTCTGGACTCTCTATTACACGAAAAAAGGAAAAAACATGTCTTTAAAAAAAATCGCGGTTGTTGGCATGGTTGTCGCGGCAATGACGCTGACCGGTTGTGGTGCAATGACGACTGCCGTGAAAAAACGTAACCTTGAAGTGAAAACGCAGATGAGTGAAACCATCTGGCTGGAGCCTTCCAGCGAGAAGACGGTCTATATTCAAGTTAAAAACACCTCTGATAAAGATATGAGCAACCTGCAGACGCTGTTAGCCAATGATCTGTCAGCGAAAGGGTATAAAGTGACCAGTTCTCCGGACAGCGCCTACTATTGGGTACAAGCAAACGTGCTAAAAGCGGACAAAATGGATCTGCGTGAGTCACAGGGATTCCTGAAAACCGGTTATGAAGGTGCCGCGATGGGGGCCGCTTTAGGAGCTGGTATCACGGCGTATAACAGCAACTCCTCCGGCGCCGCGCTGGGTGTCGGGTTGGCGGCGGGTCTGATCGGCATGGCCGCAGATGCGATGGTTGAAGATGTGAACTATACCATGGTTACCGACCTGCAAATCTCCGAACGCAGCAAAGCGAAAGTGACCACGGATAATGTAGCGGCCCTGCGTCAGGGCACGTCTGGCATCAAACTGCAAACCAGCAGCGCGCAGGGTGACCGCGCGAAATACCAAACCCGCGTAGTCTCTAACGCCAACAAAGTTAACCTGAAATTCGAAGAAGCTAAGCCGGTGCTGGAAGCGCAGCTGGCGAAGTCGGTGGCGAACATTCTGTAAGATAAAGTGCCGGGTAGCGCTAGCGCTGACCCGGCCTATGGTTTTCCCCGCTTTACTGCGCTACTGGCTGCCAGGTTTTATCCGGAGCGTAGGTGGCCATCGCTTGCGCTTTTTGCTGCGATGTCCCTCCAAGATCCTTCTGATAGACAGTGTCATCCCCGCTAATCATAAAGCTCATTACGCCAGTGTGACCGTAGCTGACAGGCCACGCTACCATCGCAAAGCCACTGGTTTTGTCGGGCAGAATACGAAAGCGATAACCGTGATAACCCGTGCCAGGCTCTTGCGGGCTGAAGGCCGGTCCCAAAGGACTTGGCGCTTCGCCAGGGGCAACGGGCCAGTACAAACCATCCTTTTTACCGTCAGAACTGACAATCTTCTGCGCATATTTCTGGTTTATCGCAAAGTAGCTCTGCTGGGCATCTACATAGGCATGTAATGCTTCGATGGCGGCGAGTTCATTGCGCCCAATCTCACGGGTCTGGATCTCTTCGGCGGCTTCGTGCATATCAAATTGCCATCCGGAAGTGGTTTTGATCACCGGGATCGGCAGCTGCCAGTTGTTGTCTCCGACAACAAGGTGTGCGACGTCGCCGTCGACGACGGTATTATGATGGACCTTCCAGTCGCGCAGGAAGCGATCAACGGCATCAGGATCGACGCCCTCGGGTGGCAGAAAGTCGCGCCAGTTTTCTCCGAGCAGGTTATTCATCGCACTTTCATTTTGCTCTCCGATTGCGCTGGTCAGTGCATCGGTTGCCTGGTCTGGTGTACTGAAGGATTGCTGTGCCATCGCGGTGGCCGAAACCATGAACAACACCATTCCACTGAGTAATTTCGTTTTCATGTCGGTTCCCTTAACGATGACGGAATTCACGGTGTTCAGCACGCCCGCCAGATTCCAGGCGTGATGGCTGGTTGCGGGATATCTGTCGGCTCTGAGCGCCTCGTTGCTGCTGGGCTTGCCAACTGCCTGAGCGACTGTCGTTGCCGCTCAGCGCGTTGGCGCGCGACTGGCTGGTTCGCTGTTGGACATTACGCTGTTGCATATTGCGTTGCTGTGCCGGTTGCGTGATCCGTTTTTCTTGTCGTTGGGTGGCAGCCTGGCGATTTTCACGTTGCTGAGTGTTCGCCCGTTTCGCCGTTTGCGGTTTGGTATCGTAACCCCGGTAGTTATTACGCTGGGAAATTTGCTTCAACTGTTGGCTCGATGCCTGACGCTGGGCATCTTTTGTTCCTGGACGCGCTGTCTGAGGGAATGTTTTTCCCGTTGATTTTTCCATCTGGCTCATCGCTGCCTGGCGTTGGCTATCGCGGTTGACCGATCTTTGCGGGGTTTGCTGGGTCGCGCTGAGTCCCGTTGCCGTGTTAGTGGAGTGGAAGCGGTTATTGAGCTGGTTATTTGGGTACGGCACGCCCTCGCGATAGGCCGGGTTATGCTGCCAGGTACGGTTGGCGTCCGTCAGCCGTTGCCCACTGATTTTATTGAAGTTATCAACGTTGATATTAATGTTGTTATCACCATTGCGGTTATAACCGCCATGGTTATCCCAGTCATCGTTATGATGGTGATCGTCGTCATCCCAGTCGATATTGCTGAAGATGGCATAGGTTGTGGCAACACCGAGGCTGAAGCCTAAACCGTTAACGAAGCTGTTGCCAAACTGCTCGCCGGGCGTTGGGGGGAGATAGGTAGGCGGGTAGGCGGTATTGGGCCAGGTACCATAAACCGTATTCGGGTTATAAGTAGGGACGTACACGACCTGCGGATCGGCGGATTCAATTTTGATAACTGTAGGGCTTGTCGTGGTGGTGGTTGTGGTATTGGTTGTTGACTCGCTGGTGGTGGTTTTAGTCGGTGCAGATTTTGTCACGGTAGTGACCGTCTGCTGCGGTGTCGATTGCAACGCACCGGTCTGTTGCGCCAGCGCACGCAGGCGTTGAACGGAGTCCATGACGTCTTGCGGCTGCGCGAGGAAAGCATCGCCCAGGTTTTGTACCCACGGCGGATTTTCACCCATCAGCGACATCAACTGAGGAAATGCGACCAGTGATTTTACGCTGGGGTCCCAGGGTTGCCCGGCAACAGCCTGAATCGCGGCGTCACCCTGCATTTTAGGATTGTCTTTCGACCACTGAGCGGCCTGGATGACGTTGGCTGGATAGGTTGACGCCATGAATATTTGCGACAGCAACGCATCCGGGTAGAGCGCGATGGGCGCAACCCACTGGTCGATTTGTGCGGCAGTGTACGTTGGCGCGACGGCAGGCGCGGGTTGCACGGCCGGTGCGGCTACGGGCGCTGGAGTTGGTGCTGAAGGTTGTTGTGCTACGGGGGCGGGAGCAGCAGGCTCCGTTGTGCGGCTTTTGACGAACATTACGCCAGAGGCGGCAAACAGCCCGGCACTGCACAGTAGGACGAGCAGATGTGGCTTAAGGGGCAACTTCATAAAATGACTCCAACGAGACAAGCGCTGTGCCGTGAGGCGTTCCTGTTGCCGCGAGTATTATTCACCCGTGTTTTACAGTTTTGACTTTTATTGGGGATTCACCCGATATGTCCGAAAAAAGAGTGTGAACATTTATTACACAATTATATCTGATGGCTAAAAAATCGCTGGAATATTCAGCAGGTCACGCTTGAAAATCAACCGGTTCAGGGCGGTTTTAGGAGGCCTTATGTGCGCTCCACCTTGTCGCTACACCATTCTTAACGATTCAGCCAATTTTTTATGTTGCTTTTTTGTAAACGGATTAACACTTAGTGAAAATCCTGTTATTGTGCCTTATGCGGTACCGGGCATTTACCCTACAAACTGCTGTCTCACAGGAGCGTGAAGAGAATCGCCTACCGCATATGACAATGAGAGCGAGGAGATACCGTCGTGCTAGAAGAATACCGTAAGCACGTAGCTGAGCGTGCCGCCTTAGGGATTGTGCCAAAACCGTTAGACGCAACCCAAATGGCCGCACTTGTCGAGCTGCTGAAGACCCCGCCTGTGGGCGAAGAAGAATTCCTGTTAGACCTGTTGATCAACCGCGTTCCCCCTGGCGTCGATGAAGCCGCTTATGTCAAAGCTGGTTTTCTTGCTGCCGTCGCAAAAGGCGACACCACGTCCCCGTTGGTGACACCCGAGAAAGCCATTGAACTGCTGGGTACCATGCAGGGCGGCTACAACATTCATCCGCTGATTGACGCGCTGGACGATGCGAAACTGGCGCCGATTGCTGCCAAAGCGCTCTCTTCAACGCTGCTGATGTTCGATAACTTCTACGATGTAGAAGAAAAAGCCAAAGCGGGCAACGAATATGCGAAGCAGGTAATGCAGTCCTGGGCTGATGCCGAATGGTTCCTGAACCGTCCAGCACTCGCTGAGAAAATGACCGTTACCGTCTTTAAAGTGACCGGCGAAACCAATACCGACGACCTGTCTCCGGCTCCGGACGCATGGTCGCGTCCGGATATCCCGCTGCACGCGCTGGCGATGTTGAAAAACGCCCGTGAAGGCATTGAGCCGGATCAGCCGGGCGCGGTAGGCCCGATCAAACAGATCGAAGAACTGCAGAAAAAAGGTTACCCGCTGGCCTATGTTGGTGACGTTGTCGGTACCGGTTCTTCGCGTAAATCCGCAACCAACTCCGTACTGTGGTTCATGGGCGATGATATCCCGCATGTGCCGAACAAGCGCGGCGGCGGTCTGTGCCTCGGCGGCAAAATTGCACCTATCTTCTTCAACACCATGGAAGATGCGGGCGCACTGCCGATCGAAGTGGATGTGTCGAACATGAATATGGGTGACGTGATTGATGTTTACCCGTTTAAAGGTGAGGTACGCAACCACGAAACCGGCGAACTGCTGGCAAGCTTTGAGCTGAAAACCGATGTGCTGATTGACGAAGTGCGCGCCGGTGGCCGTATTCCGCTGATCATCGGTCGTGGTCTGACTACCAAAGCGCGTGAAGCGCTGGGTCTGCCGCACTCAGACGTATTCCGTCAGGCGAAAGACGTGGCGGAAAGCAGCCGTGGTTACTCCCTGGCGCAGAAAATGGTCGGGCGTGCCTGTGGCGTTACCGGTATTCGTCCGGGCGCTTACTGCGAACCGAAAATGACCTCCGTCGGTTCTCAGGACACCACCGGTCCTATGACCCGTGATGAACTGAAAGACCTGGCGTGTCTGGGCTTCTCCGCAGACCTGGTGATGCAGTCGTTCTGTCATACTGCCGCCTATCCGAAGCCGGTTGACGTGACCACGCACCACACGCTGCCTGACTTCATCATGAACCGTGGCGGTGTCTCGCTGCGTCCAGGCGACGGTGTTATTCACTCCTGGCTGAACCGCATGCTGCTGCCGGATACCGTCGGTACCGGTGGTGACTCTCATACCCGTTTCCCGATCGGTATCTCCTTCCCTGCTGGTTCTGGCCTGGTGGCGTTTGCCGCTGCGACTGGCGTGATGCCGCTGGATATGCCGGAATCCGTTCTGGTGCGCTTCAAAGGCAAAATGCAGCCGGGTATCACCCTGCGCGATTTGGTCCATGCGATCCCGCTGTACGCGATCAAACAGGGCCTGCTGACCGTTGAGAAGAAAGGTAAGAAAAACATCTTCTCAGGCCGCATCCTGGAAATCGAAGGTTTGCCGGATCTGAAAGTCGAGCAGGCGTTTGAGCTGACCGATGCGTCCGCTGAGCGTTCTGCTGCTGGCTGTACCATCAAGTTGAACAAAGAGCCGATCGTTGAGTACCTGACATCTAACATCGTTCTGCTCAAATGGATGATCGCCGAAGGTTACGGCGATCGTCGTACGCTGGAACGTCGCGTGCAGGGCATGGAAAAATGGTTGGCAGATCCACAATTGCTGGAAGCCGACGCTGACGCAGACTATGCGGCAGTGATCGACATCGATCTGGCGGATATCAAAGAGCCAATCCTGTGTGCGCCGAACGATCCTGACGACGCGCGTCTGCTGTCTGACGTGCAGGGCGAGAAGATCGACGAAGTGTTCATCGGTTCCTGCATGACCAACATTGGTCACTTCCGTGCCGCAGGTAAGCTGCTGGATGCGCATAAAGGCCAGCTGCCAACGCGCCTGTGGGTGGCGCCACCAACCCGTATGGATGCCGCACAGCTGACTGAGGAGGGCTATTACAGCGTCTTTGGTAAGAGTGGGGCGCGTATCGAGATCCCTGGCTGTTCGCTGTGCATGGGTAACCAGGCGCGTGTAGCCGACGGCGCGACCGTGGTGTCTACCTCAACCCGTAACTTCCCGAACCGTTTAGGTACCGGTGCGAACGTGTATCTGGCGTCTGCGGAACTGGCGGCAGTAGCGGCGTTGATTGGCAAGCTGCCAACGGCGGAAGAGTATCAGACCTATGTTGCCCAGGTGGATAAAACCGCTGTGGATACCTACCGTTATCTGAACTTTGACCAGCTCTCTCAGTACACCGAGAAAGCGGACAGTGTGATTTTCCAGACAGCGGTATAATTCGCTAGCGGATTTTGCGCAAAAACGCATCAATGCCCGGAGAGGTCAGCTTCTTCGGGCATTTTTATTTCTATTCCTTATACCCGTTACGCTTTTTTTCTGCCGCGCTGCTGCGATAATTACAGCAAGGTGCAGTGCGGTATTGGCGCACTGCCGGGAGCAGAGGAACACATTATGGATTACGAATTTCTGCGCGATATTACCGGAGTGGTAAAAGTGCGAATGTCCATGGGCCACGAAGTGGTAGGGCACTGGTTTAATGAAGAAGTGAAAGAGAACCTGGCCTTACTGGATGAAGTGGAACAGGCAGCGCGTGCGGTAAAAGGCAGTGAGCGTTCCTGGCAGCGAGCAGGGCATGAATATACGCTCTGGCTGGATGGCGAAGAAGTGATGGTACGTGCCAATCAACTGGAGTTTACGGGCGACGAAATGGAAGATGGGATGAACTATTACGACGAAGAGAGTTTATCTCTGTGCGGCGTCGAAGATTTCCTTCAGGTAGTGGCGGCATACCGCGAATTTGTTCAGCAGAAATAATAATTACCGTCGGGTGTGTTTTGTAAGCCGGATAAGCGTCAGCGCCATCCGGCATCACATTATTTAACGTAGGCCAACAGGCTCAGGGAGTCACGCGCCAGCGCTTTGCACTTTTTGGCGACCGGGATGCCAATACCGCTTAAATCGCGGTAGCTGTCTTCACCGAGTGATTTCATGTCGAAGGTGTCGTAATTACTGAGGTCCCACTGGTTCTGCTGGGCAAAAAAGACCAGTGCGCGACGGATCTGCCCGTTCGGCAAATTCTGGTATCCACAGTCATTTTTCAGAAAGACAAACACCGCCGTTAAATCGGCCATATCTTCGGCTTCGGACTCGCTGAGCGCGTAGCTGTTTGCGCATACGGCCATCAGGCTACCGAACAAAATTGTTCTGAAAAACGTCTTCATTGCTTCTACCACTGCATCACGGAATTTAAACGTTAGCACACTGCGAGCGAAGCGACGACCTTTATTATCAGCGGTTCACTTGACCTTCCCGTAAGGGGAAGGCTTATGCTTAAAAGATAGCCTGCTTAAGCTGCTGAATATAAGGAAGTGATTATGCAACGTCGTGACTTTTTAAAGTACTCCGTGGCGCTGGGCGTCGCGTCAGCGTTACCTCTCTGGAGCCGTTCGGTTTTTGCCGCCGAGCGTCCTGCATTACCTATCCCTGACCTGTTAACGACGGACGCGGCCAATCGCATCCAGTTGATCGTTCAAGCCGGGCAGTCAACCTTTGCCGGTAAAACGGCGACTACCTGGGGATATAACGGTAATTTGCTGGGGCCTGCGCTGAAACTGCAGAAAGGTAAAGCAGTCACCGTTGATATCCATAATCAGCTGGCCGAAGAGACGACACTACACTGGCACGGGCTGGAAATCCCCGGTGATGTCGATGGCGGACCGCAAGGGGTTATTCAGGCGGGCGGGAAACGTTCTGTGACCTTCACGCCCGAACAACGGGCAGCGACCTGTTGGTTTCACCCACATCAGCATGGCAAAACCGGTCGTCAGGTGGCGATGGGGCTGGCAGGACTGGTACTGATTGAAGATGAAGACATCCACAAACTGCTGCTGCCGAAGCAGTGGGGAATTGATGATGTTCCGGTGATTATTCAGGACAAGCAGTTCTCCGCAGACGGACAAATTGACTATCAGCTGGATATGATGACTGCTGCTGTCGGGTGGTTCGGCGATACGCTGCTGACCAACGGGGCGATGTACCCGCAGCATGCCGCGCCGCGCGGTTGGCTGCGTCTGCGTCTGCTGAATGGCTGTAACGCCCGTTCACTTAACGTGGCGGCCAGCGACAACCGTCCGCTGTACGTCATTGCCAGCGATGGCGGACTGTTGGCTGAGCCGGTGAAAGTCACCGAGTTGCCCATGCTGATGGGCGAACGTTTTGAAGTGCTGGTAGATATCAGCGACGGCAAAGCCTTTGATCTGCTCACTTTGCCGGTGAGTCAGATGGGCATGGCGATTGCGCCCTTTGATAAGCCGCATCCGGTGATGCGCATTCAGCCGTTGCGTATTACCGCTTCCGGTACGCTGCCGGACACGCTGACCACCCTGCCTGCCTTGCCTTCTCTGGAGGGGCTGACAGTGCGCAGGCTGCAGCTGTCTATGGACCCGATGCTCGACATGATGGGCATGCAAATGCTGATGCAGAAATATGGTAACCAGGCCATGGCAGGCATGAGGCATGGGCAGATGATGGGGCATATGAATAATGGCGAGATGAGCCACGGTAAAATGAATCATGGCAACATGAATCACGGTAATATGGGTAGTATGGACCACGGCGGGAAGTTTGATTTCCATAATGCCAACCGCATCAATGGCCAGGCATTTGATATGAATAAACCAATGTTTGCCGCGACGAAAGGTCAGCACGAACGCTGGGTGATTTCCGGGCAGGGCGACATGATGCTACATCCGTTCCATATTCACGGCACCCAGTTCCGCATTCTGTCTGAGAACGGTAAAGCACCGACCGCGCACCGTGCGGGCTGGAAGGATACCGTTCGTGTTGAAGGCGGCGTCAGCGAGGTGTTAGTGAAGTTTGACCACGACGCACCGAAAGAGCATGCCTATATGGCGCACTGCCATCTGTTAGAGCATGAAGATACCGGCATGATGCTCGGCTTTACGGTTTAATACCTCATCGCCGGATAGACCCCTGTCCGGCGCTTAACTGCACAGTTCCCCCTCTCTCGCACATTTCACCATTGAACATAAAGTAATCGCCTTTGGGGCCGATAATCGTTATGTCCCCAATGTGAGTTCAATGGATGAAAAAGTATGATTAGAAATGTACGCGTTATTACCGGCATTCTTATGGTTCTCGCCATTTTCTGTTTATTGCAGATCGTTACGGGAAGTCTGTTTTATTCTGCAGTAAACAACGATCGTCTTAATTTCCAGAATTCAGGTACGCTGAATTCTCAACAGGAAAATCTGAGTGATAGCGTCAATACGCTGATTAAAACCCGCGTGACTGTTACCCGCGTAGCAATCCGCTTCTTAAAAAATCAACGCGATCCGGCTTCGCTGGCGGCAATTGATACTCTGCTGAATACGGCCAGTGAGTCGATGAAAAAGGCTGAGGGGTATTTCGCCCGTTATCAGGCACTGCCGCATGTGACAGGACAAAACCCACAGATTGCCGCTGATATGGAAAAGCAATATCGGCAGATGCATGATGTGATGAAGTTATCGATAGAGTATTTGCGTGCAAATAACTATCAGGCCTATGGCGATCTTGATGCACAGAAAGCGCAGGATGAGATGGAAGCCAGCTACGAACAGTGGCGAAATGAAAATAATGCGCTGCTCCAGCATGCTGCTGCAGAGAACCAGCACAGCTTTACCCGTATGCAATGGACGCTGGGGGGCATCGTACTGGTCGTGCTCATTGTGCTCGGTGTGATCTGGAGTGGGTTGCAGCATATTTTGCTTAAACCGCTGGCGCAGATTATGGACCATATTCGTACTCTCACCCAGGGAGATTTAACCCACCGACTTGGCGTTCAGGGGCGCAATGAAATGGGGCGTCTGGCGATGGGTCTGGAAGAGATGCAGCAGTCGCTGATTTCGACAGTGACTGCCGTACGTAACAGCTCGGAGTCAATTCATAGCGGTGCGACGGAGATTTCCTCGGGCAATAACGACCTCTCTTCACGAACGGAGCAGCAGGCGGCCTCACTTGAGGAAACCGCCGCCAGCATGGAACAGCTTACTGCAACCGTAAGACAAAATACGGACAATGCAAAACAGGCGACTCAACTGGCGAAGAATGCGTCTGATACCGCCGCACGTGGCGGGCAGGTTGTAGATACCGTTGTACACACGATGAGTGAGATAGCAGATAGCTCAAAGCAAATTGCCCAGATCACCAGCGTTATTGACAGTATTGCTTTTCAGACCAATATCCTGGCGCTGAACGCGGCGGTTGAGGCCGCCAGAGCCGGTGAGCAGGGAAGAGGGTTTGCTGTTGTAGCCGGAGAAGTCCGTACCCTGGCAAGCCGTAGCGCTCAGGCGGCAAAAGAGATTAAAGCGTTGATTGATAAGTCAACCAGCTGCGTAGGAATGGGATCGCAGCAGGTATCCGATGCCGGTAAAACCATGAAAGAGATTGTTGCGGCGGTGACCCGTGTGACCGATATTATGGGCGAGATTGCTTCGGCCTCTGAGGAGCAGAGTCGAGGTATTGAGCAGGTAAGTCTTGCTGTCTCGCAAATGGACAGCGTCACCCAACAAAACGCCGCGCTGGTGGAAGAGTCCGCAGCCGCCGCTGCCTCACTTGAACAACAGGCTGAGCAGTTACGTCTGGCTGTGGCGGTATTTCACATTACCCATTCGCTGGGTGACAGTGTGAGTCGACAACCGCCGACGTCCCCTCCGCGCGTAACGACAAGCGCTCCAGTTACTCAAGATGCTCACTGGGAAACCTTCTGAATTCCCGCTCTGATTGCCAGAGTGGATACAATATTCGTTCAAGAGACAAGCCGGGGATGTTCCCCGGCTTTTGCGTAGTAAATGAGCAAAAAAATACGCACACAGGCTCTCCCGTTAACTATCAGAGGAACCGGGTCTCTTTACTGGTATACTTCATCAACTGAATTGTTTGTATGCTGTCGCAAGTTTTGTGGTTAGAGCGAGCCACCGTCGGTTGGTGTTTCAACGTAAGCGCTTTCTTTCGATTTGCATGATGTGTTAACTGATAAAAATCAGTGAGTTATATAGTTTATGAAACATACTGTAGAAGTCATGATCCCGGAAGCGGAGATCAAAGCGCGCATTGCTGAACTCGGGCGTCAGATTAACGAACGTTACAAGGACAGCGGCAGTGACATGGTGCTGGTTGGTCTGTTACGCGGCTCATTTATGTTTATGGCAGACCTGTGCCGCGAAGTGCATGTCTCCCACGAAGTTGATTTCATGACCGCCTCAAGTTACGGCAGCGGCATGTCGACTACCCGTGATGTTAAGATCCTCAAAGACCTGGATGAAGACATTCGTGGTAAAGATGTACTGATCGTTGAAGATATCATCGACTCCGGTAACACGCTGTCTAAAGTGCGTGAAATCCTCAGCCTGCGCGAGCCGAAATCTCTGGCGATCTGTACGCTGCTGGACAAACCCTCTCGTCGTGAAGTGAATGTTCCGGTCGAATTTATCGGCTTTTCCATTCCGGATGAGTTTGTTGTTGGTTACGGCATCGACTATGCCCAGCGTTATCGCCATCTGCCGTATGTTGGCAAAGTGGTACTGCTGGACGAGTAAATCTGCGAACGCGCCTGATGGCGCGTGTTTTGTAGGCCGGGTAAGGCGTAACCGCCACCCGGCAATAATGCGTTATTTGTGATTGATATGTTTCTGGCTGAGGTTCGACAAACCCTGTCGGTAGCGCTGTTCCAGGGATTCGCGGCTGGTGGCGGTCACGTCCAGATCGCGAAGCAGGCCATCATGAATACCGTAGGCCCATCCATGAAGGGTCACTTTTTGACCGCGCTTCCAGGCTGAACGCATGATGGTGGAGTGGCCGAGGTTGTAGACCTGCTCCATGACATTCAGTTCGCACAGCGTATCAATACGGCGCTCCGGCGGCATTTCACCCAGCAACGAGCTGTGTTTAAACCAGATATCGCGGATATGCAGTAACCAGTTGTCGATAAGCCCCAGTTCCGTATTTTCAATGGCCGCCTGTACGCCGCCGCATCCGTAGTGCCCACAAATAATAATGTGTTCCACTTCCAGCACATCAACCGCATACTGAACCACTGAGAGACAGTTCAGATCGGTATGGATAACCAGATTAGCAACATTACGGTGAACAAATAATTCGCCCGGTTCAAGACCGGTTAAACGTTCCGCGGGAACGCGGCTATCGGAGCATCCAATCCATAGAAAGCGCGGATTCTGCGCGTGCGTCAGTGTTTCAAAAAATCCGGGATCTTCTTCTACCAGCATCTTTGACCATAGTGCATTGTTGCTGATGAGTGTATCTATGTCTTTCATGGAGTGTTACGACCCGAAGCCAGATAAATGCGAGGGGCTAATATAGGGTAACTCCAGGATTAATTAAACTATATATACAATGTCGGAATGTAAGGTAAGTGGAAAAAACATGACCATTGCTCTGGAACTTCAACAGCTTAAGAAAACTTATCCCGGTGGCGTTCAGGCGCTACGTGGCATAGATTTGCAAGTCGAAGCGGGTGATTTTTATGCGCTTTTAGGCCCTAACGGCGCAGGAAAGTCCACCACCATTGGGATTATCAGCTCACTGGTGAATAAATCCTCCGGGCGGGTTAGCGTCTTTGGATACGATCTTGAAAAAGATACGGTTAACGCTAAACGTCAGCTTGGGCTTGTGCCGCAGGAGTTTAACTTTAACCCGTTTGAAACCGTGCAGCAGATTGTGGTGAACCAGGCGGGGTATTACGGTGTTGAGCATAAAGAGGCCGTAAAACGCAGTGAAATTTATCTAAAACAGCTCGATCTGTGGGAAAAACGTAACGAACGCGCGCGTATGCTGTCCGGTGGTATGAAGCGCCGTTTGATGATCGCCCGTGCTCTAATGCATGAGCCGAAGCTGTTGATCCTCGATGAACCGACGGCAGGTGTTGATATCGAACTGCGTCGTTCAATGTGGGGCTTTTTAAAGGATTTAAACGACAAAGGCACGACGATTATTCTGACCACCCACTATCTCGAAGAGGCGGAAATGCTGTGCCGTAATATCGGTATTATTCAGCATGGTGAGTTGGTGGAGAATACGTCGATGAAAAATCTGCTCTCCAAGTTGAAGTCCGAGACCTTTATTCTCGATTTAGCAGCGAAAAGCCCGCTGCCAAAGCTGGAAGGTTATCAATACCGCCTGGTTGATACTTCCACGCTGGAAGTTGAAGTGCTGAGAGAGCAGGGAGTGAACAGCGTGTTTTCCCAGCTGAGCGCCCAGGGCGTTCAGGTATTGAGTATGCGAAACAAGGCGAACCGACTGGAGGAGCTGTTTGTTTCTCTGGTGCATGAAAAACAAGGAGATCGCACATGATGCAGCTTTACTGGGTCGCACTGAAAAGCATCTGGGCGAAAGAGATTCACCGCTTTATGCGGATCTGGATACAAACGCTGGTCCCACCGGTCATTACCATGACGCTGTATTTTATTATCTTCGGTAATTTGATTGGCTCACGTATCGGCGAAATGCACGGCTTTAGCTACATGCAGTTCATCGTACCGGGGCTGATTATGATGGCGGTGATCACTAACTCGTACGCCAACGTAGCGTCGTCATTTTTCAGCGCCAAGTTTCAACGCAACATTGAAGAACTGCTGGTCGCACCGGTGCCGACGCACGTCATTATTACCGGTTTTGTCGGCGGTGGTGTGGCGCGCGGACTGTGCGTAGGTATTCTGGTGACCGCTATTTCCCTGTTCTTTGTCCCGTTTCAGGTGCACTCGTGGGTCTTTGTGGCGCTGACGCTGGTGCTGACGTCGGTCCTGTTCTCGCTGGCCGGGTTGTTGAATGCGGTGTTCGCCAAAACCTTTGACGACATCAGCCTGATCCCGACCTTTGTGCTGACACCGCTGACCTACCTTGGGGGCGTTTTCTACTCATTAACGCTGCTGCCACCGTTCTGGCAGGGACTGTCGCACCTGAATCCGATTGTCTACATGATCAGCGGCTTCCGCTACGGTTTCCTCGGTATTCATGATGTGCCGCTGGTCACGACGTTTGGCGTGCTGGTGGTATTTATTGCCGCATTTTATTTACTCTGCTGGTATCTGATTCAGCGTGGACGTGGGCTACGCAGTTGATTTTTTCTTCCTCTCCCGGTTCGGGAGAGGAAGACTTTTGATGCTTATCACCGTTATGTATTTATCACCTTGATAAACTACTTGCCTGCTAAGGAGGTAGGCAATGTTAGGTTGGGTGATTACCTGTCATGACGATACGGCACAGGATATGCTGCATCGTCTGGAAAAAAAGTTCGGCCCGCAGACGCAATGTCGGGCAGTGAGTTTTTGGCGTGGACTAAGCGCAAATATGTTAAGCCGGATGATGTGTGATGCTCTGCACACGACAGATTCTGGCGAGGGCGTGATATTCCTGACGGATATTTCTGGCGCTGCGCCATATCGCGTAGCGGCATTGATGAGCCATAAACATTCGCAATGTGAAGTGATCTCCGGCGTGACTTACCCATTGCTTGAGCGAATGCTTTTATCGCGAGAATCATTGAGCAGTTCTGAATTTCGTGATCAGATCGTGTCCCTCGGAGGCCCCGATGTCACCAGCCTCTGGCATCAACAACAGAAAAATCCCCCCTTTGTGTTGAAGCATGATTTGTATGAGTATTAAGCATTGGTATTGATGATGCTTTTGCTACAATAGCCGAGGTTTTTCGCCTCGGTTATCCCATATGGTTATGCGTGCTCTGCTCATTCTGATGTTCCTGTATTCTGGTTTTGCTGCCGGGGCATTGCCTGTGCGTTATATGCAAACTACCGAAGATGCCGCAGTCTGGGCGCAGATTGGCAATAAAATGGTGACGGTAGGGAATATTCGCGCGGGCCAGATCCTCTCGGTCATTCCCGGCGGCAAAGACTATTACGCGTTTAACTTTGGCTTTGGTAAGGGGTTTATCGATAAAGGCCATCTGGAGCGCGTGCAGGGGCGGCAGAAGGTCGAAGATGGGTTGGGCGATCTCAATAAACCGCTGAGTAATCAGAATCTGGTGACCTGGAAAGATACGCCGGTTTACAATTCCCCTGATGTCGGGAGCGCGCCATTTGGCATACTGGCGGACAATTTGCGCTACCCCATAATAAACAAGCTGAAAGGCAGGCTGAACCAGACGTGGTATCAAATTCGCATTGGCGACCGACTGGCGTATATCAGCGCCTTAGATGCTCAGGCCGATAGCGGGATCCCAGTGCTGACTTACCATCATATTCTGCGTGATGAAGAGAATACCCGTTTTCGTCATACCTCGACGACCACTTCCGTACGCGCGTTCAGCAACCAAATGACCTGGCTGCGTGATATGGGCTACGCCACGCTGACGATGTACCAATTAGAAGACTACGTGCGTAACCGCGCTAATCTGCCCGCACGCGCGGTGGTGATCACCTTTGACGATGGCCTGAAGTCGGTCAGTCGCTATGCGTACCCGGTGCTGAAGCAATACGGCATGAAAGCGACGGCGTTTATTATCTCATCGAGAATTAAGCGCCACCCGCAGCGGTGGGATCCAAAATCGCTGCAGTTTATGAGTATCTCTGAACTGAATGGCATCAGGGATATTTTTGACTTTCAGTCACATACCCATTTTTTACATCGGGTAGATGGTTACCGCCGGCCCATTCTGCTCAGCCGTAGTCACCATAATATCCTGTTTGATTTTGCCCGTTCGCGACGCGCGCTGGCCCAGTTTAATCCGCACGTGTTGTATCTCTCTTACCCCTTTGGCAGTTATAACGCCACAGCGGTGCAGGCAGCAGGAGAGGCTGGATTCCACATGGCGGTGACGACGGTAAAAGGGAAGGTGAAGCCGGGTGATAATCCGATGTTGTTAAAGCGGCTTTATATTTTAAGAACGGATTCGTTAGAGACGATGTCGCGGCTGGTCAGCAACCAGCCGCAGGGGTAACACGTTTCAGGCAACCTGTACCGGGATCGCTTTCGCAGTACGTTTCATTTCGTTGTCACCTTCGAAGTAGGCAACTTTCGGCCGCCAGGTCCGCGCTTCGGCATCAGACATCGTGACGAAGCTGGCGATAATGACAATGTCGCCAACCTCAGCGCAATGTGCCGCTGCACCGTTCACGGAGATGATCTTCGAACCGCGCTCAGCCGCAATCGCATAAGTAGAGAAACGTTTACCGTTGGTCACGTTCCAGATATCAATGGCTTCGTTTTCCAGAATACCGGAAGCATCGAGGAAGTCCTGGTCAATGGCGCAGGAGCCTTCGTAATGCAGGTCTGCCTGTGTGACCTTCACGCGGTGAAGCTTGCCTTGCAGCATGGTGCGAATCATAACGTCTATACCCTGTCGTTTACCTTAGCTAAGCAGGCAAAAGACCTGCTTTGAGAATTTTCTCAGGCAGTATTGCCCGATTTTTAGCCCTTGTCTACTGGGCTAATGTAACGCTTTGATTGTCGATCAGACGCGCCTGACCCAGCCATGCAGCGACCAGAATCACCGCGCGTTTGCTGGTTTCGCTTAGCGCCAGTAAGGTATCGGCATCGCGAATCTGAATGTCATCGGCACGGAAGCCTTTTTCGTTTAGCTCCTGCTCGGCAATGGCAATAATTTCCTCCTGGTCGCGTTCACCAGCCTGTAATTTTTCCCCGATGCGGCTCATTACTTTGTATAAGCCAGGGGCGATCTTACGCTGCTCAGCCGTCAGGTAGCCGTTGCGTGAGCTGAGGGCTAAACCGTCTTTGGCACGAATAATCGGCACACCGACGATCTCAATGTCGTAACCCAGATCGGCCACCATTTTGCGGATCAGCGCCAGTTGCTGAAAGTCCTTCTCGCCAAAGCAGGCAATATCCGGCTGGATCAGGTTAAACAGTTTGCTGACGATAGTGGCAACACCGCGGAAGTGGCCAGGACGACTCGCACCCTCCAGCATGGTAGACAGCCCCGGAACCTCGACGTAGGTTTGGGATTCAGTACCTTGCGGATAGATCTCAAGCGCAGCCGGGGCAAAGATAACATCCACTTTACGCTTGTTCAGCTTTTCGCAATCTTCTTGCAGCGTACGCGGGTAACGCACCAGATCGTCCGGCCTGTCAAACTGCATGGGGTTTACGAAAATGCTGACGATGACCACATCCGCTCGGGCTTTGGCTTCATCAACCAGCTTCATATGACCATCGTGCAGGTTGCCCATGGTGGGAACTAACGCGATACGTTTACCTTCCTGACGCAGGCGACGGATATGCTGACGCAGCAGCGGTAGGGTTTCAATAATTAGCACACCTTGACTCCTTAATGGAAACTGTGTTCTTCACCCGGGTAAACGCCGGATTCAACCTCGGCAATATACTGCCGCACCGCGGCGCGCATGTCGCCTGCTTCATTGAGGAAATTTTTGGCAAATTTAGGGATATGGCCGCCGGTAATGCCAAACGCATCGTGCATCACCAGGATCTGACCATCGGTCACATTACCCGCGCCAATACCTATTACCGGGATGGACAACGCGTCGGTCACGCGTTTTGCCAACTCAACCGGAACGCACTCCAGCACCAGCAGTTGCGCACCTGCGGCTTCTAACGCCAGCGCATCGTCGAGCAGCGTTTGGCCCGCATCGCCACGGCCCTGCACTTTATAACCGCCAAAGATATTCACCGACTGTGGTGTTAGGCCCAGATGACCACAAACCGGAACCGCACGTTCGGTCAGCATTTTTACCGTATCAATCAGCCACGCGCCGCCTTCGATTTTGACCATATTGGCGCCAGCACGCATAACGATCGCTGAGTTTTCGAATGCTTGCTCTGGCGTGGCATAGGCCATAAATGGCAGGTCAGCCAACAAGAGACAGTTTGGTGCACCGCGACGAACAGCAGCGGTGTGGTAAGCGATATCGGCAACGCTCACCGGTAGTGTGGATTCATGCCCCTGAATCGTCATGCCCAGCGAATCGCCGACCAGCATGACATTGATCCCTTCATCGGCGAACAGTTTGGCAAAGCTATAGTCGTAGGCGGTGATTGTGGCGAAGCGCTTTTTCTCTTGCTTGCATTTCTGCAGCAAGGAAATGGTCGTCGGTTTCATAACATTTCCTGAGTGTGAAAGTCATATTTACCGGCATTCTAGCAGTCACATTCAGAGGGGCAATGGTTTTAAGCAACCGTTTAGCGCGAAAGCAGTAAACGCTAAAGGGGAGGGGAAAATTTACCAGTGGGCAGGTTTTGCTGCACCAAGGAGGGTGAGGTGGTGATGCAGGCGGGTACCGTCCGGGAAAGTCAGTTCCGGCGCGATTTCAAACAGCGGCCACAGCATAAAGCCCCGGTTTTTCATATCGTAATGCGGAATAGTCAGGCGACGGGTGTTAATCACTTCGTTGCCAAACAACATAATGTCGAGATCCAGCGTACGTGGACCCCAACGTTCGGCTTTACGTACCCGGCCCTGCTGTAACTCGATACGTTGAGTGTGGTCGAGCAGCGTTTCTGGCGTGAGCGTTGTTTCCAGCGCAACGGCGGCGTTCAGGTAATCAGGTTGATCCTGAGGACCTAATGGCGGCGTGCGGTAGAAAGAGGATACGGCGATGATCCGGCTGTCCGGGATTTCTCCCAGCGCCTGTACGGCAGCATTAACCTGCTCCAGCGGAGAGGCTAAATTACTGCCGAGGGCGATATATACCCGTTGTCTTTCAAGCTGCATCTGTGTTGGCTTTCCTCGCTCATCCCAGTCACGTACTGATGTACGTTCTTGGGTATTCGCTGTGTCGCCGCCTTGATGCAACTCGAAATCCGTTGGGGATACGGGATGGGTCACGCACTTCCCTCGCGGCGCGGCGCACGTTTACGCGGACGACGATGGCGACGGCGTGCATCTGGCTCTTCATCCAGTTCGTTCAGCATACCTTTTTGCTCTGGCGGAGCGGAAACCTGGAATTCACCCCACCACTGCGCCAGTCGCTGCAGTTCGGTGTTGTTTTCCACTTCAGCACGCAGCGCCAGCAAATCGTAGGCCGCGCGGAATTTCGGGTGCTCCATCAGCTTCCAGGCGCGTTTTCCCTGACGGCGGGACATGCGTAACTGAAGCTGCCAGATATCACGGGTAAGCGCTGTCAGGCGTTTAGGAATCGCCAGCGAACGGCACGCTTCGTCCAGTACGTCGTTCATCGCCAGGGCGAAAGCGTCGTAGTAGGCCAGGCCGCTTTCCTGAGCAATTTTCTGCGCCGCTTCCAGTAACGGGTACCAGAACATGGCGGCAAACAGGAACGCTGGATTGACACGCATATCGTTATGGATACGGGTATCGGTATTCTTCAGTACCTGGGCAATAATGCGTTCCATTGCGCTGTCACCGTCTTCGGTGAAATAGCGGGTAATGGTCGGGAACAGCGGCTGGAACAGGCTGTACTCACGCAGTTTTTTGTAGGTCTCAAAACCGTAGCCCGCCTGTAATAGTTTGAGCGCTTCTTCAAACAGGCGTGCCGGCGGAATATCGTTCAGCAAGGTTGCCAGACGCGGGATTGGCTCGGCGGTTTCCGGGCTGATGCGCATGTCGAGTTTTGCTGCAAAGCGGACGGCGCGTAGCATACGCACGGGATCTTCACGATAGCGTGTTTCAGGATTACCGATCAGGCGAATGACGCCGTCTTCCAGATCCTGCATCCCGCCGACGTAATCACGAACGGTGAAATCCGCTACGCTATAGTAAAGGCTGTTAATGGTGAAATCGCGGCGCTGAGCATCTTCTTCGATGGAACCGAAAATGTTGTCACGTAGCAGCATGCCATTTTGACCGCGCTGTGAGGTTGCACGGTCGGCTTCGCTGCCTTCATGGTGTCCGCGGAAGGTTGCCACTTCAATAATTTCCGGGCCAAACATCACATGGGCCAGACGGAAACGACGACCTACCAGACGGCAGTTACGGAACAGTTTCCGCACTTGATCGGGTGTCGCGTTAGTCGTGACATCAAAGTCTTTCGGCTTTTTGCCCAGCAAAAGATCGCGTACGCCCCCGCCAACCAGCCATGCCTCGTATCCGGCCTTATTAAGCCTGTACATTACCTTCAGGGCATTTTCACTGATATCTTTGCGGGAGATAGAGTGCTGCTCACGCGGGATTACCGTCATATGTGGACGGGCGATGGCAAGCTCGGCCTCGCGCTCCTCGCGGCTTAGCACCTTGCGGCAAAAATTAGCGACTCGGGTAAAAATAGTGCACCTCGGTAGTGTCAAACTTCAGTCAGAACAAGTGTTGCTGTGTAAAAATAGCGGCTAATCATAGCTCAGCAAGAGGCATTTGAGAATGCCGGATTTACATTCACTGAACCCGGCACTGTCGTAAGCGCCCAATTTTGCACCGCAGTTTGCAGTAATTCTTCTACGCTTAGCGCTTGCCACGGTATCGCTATGTCCTGTCCGAGGAAGCGCAACGCGTCGATAAGAACCGGGCGCGGGTCGCTTTGTGGCAGGGCAGGCGCATGATTCTGCTTAGAAAGTTTAGCGCCGTGTTCATTGAGCGCCAGCGGGAGATGAATGTAGTCCGGCACTGGCCAGCCGAACTGCTGATACAGCGAAATTTGGCGTACCGTGGGTTCGATGAGGTCCGCGCCACGTACGATTTCCGTCACGCCCTGAAAGTGGTCATCAACCACTACCGCAAGGTTATAGGCAAACAGCCCATCGCGCCGGTGGATGACAAAATCTTCCCGTGCAAGCTGAGGGTTGGCCTGAATCTCGCCGCGCAGACGGTCGTTAAAAAGCATGACCGGGTGGTGTTGCTTGATACGCACCGCCGCGTGCTCCGGCCCGTGGCGTAATGCGCGGCAGTGGCCGTCATAAATGCCGCCAATACTTTGAATGCGGGCGCGAGTGCAGGTGCAGTAATAGCTCAGATCCTGTTCTTGTAACCAGGCCAGCGCTTCACGGTACGCGTCATGGCGCTGAGATTGCCACAGTACCTCGCCATCCCAGTGCAGGCCGTAATGTTCCAGCTGACGCAGAATAGTATCTGCAGCACCGGGAACTTCACGTGGGGGATCGATATCTTCAATGCGCACCCACCAGATCCCGTGCTGCGCACGAGCCTGCAGGTAACTCCCGAGGGCGGCAATCAATGAACCAAAATGCAGTTCGCCGGAAGGGGATGGGGCGAAACGGCCAATATAGCGTTTGTCAGTCATGTTGGTGGATAACATAAAAGAAGAAGGCGGGAGAAACTCCCGCCTGTAGTAAACGTGGTACAAATGACGGGATTAACCCGCCATCTGTTTTTCGCGAATCTCAGCCAGCGTTTTGCAGTCGATGCACAGATCGGCTGTCGGACGTGCTTCCAGACGGCGAATACCAATTTCTACGCCGCATGATTCGCAGTAGCCGAAATCTTCGTCTTCTACTTTCTTCAGCGTCTTCTCGATCTTTTTGATCAGTTTGCGCTCACGGTCACGGTTACGCAGCTCAAGGCTGAACTCTTCTTCCTGTGCGGCACGGTCAACCGGATCGGGGAAGTTAGCTGCTTCGTCCTGCATATGAGTCACAGTGCGATCGACTTCATCCCTGAGTTGATTACGCCATGCATCAAGAATACGCCTAAAGTGCGACAGCTGGGCTTCGTTCATATACTCTTCGCCCGGTTTCTCCTGGTACGGCTCCACCCCAGCGATGGCGAGAATACTCAGGGACGATGTTTTACGGTTTTGCCCTTCTTGCATGTTGCTTCTCCTTAACACGCACTATCGATCCCCATGTTCGGGGGAAAAATCAGGTCGCTATAAATAGCAGATGCTTTTCCGGATAGCAATTATCTAAACGTTACACTTGACAACCCTGTGAGGAAAAGCGTATTTGCGCACGCGGCCAGAATACTAATTAATCCGTTTGTATACGCCATTACAACGTAATGGCTAATGGCTCTTTAAGAGTCATCCCGTGGGCAGAAAGTTCCGCTTTATATGCCAGAATTTCTACCCCCTTAAGCCGTGATTCGGCTAATAGTTGCGCATATTTTGCATCAATATGGCGTGCGGGTGAAAATTGTGTAATGGCTGAATGCAGCACCGCGAAAAATATTACCGCTCGCTTGCCCTCAGCCGCTACGCTCATCAATTCCCGAAGATGTTTCTGACCTCGTTCAGTGATGGCATCGGGAAAATAACCCTGATTTTTTTCCGCCAACGTGACTGATTTTACTTCAATATAGCAGTCAGGGCGGGAATCCGCCTGTAACAAAAAATCAATGCGGCTGCCTTCGGCGCCGTATTTTACTTCACTTTTCAACATGCTGTAGTTCGAAAGTTCTGAAATTAACAAATTCTGAATGGCTTCTTTCGTTAATCTGTTGGCCCACAGGGTGTTAACACAAATAAACGCACCGGATTGGGTTTGCGTTAATTCCCAGGTATGCGGGTATTTCCGTTTAGTATTTTCTGACGTTGAATACCAAACGGTGTCACCCGGTGTCGCGCATCCGGTCATCGCGCCAGTATTGGGGCAGTGTAGCGTTAACGTTGTACCGTCGGGTGTGATCACATCCGCTAAAAAACGCTTGTAGCGCTGAATTAAGGTCGCGCGTTGAAGTGGGGGAGAAAATTCCATGGCAATGTCCTTTTATTTTTCGCCAAGCGTCCAGCGTTGTAGCGGCGTGTAGCGCGTGCGACCGCGTTCAAATGAAGAGGCATAAAGTGCAAACTCGGTGACCGGAAATGACCAGCAAAAGCCCGGTGCCGGGATCGCGACCGCATGACCAGCATCGCGCAGCAGCGTGATATGCGGATGAAACGGCTGCGGGCTTTGGTAACATCCGCTGCGCGCGGCTTGCGCCCGCAGCATACTCGCTAACTGCAACAGCCCGCGAGGTGGCTGGCGCATTCCCAGCCATACGACGCGTGAGCGCAGCCATTGCCCGGCGTCATTCAGTGTTAGCGTAAAACCTGGCTGGCGAATACGCCCGGCCAGTTGCGACAGCGCCTGCTGCTTCTCAGCGCTGACCTCGCCTAAAAAGGCCAGCGTCAGGTGCAGATTGTCAGCCGCGACGGGGCGACCCGCTTCAGGAGGGAACTGTGCGGCTCGCCAGTGGATAAGCTGCTCCCGAACCTCGGCTGGCAATTCAATGGCAAAGAACAGCCTTTTTGGCTCAGACATGATGGATACTCGGTTATGAATTAACGCGATGCTACAATGCAGCGCGAAGAATGTTAACCCTCTGGAGTCATTTGTGACGTCGTTGCCCGTTGCCGCCGTAGTGCCTGAACTGCTTACCGCCCTTGATACCTCATCGCAGGTTCTGCTGACTGCACCCACCGGCGCTGGGAAGTCGACCTGGCTGCCGTTGCAGCTTCTTGCGCACAATGGCATTCAGGGGCGGATTATTCTGCTGGAGCCGCGTCGTCTGGCTGCCCGCAACGTGGCGCAGCGTCTGGCAGAGTTACTGAACGAAAAGCCCGGCGAGACCGTGGGCTACCGCATGCGTGCTCAACACTGCGTTGGACCGCATACCCGGCTCGAAGTGGTAACGGAAGGTGTGCTTACACGTATGATCCAACGCGATCCCGAGCTAAACGGCGTTGGGTTGGTGATCCTTGATGAATTTCATGAGCGCAGCTTGCAGGCTGATCTGGCACTGGCGCTGTTGCTGGATGTACAGCAAGGGCTGCGGGATGATTTAAAACTGTTGATTATGTCGGCAACGCTGGATAACGGGCGTCTGCAGCAGCTGTTGCCTGATGCGCCGACGATTGTCTCTGAAGGCCGTGCCTTTCCAGTGGAACGGCGCTATCAGCCGCTGGCTGCGCATCAGCGTTTTGATGAAGCCGTGGCGGTGGCAACGGCGGAGCTATTGCGCCAGGAGCACGGCTCGCTGCTGCTCTTTTTACCGGGCGTGGGGGAGATTCAGCGAGTGCAGGAACAGCTGGCCTCACGCGTAGGCAGCGATGTTCTGCTTTGCCCGCTGTACGGTGCGTTATCTCTTGCTGAGCAGCGTCAGGCGATTTTGCCAGCACCGCCAGGCTCGCGCAAAGTGGTGCTGGCCACCAATATTGCCGAGACCAGTTTAACTATCGAAGGTATCCGGCTGGTGGTGGACTGTGCGCAGGAGCGTGTGGCGCGCTATGACGCGCGCACGGGTTTGACGCGCCTGATTACCCAGCGTATTAGCCAGGCGTCGATGACCCAGAGAGCCGGGCGTGCAGGCCGTCTGGAGCCGGGTATTTGTTTGCATCTGCTGGCGAAAGAGCAGGCTGAAAGAGCGTCGGCGCAGGGCGAACCAGAGATGTTGCAAAGCGACCTGTCCGGCTTGCTAATGGAATTGTTGCAATGGGGATGCACTGACCCGGCGCAGTTAAGTTGGCTGGATATGCCGCCAGCGGCCAATTTGCAGGCGGCAAAGCGACTACTACACATGCTGGGTGCACTTGAGGGCGACAGGCTCAGTGCTGTGGGTCAGAAAATGGCGGCGCTCGGTAACGATCCGCGTCTGGCGGCGTTGCTGGTCCGTGCCACAGATGACAACGAAGCGGCAACGGCAGCAAAACTGGCGGCGATTCTCGAAGAGCCCCCGCGTGGGGGGAGTACCGACCTAACGGTGGCGTTTTCGCGCAATCAGCCGAACTGGCAGCAGCGTAGCCAGCAATTACTGAAGCGCCTGAACGTTCGGGGTGGACAGCCTGATAGCTCGCTGATCGCCCCGTTACTGGCTTCGGCTTTTGCCGATCGTATTGCCCGACGTCGTGGTCAGGAGGGGCGCTATCAGCTGGCTAACGGGATGGGGGCGATGCTGGACGCTGACGATGCGTCAGGGCGTCATGAGTGGCTTATTGTTCCTTTATTGCTGCAAGGCAGCACCTCGCCTGATGCGCGTATTTTGCTGGCCATGCCGCTGGATATCGATGCACTGATCCAAACATCTCCTGAGTTGTTGCAGCAGTCCGACACTATCGAATGGGATGAAAATCAGGGGACGTTAAAGGCATTGCGCCGTACGCAGGTAGGCCAGTTGACGCTAAAAGTGCAGCCGCTGGCTAAGCCCTCGGAAGAGGAACTGCATCAGGCGATGCTGAATGGTATTCGCGATAAAGGGCTAAGTGTGCTCAACTGGACGCCGGAAGCAGAACAGTTCCGACTGCGTCTGCAATGTGCGGCAAAATGGTTACCGGAATACGGCTGGCCTGCCGTGGACGACGCGTCGTTGCTGGCAACGCTGGAGAGCTGGCTGCTGCCGCATATGAGCGGTGTGCACGCTTTACGCGCGCTTAAAGCAGTAAATGTGGGCCAGGCATTGCGCGGATTACTGGACTGGTCAATGCTGCAACGTCTGGATAGTGAATTGCCCACACATTACACTGTGCCGACGGGAAGCCGGATAGCCATTCGCTATCACGAGGATAACCCACCGGCGCTGGCGGTCAGGATGCAGGAAATGTTTGGTGAAGCCAATACGCCGACCCTCGCACAGGGGCGCGTCCCGCTGGTGCTGGAACTGCTCTCCCCGGCGCAGCGACCGCTGCAAATCACTCGTGATCTGAGCGCGTTCTGGCAGGGGGCATATCGTGAGGTGCAAAAAGAGATGAAAGGGCGTTATCCCAAACATGTCTGGCCGGACGATCCGGCGAATACCGCACCGACGCGGCGGACGAAGAAGTATTCTGCCTGATGGCGCTGCGCTTATCAGGCCTACTCGCTCGAACGTAGGCCGGATAAGGCTTCAACCGCCATCAAGCATTAGGGCGGCAGTAAATTGAGAGATTTCTTCTTCTGTCGCTTGACGTAAGAACAGAGAATCAGGCCTTTGCGCCTGAATGTTGCGGAGAAAAAGCATGGCGGGGAATGACCGCGAGCCAATTGGACGTAAAGGGAAACCGACGCGTCCGGTGAAACAAAAGGTAAGCCGTCGTCAACTCAGAGATGATGAGTATGACGACGATTATGATGATGACTATGAGGATGAAGAACCGATGCCGCGCAAAGGTAAAGGCAAAGGGCGTAAGCCTCGTGGTAAACGCGGCTGGTTCTGGCTGCTGGTAAAACTGTCGATTGTCTTTATGGTGCTGATTGCCATTTACGGCGTCTATCTGGATCAAAAAATCCGTAGCCGTATTGATGGCAAAGTCTGGCAGCTGCCTGCGGCCGTGTATGGTCGGATGGTTAACCTTGAGCCAGAAATGCCTGTCGGCAAGAAAGAGATGGTGAAGTTGCTGGAGGCCACACAGTATCGTCAGGTCTCGAAGATGACGCGTCCCGGCGAGTTTACCGTGCAGGCGAACAGCATTGAGATGATTCGTCGTCCGTTTGACTTCCCGGACAGTAAAGAAGGGCAGGTGCGCGCGCGTTTGACCTTTGACGGCGATCATCTGGACACTATCGAGAATCTGGATAACAACCGCCAGTTCGGTTTCTTCCGTCTTGATCCGCGCCTGATCACCATGCTCTCTTCGCCCAACGGTGAACAGCGTTTGTTCGTGCCGCGTAGCGGTTTCCCGGATCTGCTGGTGGATACGCTGCTGGCGACCGAAGACCGCCATTTCTATGAGCATGACGGCATCAGCCTGTATTCCATTGGGCGTGCGGTGCTGGCGAACCTGACGGCAGGACGCACGGTGCAGGGGGCCAGTACGCTGACCCAGCAGCTGGTGAAAAACCTGTTCCTCTCCAGTGAACGTTCTTACTGGCGTAAAGCCAACGAAGCCTACATGGCGCTGATCATGGATGCGCGCTACAGCAAAGACCGCATTCTTGAGCTGTACATGAACGAGGTTTATCTCGGCCAAAGCGGCGACAATGAAATCCGTGGCTTCCCGCTGGCGAGCCTGTATTACTTTGGCCGTCCGGTAGAAGAACTGAGCCTTGATCAGCAGGCCCTGCTGGTGGGAATGGTGAAAGGGGCGTCGATCTACAACCCGTGGCGTAACCCGAAACTGGCGCTGGAGCGACGTAACCTGGTGCTGCGCCTGCTGCAACAGCAGCAGATTATCGACCAGGATTTGTATGACATGCTGAGTGCGCGTCCGTTAGGCGTGCAGCCGCGTGGTGGGGTGATCTCCCCGCAGCCGGCGTTTATGCAGATGGTGCGTCAGGAGTTGCAGGCGAAGCTGGGAGACAAAATTAAAGATCTTTCCGGCGTGAAGATTTTCACTACCTTTGATTCCGTGGCGCAGGATGCTGCAGAAAAAGCGGCGGTGGAAGGCATTCCAGTGCTGAAGAAACAGCGTAAGTTGAGCGACCTGGAAACGGCGATTGTGGTTGTGGACCGCTTTAGTGGTGAAGTTCGCGCCATGGTTGGTGGGGCTGAGCCGCAGTTTGCAGGCTACAACCGTGCCATGCAGGCGCGTCGCTCGATTGGTTCTCTGGCGAAGCCAGCGACCTATTTGACCGCCCTGAGTCAGCCGAAGCTGTACCGCCTGAATACCTGGATTGCTGATGCGCCAATTGCGCTGCGTCAGCCAAACGGTCAGGTGTGGTCTCCACAGAACGATGACCGTCGCTACAGCGAAAGCGGGAAAGTGATGCTGGTGGATGCGCTAACGCGCTCCATGAACGTGCCGACCGTCAATCTGGGCATGGCGTTGGGGCTGCCCGCGGTCACCGATACCTGGGAGAAACTGGGCGCACCTAAAGATCAGCTTAACCCGGTTCCGGCCATGTTGCTGGGGGCATTGAACCTGACGCCAATCGAAGTGGCACAGGCGTTCCAGACGATTGCCAGCGGCGGTAACCGCGCGCCGCTATCGGCTCTGCGTTCGGTGATTGCCGAAGACGGTACGGTGTTATATCAGAGTTTCCCGCAGGCCGAACGCGCCGTGCCAGCACAGGCGGCGTATATGACGCTGTGGACCATGCAGCAGGTGGTGCAACGCGGTACCGGACGTCAGCTTGGCGCGAAGTATCCGGGCCTGCACCTGGCAGGTAAGACCGGGACCACCAACAACAATGTGGATACCTGGTTCGCCGGTATTGACGGCAGCCAGGTGACTATTACCTGGGTGGGGCGCGATAACAACCAGCCTACCAAGCTGTATGGTGCGAGCGGGGCGATGTCGATTTACCAGCGCTACCTGGCAAACCAGACACCAACACCGTTAACGCTGACGCCACCGGAAGATATTGTGGATATGGGCGTTGATTACGACGGTAACTTCGTGTGCAGCGGCGGGATGCGCACGCTCCCTGTGTGGACCAGCGTTCCGGATTCGCTGTGCCAGCAAGGCGAGATGCTGCAGCAGTCGGGCAATCCGTTTGAACAGTCAACGCCGCCGCAGCAGCCTCAACAGCAGCAACAGCAACAACCGCCGCAGCAAGAGAAGAAAGACGGCGACGGCGTCGCAGGCTGGATCAAAGATATGTTCGGCAGTAATTAACATATCGAGTTACGCGAAAGCCATCTCATTCCCTGAGATGGCTTTTGTTTTTTGTGTTTATGTTATGTTGATTGGCATTGGTGGTGTGAATGTTAATTTTATTAAATTACGCTTTAATAAAATCTAAGTTACTACGATGCAATTAATGAAAACAACGAGTTGAATACAAAACATTCATCTTGGCAATGAAATGGGTATTGGTTTTAATATTGTAAATAGGATAGATTTATAATCTATTATCCTGGAGGTT
>NZ_JADABY010000069.1 GCF_015672735.1 Citrobacter sp. Res13-Sevr-PEB04-36 | reverse complement strand
AAAATTATTCAATGGTGCTGACCAATATGAAGAAATTAACCCCACTGTAGGTTTTAATGCACGATTAAGCGGATCTTTTTTAATTTTTGCATTATAGGAATTTAGTTGTTTTTCGTAATTTTTGTTCGGAAAAAGAAATCACTATCTGGATATTTTTTCGCTTATTCGTCCAGTGTTTTTTTAGCCAATTCGCAAATGTATACAACATTACTCCTATTTAATTTGGTAAATTCTTTCGAAATGGTTAGTTTATTATTATCAGCGTCATATAAGCTTTTTTGTGCATGTGCCAGTTCAAAAGGTCGTTGACCACAAGTGTAAATACCTAGCATCAGTAAAGACTTTAAATCTTGTTCTAATTCAAAGGGAGACTCTTTAAAAATTAAGTCAATTCTTCTTATTTCAGCGAATGATAGATAACATTTTCCAGGTTTACTCGCATTCATTTTTTGAATGTTAGTTGTTGGATTATGAGGGATGTTAAATTCGATTCCAGTTGCTACAGATGTTCCTAGTGGATCATTGTCAGCAACTATTCCATAAGCGAACACTGCATGAAGTTTTTTTCTTATCTTATCAGCTTGTGCCAGAAAACCATTTTTAGCCCAACTTTGAAGCCATTGCGTGACTTGTGCCGGTGTGATTTCGTTTGCTGTTTCATTTCCAGTTATCAACTTTCGTTTGATTAGTTGATCCAGCAATATTTTGTATTCGTTAACAGTGCTTCTATGTCCCTCTCTTTCTTTGTATGCGATAAAAGCCGCAAATAGCTCTCTTAATGTCCCATAGCTCATTTTCTTAACGAAATTTTCAGTTCTTACTTTGTGCGTCATCCCTGCTAACTCAGCATAGCGCTGGCTAGCCTGATCAAGCGTGTAGTGAGGCCAATCCCCCAATGTTTTAAATTTACGTTTACCGTCTAACTGGAAGCGATAGACAAAAGATTTACGCCCTGATGGAAAAACCTTGATCCCGAGTCGCCCTGTTCCGCGAGTCCCATCATTTCTAAAAACGTAGTAAGATTGGTCAGTAGCTTTAAGGTTTTTTATAACACTATCGTTTAACCGCATGTTGTTTCTCCTTTGCATAACGATTGCATACAATCTGCATAACAGCGGGTGATGTTGTGGGTGCTGTTACTGTAAAATCTTATGCACGTATTTGAGATTTCACAATCTGTTAAATCAACCATAAAATCATACTGTTATGATTGAGTTGCAATTAAATTACAGTCAATGATTTTGAACGATGTAGGCCTTATCAGGCCTACAGGATCTAAACAGTATTGCTGAAAATCCCCTCAATCAGACTGCTGTTTCTTGCGCTACGCCGTCGGGTACAGTAGCCTGATTAGCATTCCATCCCATTACCGAGTTATCTACATGTTAAAGCGCGTGTTTTACAGCTTGTTAGTCCTGGTAGGCCTGCTGCTGTTAACTGTGCTTGGCCTCGACCGATGGATGAGCTGGAAGACGGCCCCCTATATCTACGACGAATTGCAGGATTTGCCCTACCGCCAGGTCGGCGTGGTATTAGGCACCGCGAAATACTATCGCACCGGCGTCATTAACCAATATTACCGCTACCGTATTCAGGGAGCTTTAAACGCCTATAACAGCGGTAAGGTAAATTACCTGCTGCTCAGCGGCGACAATGCCCAGCAAAACTACAACGAACCGATGACGATGCGTAAAGATTTGATTGCCGCTGGTGTCGATCCTGCCGACATCGTGCTCGATTACGCCGGTTTCCGTACGCTCGACTCCATTGTGCGCACCCGCAAAGTATTTGATACCAACGATTTCATCATTATCACTCAGCGATTCCACTGCGAGCGCGCGCTGTTTATTGCGCTGCATATGGGCATTCAGGCCCAGTGCTACGCAGTACCGTCGCCAAAAGATATGCTGACCGTGCGCGTTCGCGAATTTGGCGCACGTTTTGGTGCACTTGCCGATCTCTATCTTTTTAAACGTGAACCGCGTTTTTTAGGTCCGCTAGTGCCAATCCCCGCCCTGCACCAGGTACCTGATGATGCGCAGGGCTACCCGGCGGTCACGCCTGAACAATTACTCGAACTTCAAAAGAAGCAAGGAAAGTAAGCATGGATGTGCAAACCATCTTCGTCGTTTTAGCCTTTCTGTTAATCCCTGTATTTTGTTTTCGTGAAGCCTGGAAAGGTTGGCGCTCCGGGGCTGTTGATAAAATAAAGAAGAACGCACGTGAACCGGTTTATGCCTATCGTCATCAAGAGCCGCTGCAATTTTGGTCCTACGTTCTTGTTTATGCCGGGTGCGGATGTTTATCTTTCGGGATGGTTATTTATTTAATCTTTTATCGGTAAAGATCATTTATTAATATTAGCGTTTGAGAATAGCTAATACTATGAGAACAATTACTATTCCAATATAAGGGATTAATGCTGCCAGCCAGCATTTCCCTTCCTTCATCCTCTATTTGTGAATCCTTTCACAAAACACACTTCCTGCAAGGCTTAGCCTTAAGAATAACCTTTTTCATATTCCTATTTTGTTATCAACAGTTCGCCTTAATTTACTCAAGCATTAAGGAAGAAAATATGCCACAACAAAATTATCTGGATGAACTTACGCCTGCATTTACTCCCTTATTAGCAATAAAAGAGGCCTCGCGCTGCTTATTATGCCACGATGCCCCCTGTAGTCAGGATTGCCCGGCACAAACCGACCCAGGGAAATTTATCCGCTCTATCTATTTTCGCAATTTTAAAGGAGCGGCAGAAACTATCCGTGAGAATAATGCGCTTGGTGCCGTTTGCGCCCGGGTATGCCCAACCGAAAAATTATGCCAGCGTGGATGCACGCGTTCAGGGATAGATAAACCTATCGATATTGCGCGTCTGCAACGCTTTATTACCGATTTTGAACAACAGACCGCAATGAAAATTTATCAACCTGCCAAGAAAACGCTGGGCAACGTGGCGATTATCGGCGCGGGCCCAGCAGGATTACAGGCAAGCGTAACATTGAGTAATTTGGGCTACGACGTCACCATCTACGAAAAACAGGCTCAGCCGGGTGGCTGGCTGCGCTACGGTATTCCACCGTTTCGCCTGCCCCAGTCCGTTTTGGATCTCGAAATCTCCCGCATCATTGAAATGGGCGTCACCATCAGATGCAATTGCGAAATAGGCAGCGCGCTCACGGTTGAACAACTCAAAGCTGAAAACCGCGCCGTCCTGGTTACTGTGGGGATGTCCTACGGTTCAACGCTCGGACTTTTTGACCTGGCGAATAATGTTGAAATTGCCGTTGATTTCCTGCAACGCGCCCGTCAGTCACAAGGCAATATCAACGTCCCACAGAGTGCGTTAATCATCGGCGGCGGCGATGTGGCAATGGATGTCGCCAGCACGTTGAAACTCCTTGGCTGTCCGTCAGTCACCTGCGTCGCTCGTGAGGAACTCGCCGAATTTCCGGCCAGTGAGCAAGAATTCACCAGCACACAGGCATTAGGCGTGTCAATCATCGACGGTTTCACGCCGGTCGCTGTTGCCGGAAATAAAGTCACCTTTAAACACGTCCGCCAGCCTGGAGAACTCTCGCTTGAAACCGAGCATATTATTCTCGCTGTCGGTCAACATGCCCAGCTTGCCGCCTTTTCTGCGTTAAACCCACAACGCAATCTTATCACTACCCACCATTATCAAACCGACGATCCCGCTTTGTTCGCCGCGGGTGATATTGTCAAAGGTGATAAAACCGTGGTGTATGCCGTGAAAACAGGTAAAGAAGCCGCTCAGGCCATTCATCGCTATTTAGAGGGGACCTGCTCATGTTAACGAAAGATCTTTCTATTACTTTTTGCGGCGTAAAATTCCCCAACCCGTTCTGCCTCTCTTCTTCTCCGGTGGGCAACTGTTATGAGATGTGCGCCAAAGCCTATGATACCGGCTGGGGCGGTATTGTTTTTAAAACGATTGGCTTCTTTATTGCCAATGAAGTCTCCCCGCGCTTTGACCATCTCACAAAAGAAGATACCGGCTTTATTGGCTTCAAAAATATGGAGCAAATTGCCGAACATCCGCTGGAAGAGAATCTGGCCGCCATCCGCAAGCTGAAGCAACATTACCCGGACAAGGTGTTGATTGCATCAATCATGGGGGAAAATGAACAGCAATGGCAGGAGCTGGCTCGCCTGGTTGAAGAAGCCGGTGCGGATATGATTGAGTGCAACTTCTCTTGTCCACAAATGACCTCGCACGCGATGGGCAGCGATGTTGGGCAGAGCCCGGAGTTGGTTGAAAAATACTGTCGGGCAGTAAAACGGGGCTCTTCCCTGCCGATGTTAGCCAAAATGACGCCGAATATTGGTGATATGTGTGAAGTTGCTCTGGCGGCTAAACGCGGCGGCGCGGACGGTATTGCCACCATTAACACCGTAAAATCCATCACCAATATCGACCTGCAGCGGAAAATCGGCATGCCGGTGGTCAACGGGAAATCCAGTATTTCCGGCTACTCCGGCAAGGCGGTAAAACCCATCGCCCTGCGCTTTATACAACAACTGCGTATGCACCCAGAGCTGCGTGATTTTCCAATTAGCGGCATTGGCGGCATTGAAACCTGGGAAGATGCTGCCGAATTCTTGCTGTTAGGTGCTGCCACGCTGCAGGTAACCACCGGGATCATGCAGTACGGTTATCGTATTGTGGAAGATATGACGAGTGGACTGTCACACTATCTTGCCGATCAGGGATTTGATTCACTGGAAGAGATGGTCGGCCTTGCCAATGCCAATATTATTCCGGCTGAAGATCTTGATCGTAGCTATATCGTCTACCCGCATATCAATCTCGAAAAATGCGTCGGCTGCGGGCGCTGTTATATCTCCTGCTACGACGGGGGACATCAGGCAATGGAATGGAATGAACGAACCCGCACGCCGCACTGCGATACGGAAAAATGTGTCGGTTGCTTGCTGTGTGGTCACGTTTGCCCGGTCGCCTGCATAGATCTAGGCGAGGTCAAATTCAAAGCCGATGAGAAAGAGCATCCGATAACGCTGTAACACAAGTGACAAAAAAGCCCGGTGCAGATTTCGCTGCCCCGGGCTTTTTGTTATCTATCGTTACTTCTTACGCGCGTATTTCAGTGAGTCCAGCGCTACTGCGAAGATAATAATGCCGCCCTTAATGATGTACTGCCAGTAAGGGTTCACGCCGATATAAGTCAGGCCGTAGTTGATGACGGTGAAGATTATCACACCCGTCACCACGCCAAAGACGGTACCTACCCCGCCACTGAACGACACGCCGCCAACCACGCAAGCTGCAATCGCATCCAGCTCATACATAAAGCCGAGGTTGTTAGTCGCCGAGCCAATACGCCCAGCTTCCAGCAAACCACCGAAGGCGTAGAACACCCCGGACAGCGCATAAATAATCAGCAGGTTCAGCGCAACGTTTACACCAGACACTTTCGCCGCTTCCGGGTTACCGCCAATGGCAAAAATGTTTTTACCGAAGCGGGTCTTGTTCCACAGCACCCAGACAAAAGCCACCGCAATCAACGCATAGAAGGTAATGTAGGAAAGTCGGAAACTGCCCAGCGCAATAAAGCCCTGCGCAAAGGTAGAGAACCCGCTATCAAAGCCAGAAATGGGGGATGCCCCGACGAAATCGTAGTACAGGGAGTTGATCCCGTAAACGATGATCATCGTACCGAGCGTGGTGATAAACGGCGTCACATTCAGATAAGCAATGATGATGCCGTTCACCAGGCCGATAATGGCGCCAATGACGCAGACAATCAGCACCACCACGATAATTGGCATAGTGGCCATTTCCGGAAACACCTTGTTGGCGTTATCCATCGACTGCAGCAAGGTCGCTGCCACCACGGCAGCCAGGCCGACCTGACGCCCGGCAGACAGGTCGGTCCCTTGAGTGACAATTAGACCAGCAACGCCCAGTGCGATAATAATACGGACCGAGGATTGGGTCAGGATGTTACTCAAGTTCAGTAAACTTAAGAATGTGGGGTCCTGGAAAATAATAATGGCCAGCAGAACTAAAAGAACAACGTAAATTCCGCCTTCTTTCAGGTAAGTAAGAAAACTTTTCTTATTTAACGCACTCATGAGGAGCCCCTAATCTTAAAGGTGCAAAGACGCAAGACGGAGGATTTCGTTTTGCGTTGTTGTTTTAGTGTCAACAATTCCAGCTACAAGACCATTGCTCATAACCAAAATACGATCGGTAATACCCAGCAGCTCCGGCATTTCAGAGGAGATGATGATAATCCCCTTCTCTTTTTTCGCCAGTTCAGCAATTAACTGATAAATTTCAAATTTTGCACCAACATCGATTCCTCGCGTAGGTTCATCCAGCATCAGTATCTCTGGCTGTGTTAACAACCAACGACCAATAACCACCTTTTGCTGATTACCACCAGACAGTGAACCAATTTGCGTACGATGGCCCGGGGTTTTCACCCTCATCGAGTCAATAACCCATTGGGTATCGCTCTTCATGCGGGAATTATCCAGCAGACCCACTTTATTTTTATAGTTTTGGATATTAGAAATTAACGAGTTAAAACCAATATCCAGATAGGCATAAATACCGGTTGAACGGCGCTCTTCCGTGACCAGTGCAAAACCATGGTTAATGGCTTCATTGGCACTGTGGTTATTAATTTTTTTGCCGTGGAGCGTAATCGTACCCGATGATTTTTCACGAATACCAAAAAGGGTTTCAACGATATCCGTGCGTTTTGCGCCGACTAAACCGGCAATCCCGAGGATCTCCCCTTTATGCAGATCAAAAGAGATATCACGAATTGACGGTTGACGTAGCGACGTCAGGTTACGCACCTGCAGAATCACTTCACCAGGCGTGTTCTCTTTGTCCGGAAAACGTTGATTCAGCGAACGTCCCACCATCATGGCGATGATCTTATCCATATCCAGCCCTTCCAGCGGCTGGGTGGCAATCCACTGACCGTCACGCAGGACGGTGATTTCATCGCACAACTGGAAGATTTCTTCCATTTTGTGAGAAATATATACGATACCGCAGCCACGCTCTTTCAGCTTGCGGATGATGGTGAACAGATGATTAACCTCTTTTTCGGTTAACGATGAGGTCGGTTCATCCATGATGACGATTTTGGCGTCATACGAAAATGCTTTGGCAATTTCTATCATCTGCATTTGTGAAACCGATAACGTACCGACGCGCGCACGCGGATCGATATCAATATCCAGTTCATCAAATATCGCTTTGGTATCACGGTACATTTTATCCTGGTCGACAAACATCCCTTTGGTGGGATAGCGCCCCAGCCACATGTTGTCCATCACAGAACGTTGTAATACCAGGTTTAATTCCTGGTGTACCATTGAAATACCGTTTTCAAGCGCTTCTTTAGCAGAATGAAAATCAATTTCTTTACCCTGAAATAAAATACTGCCGGAATCTTTTTGATAGATCCCAAAAAGACATTTTAATAATGTCGACTTTCCAGCACCATTCTCGCCCATCAGGGCGTGAATAGAATGTGGGCGGACCTTTAAATTGACATTATCAAGCGCCTTAACACCTGGAAAGGACTTGTTGATGCCGCTCATTTCCAACAAGTATTCGCCTGACGACTGAGTATTAGTGCTGACCATAATTATACCTTGTTGGCCTTGCAAAGCGTGTTATTAAGGGCGCAACCAAATTGCGCCCACAGACATATACACTAAATAATTCGAGTTGCAGGAAGGCGGCAAGTAAGTGAATCCCCAGGAGCATAGATAACTATGTAACTGGGGTGAACGAGCACAGCCAACGCACAAGCAACGTGAAGTATGACGTGTATAGACTTATTTGTTGGTAAACTCTGCCAGATTATCTTTATCGACGCCGACGTAAGGAATACGAACGATTTTATTCTCGATTTTCCAGGTCGTGCCATCAGCAGCGCCTTTGCCGGCAGCCAGGTTTTTCGCCAGATCGAAAGTGGCTTTCGCCTGGTTGTTAGCATCATTCAACACGGTACCGGCCATCGCGCCAGATTTAACCAGTGCCAGCGCTTCTGGCAATGCATCCACGCCAAATACCGGCACGCTGGTTTTGTTGTGTGCTTTCAGCGCTTCTACAGCACCCATTGCCATGGCGTCGTTGTTAGCGATAACAACTTCAATTTTGTTGGCATTTGGACCAGACATCCACGCATCAACTTTATCTTTTGCCTGAGCCGTATCCCACATGGCGGTATCTAACTGCAGCTGCTCAGTTTTAATGCCTTTGTCGTTCAGCTCTTTAATCACGTAGGTAGTACGTGCTTCAGCATCCGGGTGTCCCGGCTCGCCTTTCAGCAGAACAAACTGAATTTTACCGTCTTTGTTCAGGTCCCAATTAGGGTTTGCCGCCCAGTGCTTAGCAATCAAATCACCCTGAATGATGCCGGATTCTTTAGAGTCAGTACCAACGTAGAAGGCTTTGTCATAGCTGTCCAGCGCTTTGCGAGAAGGCTCTTTGTTGAAGAATACGATAGGGACGTTCTGACCACGTGCTTTCTCAATGACCGTGCCTGCAGCTGCCGGATCAACCAGGTTGATCGCCAGGGCTTTAACGCCTTTTGCCAGCAACACATCAATCTGATCGTTTTGTTTCGACTGATCGTTCTGGGAGTCATTCATCAGCAGCTGTACATCTGGCGCCGTTTTGGCATCTTTTTCGATAGCTTTACGTACCACGGACATAAAGTTATCGTCATACTTATAAATCGTCACACCAATACGGGTATCAGCAGCGTGCGCAGCCGCGCCGAATAACATGCTTGCCATTACAGCAGACAGGGTCAACACCTTCTTATTCATGGTATCTCCGGTTTTATTATGCAGGGTAGTACTTGAGATAAATGCTCGGCGGGACAGAACGTTACTAAACTGTTACTGAACGCCGAAGCTCACTTTTAAAAATATTTCTTCCGTGTCTGGCAACGCTCCAAAAACAGGCTTTAATTGTTGTTTAAGACGCCCACACCTCGATGAAAGTGATTATTCACCGTTACATAGTAGTTACAGCGCAACAAACAGTGTCATCATAGCTATCGCATTGTTAAGATACTGTGAATTTACTCACAGATTGAAAGCGGTTACATAGGGTGACATTATCAGTTAGTGATCGGTGCCGCATTCTGTCGCAACGCCACGGAATGGCGCCGCACCAACGTCGGCATAAAACAGTGCGTTGCCGCCGGATCCAGCGTGCCCGCCGCGCCTTGTAGCGCAAGCTCTGTTGCCATTTTCGCCATTGACGCAATGGGATAGCGCACGGTGGTCAGTTGAGGGTCGGTGTAACGGGCAATCGGGATATCATCGAAACCAATGATGGACAGATGTAGTGGAATGGCGATGCCGTTGTCTTTTAACGCCGTCAGCGCCCCGGCGGCCATATTGTCGTTGTAGGCAAAAACCGCCGTCAGCTGTAAATTGCGCCCCAGCAGCTCCACCATGGCTGATTCGCCCCCCGGCATATCAGGTGAACCAGTGCCTACCCAGCTTTCCGCCGGCGTAATGCCGTGTTCCTGCAACGCACTCATCCAGCCTTCTTTGCGCATCGCATCATCTTCAATACGGTGGCTTGACGCCAGGTAGCCGATACGTTGATGCCCATTATTGAGCAGCATGCGGGTGGCCATTTTAGCTCCGCTGATATTGTCCAGGCAGACACAGCGATGGGCGTAACCCGGCACAATGCGATTGATTAGCACCATGCCCGGGATGTGTTCCATAAATTCGCCAAGCTCGCGATCGCTCAGCGCTTTAGAGTGAACAATCAAGGCATTACAGCGTTGGCGGATCAGGACTTCAATGGCATGACGTTCTTTTTCAGCTTCATGGTAGCTGTTGCCAATCAGCACATATTTCTGATGCTGCTGAGCCACCAGATCCACGGCTTTCACCAATGCACCAAAAAACGAATCTGATACATCCATCACCACGACCCCAATGGTATCGCTCACCTGCGTCGCCAGCGCTTGCGCATTGGCATTGGGTCGATAGCCTAACTGTGTCACAGCCTTCATTACCGCTTCACGGGTGTCAGGACTCACCAACGCACTGTTATTCAGTACGCGGGAAACCGTCGCTACAGAAACGCCAGACTGCCGTGCCACATCACGTATGGTTACCATATTCACTGCCCTGTTTAAGATTGCGGTTGCCCACGGACACCCCAGGCTGTGTATTTTGTCAGCACGAGGCACAGGACTGCGTGAGTCATGTCACAGGAATGAAAGCGGTTACATCCATTTTGTTAATAAATGTGATCCAGATCGTTATCTGGATGTTCGCGGTAATGATGCCCCTGAAGCACGCAGGGTTAATTGACGCCATAACCACTCCACCGGGCCCTGTCGGTAAAAACGTAGCCAAATGACGGAGAAAAGCAGGTTAACAGCCCAGACAGGAATAACGAAAAACAGCAGCGTCAGCCGGTCGAATTGCATAAATAAACCGAACTGATAAAACAACGTGGTGCAGATAAGCGTCTGCAACAGATAATTGGTCAACGCCATGCGCCCGACGCAGGCAATAGCGATAACAACCTTGAAGCGACTCAGCTGCGGCCAGAAACCAAACATCAGCGCAGCGTAGCCGATAGTCTGAAACGGCGCGCTCAGTTCACGCGGCGCTTGTAACAGGAAAGCACACCAGCGGTACGCCCAGTCAAGATGCCACTGCAGCATAATCGCAGGCAGATTGATTGCCATACCTGTCGCTACCAGCAGAACACCTGTACGTCGATAATGCGACAAACTGTACTGCCCTTTCAGCCAGCCGCTGCGCATTAATGCGGCGCCCAACAGCATCATCCCCGCCAGTTGCCAGCCGTACTGCGCCCCCAGCGCCAACAGGCTATTTGACAGCATATCTACGCGGTTACTGACCGCTTCCACGCCGCCATTAATCTTCCAGTACTTTTCATACAGCAACGCGGAGGCATCCGGTGTCCAGGCACGACTGGTTTCTCCCCCAGAAATCGAGCCCAGCAGCAGCAGTACGCCGATCCCCACCAGATACAGCAGAGCACCGGTGTTAAACAGGCTTTTTACCGACGGAGCATCACGAATCAGCCGCCAGCCGATCAGACCGATTAAGCCATACGCCAGCAGGATATCGCCATCCCAGAATAGTAAGCCGTGAATAAACCCCAATAAGACCAGTAGAGTGAGTCGCGACTGGATCCAGCGTTTTCCGCGTGGCAGCAGCATTTGCAGGCCCGCGCCGAAGAGCAGAGCGAACAGCGTGAGGAATTTTACCTGTGCGAAGAGATCAAGCACCGCCCAGGTCCAGGCATCCGATAAAGTAATGCTGCCAGACCAGGCCGGATTGAGGTATGCCGCCTTTGGCAAACCAAAGGCGCTGATATTGAGAAGCAGGATCCCGAGGATGGCAACGCCACGAATAAAATCCAGCGTGACATTACGCTCCATGGTCCCTGCCCTTGTCAGTTGTGGTGACGTACAGCGCGCAGAAATTCCTGACGCGTATTCTGGCTGGATTTAAATAATCCGCCCAGTGAGGTAGTCGTAGTGGCGCTGGTCGCATCGCGAATGCCGCGCGCTTTCACGCAGTAATGGACTGCATCAATCGACACCGCCACATTATTAGTTCCCAGCAGGGTTTGTAGTGCGGTCAGGATTTGTTGGGTCAGACGCTCCTGCACCTGCGGACGCTGGGCAAAGAATTGCACGATACGGTTAATCTTCGACAGACCAATCACGGATTCTTTCGGGATATACGCCACCGTCGCTTTGCCATCGATGGTGACAAAGTGATGTTCACAGGTGCTGGTCAGCGTGATATCACGCACCGTGACCATCTCATCAACCTTCATTTTATTTTCAATGACGGTGATTTTTGGGAAATTGGCGTAATCAAGACCGGAGAAAATCTCATCGACATACATTTTTGCAATGCGATGCGGCGTTTCCATCAGGCTGTCATCGCTCAAATCAAGATTGAGCAATTGCATAATCTCGGTCATATGGCCGGAGATAAGACGTTTGCGCGTTTCGTTATCCATCTCTTGCACGGGCGGGCGCAGCGGTGTTTCGAGACCACGTGCGACCAGTGCTTCATGAACCAGGGCCGCTTCTTTACTGAGTGATGACATTTATTCTTCTCCTGCAGGTGTGGCGCCTCTGCCCTGCGTGGGGCAAAGTTTTTAGGCTGTATCACAGCCAGAACATTGTGTGTGAGGCGGCGCACATAATCCAGTATTCACCGCGATAATTATTGAAATTGGCACCGCCTTTCAGCGTGCTGCTTTCAGGCACCGTTCGGCTGGGTCAATGCTGAGTGTTAACGTAAAGTTATATAGATGATGAAGTATGTTTGCCCATTGCGGAAGTGAAAGTTACTCACGGTGTCATGAATTATCTGTATTATGGTGAACTCGCGAACATATTCAGATTCAACACAACAAGGAGCCGCGCATGGAAATGCTCGAAGAGCACCGCTGTTTTGAAGGCTGGCAGCAACGCTGGCGTCATGACTCCGCCACCTTAAATTGCACCATGACCTTCAGCATTTTTCTCCCACCGCCGCGAGATAACACGCCGCCTCCGGTATTGTACTGGCTGTCGGGCCTGACCTGTAATGATGAAAACTTTACCACCAAAGCGGGTGCGCAGCGTATTGCGGCTGAGTTGGGGATCGTACTGGTGATGCCGGATACCAGCCCGCGCGGTGAACACGTTGCCAACGATGATGGGTACGATTTAGGCCAGGGTGCCGGCTTTTATCTCAATGCCACGCAGTCGCCATGGGCCACGCATTTCCGCATGTATGATTATTTGCGGGATGAGCTGCCGCAGCTTATTCAAGCGCAGTTTAACGTCAGCGAGCGCTGCGCTATCAGTGGGCACTCCATGGGCGGTCACGGCGCACTGATTATGGCGCTGAAAAATCCCGGCAGATACACCAGCATTTCCGCCTTTGCACCGATCGTTAACCCCTGTCGCGTGCCGTGGGGCGTGAAGGCGTTTAGCGCCTATCTGGGCGAGGATAAATCGACCTGGGCCGAATGGGATAGCTGCGAGTTAATGTTAGCCAGTAAACCGGAAGAGGCAATTCCAACGCTTATCGATCAAGGAGATAGCGATCAGTTCCTTGCCGATCAGCTCCAGCCCGCCGTACTGGCAGAGACTGCCCGACAGACCGCGTGGCCGATGACGCTACGTATCCAGCCAGGCTTTGATCACAGCTATTACTTTATTGCGTCATTCATTGAAGATCATCTGCGCTTCCACGCTCAATATTTGCTGAAATAATCACCAATACACTGTATTTTCCATCGCCGCGCTGTAGCCCATCTCTTCGGACTGCGGCGCGGACGCTTTACGATTTAAATCCGCAGCCTGTTGCCGTACCTGTAATCGGCCCGCGCTCTCACCCCCTTCATGGCCCTCGTGAAAATTCCGCATTTCGGATTCAAATAAAATGGCATCCAGATGGTGCAGTTTGTTCAGCGCACGCAGCAGTGAGATAAGCGTGTCAAGATTCAGTCCCCCACCTTTCTCAATGCGTTTAATGGTAGCGATCCCTATCTGCGCACTGTCGGCAAGCTGCTGCTGCGTCTGCGCCAGAGAAATCCGCGTTTCCTTAATACGGGAACATAATGACAGCATGATTTCATCGTTATTCATGGTGTGATATTTCATGCATCCCTCCCCTTTTTCTCGGCTGAATTTTTCCCAGGCAACCATGATATGTTTCGCGATATTTAGCACTCATGTCTTTACCCGTTTCATACATGGCAGCAATCACCTCATCCAGAGAAACGCACGGCTCACTGACGCGGCTCATCGCCATCGTCGCTGCGTTAATCGCTTTTACTGATGAAATCGCATTACGTTCGACACAAGGAATTTGTACCTGCCCACCAACGGGATCACAGGTGAGCCCCAGATGATGTTCCATAGCGATTTCTGCTGCGCTCAATACCTGGGCCACGGAGGCTCCCATCAGCTCAGCCAGTCCCGCCGCAGCCATAGAGCACGCCACACCAATTTCTCCCTGACATCCGACCTCTGATCCCAAAATTGACGCATTCTGTTTGAACAACAGCGCGACGGCCCCCGCAGTGAGAAAAAAACGGGTAACCGATGCGCTATCCAGTTCACAGACAAACTTATCGTACCAACTGAGTACCGCCGGGATAATGCCGCTCGCGCCATTGGTCGGCGCGGTAACAACCATCCCTCCCGCCGCATTTTCTTCGCTGACGGCAATAGCAAATGCATTCACCCAATTCAGGTTAGTAAGAAAATCGTTCGCGGAAGGTTTCATCGCCAGTAATTTATGCAACGCGCAGGCCCTGCGTGGAACCTGATACGGCCCCGGCAATAAACCTTCAGTATGCAAACCACGATGGACGGCCTGCTTCATAACAGCCCATATCTGCGTAAGATATTCCTGCAATGCAGCCTGAGAATGTACGCGTAGCTCATTTTTCATCATCAACGCAGCAATAGATAACCCGTTGCGTTGACATCGTTCCAGCAACTGCGCTGCATTATGAAAGGCAAAAGGAAACGCCGCATCGTCTTCAGGAGCTACAGGGGCGGTCTCACCGAGTTTATGAACCTGTCCTGCGCCGGTTGAAAACCATGTTTCCTCATACAGCGTAAAATAATCATCTCTGGCGCGAAATGTCATCGCATAGGGATGCCCGGTATGCGGCTGCGAGTTAGACCGAACAGTGACAGTCACCGTAACAGAGGGGGACAGAACCAGAGTGCCATCCTTTTCCGCACGCTTAATAGCGTCCATCTGCAAGCGTAAATCTACATTATCGGGCTGATTACCCAGCAACCCCAGATAAAGCGCAATATCAACGTTATGGCACTTGCGACTTAATGATAATGCGCCATATAACTCAACCTCAATTTTTCGTGTCAGCGGCAAGGTTTCTTGCTGCTTTAGCTGTGAAATGAAATTAAATGCTGCACGCATAGGTCCGACCGTTCTTGAACTGGAGGGACCTATGACAATTTTGAAAATATCGACACAACTTTCCATTTTTATATCCATCCCTGTTAGTAATCATAGAATATACATCTGACAACATCAGACCGTGATTCACATATCAAAAACGATACTTTTTAGATACATTGATTATTCAGTACAAAAAACAATACTTTTTTATCGTTCCTTTAACATTCACATCTGTGATAAAGCAGGATTCAATTGCCATCAACCTCAATTACAATAATCCACAGTTAACAGGAGTGACATTATGGCAATTATTTATTTCATCACCCAAAAAGAACCTGAAAAACTTCAGGCGTGGCTACACAATTCTTTTATCAGTGCAAAGTCGAATCAGTATCATTGCTCGCTTGAGTTGTTATACATAAAATCAATCAATAAAACATATTTAAAACTTTCAATTCCTGATGAAATATTCACCCATGATATATATACAAAACTGAGAACGACATCATTCACCCAGCAGTTTGATTTTTTCATCAAACCCCAAATCATCCCGACGAACGGAATTATCGCCTTTGATATGGATTCAACGTTTATTGAAGAAGAGGGTGTCGATGAAATAGCCAGAACATTGGGTATCTCAGAACGTATTACGGAACTGACTCAGCAAGCGATGGAAGGAAAACTGGATTTCAATAGCAGTTTTACGCGGCGTATCGGAATGCTAAAGGGAACACATACAGATGTGCTTAATGCGGTATGCGATCAAATGACCGCCTCTCCAGGTATTACAACCATTTTGCCAATCCTGAAACAGAAAGGTTTTAAAACAGCAATTATTTCAGGTGGTCTGGATATATTCACCCACCGCTTACAGAAAAAATATCAGTTAGACTATGTCTTTTCCAACACTGTTGAGATAAAGGATAGTGTCCTGACAGATAATATTACCATTCCGATTATGAATGCAGAAAATAAAAAAGTAACTCTACATAAACTTGCCGAAACACTGCAGACACCACAGCACAATATTATCGCCTGTGGTGATGGAGCCAACGATATCCCCATGCTCATGCATGCAGGCACAGGTATTGCGTGGAAAGCAAAACCAGCGGTCAGAGATTTAATTCCAAACCAGATTAACTTTCACGGATTCGAGTCGATTTTATTTTATATCGAAAATGAATTATAACCCCACGGGCACTGTCTGAAAGGAAACTTACATGAGCTTGAAATCGTTTATTTTCAGCCAGGCTGATAAGCCGGTTGTAAAAGAAAAAAAAGAGATTGACCATACCTACAAAAAATTCCGTATAGAGATTATCACCTCCGTTTTTATTTCTTATGCCGTCTTTTATTTAACGCGTAAGAATTTTTCTGCCGCTATGCCAGCAATGCTGTCAGACACCTCCCTGACAGCGGAAGATTTTGCCATCATGTCTTCCCTTTTTTATATCCTGTATGGTTCAATGAAGTTTGTTGGCGGTATGCTGGTTGATAAAATAAATCCTAAGGCCATGACAGGCCCTGTGCTCATTGGCGTTGGTATCGTCAATATTCTTTTTGGGTTTTCTGACAGTGTTGCCGCGTTTTATGTGTTGTACAGCCTTAATGCCATTCTCCAGGGCACCAGTTTTCCGCCGATGGCGAAGATCATGGCCTCCTGGTTTTCCAAAAATGAACGCGGACGTTGGTGGGCTGTCGTGGAAGCAGCACACAATATCGGCGGCAGTCTTGCTCCACTGTTAACCAGCTTTGCAATTGTCTGGAGCGGTAGTTGGAAAATGGGTTTCTATGTTCCGGGAGTCATTTCCCTGATCATGGGGGTTATCGCACTCTTTACCATTAAGGACCGCCCTGGCACGCTAGGTTTACCCAACGTCGGCGAGTGGCGCAAGGACCCGACTGAACTTGCACAGGTTAAAGCCAGCCCGGTTAACCTCACGTTTTGGCAGATATTCGTTAAATATATTCTGATCAATCCGCTGGTGTGGGTTATTATCGTGGGCGATATGTCCGTCTATATTGCCCGCACCATCCTCAATGACTGGCCGCAAATTTACTACTCGCAGGTGCATGGCTGGAGTCTTATTAAAGCAAACTCTATTATCTCCTGGTTTGAAGCCGGCGGGCTTGCCGGTGGACTCCTGGCTGGTTATTTATCCGACTTTATGTTCAAAAGCAATCGTTGGATGACGGGCTTAATTTTTGCCTTAATGCTGTGCGTGTGTATCACCTTAATCCCGCTGGTTCAGGATACCTCATATACCATTACGGCTATACTCTTCACGATTATGGGATTTGCCCTGTACGGGCCACATATGCTTTTTGCCGTCGGCTGTCTGGACGTCACTCACAAAGATGCGGCAGGTTCGATAACCGGCTTCCGGGGATTATTTAGCTATGTTGGTGCCGCAATGGCAGGCGTACCAGTGATATTAGTGAAGAACAGCTGGGAATGGTCTGGTGTCTATCTCTATGCCGTAATCGCGATTTTATTAACCACCCTCTCGCTGGCTTTACTCGCTAAATTCCATCGGCTTTAAGTCATTACATAGCAGCGGCACGGATACCGCCGCTGTTACGCATTTACCGTTCAAAAGCGATAATCCACGACTATATAGTCAACCTTGAGGGCGTAAGCCCTCTTTGTTTCTCCATCATTCCTTCACTTTTTCTCCATTTTTATTTCTCCGCTATCTCATTGATCAGAAAAGTTTTTCCCTGAACAAAATATCAAACACAAATGATTTCTATTATCATTTGTGTTTACAAATATTCATACTTTTGTACAATCCCCTCGCTTCTTTACTAAAAGAGTCCTTAAAAGACAAATACATACAAATGTCATGGCCTTTCACATGACGCGCAGTTCAGTACCCTAACTAGTTCTAGTTACAGCTAATACGCCTGCAACTAGAAGTATGACGGGTAAATTCATTTAAATGGAATGATACAAATGACTATACCTCACGTTAAGGCCGTTGCTGCCGCAGTATGCGTCGCCAGCCTCCCATCACTCGTCTATGCCGCTGGCCAGGATACCGTGGTGGTCACCGCCACCGGATTCGAGCAAAAGATTCAGGATGCCCCTGCCTCTATTTCTGTGATCACCAAACAGCAAATTGAGGATAAAGCTTACCGTGACGTTACCGATGCACTCAAAGATGTGCCTGGCGTCGTCGTCACAGGTGGCGGTAGCAGCAGTGATATCAGCATCCGCGGCATGGCTTCACAGTACACGCTCTTCCTGGTCAACGGTAAGCGGATCAGCACACGAGGCACACGCCCTAATAGCGATAACTCGGGCATTGAACAAGGCTGGTTACCGCCGCTGGAGTCCATTGAACGTATCGAAGTGATCCGTGGCCCCATGTCATCGCTGTACGGCTCCGATGCGATGGGCGGGGTGATTAACGTGATCACCAAGAAAGTATCGAATACCAAAGGCTGGAGTGGCTCCCTACATGGTGACGCTACCTTCCAGGAAGACCGTGACTCAGGCGATATTTATCAGACTAACGCCTATGCGTCCGGGCCGCTGATTGACGGATTACTTGGCGCAAAAGTCACCGGGTTATTCTCTCACCGTGCCGAAGATGAAATCGTCAATGGTTATAACGAACAGCGCATGCGTAACGGGGGATTAACCCTGAACTTTACGCCGGATGATAAAAACGATATTGACTTCGATTACGCGCGAGAGCTGCAGGATCGCGACAGTACGCCGGGTAAATCCATGGCCGAGGAAAACTGCCGTAACGGAAGCTGTAAACCCAACAGCAAAAGCGAAAACAAGTATGTGCACACGACCTATTCATTAACCCATAGCGGTTACTACGACGACTTCAACACCACCAGCTATGTTCAGCAGGAAGAGACCGATAACCCGGGTCGTCAGATGAAGTCCTATAACACTATTTTTAACAATCAGAACCAGATTTTCCTCGGGGCGCATACCCTGACGGCTGGCGGACAGTACCGTTATGAAAAACTACGTGATAATGGTAATCAGCTGGAAGCGGCTGACGGTCTGAACAAGCTGACCCGCTGGAGCTGGGCGCTGTTTGCTGAAGATGAATGGGCCGTAACCGATACCTTCACGCTGACCGGCGGCCTGCGTATGGATAAAGATGAAAACTACGGTGATAACTGGACTCCACGCGGCTACGGCGTATGGCATCTCAGCGATCAATGGACTCTGAAAGGCGGCGTGTCTGCAGGCTACCGCGCGCCGGATCTGCGCCAGTCTTCGGCAAGCTGGGGACAGGTGACCGGCGGTGGTCGCCTGAGAGGCATCATTGTGGGCAACCCGGATCTGAAACCGGAAAAGAGCCTGAGCGAAGAAATCGGTCTGCTGTGGGATAACGGCAACGACCTCAACGCGGGTGTGACGCTGTTCAACACCGACTTCAAAGATAAGATCACTGAAGTTCGCCGCTGTAACAGCAGTGCCGATCCGGCCTGCACCATCGGTGGCACCAGCTATGACTTCGTCAGCGATCGCGTTAACGTCGATGAAGCCAATATGCGCGGCGTAGAATCCACCTTCGGCTGGAAAATCACCTCCGATCTCAACTGGACGGCAAACTACACCTACACCGAATCTGAACAGAAAAGCGGTCAGTTCTCCGGTCAGCCGTTAAACAAAATGCCGAAGCATATGTTTAACACCACGCTGGACTGGCAGGCCACGCAGGATCTCGGCTTCTGGAGCCGCCTGAACCTGCGCGGGAAAACCTCTGAGTACCTGAGCCGGACCTCGATGGCTCAAGGGACACCGTCCTATACTCAGGTCGATGTTGGCGTGCGTTACTACGTGAGCAAGGATGTGCTCGCCACCGCTGGCGTGTACAACGTTCTGGATAAGCAAATCGATTACGAGACCTATGACACCATACTCGATGGTCGTCGTTACACGGTTGGCCTGACCTATAACTTCTAAGTTTGGCGCAATAAAAAACCCCGGCATTTACCCTGCCGGGGTTTTTTGTTATTTCCTGCCAAAATGCTTAAGACGATTTCTTCACGCGATCCGGGAATTGCATTTCGCTGTAACGCACGAAACGCGTCCCTCTGGTCAGCTTATAGCCGAACCAGATAATCAGGAACAGCGGTATACCAATATAGGTCGCCATCACGCCGCCCCAGTCAATGGTGTCTTTCAGGAACGCTTCGTAGTTTTGCCCCAGGGTGATGATCAGACACAGCACAAAGGCAAAGATCGGTCCCAGCGGGAAGAAGCCTGAGCGATACGGCAGATCGTTTATATCACGCCCCTGCATCATATAACCGCGACGGAAACGATAGTGGCTGATGGCAATCCCCAGCCAGGCGATAAAGCCCGTCATCCCGGAGGTGTTCAGCAACCACAGGTACACGGTCTGGTTGCCAAACATAGAGGTCAGGAAGCACAGACCCGCGACCACCGTGGTTGCATACAGCGCGTTACGCGGAACGCCGCCACGAGACAATTTAGCGAAAATACGCGGCGCTTTGCCATCGCATGCCAAGGTGTAGAGCATACGCGTTGAGGCATACATACCGGAGTTACCCGCCGACAGCACCGCCGTCAGGATCACGGCGTTCATTACCGCAGCCGCAGAAAGCAGGCCCGCGTGCTGGAAGACCAGCGTAAACGGACTGACGCTGATGTCTTTCACATCGTTGCGCAGCAGGCTTGGATCGGTATACGGAATAATCAGGCTGATAATCAGGATCGCGAACACATAGAACAGCAGGATTCGCCAGAACACCTGACGCACCGCGCGCGGAATGTTCTTCTCGGGATCTTCAGATTCACCCGCCGCAATACCGATAAGCTCAGTCCCCTGGAAGGAGAAGCCGACGATCATCGCCACACCAATCATGGCCGCAAAGCCCCCGGCAAAAGGTGCATCTCCCGTGGTCCAGTTGCTCCAGCCCACTGGCTGAGCGCCTTTGAAGATGCCGAAAATCATCAACACGCCAACTGCGATGAAGATAATGACGGTGGTGACTTTGATCAGCGAGAACCAGTACTCTGCTTCACCAAAACCGCGAACAGAGATGTAGTTCAGCAGGAAGATGACGCACAGGAACAGAGCACTCCAGATCCAGCCTGGCGTATCCGGGAACCACCAGCTCATCACCAACTGCGCAGCGACCAGGTCAACGGCAATGGTGACCGCCCAGTTGTACCAGTAGTTCCAGCCCAGCGCGAAGCCAAAGCCTTCTTCTACATAGTTCTGACCGTAGGTGGAGAACGAACCGGAAACCGGCATATACGCAGCCAGTTCACCGAGACTGGTCATCAGGAAGTAAACCATCAGGCCAATCAGAATATAGGAAAACAGCGCGCCGCCTGGACCCGCCGCAGAAATGGTTGCACCAGATGCAACGAAAAGACCCGTACCGATGGAGCCACCAATGGCAATCATCGTCAGGTGGCGCGCCTTCAGTTCACGACGTAGCGTGGGCGCTTCTGTGGTTTTAGTTTCGGAAACCATGGGAAAATGCTATCCATCCAAAAAATGAGGCGCGATTGTAGCAGACGAAACGGCATTCTTCCGGTACAAATGCGCTGTTATAAGAGACCTTCATGACCGGCCGCGGATTATAAGTAAAGCAGAAAATAGCCGGCATGTTGCCTGACAAAACATCGCTACCTTACTACTGGTCGCTGTAGCGCAAAAAGCGCAGCAGCGCATTGGAGAGGTGTTTTTGACGGTGATGGACGCGCCATAGGGTGCGAACTAAACGCGGTAACGGTACAGGCACTTCGCTCAGCGTTCCAGCCTGTAGCTGCTCCTCTATCACCCGACGTGACAGACAGCTAATCCCTAAGCCATGGCGTACAGCATGTTTAATGGCCTCGGAGTTGCCCAACTCCATGGCCATCTGAAATCGCGGCAAATGAGACAACAGCAGATAATCCACCAGCTCACGCGTACCGGACCCGCGCTCGCGCAGGATCCACGGTGATGCCGCCAGTTGCTCCAGCGTAACGGGGCCTTTTACTAACGGCGAAGTCGGTGCGGCAAACACGACCAGCTCATCCTCCAGCCAAGGCTCAGAGATGATTTCCGTACTGTGGCACGGCCCTTCTATCAGCCCAATGTCGACCCGGAAATCCAGTACGGCATTAATCACGTCCAGGCTATTACCCACACTCAGTTCCAGCGGCAGATCGGGAAAATCCTGCCGATAGCGGGCAATTAAGGCAGGTAAAATGTAATTGCCAATGGTGCTACTGGCATAGACGCGAATCGCCCCATTGTCTTCACGAAAAAGCTGTTCAATTTCAGCCGTTTGCTCAAGCAGCGCCAACGCACGAGGATACAGCAAACGCCCGTGCTCATTGACCACCAAACGTTTGCCCACACGGTCGAACAGTTGCACGCCAAGCTGCCCTTCCAAATCGGTCAGCGCCGCACTCACCGCTGATTGCGACAATGACAACATGACAGAAGCCTGGGTCGTCGAGCCACTTTTCAGTACTTCAGCAAACACTTCAAGTTGTCGCAGGGTGATATGCATGGTCGTTTTCCTCCGGATGGCCCGTGTTTACCACTTATTCAGATTAATTATAAATATATAATCAATTTTATTTTTAAACCACTTCACCTTACTATTTTCTCCAAGAAATCATTCCATTTACAGGAGGGGTTATGACTGAACTCGCCCTACAGAATCATCGACGTACAGTGTGGCATTTTATTCCGGGGCTTGCCCTGAGTGCAGTAATTACCGGAGCCGCGTTATGGGGTGGTTCCATCCCCGCCGTCGCGGGTGCCGGGTTCAGCGCCCTGACCTTAGCCATTTTACTGGGGATGGTTCTCGGCAACACTGTCTATCCGCATATCTGGAAAAGCTGTGACGGCGGCGTACTTTTTGCCAAACAACATTTGTTGCGCCTGGGGATCATCCTCTACGGCTTTCGCCTCACCTTCGCGCAAATTGCTGATGTTGGCGTCAGTGGGATTGTGATCGATGCGTTGACGCTGACCAGCACCTTTATGCTTGCCTGCTTCCTCGGCCAGAAAGTGTTTGGCCTGGACAAACACACCAGTTGGCTGATTGGCGCCGGGAGCAGCATTTGTGGTGCTGCGGCGGTTCTGGCGACCGAGCCGGTAGTGAAAGCAGAGGCCAGTAAAGTGACGGTCGCTGTCGCCACCGTGGTTATCTTCGGTACCATTGCCATCTTCCTGTACCCGGCGATGTATCCGTGGCTTTCGCACTGGTTTAGCCCTGAAACTTACGGGATTTACATTGGGTCAACCATGCATGAAGTTGCGCAGGTTGTCGCTGCCGGACATGCCATTAACCCGGATGCAGAAAATGCAGCCGTTATTGCTAAGATGCTGCGCGTTATGATGCTGGCTCCGTTCCTCATCCTGCTGGCGGCACGAGTGAAACAACTTTCTCCGGCTAACGGTGGCGAAAAGAGCAAAATCACCATTCCGTGGTTTGCCATCCTGTTCATTGTGGTGGCGATTTTTAACTCGTTCCACCTGCTGCCGCAGTCTGTGGTGAACATGCTGGTCACCCTGGATACCGTGCTGCTGGCAATGGCGATGGCCGCACTTGGGCTGACCACTCACGTCAGCGCCCTGAAAAAGGCCGGTGCCAAACCCTTACTGATGGCGCTGGTGCTGTTTGCCTGGCTGATTGTCGGTGGTGGTGCAATCAACGTTTTGATTCACAGCGTGATGGCATAATCAAACACGACTAACCCCTGTTGACCCGCTATACTCTCCCCTTTTGAGTGTGGCGGGTTTTCCCGTCATATTTCAAGTTGCAGGCGCTGCTCAAAACGTATTGCGTTTTGTCCTGCAACTCGAACTATTTGGGGAATCAATTATGAAATATATTGGAGCGCACGTAAGCGCCGCTGGCGGTCTGGCTAACGCCGCTATTCGCGCTGCAGAAATCGAAGCGACCGCATTCGCCTTGTTCACCAAAAATCAACGTCAGTGGCGCGCCGCACCGCTAACTACCGAAATCATTGATGATTTCAAGTCAGCCTGCGAGAAGTATCACTTTACCTCTGCGCAAATTCTTCCTCACGACAGCTATCTGATTAACCTCGGCCACCCAGTCAGCGACGCGCTGGAAAAATCACGCGATGCCTTTATTGATGAAATGCAGCGTTGCGAGCTGCTGGGGTTATCCCTGCTTAACTTTCATCCGGGCAGCCATTTAATGCAGATCCCGGAAGACGAATGCCTGTCGCGCATTGCCGAGTCCATCAACATTGCCCTCGCGCAGACCCAGGGCGTAACCGCCGTTATTGAAAACACCGCCGGTCAGGGCAGCAATCTTGGCTTTAAGTTTGAGCATCTGGCCGCCATTATCGATGGTGTAGAAGATAAATCCCGCGTGGGCGTCTGCATTGATACCTGTCACGCCTTCGCCGCCGGATACGATCTGCGAAGCGCCGCCGAGTGTGAAAAGACCTTTGCCGAATTTGAACGTATTGTCGGCTTTAACTATTTACGAGGGATGCACCTGAACGATGCCAAAAGCACGTTTGGTAGCCGCGTTGACCGCCATCACAGCTTAGGTGAAGGCAATATCGGTCACGACGCCTTCCGCTGGATTATGCAGGATGACCGTTTTGACGGCATTCCGCTGGTGCTGGAAACCATCAATCCGGATATCTGGGCGGAAGAAATAGCCTGGCTGAAAGCGCAGCAAACAGAAAAAGCGGTGGCATAATCACGCCTGCGCGCCGGAGATACCGGCGCGCGTCAAGCGAGTGAAATCAGGTCTTCTGGCATACGATTATATAAAATCCGCCAAAAATGCTCAGCAGTTTTATTCAGTCGGGTATCCATTCGGTAAATATAGGCTTGAATTGGCACCATCAACGCCGGCGTAGCCAAACAAACCAGGCGCTTAGCGCGCAGTTCATTAACGATTGACCATGCGGGCAACCACGCAATACCGTGCCCATCAAGCGCCATATTTTTCAGTAATTCACTCATCGAAGACATAAATAACGTACGTGCCGCAATACCACCGACGTCCGCCAGATGCCGATTTACCAGTCGTCCCATATAAGAGGCACTGGTGTAGTTAAGCAACGGCACTTGTGGCTGGTAGATATCGAATAAAGGATTCCCCTGCGCATCTGCAGCACAAACAGGATATAGCTCAGACTCAAACACTTTCAGACCACAGAAAGGCGACTGCATCAAGTCTTCGTCACGAAATGAGATAATAAAATCACTTTTCCCTTCTCGCAGCGTATTAACCGCCTGCACAACATCAATCGCTTCAACATGATAAACAAATTCTTCGCCGTAGGCTGCCATCGCATGCACTAATCTGGGTAACATGGTGAGTGACAGAGAATGTGCTGCGGCTATTTTTATATTAGGAACACCAAGCAGGTTATGACCGCTTAATTCATCCAGATTGCATTCAAGCTGTTGTAGCAGGCTTCGGGTTTGTGAATGGAACAGTTTCCCTTCTTCCGTCAACTGTAGCGGCGACGTTGTACGATCGAATAACATAACGCCCACAGCTGACTCTAGCGCCTTGATCCGCCGACTAAATGCAGGTTGGGATATATTGCGCTCCTCGGCGGCCTGGGAAAAATGTCGGCAGGCTTCCAGCGTCAGGAAATCATATAACCATTTTGTCTCAATATTTTTCATTTCTGTCACGCCGATGGTTAAAAACGTTGATTACCATAAAACATCATGCCTGAAATTTTATGCTAATAGCATTGACTCTTAGCAATTAACGATTCATTTTTTGCATGATACCTTCGTTTTTGACATTAACGTTTTGATCTTTTCTTCACGGCGTTGCTGTTCATTTCTCACCAGATACGACACATGCCGCTGTTAGCTGATTTTCCGTGTATACAAAAACAACCGCACCTATGCACGTTTTGCATCAGCACAAACATTATTGCATTTCTCTTCAGTGTTATCAGCTGTTAAAAAGTAACGCAAGAAATAACACTCTCGCAGATATTAATAACAGTCAATCGAGGTAAAAGTCGTGAAAGGTTTAATTGGCGTACTTGGCGGTATGGGGCCTGCTGCAACCGTTGATCTCTTTAATAAGTTTGTCACATTTACAACCGCACAGCGCGATCAGGAACATATCCCATTAATTATTTCATCTATTCCTGATATTCCTGATCGAACTGACGCGTTAATGCATCATGGTAATTCCCCGCTCCCGGCAATGCGCGATTATATGCATAAACTTGAAGATGCAGGCGCCGAGTGTATTGTGATCCCCTGTAATACCGCCCACTTTTGGTTTAATGAATTAAAAGAGTGCTGTCACACAGAGCTGCTCAGCATCGTTGAAACCACAATAAATGAGGTCAAGAACTGCAAAAAAAACCGTATCGGACTACTGGCAACTAATGCCACGCTCTACATGGGTCTTTATCAAAAAGGTATTGAGTCGCTTGGCTTATCCTGTATTAGCCCTGATCCCGAGGGGCAGGAAAAAGTCATGCAAAGTATTTATTGCTTAAAAGCAGGTGACATTAAACGTGCTCAAACACTGATGAATGAACAGGCTGAAAACCTCTTCTCACGTGGCGCCGAAGTCATTGTTCTGGGTTGCACCGAAGTCCCCGTCATTCTTGCTGATGCAGTCAAACAGTTTCCTGAAAAATATATTGATTCAACGGGTTCATTAGTTCGCGCTGGAATTAAATGGTATGAAAAAAGAGTAGGCAAAGATCATCTCCTGGCACAATAAAAATCAAGTTCTAATTTAATAGTCACATTAAATAAACACTCACCTTTAATGACAATAATTGTCTGGCGGAGGCCACCATGATTTGGCTGGAAATTATCGTAGTATTGGGCGCAATATTCTTTGGTATCCGTCTCGGCGGAATTGGCATCGGCTTATGCGGTGGTCTGGGATTGGCCATTCTAACACTGGGGTTTGGTCTCCCCATCGGCTCCCCACCCGTGGACGTCATTCTTATTATTATGACGGTTGTCGTGGCCGCATCTGCACTACAAGCTGCAGGGGGTATGGATTATCTGGTACGCATTGCCGGGAATTTTATGCGGCGTAACCCTAAGTATATCAATATCATCGCGCCGATAATCACCTGGTCGATGACCATTATGGCGGGAACTGGATTTATTGTTTTTTCTACCCTACCGGTCATTGCTGAAGTCGCCAAAGAGTCCGGTATCCGCCCCTCTCGCACACTCGCAGGTTCCGTTGTGGCATCCCAGGTAGCAATATCCGGTTCACCAATCAGTGCAGCTATGGCCGCTATGCTTACTATCATGGAAGGAAACGGTGTTAGCTTTGTTCAGGTCATGGCGGTATGTCTGCCAGCCTCATTCGTTGCCGCCATGGTTGCCGCATTTATCGCTTCACGCCAGGGGTGTGAGCTTCAGGATGATGAAGTGTATCTGGAACGTCTGCAAAAAGGTCTGGTCCGTAAATATGAGGGACAGAACAATACGACGCCCGGTGCCGTGCTCTCAGTCGCTCTGTTTATGCTGGCAACAGTGGTGATAGTGCTTCTTGCCGCCTGTCCCCAACTCCGCCCCGGATTCGATATCGGTAGCCCAATGAATACGCGGGATATCATAATTATCTGCATGCTATCTGCCGCCTGTCTGATGGTGGTGTTTTGCAAAACTTCCACAGATTCAATTGTGCTGACATCCACTTTTCGTGCGGGTATGAGTTCGCTGGCGGTGATCCTCGGGATTGTGACGTTAGGCACAACCTTCATTGATGCGCACCTGGCGGAAATTAAAGATATCGCGGGTGATATTTTGCGGGCCTATCCTATGCTGCTGGCTCTGGTGCTGTTCGGTACCTGCGCACTCCTCTATTCACAGGGGGCAACCACGCCGCTGATTATCCCACTTGCCGTAGCCCTCGGCATGCCGACATGGGCAATTCTGGCCTCCTATGTGGCAGTAACCGGTGTATTTGTCCTGCCGACTTATCCCACTTCGCTGGCGGCAATGGAGTTCGATACCACGGGGACAACGCGCGTCGGCAAGTATGTCTTAAATCATCCATTTATGTTGCCCGGATTAGGCGGCATCATTGCTGGCGTTGCCTTTGGCTTTATCATTGCACCAATGATTGCCTGAGAAGCTTAATAAGCAATGGAAATGTGCAGATCAAAAAAGGGCAGAGAAATCTCTGCCCTTTTTACCGCGTTTAATTATGCCACTTTAGCAACCACATCCTCTTCTGGACGTTTCAGGAAGGCATAAGACAGACCCGCTACCAGCGTACCGGCAATAATAGCCAGCAGATATCCCACCACCGGTGTAATCGCGCCGGGGATCAGCAGTACGAACAAACCGCCATGTGGTGCCATCAGCTTAGCGCCCACCGCCATTGAGATTGCGCCGGTCAGCGCACCACCGACGATGCAGCATGGCAACACACGCATCGGATCGCGGGCAGCGAATGGGATAGCCCCTTCAGTGATGAAGCACAGGCCCAGCACCAGCGCAGCTTTACCGCCTTCCTGCTGTGCTTTGTCGAACTTACGACGCGCTACAAGCGTAGCCAGACCCAGCGCCAGCGGAGGCACCATACCCGCCGCCATGATAGCAGCCATCGGCGCATAGGTTTGCGTACTGAGCAGCCCCACACCGAAAGCATATGCCGCTTTGTTAACCGGCCCACCCATATCGGTACACATCATGCCGCCAAGAATCGCCCCCAGCAGTACCGCATTCGCGGTTCCCATGGTTTGCAACCAGTGGGTCAGACCTTCCAGAATGCCGGCCACCGGTTTACCAATCAGGTAGATCATCGCCAGGCCAACCACCAGGCTTGAGAGCAGCGGAATGATCAGGATCGGTTTCAGCGCTTCCATACTTTGTGGGAGCTTCAGCCTGGTGCTGATGAGTTTCGCCACATAACCGGCAAGGAAACCGGCGATAATCCCACCAATAAAGCCAGAACCGGTACTCACCGCCAGCATACCGCCGATAAGCCCCGGTGTCAGACCTGGACGGTCAGCGATGGAAAATGCAATGTAACCGGCCAGTACCGGCACCATCAGCGCAAAAGCTGAACCGCCGCCAATTTGCATCAACGCCGCAGCCAGTGTGCCCGGCTCTTCAAACGCCTTAATACCAAAGGCAAAAGACAGTGCAATACACAGACCACCGGCAACTACCATCGGCAGCATGTAAGATACGCCGGTCAGCAGGTGACGGTACGCGCCCACACTCTCTTTCTTACCTTCGGTTGCTCCGGACTGACCTTTTCCTGCAGGCTGGTACGGCGTCGCTTCGTCTACGGCTTTATCCAGTTCCTGCCTGGTTTTCTTCAGCGCCAGACCGGTGGAGGTGCGGTACATCGGTTTTCCAGCAAATTTCGCCAGATCAACTTCGATGTCAGCAGCTACAATCACCAGATCGGCCTGCGCGACCTCTTCCGGGGTAATGGCATTGCCCGCGCCTACTGAACCGCGGGTTTCAACCTTCACCCACCAGCCGCGTTTTTTAGCTTCAGTTTCAATGGCTTCAGCCGCCATAAACGTATGCGCCACGCCGGTCGGACAGGCCGTCACTGCCACCACGCGTTTTGGACCACTGCTTGCCACAGGCGCTGCCGCAACCGGTGCGCTGTAGGGTTTTGCATGACCTTTCGCTTCGCTAAGGAATAGCTCAGGATGGGCCACCGCACGGGAGATGTCCCCCAGCCAGACTTTTTTTCCATTCAGCGCACTGTCGTTAGGGAGGGTTTCACCCAGGACAATCGCCATCTCTGCATCATTCGGATTATCGATAATATCCAGATGCGCTTTTTGCGCCGCCGCTCCAAGCAGGGTTTTCGCCATGTAAGCACGAGCCTGGCCGAGATTAGCGTCAATAATCAGCAGCGTTTTCATTATGCCTCTCCTGCTGTCAGTTAAACGGTTTTAAGTCGACGCGCGCCATCATTGCGGCCAACTGAGGACGATCGGTAATACCCACATTGCTTTGGCTTACCGCCAGAGCGGCAACAGCAGTTGCCAGACGCAGTGTATGTTCGCTGGACTCGCGCATCAGCAGGCCATAAATCAGACCGCCAACCATCGAATCCCCTGCGCCTACGGTGCTGACCACCTCAACTGACGGTGGTTTTGCAATCCATTCGCCAGAAGCGTTTACCCACAGCGCGCCTTCCGCGCCGAGTGAAATCACCACATGAGCAATGCCTTGCTCACGCAGCGCATGTGCCGCTTCAATCACATCTTTCATTTCTGGCAGCTTACGGCCCGCCCAGATTTCCAGTTCACGACGGTTTGGTTTCACCAGCCACGGAGCTGCTTTCAGCCCTGCCACCAGGGCTTCACGACTACTATCAAAGATAATGCATGGACACTGACTGCGCAGGCGCGTCATCCAGTCGGTGAAGGCTTCCGGGCTCACGCCGGCCGGCAGGCTGCCGCTGACGCATACCATGTCGAACTGACCCAGCCAGCTCAGGGAATCATTCACAAAGCGTTCCCAGTCGGCTGGGGTGACATCAAAACCGGAGAAATTGAAGTCGGTGACTTCGCCGTCTTTTTCCGTTAGCTTGACGTTAATACGGGTACGCCCCTGCACCACCTGAAAACGGTTGGCGATACCCAGCTCGCTGAACAACTGCTGAAAACCATCCTGGTTGTCTTTACCCAGAAAACCACCTACCGTGACGTCGATACCCAGGTCCTTCAGCACCTTGGCAACGTTGATGCCTTTGCCCGCGGCATGCAGGCCGGTCGTTTTCACCAGGTTCACTTCACCGCGTTCTATTTCCGGGCAAAAGCCGACCAAATCGTAGGCCGGGTTCAGGGTGATGGTTGCCACACGTCTGCTCATTATGCTCCCTCCCCAAGACCGGCTGCGATAGCATCACCAATCGCTTTCAGCGCTTGTTCAGCATCTTCACCCTGTGCGGTAAAGCGCAGGTGGTGTCCTTTCTTCACGCCCAGCGCTACAACTTTCATCAGACTGCGTCCATTTGCCGGTTTCCCGGTTCCATCAAGATTTGTCACGGTAATTTCACTGTTAAATTGTTTAATGGTATTCACCAGCATGGTGCCCGGACGGGCGTGTAAACCATGCTCATTGCGCACGACAAACTCTGCGCTCAGTACATCATCAGTTAATGCTTCATCACTGGTCAGCAGCGCCAGTACGGTAGCAGCATCAGCTTTCAGCAAGCGGTCAGCTTTATTCTCGAGCAGCAAATCACTAAGGCGCTTGAGCACCGCCACGGGCTGATCGTCATTCATCGCGACGGTGACTAATAACGCTACCGATTCCCCCTGAACCTCAAACGCATTTGCCGCACGGCTGAGGGCAATAGCGCTACGCAGATTGCCTTGTGCACAATCATTCAGCCAAATCCCCTGGCCGAGATTCAGCGGTTGCTCATTGATAGCTCGGGCAACAAAGTTGGCATCAACCGCGCCAGCTTCTTTCAAACGCGCGGCGTTCAGCGCCTGCAGCGTGACCAGCGAACCGGCGACCACGTCCAGCGACAGCGTGTCGTTGTCGAGCTTCAGCTGTTCGCTCTGCTTTTCACCCATCAGCAACGCGCGCAGTTCTTCTGCGGTCGTGGCTGATTTCAGCTGTTCAGCCACCGAATCATCGCTGAGTACGTGTGTCAGCTGACGCAGCAACCCCAGGTGTTCGTCGGAGCTAGCGGCAATACCAATAGCCACATACGCAACCTGGTCTTCACCCCAGGTAATACCTTGTGGAAACTGGAACACCTGCACCCCGGTTTTCAACACCTGGTCACGGGTGTCCGTGGTACCGTGAGGAATGGCAATACCGTTGCCGAGGAAGGTTGACGTTTGCTGCTCGCGCGCCAGCATGCCGTTGACGTAGCCTTCCGCAACGTTGCCTGCCTGCACTAACGCAGCCGCAACCAGGCGAATGGCCTCTTCTTTGTTTCCGGCCTGTTCGCCCGGGTGAATATCCTGAACAGATAACTGGAACATGGTTCTCCTCTCCTGCTGAATTGAAACGATTCAGCTAACATGAGAAAAAAGGCGCCACCCGACTCCATCAGTTAAGGCAAGATGACGCTGAAACGTTTCAAGAAGTTTTGCTCTTTCTGCTTCAGCACGCAAGCAAAGTTATCAACTTGCTTGCTGAATTTAGATGTGCCGCACATTTTTTCTGCTATGCGTCCAAAAATGCTGACGGCAAAACGACGTTAGCTTCACAGCTTCAGCATCATCAGCAGACGATTTTCGTGGACTGAAATACTATTTTGATTTTTCATGCCGATTTTGATTTCACGCTCTGTTTATTTTCTGACGGGCGGCGTAAACTCCGCGTCTCTTCACATCACTGATATTGAAACATGCATAACACCCCGGTAGCCGCCTCCCCTAAGTCGTTTGATTTAACGTCTTCGGCGTTCCTGCTTGTCGCTTTTCTTACGGGTATTGCCGGCGCATTGCAGACCCCTACGCTCAGCCTTTTTCTGACTGATGAAGTTCATGCCCGTCCGGGAATGGTCGGTTTCTTTTTTACCGGCAGCGCCGTCATCGGCATTCTGGTAAGCCAGTTTTTAGCTGGCCGTTCCGATAAGAAAGGCGATCGCAAAAATCTGATCGTTTTTTGCTGCGTTCTGGGGATGCTGGCCTGTGTGCTGTTTGCCTGGAACCGTAACTATTTTATTTTGCTGTTTGTCGGCGTCTTCCTCAGTAGCTTTGGATCAACCGCTAACCCGCAAATGTTTGCCCTCGCCCGCGAGCATGCTGACCGCACGGGCCGCGAAGCTGTTATGTTCAGCTCCATTTTACGTGCTCAGGTTTCGCTGGCGTGGGTTATTGGTCCGCCGTTAGCTTACGCGCTGGCCATGGGTTTCAGCTTTACGGTGATGTACCTGAGCGCCGCCGTCGCGTTTATCGTCTGCGGCGTCATGGTTTGGTTGTTCTTACCGTCAATGAACAAAAATGCATCTCTCGCCACGGGTGCGGTGGAGGCCCCGCGTCGTAACCGGCGCGATACGCTGCTGCTGTTTGCTATCTGTACATTAATGTGGGGCACCAACAGCCTGTATATCATTAATATGCCATTGTTTATCATCAACGAACTGCATCTGCCGGAAAAACTCGCAGGCATTATGATGGGCACCGCAGCCGGGTTGGAAATACCGACGATGCTCATCGCCGGATACTTTGCTAAACGTCTGGGCAAACGTCTGTTGATGCGGATCGCCGTGGTCGCCGGATTCTTCTTTTATGCCGGGATGCTGCTGGCACATTCACCGGTTATTCTGCTCAGCTTACAGCTGCTGAACGCCATTTACATCGGTATTCTCGGCGGTATTGGCATGCTCTATTTCCAGGACTTGATGCCAGGACAGGCGGGTTCTGCAACCACCCTTTACACCAACACCATCCGTGTGGGCTGGATTATTGCCGGATCGCTTGCCGGTATCGCCGCTGAAATCTGGAACTACCATGCGGTGTTCTGGTTTGCGCTGGTGATGATTATCGCCACGGTCTTTTGCCTGGCGCGGATCAAAGACGTTTAAGGTGCAGTGAGCGCTTCAAGCTCAATCAGATACATCATGCCCTGGCGCGTTGTCTGGCCACACATTTCTGCGCTGGGCTGTAAGCCTGCACACACTTTTGGACGCAGTGCGGAACCAAAAATTTTACAGCGCAGGGATTCATCAAGCTGCACACATGGTGTATTGGCGGGCTTGCCCTCAGGCATGCCGGGGATAGGACTGGAAATAGAAGGTGCAGTGCAACATGCACCACAATCCGGACGGCATTCCATACAGTATTCTCTTTAAGGTAAACCCGCGGATTGTGTAGGTAGCGAACAGTACCACCTTTTTTGCACCCGCAAAAGCATGAATTCCGCTTGCCTGAATGACCCGGCGCGAGTAGTTTGACGCGATATTTTAGACACTCCTCACTACAGGATTTTTTCGATGCCAAGAGCGAACGAAATTAAAAAAGGTATGGTACTTAACTACAACGGCAAGCTGCTGATTGTAAAAGATATTGATATTCAATCACCGAGCGCACGTGGTGCAGCCACGCTGTACAAAATGCGTTTTTCTGATGTCCGTACAGGCCTCAAGGTCGAAGAGCGCTTCAAAGGCGACGATATCGTGGATACCGTCACCCTGAGCCGTCGTGGCGTTGATTTCTCCTACGTTGATGGCAACGAATACGTCTTTATGGATAAAGAAGACTATACCCCGTATACCTTCACCAAAGACCAGATCGAAGAAGAGCTGCTGTTCATTCCGGAAGGCGGAATGCCGGACATGCAGGTGCTGACCTGGGATGGCCAACTGCTGGCGCTTGAACTGCCGCAGACCGTAGACCTTGAGATCGTTGAAACCTCACCTGGCATTAAAGGTGCGTCAGCCAGTGCACGTAACAAGCCAGCCACTCTGACCACCGGCCTGGTGATCCTGGTTCCTGAGTATCTGAGTGCCGGTGAAAAAATCCGCATTCATATCGAAGAACGCCGTTATATGGGGCGTGCAGACTAACGTTTCTGCTGAGAGACAGACTAAAAGGGACAGCATGTGCTGTCCCTTTGTTATTTCAGCGCTGACTGCTGAGGTAGAAATCATCCATCAATAATGATTCCAGGTACTGCTCATCCTCACGCATAAAACTCACTATCACGTTGACTGCCTGAGGGTAAAATCCCCCTTCGTCACGATGTAAACAGCTCTCCCGTAATAGCGGTGCCCAACACATAATGTGATGATGCAAAAAGTAATATTGCGCAGCGACCTTCTCCTCTTTATCCACCATCCTCGCCATTAATGCCAACTGAACCGCGATATGATCGGAGGGTTCATTTTCCCGCGCAGCCAGCCCCTGCTCAACCAACAGCACATTCATTTGCCGCCGTTCTTCAGGTGCCGTCGTATGCGGATAATGCCCAGCATAGGGAGAAACCCCGCCCGGAGGTGCCAGCAAAAACAGCGAAGCAAAATCAGCCGCCAGCTCCAGTTGTCGGTATTCACGCCGCAGCACCCTCGCCAGACTACGCTCTAATTTTTTGACATCAGCAGCCAGCCCAGGGATCCCCGCCAGTGAGGTAATCCAATCCCGGCTCTCCCCGTTCTCAAGAAGGGCTAATTGCTTCTCGTCCAACTCACGAAACAGCAGTTGCGAAAACCACTGATACACCGCTGCTCGCTGCTGATGAATGTGATTATGCGGCACTGACCCCCTCCTCTTTGACTGTCTCAGGTCCACCGAATGCCGTCACCTGCGGGGCCTTTTGCTGGTAGCGTTCAACGTCTACCAGCACGGTATGTGCGGAAGGGCCTTGCGCCAGCTGCGATGTACCAATATCCGCACTCAGGACATTCGGATCGCCATAGGTACATAGCGTCCCGGCTTTCCCGCCTTCCTGCGGGGAATACCAAGCCCCTTCATGAATTCGGATCACGCCCGCAGGGAAATCGGCGCTAATTACCACGCCTGCCAGCACCTGACCACGGGCGTTGAACACGCGGGCGATATCTCCGGCCTTTAAACCGCGTGCGGTTGCATCTTGCTCGCTGATATAAAGCGGTTCTCTGCCAGCCACCGCGTAGGTATTACGAAACGCATCGCTTGAGCACAGTTGTGAGTGCAGACGTTTATCCGGGTGACAGGATTGCAGATGCAGTGGATATTTATCTGTCTTGCCCTGATGACTGCGTTCAAACGGCTCCATCCACACCGGGTGTCCTGGACAATCTTCATACTGAAAACCGGCGATGGTTTTACTGTAGATTTCAATGAGCCCCGACGGAGTCCCTAACGGGTTAAGATCGGGCTGGTCGCGAAACTCGCCGTGGCGCACCCACGGCTGCCCCGCCGGATATTCAATATATCCGTCCCCTTTCCAGAAGGTATCAAAGTCCGGTAAGGTGACGTCGAGCGACGCGCCCATCTTCACGCCTTCGTCATAAAGCGCTTGTATCCACTGCATTTCATCACGGTTTTCACGATATACCGCTTCTTTATCAAAACGTTTACACAGACCGGCAAACACGTCGAAGTCGTGACGTGCTTCATATTGCGGTTTGACTACCTGATGCAGCGCCATCAGCCCTTTATTCGAATGGGTACCAAACTGCTCAATATCGTTACGCTCAAAACGCGTAGTGACGGGCAGCACAATATCGGCAAAACGACAGGATGCGGTCCATTGGTGATCCAACACCACCACCGTCTCCAGCTTCTTCCATGCCTCAATCATGCGGTTGCGATCCTGCTGAGCGTGGAACGGGTTGGCCGCGCTGTAGATTGCCATTTTGATATCAGGCCAGGTTAGCGTTTCACCATTGAAGGCAATTTTCTTACCCGGTTCAAGCAAGCAGTCGACGATGCGTGAGGTGGGAATATGCGCCGATACACCGCGAAAATCTGCTTTATACTTCGCCTCAGGTGGATTGTTAATGCTCCCGAGCCCCGATAACACAGGACCGGCCGACGTCACCGTACCGCCGCCATTGTAGTGCCAGCCAAATCCTACGCCGCCGCCCGGTAAACCAATTTGCCCAACCATGCTGGCCAGCACCACCAGCATCCAGGGGTACTGCTCACCATGGTGCATACGCTGTACGCACCAGCCGCCCATAAACTGCGTGCGGCCTTTCACCAGCAGGCGGGCGAAGTCACGGATCTGTTCTGCGCTCAGGCCACATATTTGGGCTGCCCACTCGGCATTTTTCGGCTGCTTGTCTGTCTCCCCTGTCAGGTACGGCAAAAACTGCTCGAAGCCGACGGTGTAGTCGTTAATAAACGCCGTGTCGTACAGTTTTTCTTCATACAGAGTATGTGCTAGCGCCAACAGCAAGGCGACATCGGTTTGTGGTCGTAGCGGCAGTTGTTCAGCACCAAGAAAGTTCTGCGATTTACTGCGCACCGGATCAACGCTAATGACGCGCATTTTGCCCTGTGCGACTGCCTCTTTAATCTGCTGCCAGTAGCCAAACGCTTCATGATCGGGCACCAGAAATTCGATCTGCAAATTCTTAATCGGATCGCAGCCCCACAGTACAATGGTATTGGTATTCTCAATCACTAGCGGGAGCGAGGTTTGCTGCTCATAGACTTCCAGCGAGCCAATCACATGCGGCAAGATAACCTGTGCAGCGGCAGCCGAGTAGTCGCCTACAGTGGTGACATAGCTCCCGTGCAGGCCGAGTCCCCTGTCCATTGCGCCGCCCGCTTTATGGTATTTGCCCACCATTTGCCAGTCGGCCAGCCCGGTAAATACGCCGGAAGAGCCGTAGGTTTTTTGCACCCGCTCCAGTTCTTCATAAAACAGATCCAACGCCTGATCCCAACTGACCCGTACAAAACGGTTATCTCCTCGCTGGCTGCGGTCTGATTTTTCACGTTTACGTAGCCAGTCCAGTCGAACCATCGGGTAGCGGACCCGCGAAGGGTTATAGACCACTTCGCGCACCGCATTGAGCATATCACACGGGTATTTGTCGTGTTTAAAGGGGCGGGTTTCGGTCCACTCGCCGTTAACCACTTTGGCTTCAAAGGCGCCAAAATGCGACCCGGACTGGATCCACTGCTCAGGGTTTTCTCCTGCCGCCCATACTTTTGATATCAGCGGATTGGGTGCCAGCACACTGGCAGCACCTACCGCCATCATACCGGTCAGGAAACGGCGGCGAGACGGATTAAAGTCATGAATATCCATACATTATCCTCTTTATTATTTGGAGTCAGATACATCGCTGGCGTGCGTCTGGAGATATTTCAACAACGTGCGTTCTTCCACAGGATTAAGTCGGTAATAGGCCGACATCGCTTTTAGTCCAGCAATCCAGCCATTGGCGGTATAACGGGTAGTAGGCGGTGTGCTGTGGCAGGCACTACAAGTGGATTGCAGCATCTGATCCGAGTATTCCCACACCGGTGCAATACTCGTGATAAACCCCTGACTGGAAGACCATGCGGTCAGGCTCACCTGCTGCCACTCCTGGTGAGAATCGGGATCAACCTGGGTTTGCAGGATTTTTACATTTGCCATTAAGGAGTCATCGAGAACGGCAGAGAAAACGCGTTTACCCATAAATTGAGTGATCACCCGCCCACGGCCTTTGCTTTCACGCCAGCCCGTCACTTCCAGCTGGACATTGCTGCCCTCTTTTTTCAGCACCCTGACCTCGGTTGCCGGAAACAGCAGCGCTTTACCGACGGGGCTCCCAGCCGTCGCCGTCAGAGCTTTCTCGTTTAACGAAAACAGCGTGGTCGCCTCAGATGGCGTCTCTCCCTGATGTTGTAGTTGCTTAAACCGGTCGCGATAGCCGCTGCTCATATCAGGCTTGTGATGGGCAATACCTTTGTGGCAGTCAATACAGTTACTGTCCTTCGCCGCCGCCGCGGTCATTTGTGCCGCCGCATTCGTAGATTGCTTACCGTGATCCATCGCCTCATAGCTGTGGCAGGATTTACAGGCTGCTGAATTATTGGCGCTCATTCGCGCCCACTCCCGTTGGGCAAGTTCTGCCCGCTTTGCAGTAAACTTTTCGGGAGTATCGATCGACGGTGAAATGAACGTATGGTAGAGGTCGTTTAAGGCTTCCGTTTTGCGGATAAGCGTCGGGACGATACCCGGTGGAATATGGCAATCCTTGCACTCGGCGCGCACACCGGAGGCATTGCGAAAATGTATGCTGGTCTTATATTCCTCCCCCGCTGTACGCATCGAATGGCACGACAAACAAAACTCGGTGCTGCTGGTGTAATGCACACCTTGCCACGTTCCCCAAATGGCAAAAGCCATTGCAACGGCGCCACCGAATGCGCACCACAGTGCGCTCTTTCTTATCCACGACATACTTGCCTCCATTATTTTAATAGCGACACGCTAAGGGATATTAAAAAAGGAGAATAGAGACAGCAGCAGCAGAGTATAGGAACAGCGTTCACTCTATGAGGCGAGTCAAAATAGTTAAAAACAGAAGCTCGTAATATGTCGCTATCGTTTTAATAAGGAATTTCTCATGCTGAAACTGTTTCTCAACAGAGAAAGCCGTACCCCACTGCAATTGCAGATCTTTCAATTTTATTTCCAGGCTATTCAGCAGGGTGATTTGCTGTGTGGGGACAAACTTCCCTCTATTCGCGAGCAGTCGCAGGTGTTGAATGTGGCTAAAATCACGGTCGTGATGGCATATGAAAAGCTGATGGCGGCAGGGTTTATCAAGAGCCGACAGGGTATCGGCTATGAAGTCATATTCACCACGCCGGTACGCATGCCCCCGGCACACTTACCCGAAGCGCTGGGTTCTCCTCCGGTAAAACCTGAGCCTGCCGGTGTTTCCACCGATGTCTATGGCGAGATGGGACGAGATTTTTATTGTCGGATGGGCGTCCCCGATCCCAACGCCTTCCCCTGGTCAAGTTGGCGAAAGTGGAATAACGCCCCCAGCGTATTTAAAGAACAATTATTTACCCGATATCATTCACCAAATGGATTATTTTCATTGCGTGAGCAAATGGTCAGATACCTTAATTTATCCCGTGGGATTAATACCCGAGCTGAGAACATCATCATTACCAACGGAATTCAGGAAGGGTTATCGCTGCTCAGCCAGATATTTATTATTCATCATGCGGCATGTCAGGAAAAAAAATGTCATGTTGTGACCGAAGCCCCTTGTTATTCTGGCGCGTGGCATCTTTTTAATTATTATGGTGCCGACATTACCCCAATCGCTGTGGATAACCAGGGCCTGTGTACGGATAAATTACCCGAATATGCAACTCAGCTTTGTTACGTGACACCCGCACATCAATATCCAATGGGAAGTGTGCTTTCACTGGATCGGCGTCTGTCATTGCTGACGTGGGCGCAGCGTGTCGGGGCTTACATTATCGAAGATGATTATGATGCCGTTTTTACTTATGGCGAGAATCCCCTTCCCGCGCTGAAAGCCATGGATTATCACGACCGGGTTATCTATATGGGGACATTCTCAAAAACACTGGGGCCGGGGGCGCGTCTTGGCTATCTCATTTGCCCGGATGAACTGCTCCCGGCAGTGCAGAATATGAAAGCGTTAAACAACAACGGCAGTCAGTGGTTATTGCAGCAGTTTCTCGCTGAATTAATGCAGAATCAGATCTTTTATACCCACCTCGGCAAACTGGCCTGCAGTTACGCGGCGCGTCTCGTACTTTTGCGGGACGGCCTTTCCGCGTTGTTCCCCGACGGCAAAATCGACGGTGCAACGGCAGGCCTGCACCTGTCTTTACGCATTGATCGCGCGCCTGATGTCATCGCCACGCTGCAACAGCGCTGTCTACAGGCTGGTGTTCGCTTTGATACGCTACAGGATATTGAGAACGGTTCAGAAGAAATCTGGCGTAAGGAGAACAGCGACGCGGTGATGTTTTTCGGTTTTGGCGGGTTACAGTTACCGCAGATCAATAGAGTGCTGAGAGTGCTGGAGCAGGCGTTAATTCAGCCCTGATGGCTGAACAGGGATCGAGCCGCTCGCCCAATCCCTGTTTACGCCATTACAGCAAATCGCGGAACTGCGTTTGTTTCAGCGCCAGCTCAACACCACGAACTTCAGCCAGCCCTTTCAAACGACCAATTGCGGAGTAACCCGGGTTGGTTTTCTTGTGCAGATCGTCAAGCATCTGATGCCCATGATCCGGACGCATCGGGATAGGACGCAGATCGCCCGCCCTCTTACGACGCTGTTCTTCACGCAGGATCGCCGCCACCACCGAGACCATGTCCACATCGCCCTGCAGGTGGGCGCCTTCATGGAAGGTTTTCGGGTTATCTTCACGGCACGTTGAACGTAAATGCGTAAAATGAATACGATCGCCAAAGGTTTCAATCATTTTCACCAGATCGTTATCCGCACGCACGCCGTATGAACCGGTACACATAGTGAAGCCGTTATAAATGCTGTCTACCGTTTCTTTCAGCCACTGCATATCTTCAATAGTGGAAACGATACGCGGCAAGCCGAGGATCGGGCGCGGTGGATCGTCAGGATGCACAGCCAGACGTACGCCGACTTCTTCAGCTACCGGCACAATCGCGTGCAGGAATACGGCCATATTGTTACGCAGATCATCTTTACTGATACCGTCATATTCCGCCAGGCGCGCACGAAACTTGTCCAGCGTATAACCTTCTTCTGCACCCGGCAGACCGGCGATAATATTACGGGTCAGCTTCTCTACGTCGGCTTCGCTCATAGCATTGAAATAGTCCAGCGCCTGACGCTGTTCTTCTGCAGTGTAATCCGCCTTCGCGCCGGGGCGCTGCAGGATGTGCAGCTCGAAGGCCGCAAAGGCAATTTGATCAAAACGCAGCGCCTTAGAGCCGTCCGGGAGCTGATATTCGAGGTCAGTGCGCGTCCAGTCGAGGATCGGCATGAAGTTATAGCACACGGTATCAATACCGCAGGTCGCCAGATTGCGCAGACTTTGCTGATAATTGGCGATCCACGTTTGATACTGTCCGGACTGGGTTTTGATGTCTTCGTGAACAGGAATACTTTCCACCACCGACCAGGTCAGCCCCTTTTCAGCCAGAATAGCCTGGCGTTTTTGAATCTCATCAACAGGCCACACTTCACCGTTGGGAATGTGGTGCAAGGCGGTCACAACACCGGTTGCGCCAGCCTGACGCACATCATCAAGCGATACCGGATCGTTCGGTCCGTACCAACGCCAGGTTTGTTCCATTGCTTCACCTCACAAGTTGTTATACCAAATTAGATTGCCTTCATGGCGACTACCATACAGGCATCCGCTGGACGATCAACAAAACGCCGATGATTGATTGATCAAGCTCACATTCCCCGGATAAATGAGGCACACCAATTTAACTTGTTGTCATATAACTTTATACTGCCATTGTTAATTAATGGTTAATCAGGTGTATTTAATGAAGACTATTGCCTCGGCTTCACTCCCAAAAAACGTACAGATACCGCAGTACGATCGCCAAAAGTTAAAATCTCGAATCGTGCATTTTGGTTTCGGTGCTTTTCACCGCGCGCATCAAGCATTATTAACCGATCGGGTGCTCAATATGCAGGGAGGAGACTGGGGGATTTGTGAGATCAGTCTGTTCAGCGGCGATCGGCTAATGCGCCAGCTTCGCGAGCAGGATCACCTGTATACCGTGTTAGAAAAAGGCGCTGACGGTAATCAACCGGTTGTGGTCGGTGCCGTTAATGAGTGCCTGAACGCCACGCTGGATTCGCTGGCAGCCATTATTGAAAAATTCTGTGAACCGCAAGTGGCGATTGTGTCGTTAACCATCACGGAAAAAGGCTACTGCATTGATCCGTCCACAGGGTCACTTGATCTCACCAATCCGCGCATCGTTCATGATTTGCAATCACCAGATGAACCACACTCAGCACCGGGCATTATTGTCGAAGCCCTGCATCGCCGACGTGAACGCGGGTTGCCGCCGTTTACCGTACTCTCGTGTGATAACATTCCTGACAACGGTCATGTGGTGAAAAACGCGATTCTGGGCATGGCACAAAAACGTTCGCCCGAGCTGGCGGAGTGGATACAAGAGCAGGTCAGTTTTCCGGGCACCATGGTCGACAGAATTGTCCCTGCCGCGACTGAAGAGTCACTGGAAGAAATAGCTCAAGAGCTGGGCGTAAGCGACCCTTGTAGCATCAGCTGCGAGCCGTTTATCCAGTGGGTAATTGAAGACAATTTTGTCGCCGGTCGCCCACAGTGGGAAACCGCGGGTGTCCAGATGGTCGATGACGTGCTGCCGTGGGAACAGATGAAACTGCGAATGCTGAACGGCAGTCACTCGTTTCTGGCCTACCTTGGCTATCTGGCCGGGTTTCAACACATCAGCGATTGCATGCAGGACAGCGCCTTTCGTGAGGCGGCTTACCGCCTGATGATGGCGGAGCAAGCCCCCACGCTGTGTATCACTGACGTCGATGTAAACCAGTATGCCGAAAGCCTGTTGGAACGTTTTGCCAATCCCGCGCTGAAGCATAAGACCTGGCAGATCGCGATGGACGGCAGCCAAAAATTACCTCAGCGCATGCTGGAAGGGATCCGCGTGCATTTATCGCAGCAAACGGCCTGGCCTCTGCTGGCGCTCGGCATTGCGGGATGGATGCGCTACGTGAGCGGCGTCGATGACGCAGGCGCAGCCATTGATGTACGCGATCCGATGAGTGATAAGATCCGCGCGCTTGTCGCGCACAGTACGCAATCAGAGCGCGTTACCGCACTGCTTTCCCTGCGCGAGATTTTTGCCCCCGACCTGGTGCAGAATCCGCAATTCGTCGAGGCCATCGAGCAGGCCTGGCAGAATATTGCGCAATTCGGCGCGCATCAGGCCGTCATACAGATGTTAAAAAATTAACAATTTCTGCCATTAAACAGGACGAAGCGTACCTTCGTCCTCTCTGCCCTTCTCTTTTTGTCCTTTTTTCGCCAGGATTGATAAACGCTATAAAGGCATTTTATGATTCTGGAGCAAACGTGACCAAAACCAACCTCATCACCGGTTTTCTCGGCAGTGGCAAAACCACCTCTATTCTTCATTTGCTCGCCAACAAAGACCCTGCAGAAAAGTGGGCCGTGCTGGTCAATGAGTTCGGTGAAGTGGGTATTGACGGCGCCCTACTGGCAGACAGCGGCGCATTGCTAAAGGAGATCCCTGGTGGCTGTATGTGTTGTGTTAACGGTTTGCCAATGCAGGTGGGCCTTAACACGCTACTACGCCAGGGCAAACCGGATCGGTTACTGATCGAACCTACCGGTCTCGGACATCCCAAACAGATTCTGGATTTGCTCACCGCGCCGGTGTACGAACCGTGGATCGATCTGCGCGCCACGCTCTGTATTCTTGACCCTCGTCTACTGCTGGATGAAAAAAGCGTAGCCAATGAGAATTTCCGCGATCAGCTGGCCGCCGCCGACGTTATCGTCGCCAATAAAGTCGATCGTGCCACAACAGAAAGTGAACATGCCCTGCAGACCTGGTGGCAACACTACGGCGGTAACCGCCAGTTGGTTCATGCCGATCACGGACACATTGACGGGCAGTTACTGGATTTACCGCGGATAAATGTGGCAGCGCTGCCCGCAAGTGCGGAACACGCCCATCAGCATGCTGACAAAAAAGGGCTGGCGGCACTAAGTCTACCGACGCAGCAGCGTTGGCGTCGCAGCCTGAACAGCGGTCAGGGGCATCAGGCCTGCGGCTGGATTTTCGATGCGGACACCGTGTTCGATACCATCGGCCTGCTGGAATGGTCGCGTCTCGCGCCGGTTGGTCGCGTAAAAGGCATCATGCGGATTAAAGAGGGATTAGTGCGTATCAATCGTCAGGGCGATGACTGGCACATAGAAACCCAAAATGTCGCGCCACCGGACAGCCGTATTGAACTTATCTCAGACACCGAGACTGACTGGAACGCGTTACAGGGTGCATTGTTGAAGCTTCGTTTAGACGCTAACGCGTAAGGTTGCCTGCGATTTTGGCAATGGTGAACGACAATGAAAACCCGATACCCTTTTATTCTCCTGCTTAATATCGCAGGTCTGGCGCTGTTTCTGTCATGGTATATTCCAGCCGGACATGGTTTCTGGTATTCAATTGATTTTGGCGTTTTCCATTTCTTCAACCAGAAACTGGTGGAGAGCCCGCTGTTCCTGTGGGTCGTGGCGATAACTAACAACCGGGCGTTCGACGGTTGTTCGCTGCTGGCGATGGGTGCCCTGATGCTGAGCTTTTGGCGCAAAGAAACCCCACAAGGTCGCCGTCGTATCATTGCGATTGGCCTGGTTATGCTGCTCACGGCAGTGGTATTAAATCAGCTAGGCCAGGCGCTTATTCCAGTTAAACGCGCCAGCCCGACGTTGATGCTGGATAATATTCATCGTGTCAGCGAGCTGCTGCATATTCCGACCAAAGATGCGTCAAAAGACAGCTTCCCGGGCGATCACGGCATGATGTTGCTTATTTTTTCCGCATTTATGCTGCGTTATTTCGGAAAAGTCGCAGGATTAATCGGCCTTATTATCGCTGTGGTTTTTGCCTTCCCGCGCGTAATGATTGGCGCTCACTGGCTTACCGATATCGTGGTGGGTTCAATGACCGTGGTATTGATTGGCCTGCCCTGGTGGCTAATGACGCCATTAAGCGACCGACTGGTCACTCTGTTTACGAATTATCTCCCTGGTAAAAACAAACATTTTTTAAACAAATAACGCAGAGTAATTAACATCATCAGGAATACTTCTGGTTCCCTGATGATGTTTGTCGGTGAGCTATCATTAAAACTGTCATTCCCCTGTCATCTTATTCATGTTTAAAATGAATGAATTGCATGTTTTTCAGCCTTTTTGTTCTTAATTTAGCCAATGCCGTTTATTCACTTTCTGTATCAATTTTTCTTATAAGAAATCACATAAAATCACTCGCAATGACTGTAGCGATCGGGTAACCTCGAACTCGTTTTGCCTCGCGGGATAATTATTCTCTTTACGAATAAATTTGTGCGTTCTGCCACAGATTTGACCATAAAGAATTGTCTCATCGTGCGTGGGTAATTAGTCTCGTCACGTTTGGCATTTTTTATAACGATATTTATCGTTAAGGACTTCAAGGGAAAACAAACAACATGGTCAAATCTCAACCGATTTTGAGATATATCTTGCGGGGCATACCCGCGATAGCAGTTGCGGTTCTGCTTTCTGCATGTAGCACAACGAACACCGCCAAGAATATGCATTCTGAGACGCATGCTGTGGGCAATGGAGATAACTCTTCACTGCAAGCCTCTCAGGATGAATTTGAAAGTATGGTACGTAATATCGATGTTAAATCTCGAATTATGGATCAATACGCTGACTGGAAAGGCGTGCGTTACCGCCTTGGCGGCAGCACCAAGAAAGGAATTGATTGTTCAAGCTTTGTACAGCGTACATTTCGTGAACAGTTTGGTTTAGAGCTTCCTCGCTCAACCTACGAACAACAGGAAACGGGTAAATCCGTTTCGCGCACCAATCTGCGCACCGGCGATCTGGTTCTGTTCCGTGCGGGCTCTACGGGCCGTCACGTCGGTATTTATATCGGTAACAACCAGTTTGTACATGCCTCGACCAGCAGCGGCGTTGTCATTTCCAGCATGAACGAGCCTTACTGGAAAAAGCGTTACAACGAAGCCCGTCGGGTCCTGAGCCGCAGTTAATTCGTTTGGCAGCTATCCCTTGGCTATCCTGATGAGACTTATCAAAAGCACTGCTTAGGCGGTGCTTTTTGCTTTGTGCCTGTATGACAGAAAAATCTCACTATACGAGTCAATCCAGGCTATAGTCTTACAAATTAAGCGGTTTAATAATAAGCGGTTACTTCAGGTAAACATAAAAAACCATGTTCAAACGTGCCTCTTCTTCTGGTCGGAAAATCCTGATCACCTGTATTTTGACGGGGCTCATTGTCGCTGTACTCGTCAGTACCCTGCAATTTTTCGTCTCCTGGCACAAACAAGAAGTGAAGTACGACACGTTACTTTCCGATATCCAGAGTTACATCAAAAGTTACTTCTCAGAACTTAAAACCACGACAGATGAACTTCAACCTCTGGTCACAGACAGTTGCCAGCAGGTTGCCACAAAACTGACGTCCAGCGCGGCCTTTAGCCTGAATGTGCGGGCTTTTTTACTGGTAAGAGACAACATCGCATTCTGCTCTTCCGCAACCGGCCCCATGAACACCCCTATTCAGGTACTGATACCGTCAATTAATATCCACCGCGATATTGATGTAGCCCTACTTCCTGGTACGCCTATGGTGCCTGATAAGCCGGCGATAATGATTTGGTATCGTCATCCAGGACTTGCTAACAGCGGTATATTTACCTCACTGAATATCAATCTGGCGCCTTATCTACTCTATACCGCCCGGCAGGATGATTTTGACGGTATTGCTATCATCTTTGGCAAAACGGCCATTTCGACATTCTCAGCTCACCTGATGCCCGTATCTGACCTTCCGGATGCCTCCTCTGCACGACAGGCAACGATAGAAGGTCTGCCGGTAACCATTCGACTGTACGCAGAAGACTGGACTTATACTGATATCGGGTATGCCATCATGCTGGGATGTATGGCCGGAATTATTGCTGCCCTACTGCTCTGGTACTACATCTACAACATCCGTTTGCGACCCGGGAAAGATATTCAGACCGCCATCAAGCGCAATCAGTTTTATGTGGTCTACCAACCGGTCGTGGAGACGCAAACGCTAGAGGTAAAAGGTGTAGAGGTCTTATTACGCTGGCGTCATCCGACAACGGGCGAGATCCCGCCAGATGCCTTTATTCACTATGCTGAATCACAGCAAATGATTGTGCCACTGACGCAGCATCTCTTTAAGCTGGTGGCCCGTGATGCCCCTACCCTGCTGAAGGTACTACCCGAAAGCGCAAAGTTGGGGATCAACATCGCCCCCTCGCATCTGCATGGTGAGAGCTTCAAAGCAGATATTCAGGATCTGAGCACCGCGTTACCCGCAAACTATTTTCAGGTAGTGCTGGAAATCACCGAACGAGATATGCTCGATCAGCGTGAGGCAACCAAATTATTTGAATGGCTACATTCTGCCGGATTCGAAATTGCCATTGATGATTTTGGTACTGGCCATAGCGCACTTATCTATCTGGAGCGCTTTACCGTCGATTACCTGAAAATCGATCGCGGGTTTATCAATGCCATTGGTACAGAGACGCTAACGTCACCGGTACTGGATGCCGTGTTGACACTCTCCAGACGCCTTAATATGCTGACAGTTGCTGAAGGGGTCGAAACGCTGGAGCAGGCCCGATGGCTACGCGATCGCGGGGTGCATTTTTTCCAGGGATACTGGATCAGTCGCCCGTTAAAGCTTGCTGATTTTGTACGCTGGATGGCGAAGCCAGATATGCCAAAGTGGTGATCGCACTGTACGATGCGTCTATCCGTTATACTCGCAGGCCCCCTTTGAGGACTCGGACATGATGTCCGTCGGCTAGTGACAAGAAAAGGAAACCACTTGTATATGATCGCTCGCGTAATGCTGCTGTTTTTCGCCGTTATCGGTTTTAGCGCTCAGGCTCAGTCCATCAAAGAAAGCTATGCATTTTCCGTTCTGGGCGAACCCAAGTACGCATTCAATTTTACGCACTTCGATTATGTGAATCCCGCAGCCCCGAAAGGGGGGCAGATCACGCTCTCATCCATCGGCACCTTCGACAATTTCAACCGCTATTCAATGCGTGGCAACCCCGGAGCACGCACCGAATCGCTTTACGATGCGCTGTTTACCACCTCCGACGATGAACCAGGCAGCTACTACCCGCTCATCGCCGACAGAGCACGCTACGCTGACGATTATTCATGGGTCGAAATCGCCATTAACCCGCGGGCACGTTTTCACGATGGGTCGCCGATCACCGCCCGCGACGTTGCCTTTACCTTCCACAAATTTATGACCGAAGGCGTGCCGCAGTTCCGTCTGGTATACAAAGGGACCACCGTTAAAGCGATCGCCCCGCTAACCGTACGTATTGAGTTAGCCAAACCGGGCAAAGAAGACATGCTTAGCCTGTTTTCATTACCGGTGATGCCAGAGAAATACTGGAAGGATCACAAACTCAGCGATCCGCTATCCTCTCCTCCACTCGCCAGCGGACCATACCGCATCACCCAGTGGAAGATGGGACAATATATCGTCTACTCGCGGGTCAAAGATTACTGGGCCGCTAACCTGCCGGTTAATCGTGGACGCTGGAACTTTGATACCATCCGCTACGACTATTACCTTGATGACAACGTGGCCTTTGAAGCATTTAAGGCCGGAGCATTTGACCTGCGTCTTGAGAACGATGCCAAAAACTGGGCAACGCGCTATACCGGCAAGAACTTCGCAAAACATTACATCGTCAAAGCCGAACAAAAAAATGAATCGGCGCAGGATACTCGCTGGCTCGCGTTTAACATCCAGCGTCCGGTATTCACTGATCGGCGTGTACGTGAGGCGATCACGTTGGCCTTTGATTTTGAATGGATGAATAAGGCGTTGTTTTATAATGCCTGGAGCCGGACGAGCAGCTATTTCCAGAATACCGAGTATGCCGCCAAAAATTACCCCGACGCGGATGAACTGGTGTTACTCGCACCGATGAAAAAAGAGTTGCCTCCCGAGGTCTTCAGCCAAATCTATCAACCGCCGAAGTCAAATGGCGACGGTTACGATCGTGAAAACCTGCTGAAGGCCAGTGCGCTACTGGACAAGGCGGGATGGATATTGAAGGGGCAGCAGCGGGTCAACAGCATCAGTGGCAAACCGCTGACCTTTGAACTGTTACTTCCGGCGGGCAGTAACAGCCAGTGGGTATTGCCCTTCCAGCACAATTTGCAGCGACTGGGTATTACGATGAACATCCGCCAGGTCGATAACTCGCAAATCACTAACCGCCTGCGCAGTCGTGATTATGACATGATGCCAAGGCTGTATCGCGCGATGCCATGGCCAAGCTCGGATCTGCAAATTCTATGGGCTTCAGAGTACATTGATTCCAGCTATAACGCCCCCGGTGTGCAAAACCCGGTCATTGATAAACTGATTAGCCAGATCGTTACGGCACAAGGCAATAAAGCAAAACTTATCCCGCTGGGACGGGCGCTGGACAGGGTATTGACCTGGAATTATTACATGTTGCCGATGTGGTTTATGGCCGAAGATCGGCTGGCATGGTGGGATAAATTTTCGCAGCCTGCCGTTCGCCCGATTTATACCATCGGCGTAGACAACTGGTGGTATGACGTCAACAAAGCGGCCAAACTTCCCGCTGCCAAACGACAGGGAGAATAAATGGGCGCATATCTGATTCGACGACTGCTGCTGGTGATCCCGACGCTGTGGGCCATCATTACCATCAACTTTTTTATCGTACAGATTGCCCCAGGCGGCCCGGTCGAGCAGGCCGTCGCCGCCATTGAGTTCGGACAAAGCGGCGCGCTGCCGGGTGCAGGCAGTGAAGGCGTTCGAGCCAGCCATGCACAGACCGGCGTCGGGAATATCAGCGACAGTAATTATCGCGGTGGCCGCGGCCTGGATCCAGAAGTGATTGCTGAAATCACCCGCCGTTACGGATTCGATAAGCCGATTCACGAACGCTATTTCAAGATGCTCTGGGACTATATCCGCTTCGACTTTGGCGACAGCCTGTTTCGCAGTGCCTCGGTCCTCACGTTAATCAAAGACAGCCTGCCCGTCTCCGTCACGCTGGGATTATGGAGCACGCTCATCATCTATCTGGTGTCGATCCCACTCGGCATCCGTAAAGCGGTGTACAACGGCAGCCGCTTTGACGTGTGGAGCAGCGCATTTATTATCATCGGCTATGCCATCCCCGCCTTCCTGTTTGCCATTTTATTAATCGTCTTCTTTGCCGGAGGCAGTTATTACGACCTGTTCCCACTACGCGGTCTGGTTTCCGCCAATTTTGACGCCCTGCCCTGGTATCAGAAAATCACCGATTATCTATGGCATATTACCCTGCCAGTGCTGGCAACGGTGGTTGGCGGGTTTGCCGCGCTGACGATGCTAACCAAAAACTCCTTTCTGGATGAAGTTCGCAAACAATATGTCGTTACTGCGCGAGCCAAAGGCGTTAGCGAGAAAAATATTCTGCGCAAACACGTCTTTCGCAACGCCATGCTGCTGGTGATAGCCGGTTTCCCGGCCACCTTCATCAGTATGTTTTTCACCGGCTCACTGCTGATTGAAGTGATGTTCTCACTGAACGGGCTGGGATTGCTGGGCTATGAATCAACCGTGTCACGCGACTATCCGGTGATGTTTGGCACGCTTTATATCTTCACGCTGATCGGTCTGCTGCTCAATATCCTCAGTGATATTAGCTATACGCTGGTCGATCCGCGTATTGATTTCGAGGGACGCTAATGTCGCGCTTAAGCCCCGTCAATCAGGCCCGCTGGGCGCGTTTTCGCCATAATCGCCGAGGTTACTGGTCGCTGTGGATTTTTCTGCTGCTGTTCGGCTTAAGCCTGTGTTCTGAGCTGATTGCCAATGATAAACCGCTGCTGGTGCGCTATGACGGCAGTTGGTACTTTCCACTGGTCAAAAACTACAGTGAAAGCGACTTCGGCGGCCCGTTAGCCACCAAAGCAGATTATCAGGATCCATGGCTGCAACAGCGTCTGGAGAGCCAGGGGTGGATCCTGTGGGCGCCAGTGCGCTTTGGTGCGACCAGCATTAACTTTGCGACCAACACGCCCTTCCCTTCCCCGCCGTCCGCACAAAACTGGCTGGGCACCGATGCCAATGGTGGCGACGTGCTGGCGCGCATCCTCTACGGGACCCGCATTTCCATCCTGTTTGGTTTGATGTTAACCCTATGCTCAAGCGTCATGGGTGTGCTGGCCGGTGCGCTGCAGGGCTATTACGGCGGAAAGGTGGACCTGTGGGGGCAACGTTTCATTGAAGTCTGGTCCGGGATGCCGACGCTATTTTTAATAATCCTGCTCTCCAGCGTCGTCCAACCCAACTTCTGGTGGCTATTGGCAATTACGGTCGTGTTTGGCTGGATGAGCCTGGTTGGCGTAGTGCGAGCGGAGTTTTTACGCACGCGAAACTTTGATTATATCCGTGCCGCACAGGCACTCGGTGTGAGCGACCGTAGCATTATCCTGCGCCACATGCTGCCAAATGCGATGGTCGCCACCCTGACCTTCTTGCCGTTTATTTTATGTAGTTCAATTACCACGCTTACCTCACTGGATTTTCTGGGGTTCGGCTTACCTCTCGGCTCCCCGTCTCTGGGAGAACTGCTATTGCAGGGTAAAAACAACTTACAGGCACCATGGCTTGGGATCACCGCCTTCGTGTCGGTAGCCCTGTTGTTATCACTGCTGATCTTTATTGGTGAAGCGGTACGAGACGCGTTTGACCCCAACAAGGCGGTATAAAATGACGCAACCTCTGTTAGCCATTGACAATTTATCGGTCGGTTTTCGTCAGCAGGGAACCGTGCGCACTGTAGTAAATTCGATTTCTTTGCACGTCGACGCCGGGCAAACACTGGCGCTGGTGGGCGAGTCCGGCTCAGGTAAAAGTGTCACCGCACTCTCGATTTTACGTTTGCTCCCCACGCCTCCTGCGGTCTATCTTGCCGGTGATATCCGCTTTCACGGTGAATCATTACTCCACGCCAGCGAGCAAACGCTACGCGGCGTGCGGGGCAACAAAATAGCCATGATTTTCCAGGAACCGATGGTGTCGCTAAACCCGCTGCACAACCTGGAAAAACAGCTCTATGAGGTACTGTCGCTGCACCGGGGGATGCGTCGGGAAGCCGCGCGGGCGGAGATCCTGACCTGTCTGGATCGCGTCGGGATCCGTCATGCAGCCAAACGCCTGGCGGATTACCCACACCAACTTTCCGGCGGTGAGCGTCAGCGCGTGATGATCGCCATGGCACTGCTCACTCGACCTGAACTGCTGATTGCCGACGAACCCACCACTGCACTGGACGTTTCCGTGCAGGCGCAGATCCTGCAGCTGCTGCGTGAACTTCAGCGCGAGCTGAATATGGGCCTGTTGTTCATCACCCATAATCTCAGTATCGTGAAAAAGTTAGCTGACACCGTTGCGGTGATGCAAAACGGTCAGTGCGTTGAGCAAAATCTCGCCGGGCTATTGCTTTCAGCCCCCGCCCATCCCTACACGCAGAAATTACTCAACAGTGAGCCTACCGGCGATCCGGTGCCTTTGCCCACCGGACAAACGCCCTTGCTGGAAGTGGAACAGCTTCATGTCGCTTTTCCTATCCGTAAAGGGCTGCTTAAGCGCGTGGTGGACCATAACGTGGTGGTCAACAACGTCAGCTTTACGTTAAAACCGGGAGAAACGCTGGGGCTGGTCGGCGAATCAGGATCGGGAAAAAGTACCACCGGTCTGGCACTGCTGAGGCTCATCGCCTCAAAAGGCCGCATTATGTTCGACGGTCAGGCACTGCATAGCTTAAATCGTCGCCAGCTGCTGCCAATACGCCACCGCATTCAGGTTGTCTTTCAGGACCCTAACTCATCTCTAAACCCACGACTGAGCGTGTTACAGATTATTGAAGAGGGATTACGCGTTCACCAGCCGGTGCTATCTGCCGAACAACGCGAAGAACAGGTCAAAGCGGTAATGACCGAAGTCGGTCTGGATAGCGACACGCGGCATCGCTACCCGGCGGAGTTTTCCGGTGGTCAGCGTCAACGAATTGCGATTGCCAGAGCACTGATTTTAAAACCGTCGCTGATCATTCTGGATGAACCAACGTCGTCACTCGACAGAACCGTCCAGGCGCAAATCCTGACGTTGCTTAAGTCATTACAACAAAAACATCGCCTGGCCTATATTTTCATCAGCCACGATTTGCATGTTGTGCGCGCGTTATGCCATCAGGTTATTGTGCTACGGCAAGGAGAGGTCGTGGAACAGGGGCAATGCGAGCACGTATTTAACGCGCCACAACAGGCCTATACGCGTCAGCTGCTCGCGCTAAGCTGACGCTCAAAATGGGTTATTGTTTGAAAAAGGTTCTGCGATGGCTACGCCGAAATTTTTCAGTCTGCAGGTCGCCGCAAATTCATCCTGACGATTGACAAACAGACATGGCTCCCCTTCGCATTCCAGCACGGAACACGGGACTTCAATGTCGCTCAACGCCTGACTGAGTTTATGCATCACCGACCACGCACTATCACCGTCCGGACTTAGCAATTTGAGGGCCACCAGGCTGTTCTCATTGCTCTGACCGTTTTGCGGAATCGGTTCAACTTTTGAACCTGCGAAACCCACCGACCAACGATAGCACTGCGGCAGGCGATGAACGATTGAGAGTTGTAATGTCATCACTTTCTTTCCCTGGAAGTACAATTACTTCACAATTATTTTACATCAATATTAACACATCATTGACAATACGTCTTTAGACAGTTCGTAAACGTTTACACCCTGTCCTAATGCCGCATTCCGAACCCAGTATTTAAATTTATTCAACGGTTCTGGCAGTTTTCCGGGCTATATGTACGCGTTTCTGCGATCTAACTCAACCTTTTTAACTACAATGATGTGACTTTTTACATAAATTGATTTTACATAAAATAAACATAACCAGGGAAATAGATGGATTTGTGGTTGATGTACATCAACTCTGGAGGCCAAATGGCATCCAGGTTGTGTATTAGATCACCGTTTTTTGGCACGACTGGCATAGAGATAGAAAAGAATTGAACAGGATGCACAAAAGGCAATCGTCCAGATCATCGGCCAGGCCGAGCTAAAGGTTGCCAGAGACAGTAATGCGCCAACAATGGCGCCAATACCAAAACGGAAGGTTCCTGCCAGTGATGACGCCGTGCCGGCCATATGCGGGAACTCATCGAGGATCACTGCCATCGCGTTAGATGACACCATCGATACGCATCCAACAAACGCCGCAACGCCGACAACCAGCGCCCAGAAACCCAACCCAAACAGCGCGCTAAATACCATCCAGCCCGCCATTGCAAACTGGATCCACAGCCCGGTGCGGAACATATTCAATGCCCCAACTCGCCGAACAAAGCGGCTGTTGATAATGGTCATCACAAACAGGAAGACAATGTTCAGCGCAAAGTAATAGCCAAAATTCTGCGGTGAAACATGGTTGATCTCTATGTAGACAAAGGGACCGGCGCTGAGGAACGAGAACATCCCAGCAAAGCTAAATCCGCTGGCCAGCATATAGCTCAACACGCGCTTATGGCGAAATAGTGAGGTGAAATTGCCCATTGTAGTACGCAACCGGAACGGCTGGCGTCGCTCTACGGGCAACGTCTCTTTGATCAGAGTGAAAATCATCACCGAGGCCAGAATCGCCGCCACGGCCAGGATCCAAAAGATATAGTGCCAGCTAAACCATACCAGCACCCAGCCCCCGATAATCGGCGCCAGCAGCGGCGCAATCGTCGTGACCAGCATGACGAAGGACATCATGCGTGAAAACTCTTCCTTCGGATAAATATCGCGCATCAGGGCGTTGATCACCACACTTGCAGCCGCAGCTGCCAGGCCATGGAAGAAACGCATCGTAATCAATTGATCGATAGTTTGCGCCAGCGCACAGGCGACTGCCGCCGCCGCAAACACCAGCGTTCCCCCCAGAATCACCGGCTTACGCCCGATGCTATCAGCCATGGGGCCATAGATTAGCTGCCCCACCGCAAACCCCAGAATATAGGTACTGAGGGTCATTTGCGCACTGCCCGCAGGTACGCCAAACTGAGCAGAGATCACCGGCAGCGCCGGAAGATACATATCAATCGACAACGGCATTAACATGGCCAACAAGCCAAGGATAAAAACAATGGCAATTGAAGAGTTCTGCCGGGTGGTCACATTTAGCTCCTGAAATTAACGAGGGGTTAAGTTAACGCTGGCAATTTCTTCTTCGGTCAAGGGACGGTACTCACCGGGCGCAAGATCGTCATCCAGCTTGATGGCGCCGATTCGCTCACGGTGCAGTTCCACAACATGGTTGCCGACGGCAGCAAACATACGCTTAACCTGATGATAGCGACCTTCGCTGATGGTCAAACGCACCTGCGTTGGCGTAATCACTTCTAATACCGCCGGTTTTGTCAGGTCTTTCTCGTTATGCAACTGCACGCCACGCGTAAACTGTTCAGCGGTATCTTCCGCTACCGGCGATTCCAGCGTCACCAGATAGGTTTTCTCACAATGGTGGCGCGGCGAGGTGATGCGGTGTGACCACTGACCATCATCGGTCATCAATACCAGCCCGGTGGTGTCGATATCCAGACGCCCTGCCGCATGCAGTTTGTGTGCGACAGGCTCATCAAGGAAATAGAGCACCGTCGGATGATCCGGATCTTCCGTGGAGCACACATAGCCCTGAGGCTTGTTGAGCATAAAATAGCGTGGGCCATTTTGCTGAGCCAGTGAATTACCGTCGTATTCGACATCATGTTCTGGCAGCAGTTTAAAAGCGCTATTTCTGACGATTTCGCCATCGACGGTAACGCGGTTACCACGGATTTCACGCCCGGCAATAGCGCGGCTGACGCCGAGTTGCTGAGCGATAAATTTATCAAGTCGCATGAGTGTGATTTTGCCTGTAACAATACGGAAATCGAGCGTTATGCCCGAAAAGTGGAGCCGTTTTCCGCTCAGTATAGCGGGCTAACAACTTCCCTCAAGGGAAAAAGATTCGTGGCATACTATTCATTGTTATTGTTTACCCTAGTGAGACCATGACTTTTACACTTCGCCCTTACCAAAAAGAAGCCGTGGATGCCACGCTTAACCATTTTCGCTACCACCGCACGCCCGCAGTCATCGTCCTGCCAACCGGGGCAGGTAAAAGTCTGGTGATTGCCGAACTGGCACGCGTGGCACGCGGACGTGTATTAGTGCTGGCGCATGTGAAGGAGCTGGTCGCGCAGAACCACGCCAAATATTGTGTGCTGGGACTGGAGGCCGATATTTTTGCCGCCGGCCTGAAGCGTAAAGAGAGCCACGGCAAAGTGGTTTTTGGTAGCGTACAGTCGGTAGCGCGTAATCTGGAGGCCTTTCAGGGGGAGTTTTCCCTGCTGATCGTCGACGAATGCCACCGCATTGGTGACGACGAAGAGAGCCAGTATCAGCAGATCCTCACTCACCTGACCCACGTCAATCCCCACCTACGCCTGCTCGGACTGACCGCCACGCCTTTTCGCCTCGGAAAAGGCTGGATTTACCATTTTCATTATCACGGCATGGTGCGCGGCGATGAAAAAGCGCTGTTTCGCGACTGCATTTATGAGCTGCCGCTGCGCTACATGATTAAACACGGCTACTTGACGCCGCCGGAGCGCCTCGACATGCCGGTCGTCCAGTATGACTTCAGCCGTCTGCAAGCACAGAGTAATGGGTTGTTCAGCGAAGCTGACCTTAACCATGAACTGAAAAAACAGCAGCGGATAACACCGCATATCATCAGCCAGATTGTCGAATTTGCCCAGACGCGTAAAGGCGTCATGATATTTGCCGCCACTGTGGAGCACGCGAAAGAGATTGTTGGCCTGCTGCCCATAGACGATGCTGCGCTTATCACCGGCGACACACCTGGCGCTGAGCGAGATGTGTTGATTGAGGATTTCAAAGCCCAACGCTTTCGCTATCTGGTCAACATATCCGTACTGACTACCGGGTTTGATGCCCCGCATGTCGATCTCATTGCAATCCTTCGCCCTACCGAGTCCGTTAGCCTGTACCAACAAATTGTCGGGCGTGGGCTACGCCTGGCGCCGGGAAAAACAGATTGTCTGATCCTCGACTATGCGGGCAATCCTCACGATCTTTACGCCCCGGAAGTCGGTGCCCCGAAAGGGAAAAGCGACAACGTTCCGGTGCAGGTATTCTGCCCCGCCTGCGGGTTTGCTAACACCTTCTGGGGTAAGACCACAGCCGATGGCACGCTGATCGAACACTTTGGCCGTCGCTGTCAGGGTTGGTTTGAAGATGATGACGGTCACCGTGAACAATGTGACTTCCGCTTTCGTTTTAAAAACTGCCCACAGTGCAATGCTGAAAATGACATTGCCGCTCGCCGCTGTCGGGCGTGCGATACCGTGCTGGTCGATCCGGACGATATGCTGAAGGCGGCGCTTAGGCTCAAGGATGCACTGGTACTGCGATGCAGCGGCATGGCACTGCATCATGGTCAGGATGACAAAGGTGAATGGCTGAAAATTACCTATTATGACGAGGACGGCGCCGACGTCAGCGAACGATTTCGTTTGCACACCCCCGCTCAGCGCACCGCCTTTGAGCAGTTGTTTATCAGACCTCACACCCGAACACCCGGTATCCCTTTACGCTGGATAACCGCCGCCGACATCCTGGCTCAGCAGGCGCTGTTACGCCATCCCGATTTTGTGGTTGCGCGAATGAAAGGTCAGTACTGGCAGGTGCGTGAAAAGGTCTTTGATTATGAAGGCCGCTTCCGACGGGCACATGAATTGCGCGGTTAATTGTACTTTTGATTGATGTACCTGTCATTTGAGGATAGAATCTCGCCCGCTTTTGCATACGCAAAGCAGATCACTTACCTGTTGCTGGGTCGCCTGTAGCAGGAATTATTAAAGAGAGATTTAAATGTTTACTATTAACGCTGAAGTACGTAAAGAGCAGGGTAAGGGTGCGAGCCGCCGCCTGCGTACCGCTAACAAGTTCCCGGCAATCATCTACGGTGGCGCAGAAGCCCCGATTGCTATCGAACTGGATCACGATTCAATCATGAACATGCAAGCTAAAGCTGAATTTTACAGCGAAGTTCTGACCATCGTTGTTGACGGTAAAGAAGTTAAAGTTAAAGCTCAGGCTGTACAGCGTCACCCGTTCAAGCCGAAACTGGCTCACATCGACTTCGTTCGCGCGTAATCGCCAACAAGTTGAAGAAAAACCCCGCCTCGGCGGGGTTTTTTTATGCCATTTTTAACCGATGACAACGTATGACATGTAGGCCGGATAAGGCATTTACGCCGCCATCCGGCATCATCCATGTTATTTCCCGCCAGAAGTACGACGCTGCAGCTGATCGCGCAGGTTAGGCGGCGTACCTTTAATGGTTAAGGTGTCCGTCGCCGGATCCCAGAAAATGCGTTCGCCCAGCAGCATAGCGTCGAAATTGATCGTTAACCCACCGCCGCTACCGGCAAACTTGGTTAACTGACGCAGCGTGCTGCGATCTGCCGGGAAGCTCTCTTCCAGCTCATAGCCTTTGTCTGCGGTAAATTCACTGAAGCTAACTTCGCTGACGCCGGAAAGTTCTTTTGACAGGGACTCCAGTTCAATCTCTTCCCCGGCCTGGAGCTGCTCATTACAGTAGCTGTATACCTGCTGACGCACATTCTGGCGTTCAGCTTTGTCCAGTTGGGCTTCGGCGGTGAAGTCATCAACCGCCTGCAGCAGGCCACGGTTTTGCGCTTTAGCATTCAGCCCTTCGCTGGCGCCGAGGAAATCCATAAAGAAATCGGCGACTTTGCGCCCTACCCGCCCTTTCAGGAACGTCAGATATCGCGTGGACTCCGGGTTGGTTTCCCACTCGGTTAAATCAATACGCGCCACGATGTCAGCATGATTGATATCCAGATAATGCGTTGGGTTGATATCCAGGTTTTCATTCACGCGCATACTGCTTAAGTTGTTCAGCACCGCAACCAGCAGGTACTCTACCGCCAGGTAACGGTAATGGCAGAACAGCACAATCCCACCATCAGCAAACGGATATTTCGCCAGTTCGTCGCGCAGACGCCCGGTTGCGGCACGACTGAACGCCAGAAAATCCTCTTCGCCCTGACGCTGCAAACGCAACGTTTGCGCCAGTTCGCTCTCTTCGCTAAACAGGCCATAGGCTTTATTTTTGGCGCTATAAACCCGATGCAACTCAGCCATCATCTCGACAACGGTCGCCGTCGGCTCCAGTAATGAATCGCGCAAGACCAGCTCAAGGTTCTGCTCATCACGCTTGATAAGCTGGTGCAGGGCAATCTGGTTGATATCCAGACTCATGATAAACTCTCCTTTAAGACCGGGCGGTATTCAACCACCTGCCGGGCAGTGACGCAATAGAAGATAAAAAAGCAGAAAAAAAACTGTCGCTACGGTAATATGTTGCCCTTTCATGAACAGACAGATTTCGATTTATGCCACAAATTTCCCGCTATAGTGACGAACACGTTGAACAATTGCTGAATGAAATGCTCAACGTACTGGAAAAACATAAGGCACCGACCGATCTTTCCCTGATGGTCCTGGGAAACATGGTCACTAACCTTATCAATACAAGCGTCGCACCGGCCCAGCGCCAGGCGATTGCGAATTCATTTGCCCGCGCATTGCAGTCTTCGATAAACGACGACCAAGCGCACTAAGAGCCTGCTCCGGGGAAACGAACAACAGTTTATGGTAACTCATCGTCAACGCTACCGTGAGAAAGTCTCCCAGATGGTTAGCTGGGGGCACTGGTTCGCCTTGTTCAACATTCTGTTGGCCATGGTGCTCGGCAGCCGTTACCTGTTTGTCGCCGACTGGCCGACAACGCTTGCAGGTCGTGTCTATTCTTATCTGAGCGTTGTTGGGCATTTTAGTTTCCTGGTGTTTGCCGCTTATCTGCTGATCCTGTTTCCCCTGACGTTTATCGTCATGTCCCAGAGGCTGATGCGATTCCTGTCAGCCATCCTGGCGACAGCGGGCATGACGCTGCTGTTGATCGACAGCGAAGTGTTCACCCGTTTCCACCTGCATCTTAATCCCATTGTCTGGGAACTGGTCATTAACCCCGATCAGAACGAAACGGCGCGTGACTGGCAACTGATGTTCATCAGCGTGCCAATTATTCTGCTAATAGAAATGTTGTTTGCGACCTGGAGCTGGCAAAAGCTGCGCAGCCTGACACGTCGCCGTCATTTTGCCAAACCTTTAGCCGCTTTCTTTTTCGTTTCATTCATCGCATCGCATGTGGTGTACATCTGGGCGGACGCCAATTTCTATCGACCGATCACCATGCAGCGCGCAAACCTGCCGCTGTCTTACCCGATGACAGCGCGTAAGTTTCTGGAAAAACACGGCCTTCTGGACGCACAGGAGTATCAGCGCCGCCTGATCGAACAGGGTAACCCGGAAGCGGTCTCCGTGCAGTATCCGCTTAGCGATTTACGCTATCGTGACATGGGTACCGGCCAGAACGTCCTGCTGATCACCGTAGACGGGCTGAACTACTCACGCTTCGAAAAACAGATGCCAGCCCTGGCGGAATTTGCCGGGCAGAATATTTCTTTCACGCGCCATATGAGTTCCGGAAATACCTCCGATAACGGTATTTTTGGATTGTTCTATGGCGTGTCGCCAAGCTATATGGACGGTATTCTGGCAAGCAGAACGCCTGCCGCGCTGATCTCTGCCCTGAATCAACAAGGTTATCAGCTGGGGTTATTCTCCTCTGATGGCTTTACCAGCCCGCTATATCGTCAGGCGCTGCTGTCAGACTTCTCCATGCCAAGCGTGCAGACACAATCTGACGAACAAACAGCGAACCAATGGATCAACTGGCTGGGCCGATACGCGCAGGAAGATAACCGCTGGTTCTCATGGGTCTCGTTCAACGGAACCAACATTGATGACAGCAACCAGAAGAACTTTGCTAAACGCTACGCCAGCGCCGCTCAGGATGTAGATGCGAACATTAACCGCGTCCTGGGTGCCCTGCGCGACTCGGGTAAGCTGAACAATACGGTAGTTATCATTACCGCTGGTCGGGGTATCCCGTTGTCGCAGGATGAGAATCGCTTTGACTGGTCGCGCGGCCATCTCCAGGTGCCGCTGGTTATTCATTGGCCGGGCACGCCCGCTCAGCGCATTAATAGCCTGACCGATCATACCGATCTGATGACCACGCTGATGCAGCGTCTGCTGCACGTCAGCACGCCAGCAAACGAATATTCACAGGGTCAGGATCTGTTTAATGCCACACGCCGCCATTATTGGGTTACGGCAGCCGATGGCAGTACAATGGCGGTTACCACCCCAGAGATGACACTGGTGCTCAGCAACAACGGTAATTATCAGACCTATGATTTGCACGGCGAGAAGATTAAAGACCAGAAACCACAGTTAAGCCTGCTGCTACAGGTCCTGACGGATGAGAAACGATTTATTGCTAACTGATTAATTATAAATCAGTTAGTAAACCATCCTCTTGCAATCGTGGTGGAAAGCAGTAGTATTAGCGCCATAGTGTCGGCACGTAGCGCAGCCTGGTAGCGCACCGTCATGGGGTGTCGGGGGTCGGAGGTTCAAATCCTCTCGTGCCGACCAAAATTCCCCAAAAAAACCAACCTTCTACGGTTGGTTTTTTATGTCTGGTTTTTGTACGGAGAATGACCGGGGAGAAAGGGTTGCCGATCGTAACCCCAGGGATGTGCTACCGCATAATTCTGCGGTAGCCAATCGTTTAGTTCAATGATACGGGTGTCGGCACCATTTTATAGAATCGAGTTTTCACCATCCCAACAATGATCCCCAGAGCAAGCCAGGTAAAACCAATTTCCATGGTGGCTTTATCAAAATTGATCCAGACATAGGCCAAGATCCCGGTTCCAATCAACGGAAAAATCAGGTTAGAAAAGATATTTCCCAAACCGCTACGCTGTTTCTCCTTAATGAAGAACATCCAGAACACGCTGATATTGAGGATGATAAAGGAGGTCATGGCACCGAAATTGATCAGTTTGGCTAAAAAATCAATCGATAAAGAGATTCCGAGAATCATCGATAAGATGCCGATAGCAATGGTGCTTATCCACGGCGTCCGGTATGTCGGGTGGATGCGGGAGAATATTTTTGGCAAAAAGTTATCTCGGGCCATGCCATAGACAATACGGGAAGCTGCAGCCTGTGCTGCCAGAGTATTGGCAACCCCAACCGCCAGGATATTGACGATCAACAGGAAGATTTTAAGCGGTGTTCCTCCGGCCAGATAAGCGGCATCAAAGAAGGCTGTGTCAGGATTCATTTTAGTGAAGTCAGGCTGGATCAGCGTGGCGACGTAGCATTGCAGAATAAAGAACGCGCCCACCACCAGCAACGCCACAATAATGGCTCGGCCAATATCACGCGTAGGGTTTTTCGCCTCTTCGGCGAGGGTGCTGATCCCATCAAATCCAAGGAAAGATAGTGCCGCAATAGTGACTGCGGTACCTATGAATTGCGGATCAATCACATTCGGCCGATACAATGGGACCAGATTAAATTCCCCCGTACCCCCACCATTGAGTACATAGTGGATACCGACCACCAGGAACACGATCAACGCTAATATGGAGATACTAAAGATAAAAATATCAGCTTTTGCTGTATTCTCAATACCACGAATATTGACCCAACAGTTTGTCAGAATAAATAACGCGATCCATGCCCACCCCGGAACAAAAGGGATCAGATCGGTACACCATGAGGCAGTCATTGCATACAACAGGGCGGGGGCAAAGAGGTAGTCCATCATTATGAGCCATCCAGCGAGAAAGCCAATATGCGGATTGGTCGCTTTATTCACATAAGCATAAACACTGCCAGCGATAGGATAACGCTGAGACATTTTTCGGTAGCTTAAGGCGGTGAAAATCATACAGGCAATCCCGACAATGTAGACCAACGGCGCCATACCATGGCTCTCTTTCGAGACAAAGCCAAAAATCGACATTGGGGCGATAACAACCATAAACACCAGCCCATAAATCACCAAATCTTTATAACTTAACGCCACTTTTAACGTCGGTTCTGTAGTTGTGTGACTCATTTTTCCTCCCGAACAATCAGCGGCTTACCAGCCAATTTAGGTGTACCAATCCGAACAATAAGGTCGACGGCGCATGGCTTACAGGCCTGGCAAATTTCAGTATCGCTCTGCAAACTCATATAGAGATAAGCATCAGTTAAATCCCAGCCATAAGCGGCGCAAATCAATTCCTGCAGTTGCTCTGCCGCATACTTTAAGGCTTCCGGATACTGCGCCGCACTGGCGATGGCATACCATTTGTCTGCCGTTTCCAGTACAGGCCACTGGAGGACTGGACCTCTCAATAGTGTCAGACGGACGTCCACTTCTCCGGCAACCTCCAGCCCTGTCCCACAAATTTCGCCATCTCCCATTACAGCGTGTAAATCACCAAGCGCAAACAAAGCCCCTTCGACCTGCACAGGCAGATAGAGAACCGCGCCTTTACGGATCTGCTTGCAGTCCATATTGCCGCCATGGCTTCCCGGGAAACCACAGGCCACCGCACCAGCAGCAGGCGCAACTCCGATCACCCCAACCATCGGGTCAATCGGAAAACGGATATCATTAAACAGGGCGTGGTTATCATAAATTACGACTGGTTTGGTGCGGATTTGCTGGGTTTCACTTAACGGCCCACAACCCGGTAAGGTCGTGACGACGCCCTGCGATGCCGTGCGGATATCAAGGATCTCAACCATCAGTACATCACCCGGTTTAGCATCTACAACATATACAGGCCCGCTGGCCGGGTTAGCGGAATCGTAGTTAAAATTCGTGGTCAAATCATCAGGCTGACAAATACGCCCGGAAAAGCAATCCTGTGTTTTAAACACCAGTGTTTCACCACTCTCTGCGATCGCCACCGGCACATTTTCCGCCGAAAATGCGTAGGTGTAGTCAGTTATTACCTTGCTCATACACTCCCTCTGTTGTGTTAACACCGTTAGCGGCCAGTTATTATTTTCTGCCTTCTTAAAACGGTGATGGTTTGCTGATATAAACCAAAGCAAAATTTACGCCAAAAATGATTTCTTTAAATATCCTAACAAACCAGCAGATGCTAAACACATAAATGGCAATGTGACGCACCGGAATAGTGCAATGCCTCTTTTTCGTGCAATGCTATGCACAGAATAAGTTCATTATCTGGTGTTATTGTGATTCCAGAATATTGCGGACAGGGAGTCATTGCTTTTTCCTTGCCGGATCGATACATAATAAGTGTCCTCTTTCATGACGGCGGTGAAAGAGAAAAAAGTAAAAGCAAACAGACAGGTAAATACATGGTGCAAATTGATAATAAACAGGTGATTTATGCGATGTCTCGCGACAATCAGCCTGTTGCCACAGTAAAAAGTGGCACAGACGTCGTGTTCAATACATGCGACTGTTTTTCCGACCAGATTGTGGTGAAAGAAACGGAATTTACTCAGCTTGACTGGCAACGCATTAATCCGGCAACTGGCCCTGTGTTTATTGAAGGTGCAGAACCCGGCGATGTTCTCAAAGTTAATATTAAGCGCATTACTCTGACGCGTGATTGGGCGGTTATGGTAACCGCGCCAGGACTGGGAGTTATTGGGGATGAATTGACTACCCCTCAGGTCTCTATTATCCCAATCGCTAATGATCACGCTCACCTACCCGGTGGGGTGAGTGTGAAATTGCAACCCATGATTGGCGTAATTGGTGTCGCCCCTGGCGGTGAGGCTATCTCTTGCGGTACCCCGGGTAACCACGGCGGCAATATGGACTGTAAAGAAATTGTCGCTGGAGCTACGCTCTGGCTACCGGTTAATGTCCCTGGCGCACTATTTGCGCTTGGCGATCTACATGCAGCGATGGGCGATGGCGAGGTCTCCGTCTGTGGACTGGAGATCACAGGCGAAGTTACTGTTGAACTGAGTATTATAAAAGGCAGACGTTTGCCGTTACCGATGCTTGAAAATGACGATACACTGTTTACTCTGGCATCGGCACTCACACTGGATGAAGCGGCCAATATGGCGACCCGTAATATGGCACACTTTATTGCCGATAACAGCACGTTGCCGCTGGATGATGCAATCAATGTGCTTAGTATTGCTGGCGATCTGCAGGTTTGCCAGGTTGTCGATCCCTTGAAAACCTGTCGCTTTGCGCTGCCAAAAACTATTGCTCGTCAGTTAGCGTTGAGTATTGCAGACTGACCATTTTAGGGCTTAGGGCCCCTATAAATCAGTACCAATAAGCCAGCACTATATTCTGGTAAGTTCTGGTGAGGTGGTTAAGAACGGTACTCAGTACCGTTCGCCTTAATTACTCTGCTTATCTCTCTTCTGCCTTATTGCATTTCTAATATCAATTTCGTTTACTGTTCTCACCCATTAATGTTGATATTTAATTAATGTTGTCAAATGGTAAATCATAAAGGCAGTGACGACACAAACATATCATTAACTATTCACTTTGATAAACCATGATTAAACGTTCAGCATTTCATAGCGGAGGAAATCGCTGGTCGGATATGTGAGAAATAAAATAAATAAGAACATGGCATTTCTATCCAAATCTCACGATGGTAAAAATGAAAAAGTTAATGATGGCATTAGTTGCGACTGTAGCGTTAGCAGGCTGCGCGCAGCAAACCTTTAAAATAAATAACGGCATTGCCGAAAAGCCTACCCAAGAGGTCAAACAAAGCTTTTTTGTTAATGGCATAGGCCAGTCGCAAATTATTGATGCAGCGCTTGTTTGCGGTAGTGCTGACAAAGTTATCCGTACCGAAGTACAGGAATCGGGAATGGATGTCTTCTTACGCATTATCACTATCGGTATCTACACACCTCGTGAGGCAAGAGTGTATTGCGCTAAATAATGCGATGAGCAGGTATTCGATGGATACCTGCTAAGCAGAAATGTACTCATCATTATTTAACATGTTGAAAAATAATGACGTAATAACTGAATAATTTTCGTGTCGTTAAGAAACACAGTGAGCACTATCTGTTGATAGTGACGCCTATGCACTCGCCCCGCCAGCTTACTTATAAATCAAAATCAGCGCATAACCCTCTTTATACACACAAAGTTGTATTTAAAATACATGTTTATATGTGTAAAGATATGTCAGGGGAAAGTACCTTCCCCCTCCTGCGTCGCGATGGCTCAGGCTTTGTACAATAAAAAAGGTTAGGTTATGCATTACTCAAAGCGTTTATGGCTAACGCTTCTCGTTATCTGCCTGGCGTCCTTTGGCGTGCTACTGTGGCTGGGCGGCGAGATTTATCAGCAGGCTCCACCTATTCCGGCGCAAGTTATCACGACGGATGGCGAGCAGGTTTTCACTGGGGAACAAATTCAGGATGGGCAGGAAGCCTGGTTTAAATCTGGCGGTCAACAGCTGGGTTCCGTCTGGGGCCACGGCAGCTACGTTGCGCCTGACTGGTCTGCAGACTGGCTACATCGCGAAGCGCTTGCCTTACGCGACATCATCGCCGAGAAAAAATATCAGCAACCGTTCGATGCGCTAACGCAAGAACAACAGTTGGTTGCGGGCGGCCTGATGAAGCAGGAGATGCGCCATAATAGCTATGACGCTCTGCGTAATGTCATCATTATTACACCGGAGCGCGCCAAAGCTATTCGCGAGGTTGCCGCACATTATGACGGGCTGTTCAGCGACGCGCCGGATTTCCACGCGCTGCGCGTTGACTATGCGATGAAGGAAAATACGCTTTCCTCTTCTCTGGACCGTCAAGATCTTGGCGCCTTCTTCTTCTGGAGCGCCTGGGCTGCCACCACCGAACGCCCGGGTGATACCATCACTTACACCAGCAACTGGCCGCATGAAGCGCTGGTGGGTAATACGCCAAGCGCCAGCTTAGGTATCTGGTCTATTGCCAGCGTTATTTTGCTGCTGGGCGGCATCGGTGCCCTGGTTTGGTACCATTTCCGTAACGAAGAAGACGAAACAATTGCCTCCCCGGCCAGCGATCCGCTGTTCCGGTTGACACTGACGCCATCAATGCGTGCAACCACAAAATACTTTTATGTGGTGATCGCCCTGTTTATGGTACAAATTTTCCTCGGTTCAATGACCGCGCACTACAGCGTAGAAGGTCAGGATTTCTTCGGCATCCCGCTATCGCAAATCTTACCGTACACCGTACTGCGTAGCTGGCACACCCAGTTGTCGGTCCTGTGGATTGCCACCGCGTGGCTGGCAACCGGTCTGTATATCGCCCCGTTGATTTCAGGCCAGGAGCCCGCATTCCAGCGTCTGGGCGTGAACATTCTGTTTGTTGCGCTGCTGATTCTGGTGGTTGGTTCGCTGGGCTTCGGCTGGTTGGGCGCAATGGGCTATCTGGATGCCAAACAGAACTTCTATATTGGTGCTCAGGGTCTCGAGTTCACCAACATGGGACGCATGTGGCAGTGGCTGTTGTTTATCGGTCTGATGATTTGGCTGGTGCTGGTGGGGCGTGCATTATGGCCTGCCCTCACTCGTCCGTCAGAAAACCGTGGCCTGATCATGCTGATGTTCCTGGCAGCCATTTGTATCGGCCTGTTCTACTCTACATCCCTGATTTGGGGCTTTAAGACGCATTACGCCATTATTGAATACTGGCGCTGGTGGCTGGTACACCTGTGGGTAGAAGGTTTCTTTGAAGTCTTCGCCACCGCCGTAATTGCGCTTATCTTCTGTCGTCTGGGACTTATCCGTAGCAGTGCGGCGAACAAAGCGACCCTGTTCTCGACCATTATCTTCCTGTTTGGTGGCATTCTGGGTACGCTGCACCACCTGTACTTCACCGGAGCACCAATCTCGGTCATTGCCTGGGGTTCTATCTTCTCTGCACTGGAAGTGGTTCCGCTGTCGCTGGTGGGGATTGAAGCGGCGCACAGTTACTCTCTGGCGCGTAAAGCACCGTGGGTACAGCGTTACCGTTGGATGATCTTCTTCTTCGTAGCAGTCGCATTCTGGAATATGGTCGGCGCTGGCCTGCTGGGCTTTGCCATTAACCCACCGATTTCACTCTACTATGTTCAGGGTCTGAACCTGACGGCGGCGCATGCTCATGCCGCGCTGTTTGGCGTGTACGGTATGCTCGGTATTGGTCTGATGCTGTTCTGCCTGCGCGGTCTGCTGCCGGACAACCATTGGGTTGATTCTCTGTTGAAATGGGCGTTCTGGTTGATGAACATCGGCTTAACGTGGATGGTCTTTGTCTCGCTGCTGCCAGTGGGGATTTATCAGTCATGGGCCAGCATTGATAAAGGGCTGTGGTACGCGCGCTCTCCGGAAGTGATCCACTCTCATATTGTTGAAACTCTGGTCTGGCTGCGTGTCCCGGGCGACATCATCTTCGGTATCGGTGGACTGCTGCTGGCGTTCTTTGCGCTGAAACTTCTCACCAAAGCCAACGCTAAATCGATGACGCTGGCAAACGAGAAAAACTAAGCGCCGTTTTTAAGATGACGCTCAGCAATTAAAAGACAACCGCAGCGCCAGTCGTTGCGGTTTTTTTATATTGTCTCGCAAACCGCCACCACCTTGATTCAAGTCATAAAGAGTATTCTTTGTAAAAATTCCAATGAGAGCTTTTTGAGTCAGGATATACTATTTGCACCTGTAAAAAGTAGGGTCACGTTGCCTTATCATCTGCGTGATAAATCAGGATTATCCCATGCCCCGAAATATAACGAAATTAAGAGTGCTCAGGAGAAAAAGATGCCTGAATTAACACCTTTTAAGGTGATGATCGTTGATGACCACCCACTCATGCGGCGAGGAATCAGTCAATTACTGCAGTTGGATAGCGCATTTGACGTGGTTGCCGAAGCTGGCGATGGCGCGAGTGCTATCGATCTGGCAAACCGGCTTGACCTGGATGTGATCCTGCTGGATCTCAATATGAAAGGTATGAGCGGGCTGGATACTCTGAATGCACTGCGTCGGGATGGCGTCACGGCACAAATTATCATTCTTACCGTGTCAGATTCCGCCAGCGATGTTTACGCCTTAATTGATGCTGGCGCTGACGGTTATTTGCTGAAAGACAGCGATCCGGAAGTGTTGCTTGACGCTATTCGCAGCGGTGCTAAAGGTGGTAAAGCATTTAGCGAACGCGTCAGCAACTACTTGCGTGAACGTGAACTGTTTGGCGCAGAAGAAGATCCGTTCAGCATGCTGACCGAGCGTGAACTGGATGTGTTACACGAGCTGGCACAGGGGCTGTCAAACAAACAGATCGCGTCAGTGCTGAATATCTCTGAACAAACAGTGAAAGTGCATATTCGAAATCTTCTGCGCAAGCTCAACGTACGTTCTCGCGTAGCAGCAACCATCCTGTTTTTGCAAACGCGCGGCATGCAATAACCAGATATTGCCCGATGGCGCTACGCTTATCGGGCCTACAAGTCGCGTGCATCGGTAGGCCGGATAAGACGCTTTGCGTCGCCATCCGGCATCTTCCACGCTTATTTCTCCTGCGGCGACAGCTGCTCCAGAGCTTGTTTAATGCTGCGCTCAATTACCGAGCGACGAGTGTCATTGGCAGGCAATAATTTCAGCATCATCTCCCACGCGGCCACCGCTTCGCCAAAACGCTGCTGCTCAAACGCATTAAACGCATACATACTCAGCACACGGACGTTGGCATGATCGCTCCTGACCAGTTGGCTTAACAATTCCCCTCCCCGACGGTTATCGTCCGGATCGGAGGAACGGGTCAGCGCTTCCGCATAGCCCAACGCGGCATCACTATTTTTCGGATCCAGCCGGTAAGCGTTGGCGTAGGCTTCAGTCGCCGTACTGGCATTGCCTAATACCATGCCAATGCGCCCGAGCATAATCCAGCCTTCAACGTTTCCGGCATCAGATTGCAGCCGCGTACGCAACCCCAGCGCCAGGCGCGTCATGTCCTCTTCATTCAGCGGATCGGCTTTCGGATCCAATGCGCGTTCCAGCAGCGCCGGAGCCTGAGCGGTGGCCTGCTGCCAAACTTTTACCTGCTTATAATTACCGGTGTAGTAATAGCTCACCGCACCCACCACAAGCGCCACCACCACGCCAGGTGCAAACAGCCACCATCCACCCCGTGTGCCATCCGGTGTGGTATCGTCAGGAAATTCTTCCTGCTTCAGGCGAACGCGACGACGAGAGCGGGCGAAAATAATCCAGCCTCCCAGACCAATCGCCACCAGCGGCATCACCCATAGCAGTACAGTCAGCGGTGTCAGCGGCGGATCGTAGGTTACGAAGTTGCCATAACGCGCCACCATGTAATCGACGATCTCTTTCTGGCTTTTCCCTTCCTGCATCAGCTCATACACTTTCTGACGCAGGTCGGTGGCAATCATTGAGTTAGAATCAGCGATGCTGTTGTTCTGACATTTAGGACAACGCAGCTGCTCGGTAAGCTGGCGGAACTGCTGTTCCTGCGCTTCGTCCTTGAACTGCATCACATCGATAGTGGCTAACGCCGAACCGGAGACTATCAGCATCAGCACGCCCAATAAAAATCTCATTGCGCAGCCTCCTTACTGTACTTATCCCACAACGGTTTGAGCTCGCTCTCCCACACCCTGGCGTTTAAATCACCGGCATGGCGGTAACGAATAATGCCTTTACCGTCGATCAGGAATGTTTCCGGCGCGCCGTATACCCCCAGATCCAGACCCAGCATTCCGTCGCCGTCAAACAGGCTCAGCGCATACGGATTACCCAGCTCTTTCAGCCAGACAATAGCTTTCTGGCGATCGTCTTTGTAGTTCAGACCCACAACCCGAATACCCTGCGCGGAAAGCTGGTTCAGATACTGATGTTCAGCGCGACAGGTCGGACACCAGGTCGCCCAGACGTTAAGCAGTACCGGCTTGCCCTGCGTAAGCACATCGGCCTGATAATGCTGACCCGGGTTCTCCAGCGACTCCAGACGGAATGTCGGTACCGGTTTACCGATCAGCGCCGACTCCAGATTTGTAGGATCGTCGCCCTGCGCGTTACGTGCCAGCTGCCACAGCAACGCTGCGGCAATCACGAGAAAAATAATAAACGGAATTAACAGTGCGTTGCGCTTCATACAGCCTCCGGCGCTTTTTCTTGCCCGGCAGTGCGGGGACGCGTGCGCTGGCGATAGCGCGGATCAAACAGGCAGAACAATCCGCCCAGCGCCATCAGTAACCCTCCGGCCCAAATCCAGCGAATAAACGGTTTGTAATACAGACGCACGGCCCATGCGCCGTTGTCCAGCTCCTCGCCCAGCGCCGCGTACAGGTCTCGGGTAAACCCGCCGTCAATGGCCGCTTCGGTCATCATCGAGCTGGTGCTGTTATAAAAGCGTTTTTCCGCATGCAGCGTCGCTTCCGGTTTGCCATCACGCGTGACGCCAATAATCGCAACACCACCACGATAGTTAGGTCCGGTGATATCTTTCACTTCACGGAAGGTGAACTGGTAATCATGAATGCCGACGCTGTCGCCCGCCTTCATGCGTACATCGCGCTCAACACTGTAGTTCTGGCTAAACGCAATACCGACAATAGTGACGGCCAGCCCCACGTGACCCGATACCATGCCCCAGTAACTCGGCGTCAGCTTCGTGCCGCGCGAAATACGCAGGAACGCCTCAGACATGGCCAGCACAAAAATCCAGCAAGCCATTGCCATACCGACGACGGTCATCGCGGCAATGCGATCCTCAAATAACCACGGCAGCAGCACAGACAGTACCAGCGTGGTGACAAAAGCAATAATCAGCAACGTTTTCAGTTTACGCGGTCGGTCGCGTCCCCAGCGCACCAGCGGCCCAATCCCCAGCAGCAGAGCGAACGGTGCCATCAACCAGGTGAACATGGTATTGAAGAACGGCTCACCAATCGAAATACTGCCCAGCCCGAGCTGTTTATGCACCAGCGGCAGCAACGTGCCCAGCAGGACCACCAGCATGGCGGCAATCAGCAGAACGTTATTCCCCAGCAGCAGCGATTCACGCGACCACAGCGCGTTATTGACCCGTGAGCGAACCTTATGCCCACGTACCGCAAACAGCAGCAGTGAACCGCCAATCACCAGCACCATAAAGGCCAGGATAAACATCCCTCGCGACGGGTCGGAGGCGAAGGCATGCACCGACACCAGCACGCCCGAGCGCACGAGGAACGTCCCTAACAAGCACAAGGAAAAGGCGCAAATTGACAGCAGTAGCGTCCAGGCCTTAAAGCTGGCGCGTTGCTCCGTAACGGCCAGGGAGTGCATCAGCGCAGTCCCCACCAGCCACGGCATAAACGAGGCGTTCTCAACTGGATCCCAGAACCACCAACCGCCCCAGCCCAACTCGTAGTAAGCCCAGGCCGAACCGAGCACAATACCCAGCGTCAGGAACACCCACGCCGCCAGCGTCCACGGGCGTGAAAAACGGGCAAAGGTGCTGTCCAGACGCCCGCTCATCAGCGCCGCAATGGCAAAAGCAAAGGCAACGGAGAAACCGACATAGCCCATATACAGCAGCGGCGGGTGGAAAATAAGCCCCGGATCCTGCAACAGCGGGTTCAGGTCGCGCCCTTCTATCGGAAAGTCCGGCAGCGTGCGGGCAAACGGGTTGGAGGTAAACAGAATAAACAGCAGGAAGCCGACGCTGACCATCCCCATCACCGCCAGCACGCGGGCGACGATATCCAGCGGCATACGCTGACTAAACAGCGCCACGGCAAACGTCCAGCCGCTCATCAACAGCACCCACAGCAGCAGCGAGCCTTCATGCGCGCCCCATGTGGCCGCCACACGATACCAGACCGGAAGCTGGGTATTGGAGTTACTGGCGACGTAGGTCACGGTAAAGTCATTGACCACAAAGGCGTTAATCAACACCAAAAACGCGCCCATCACACAGATAAACAACAACCAGGCGAAGGGACGCGCAGAGGCCATCATCCGTACATCGCCACGCGCTACGCCCCACAGCGGATAGACCGAGAGCAGCAATGCGACGCCGAGCGCCAGGCACAGCAGCCCGTTGCCAATTTCAGGCATCATGACGCTTTATCCTTATAAACACTTTCCGGGCGACGATGGTTTTCCTGCATCGCTTTTTCGACTTCTGGCGGGGTGTAGTTCTCATCATGTTTGGCGAGGACTTCTTTTGCCTGGACATGATTCCCCTCATCCAGTTCACCCTGAACAACGACGCCCTGCCCTTCACGGAACAGATCCGGCAGGATGCCTTCATACGTCACATCCACCACACCCTCGGCATCGTAGATGCTGAAATTCACCTTCAGCGATTGCGGGTCGCGCTTCACGCTGCCCGGCATGACCATACCGCCCACGCGCAGGCGTTGGCCGACCTCTGGCATCTGCTGGGTTTCACGTTTGCCGTAGAGGATTTCGCCCGGCGTATAGAACAAGTCGATATTGGAACGCAGCGCGTAAAGCACCAGCGTGATGGTCAATGCCAGGCCCGCCAGTACCGCACAGGCTATCCATAGCCGATTTTTACGTCGAATATTCACGCCGCCTCCCGTTGTACTTGCGCCGCACGCATGCGGGCTTCTCTTGCCCGCTGCTGCGCCACACCGCGTAAAATCGCGCGGTGCTGTAGCGCGGAATGCAGTACCAGCACCGTCAGCGGAATAACGCTCATCGCCACCGCCAACCAGACATACAAGGCGTAACCGCCCATCGCGAAAAAATCACTCCAGGATGCAAATGCAGGGGTCATTGGCGGCCTCTTTTTAAGATCAGTTCGCTCACCCACGGGCGGCGTTTTTCCATCAACAAAATCAGGTTACGCATACGCATCAGCGTCAGCGTGACAAACAGTAACAGGTAACCGACGATCGCCAGGCGCAGCGGCGCACGCATCGCCGGGTCGATACTTTGCTGCATACGAGTCGACCCCTGGTGCAGCGTATTCCACCACTCTACCGAGTAGTGAATGATCGGTAAGTTAACCACGCCAATCAGCACCAGAATCCCCGCGGCACGCCCCGCCACACGGCGGTCATCAAATGCGTGCCACAGCGCAATCGCGCCAACGTAAAGAAACAGCAGCACAAGTTCAGAGGTGAGTCTGGCATCCCACACCCACCAGGTTCCCCACATCGGTTTACCCCACGCGGAACCGGTCACCAGGGCAATAAAGGTAAACACCGCACCAATGGGGGCCATCGCCGCCAGCGCCAGATTGGCCATTTTCATCTGCCAGACCAGGCCGATAAACGCGGCAACCGCCATCGAGGCGTAAATGCCCATCGACCAGATTGCCGCCGGGACGTGCAAGTAGATGATGCGATAACTCTGCCCCTGCTGATAATCCGCGGGTGCAAAGCCAAATCCCCAGATCCAGCCCGTCACCAGTACCACCGCGCTGGCAATCGCCAGCCACGGGACAAACCAGCCACAGATCTGATAGAGCCGGGGAGGCATCGCCAATTGATGAAGTGTTTTCCACATAGTTCAGTCACCAGACTCCATAAATTAATATCCGTTTTGCCGGAGCGCCTTGCCCGGCCTGCACATCTAATCTGCGCTACTGCACGCTTATCCGTAACGCTGCGGCTGTTGCAAACGGACTTAACGTCGCGCTCCCAACCAACAGTGCACCCAGAATCGCCATGTAGCCTTCAACGGGTAAGTGCATTGAGGCAGCATCCATCGCAGCGGTGGCAAAAATCAGTAATGGAATCGTGAGCGGTAGCACCAGTACGCTTAACAATACGCCACCACGCTTTAATCCCACCGTTAATCCCACGCCCGGTGCCCCGAGAAAACCCAGTGTCGGCGTACCGAGCAGCAGAGTCAGCGCCATAATTTGCCAACTGTACATATCCATACCCAGCAGCAACGCCACCAGCGGCGAGAGGATCAGCAGCGGCAGGCCAGTCACTACCCAATGCGCCATCACCTTCGCCAGCACCACAGCCGGTAACGGTAGCGGCAGCAGCATCAGCTGTTCGAGGCTACCGTCCTGCAGGTCATCCCGGAATAAGCGTTCCAGCGCCAGCAACGACGCCAGCAATGCCGCCACCCAGATAATCCCTGGTGCAATGCGTGCCAGCAGTTGTGGCTCCGGGCCAATGCTCAGCGGGAATAACGTAATCACAATCAGGAAGAACCATAATGGATTGGCGATCTCCGCACTATGACGAAACGCAACCCGCAGTTCTAAACGGAAAATTCGCCACATCATTGCGCTGTCCTCTCGCGGGTCAGCGCGATGCGCCGCACTTTATTGGTTTCTACATTGAGAGGCTGGTGAGTCGTCAGAATAACAATGCCGCCCTGCTCCGTATGCTGTGCCATACGTTGGGTGAGGCGCTCAACGCCATTAACATCAATCGCGGTGAACGGTTCATCGAGGATCCACAGTCGGGCGCGGGTTAGCCACAGGCGAGCCAACGCAACACGACGCTGCTGCCCGGCGGAGAGCTGATTGACAGGAATATCTTCATATCCGGCAAGACCTGCCTGTGCCAGCGCGTCCAGACACTGGGCGATATCGCCATCATGATGGAAAAAGCGCAGATTCTCCAACGCCGAAAGCCGGGTTTTTATCCCCGGCTGATGTCCGATCCACAGCAGTTCCTGATGGAAATTGTCCCGCACCTGATGCAGCGGTTGCCCTTGCCAGAGAACGTCTCCGGCATCAGGCCGAGCCAGCCCGGTAAGTAACCGCAGCAGGGTGGTTTTCCCCGCGCCATTACTTCCGGTAATTTGCACCCATTCTCCTGCGTTAACGCGAAATGACAGATCGCTAAACAGTATTCTGTCATCTCGCTCACAGAGCAGTTCTCTGGCTTCAAGCATCCTGATTATTTACATCCTGTTAAAAGCCCGGTTTGACTTCGCGCATATCAGGCAGTTTGTGTGCAATCCCTTTATGACAGTCAATACACGTTTGCCCTTCTTTTACGGCCTGGTCGTGCATTTTAGCCGCCACGCCTTTCTGGGCAGTTAAATCCATAAACTCGAAGTTGTGGCAGTTACGACACTCTTGCGAATTATTATCTTTCATACGCCGCCATTCATTTTGCGCCATCGTCAGACGATGGTCTTCAAATTTTTGCGGTGTATCTATCAACCCCAGTGCTTTCGCGTACAGCTCTTTGCTGGCCTTGATCTTACGGATCATTTTCGGGCCCCACTCGTGTGGGACGTGGCAATCAGGGCACGTTGCTCGCACACCACTACGGTTGTTGTAGTGTACGGTTTCCATGTATTCCTGGTATACCGTGTTGCGCATTTCGTGACAGCTAATGCAGAACTCTTCTGTATTGGCCTTTTCCATACCGGTATTAAAGCCGCCCCAGAAAATAATGCCGCCCACAAAGCCGATTAACAACAGCGTGCCGAGCGCCAGACGGCTGGGGCGACGCCACCATTGCCAGACGCGCTTAATCCAGCCTGGTTTACGGTTAGAATTTTCCATAATGACCTCTTATTTCCCGTAACCTTTCGATGGAGTAAAGGTGTTTTCGACAATCGGTGCGGTGTTGGCCTGCGGGACATGACACTGCAGGCAGAAATAGCGACGCGGCGCAACTTCCGCCAGTACTTTGCCATCGCTATCCATAAAGTGCGTCGGGCTAATGCGCGGCGCACCGGTGGTGCGATAGCTTTCGACGCCGTGGCATTGCAGGCAGCGGTTGGTGTTGGTCGTTACCTGGTAACCGTCAACGCTGTGCGGAACCATCGGCGGCTGATTCACATAGTTCAGCGGCATACGCTCCTGCTCTTTCGGCATGCGAATCGCCCCTTCCTGCGTACCCGAAACTTCTGGTGACTGGCTCAGATCCACTCCGTTTGCAGCCCACACTGCCCCACTCACTAACAGGGCCAGCGCGGCCGTCATTTGACTCAGCGCTTTAATCAGGTCATGGCTTTTCATGATTTCGCTCCCGAACTCCATCGTGTTGTTATTGTAAAAACATCCTCAGAACAGACATCCACACAGCGACCGCAACCCATGCAATCGCGACTGGTTACCTGCACCGGGCTTTGCTCATCCAGCACCGGGGCACGTAGCACATGCGGTTCCGGGCAAACATGAAAACAATCCATACAGCGGTTACATCTCTCGCGTTCTTTCGCCGAAACGGTTAATACCCCTTTGCTTCCCAGCACGCTATACAGCGCGCCTAATGGGCAAAGGTGCCCGCACCAGCCATGCTCAACAACCAGTAAATCAAATAAAAACAGCGCAATAATCAGCAGGATACCGCTACCGAATCCCATCACCAGGCTACGTCCCAGCAAAGAGACCGGGTTTATCCATTCCCACAGCAGCGTACCGGTCAGCGCGGATCCTACCAGGATAACGACCAGCAGGACGTACCGTATATGGCGCGGAATAGTCGCAGACTGATTCAGGTCAAACCTTCGGCGTAACACACTTGCCAAATCGGTGACAGGGTTAATTGGGCAGACCCAGCTGCAAAACAGCCGCTTACCGGCCAGGGCATACAGCCCCGTAATAAGTGCAGCACCGATTAACGCCACGGTCGCGGGCAGATGTCCGCTGGCGAGGCTTTGCAACGTAATCAGCGGATCGGTGAATGGGATGGTATCCAGCAACAGGCTACTGCTGTAATTGCCATGCAGGATCCACACCCCGAGCCACGGACCGCTAAGAAACATCGCCAGTACCAAAAACTGGGTCAGACGACGCAGCACCAGCCAACGGTGACTGCGCCACCAGCCTTTTTTCTCCCGCGCTTCACGCCCGGCATCACGTTTACGATTTGCCATTGTTCCCCTCCAGCCAACCGAAGCGGTAATGGTGTCCCAACTCCCCTTTCGCCAGCGACAGCGGCAGCACTTTTATTGCCGGCTGTTCCAGCACGCAGACCTTTTCGCATTTACCGCATCCGGTACAGGCATCGCTGTGTACGGTCGGAATAAACCGCGCGTGCTTGCCGGTGCGCATATTGCGATCCAGTTCCAGGGTGATGGCCTCGTCTATCTTCGGACATTCGCGATAACAGACATCGCAGCGCAGCCCTTGATAGTTGAGGCAGTTTTCGTGATCCAGCAGTACCGCCAGCCCCATGCGTGAATCGTCAATGGATTCGATCTCCCTGTCCAACGCGCCGCTTGGACAGACTTTGGCGCACGGGATGTCTTCACACATTTCACAGGGAATATCGCGCGCGACAAAATACGGCGTACCGGCTGCCAGCCCGGAGGCCAGCGTCGCCAGTTTAAGCGTGTCATACGGGCAAGCCTGAACGCACTGTCCACAGCGCACGCAGGCACTGGCAAAGGCGTCCTCACTCAATGCCCCTGGCGGGCGCAACCGCACGCCGGTTGCACGTGCAGTTTGCTGTTGCAACCCCAGCACCACGCCAACGGCTGCCAGCCCGCCCGCTGCGCGAACCATATCGCGCAGAAAGCGGCGGCGGCCATTTTGGGGTTTTGCTGACCGGGACATAACGCGTTACACCTTCGCCAGTTTCACAGCGCACTTCTTGAAATCCGTCTCTTTAGAGAGCGGATCCGTCGCATCCAGCGTCAGGTTGTTCACCAGCTGTGCGGCGTCGAAGAACGGCATGTACACCAGCCCCTGCGGTGGACGGTTACGACCGCGGGTTTCAACAATCGAAATCACTTCGCCACGACGGGAAACAACTTTCACCTTGTCGCCACGACGCAGATCGCGGGCTTTCGCATCCAGCGGATGAATAAACAACACAGCTTCCGGGAAGGCGCGGTGCAGTTCAGGCACGCGGCGCGTCATGCTACCGGTGTGCCAGTGCTCCAGCACGCGACCGGTGGAGAGCCACAGGTCATACTCGTTATCCGGCGCTTCTGCTGCGGGTTCAAACGGCAGCGCGAAGATGACCGCTTTGCCATCCGGCTTGCCGTAGAACTTGTAGTTTTCGCCCGCTTTCACGTAAGGGTCGTTACCTTCGCTGTAGCGCCACTGGGTCTCTTTGCCCTCGACAACCGGCCAGCGTAAACCGCGCGCTTTGTGGTAATCGTCAAATGGCGCCAGATCGTGACCATGACCGCGACCAAACCAGGCATACTCTTCGAACAGCCCTTTTTGCAGATAAAAGCCCAGTTCGCGGGATTCATCGTTCAGTTGATCTTCTGCCAGTTCAGATACCGGGAATTTCGTGACTGCAGAGGTAGCGAACAGGACGTCGTACAGCGTTTTACCGCGCAGCTCCGGTTTCTGTGCCAACAGTGCTTCCGGCCAGACCTCTTCGGTTTTGAAGCGACGGGAGAACTGCACCAATTGCCACAGATCCGATTTCGATTCACCCGGCGCTTTAATTTGCTGGCGCCAGAACTGAGTACGGCGTTCAGCGTTACCGTAAGCGCCTTCTTTCTCTACCCACATCGCTGTTGGCAGGATCAGATCGGCCGCCAGGGCGCTGACCGTCGGGTACGGATCGGACACGATGATAAAGTTACGCGGATCGCGCCAGCCCGGCATACGCTCTTCGTTGATGTTAGGTCCGGCCTGCATGTTGTTGGTACACATCGCCCAATAGACATTTAACTTGCCGTCTTTCAGCGCACGGTCCTGCGCCACGGCGTGCAGACCGACTTTTGCCGGAATGGTTCCCGCCGGAATATTCCAGTGCTTCTCACAGATATCGCGGTGTTTCTCGTTGGTTACTACCATGTCCGCAGGCAGACGGTGAGAGAACGTCCCCACTTCACGGGCGGTACCACAGGCGGAAGGCTGCCCGGTCAGCGAGAACGGCCCGCAGCCAGGCTGAGAGATTTTACCGGTCAGCAGGTGCAGGTTATAGACCAGGTTATTGGCCCATACGCCGCGAGTATGCTGGTTAAAGCCCATCGTCCAGTAGGAGATGACTTTCTTCTTCGGATCGGCATACAGCTGCGCCAGCTGTTCCAACTGATCTTTCGGCACGCCGGTCATTTCTGCAGTTTTATCCAGCGTATATTCCGCAACAAACGCCTTGTACTCTTCAAAGCTGATCGGCTCAGACGCATCGGAACCCGGGTTTTTCGCGGCTTTTTCCAGCGGATGCGTTGGACGTAAGCCGTAGCCAATATCCGTTACACCTTTGCGCAGGTTAACGTGCTTGCTAAAGAAATCCTGGTTTATCGCATTGTTTTGAATGATATAGTTAGCGATATAGTTGAGGATCACCAGGTCGCTTTGCGGCGTAAACACCATGCCGTTATCTGCCAGCTCAAAGCTACGATGCTGGAAAGTAGACAGCACTGCGACGTTGACATTGGGATCGGACAGACGACGGTTAGTGATGCGCGACCACAGAATCGGGTGCATCTCCGCCATATTCGCGCCCCACAGCACGAAAGCATCCGCATGCTCAATATCGTCATAGCAGCCCATCGGCTCATCCATCCCAAAGGTACGCATAAAGCCCACCACCGCTGACGCCATGCAGTGACGCGCGTTCGGGTCGATATTGTTGGTACGGAAACCGGCTTTGAACAGCTTCGCGGCGGCGTAGCCTTCCCAGATGGTCCATTGACCGGAACCAAACATGCCGATGGCATCAGGTCCTTTCTCTTTCAGCGACGTTTTGAATTTTTCTTCCATCACATCAAAGGCCTGATCCCAGCTAATCGGGGTGAACTCGCCTTCTTTGTGATATTTGCCGTCCTTCATGCGCAGCATCGGCTGCGTTAAACGGTCTTTTCCGTACATGATTTTGGGCAGGAAATACCCTTTAATACAGTTAAGTCCACGGTTAACCGGCGCTTCCGGGTCACCCTGGCATGCCACAACGCGGCCTTGCTGGGTGCCAACCAATACGCCACAGCCGGTACCGCAAAAACGGCACGGGGCTTTGTCCCATTTGATCGCTTCTTGCTGACCGACTACCGCGCGGGCAACGCCCGGCACGCTTAACCCGGCAGCCGCCGCAGCGGCCGCAACGGCGTTAGCTTTCATAAAGCTACGACGACTGAGTTTCATGGTGTTTCCTCACCTTGCTCATCCTGCTGGTGATAAACCAGCGACACCGCCAGTACGCCCGCAACGTTGCGCACTGACTCAATTGTTTTCATTAGTGTTTCACTGTGTTCTGCTTCTACCACCACAATCAGTTGACCGCTTTCCACATCGCTGAGTGCAACCTCACAACCCGGAAATGTACGTAACTGCGTAGCGATATCGTTGATGTGCTGACTTTTGGCCTGAACGACCAGGCTGCAAACCTGCCAGTTAGTGTCCATGGTGGTACTCCGCATTAATGGCTGATACCGGACAGGTAGCGACGCACGCACCACATCCGCTACAGGCTTGATTGTCGAGCTGTGGCTGATATATACCGGACAGCGTGGGGCGAAAGGTAATGGCCATGGGTTCACAGCTATCCTGACAGCGATGACACTCTACAGATTGATTGGCGAGACAGTTTTCACCGATCGTAACATTCAGATCCCAGGCCCTGGTGTGGCGCGGAAGAAAGAGTGATTCGGGGCAGGCCTCTGCGCAGGCATAACAAAAGCTGCACTCGCCGTGTTTGAAATTTACGCTAGGAAAGCCGCCCTGGCCTCGCTGCAGGATGCCGGTTTCACACGCCTGGACGCAGGTGTCACAACGCAGGCAATGCGCCAAAAAGTGAGATTCTTCCATGCTCCACGGCGGACGAATACCCGTACTGGCGTTACGCCAGCTACCTGTCAACATGCCTCGACGGGATAAATCAACCATGACATTGTCCTTGCATAAATGACGCTCTCCCTGAGCGGGTTGAACGACAATAAGTAACCGCACTATTTATGAGTAGTTATTTTTAACAGTAAGATATTTCAGGATGTGTTAGAGGTGCATACCCCAATCGGGGTAAATGCTGTTGCCGGATCAAAAGAGTGTAGGGTTGGTATAAAAAAACGCGCTTTTACTCACATTTCAATGAGTTATATAAGAAGTTATATAGCGATTGCAAACCCAAGAGAATAATATTAAAAATAGGATAAATCTTAGAACATATCTCTATTTAACAATTAAACATTCAATTAATACACTTTAAATATAAGTAAATTTAGATTAATAGCGCATGTGAATATGCTAATCTGCGGCAAACACGTTCAGAAGACAGAAGAAAGGAAACACTGTGAACAATAAGATGAAGACAATCGTCCCTGCCATCCTGCTAGCCACGTTTGCCAGCACCTCTGCGTGGGCAGCAACCAGTGATACTCCCGCTCAGCCGCTGGAAAAAGTCGCCCCGTATCCGAAAGCAGACAAAGGGATGAAACGCCAGGTTATCCAGCTTACTCCTGAGAAAGATGAATCTACTCTAAAGGTAGAACTGCTGATCGGCCAAACGCTGGACGTTGACTGTAACCAACATCGCCTGGGCGGAGAACTGGACAGCAAAACGCTGGAAGGTTGGGGTTACGACTACTACGTATTCGACAAAGTTACCTCTCCGGTTTCAACCATGATGGCCTGCCCGGACGGCAAGAAAGAGAAGAAGTTTATTACCGCTCATTTGGGTGACGACGGTATGTTGCGTTATAACAGCAAATTACCGATTGTGGTCTACACCCCGGAAAACGTAGAAGTAAAATACCGTATCTGGAAAGCAGAAGAGAAGATTCAGGACGCAGTCGCGCGATAAATGAGAATGTGCCGGATGGCGGCGTACCGCCTTATCCGGCTACATATGCTTACGCGTTGTTGGCCGGATAAGCGCAGCGCCATCCGGCATGCAGCCATGCGATTACAGTGCGATATCCGCAACCGCTTTCTGCTCTGGCTGCGGTTGAGCCTGAGGTTTTAACTGCGGTTGAGGCGTTTCGTCAGCCACCTGCGGTTTATCGTATTTCAGACCCAGAACGCCACTGGTGTACTGCAGCTCTTGTTCCGTGGCCTCGACGTTACCGTTCAGCCTGGTGCCGTAAGACGGAATAATCGTTTTCAGTTTCGCCTGCCATTGCGGGCTGGCGACTTTATCTTTAAACACTTTTTCCATCAGATGCAGCATGATCGGTGCCGCCGTTGACGCGCCCGGTGATGCCCCCAACAGTGCGGCAATCGTGCCGTCTTTGTCGCTCACCACTTCGGTCCCCAGACGCAGAACGCCGCCCTTGTCTTCATCACTTTTGATGATCTGCACACGCTGGCCCGCCTGCCACAAACGCCAGTCTTCTTTCTTCGCCTGCGGGTAGTATTCCTGCAGCGCCGCAAAACGCTCGTCGTCGCTGAGCATGACCTGGCTGACCAGATATTTCACCAGATCGAAATTATCCAGACCCACATTCATCATCGGCATAACGTTTGAAGTGGTGGTAGAACTCAGCAGATCCCACAATGAACCGTTCTTCAGGAACTTGGTGGAGAAGGTCGCAAACGGCCCAAACAGCACCACGCGTTTGCCATCCAGAATACGGGTGTCAATGTGCGGCACGGACATCGGCGGTGCGCCGACAGAAGCCTGACCGTATACTTTCGCCAGGTGACGATTCACCACATCCGGGTTTTCCGCCACCAGGAACTGTCCGCCAACCGGGAATCCGCCGTAGCCTTTCGCTTCCGGGATGTCGGTTTCCTGCAACAGCTTCAGCGCAGCGCCACCGGCGCCAATAAAGACAAACTTCGCCTTGATGTCGCGTTCCGCAGCGTTGTTTTTCAGATCGGCAACCGTGACGGTCCAGCTGTTATCAGCGTTACGCTTAAAACCCCGTACTTCGGTACTGAGTTGCAGCGCAAAGTTAGGTTTTTTCTGTAACGAGGCGATCAGCTGGCGCGTAATTTCGCCGTAGTTGACGTCAGTCCCAATCTCGGTACGCGTTGCCGCCACTTTCTGGTTTGGATCGCGTCCTTCCATCACCAGCGGTGCCCACTCTTTGATCTGGGCGTGATCTTCGGAGTAGCGCATGCCACGGAACAGCGAACTTTGCTGCAGGGCTTTATAACGTGCGCGCAGGAAGTTAACGTTCTCATCCCCCCAGACAAAGCTCATGTGGGGAACGGTAGTGATAAATGAGCGTGGGTCATGCATCACGTCGTTGTTGACCTGATAGGCCCAAAACTGGCGGGAAATCTGGAAGGCTTCGTTAATTTCAACGGCCTTTTCAATGCTGACGGTACCGTCGGCTTTTTTCGGCGTGTAGTTCAGTTCCATCAACGCGGAGTGGCCCGTACCGGCATTGTTCCAGCCGTTTGAACTCTCCTCGGCCACACCATCCAGTCGCTCAACCATGGTCATTGACCATTGTGGTTCCAGTTCTTGTAAATAGGTTCCCAATGTAGCGCTCATGATGCCGCCGCCAATCAACAGTACATCCGTTTCCTGCTCTTCCACCGCTTTCGCTTGTGCCGTCATAGAGACAACATTCAGCCCCAGGGCCATGGTGAAGAGCATGGCTGTCACTTTTTTCATAATGTTAATGCCTTACTTTTAGTATCGCTTTTTGCTTTTCATGCAGGTGAAAATCGAACGGCCCAACGGTAACACTTAAGTAAAAAATAATAAAATATTGTTTATATTTTATGTTTAAATTTTAAAAATGTTATTAATAGGTTGATTCTTTATACGGTTATTGACAATCATTTCTGGAAACCTGCCCGTCAGGCGGGTACTATGCTGCGCTTTGCTATTCACCGCACGGATGCTTGCCGGTCTGCTGTTATCAGGCCATTTCTGACCTGAGAGTAACTATGTCTGCGACTCATTCATCCCCTGCCGCCGTGGCAGAACATTCCATCGGCGTTGTGCTGCGTCAACCCCGCCTGCTGATGCGCGAAACGCTGGCTGGCGTGGTTACGGCGCTGGCGCTTATCCCGGAAGTGATCTCCTTTTCTGTCATCGCCGGCGTAGATCCTAAAGTCAGCCTGATGGCCTCGGTTGTCCTGTGTCTGGCGATGTCCTTTTTAGGCGGACGTCCGGCCATGGTTACCGCCGCAGCCGGATCGGTTGCGCTGGTCATTGGCCCGATGGTGCATCAGCACGGCGTGCAGTACATCCTGCCCGCGGTGTTGCTGGCCGGGGTTATCCAAATTCTGTTTGGTGTATTGGGGATGGCGCGTCTGATGCGTTTTATCCCTGGGGCTGTGATGACCGGCTTTGTTAACGCGCTGGGCATTTTGATCTTCTTTGCTCAGGTTCCGCACTTCTGGAGTAAAAGCCCGTTGATTTGGGGGCTGTTTGTTCTGACGCTGCTTATCGTGCTGTGGGTACCGCGGTTTATTAAAAGCATTCCCGCGCCGCTGATTGCCATCGTGCTGCTGACGGTCTTCACCGTGACCAGCGGGCAGTTGTTGCCTACCGTCGGTGACGAAGGCTCAATGAGCGGTGGATTACCCAGATTCACACATCTGTTAGTGCCTCTCAACCTGCACACATTGGCGATTATCTGGCCCTGCGCGCTGAGTATTGCCTTTGTCGGCTTGATGGAGTCGCTGCTTACCGCCCGACTGGTTGACGATCTGACGGTCACGCCCTCGAATAAAAATCGTGAAAGTACGGGGCTGGGGATAGCCAATATTCTGGCCGGGTTTTATGGCGGTATCGCCGGATGCGCGATGATTGGTCAAACGATTGTTAACGTTGAGATGGGTAAAGGACGCAGCCGCGTCTCTACGTTCGCCGCCGGGCTGGTCTTGCTGCTGTTGGTCACTGCGTTAAGCGACATGATGGCAAAAATCCCCATGTCGGTGCTGGCTGGTATTATGGTCATTGTGGCGGTGAAAACGTTCAGTTGGCACAGTATTCAGCCAGCGACACTGGCGAAAATGCCGATCAGCGAAACGCTGGTGATGCTGATTACCGTTGCCGCAACGGTGTCGACCGGCAACCTGGCAATTGGCGTGGTTGCCGGGGTGTTGACGATGCTGATCCTGCCGCGCATCGTCAGAGGCAAACGCCCGACTACACCAAAAACAGCGTCGCCAAACCGAGAAAAATAAAGAACCCGCCGGTGTCGGTAATGGCAGTGATCATCACGCTTGAGCCGATCGCCGGGTCGCGCCCCAGCTTGACCATGGTCATTGGAATGATCACCCCCATCAGCGCTGCCATTAACAGATTAAGCATCATTGCCAGGGTCATCACGCCGCCGAGCGCCATGTCATCGTACAACCACCAGGTGATGCCGCCCATAATCCCGCCCCAGACCAGCCCGTTAATCACCGCCACGCCCATTTCACGCAGGATCAGGAACGTCAGGTTTCCTGGCTGAATGTTTTGCAGCGCCAGCGCGCGGACAATCATGGTGATGGTCTGATTACCGGTGTTGCCGCCGATCCCCGCCACGATGGGCATGAGCGAGGCCAGCGCCACCAGCTGTGAAATCGTGTGTTCAAAACCGTCAATGACGCGTGATGCGATAAACGCGGTACAGAGATTGACGGCCAGCCAGGCCCAACGGGTTTTTACTGCTTTGGTGACCGGGGCAAAGACATCTTCTCCGGCGCTTAAACCCCCCATCCGACGCAGATCGGTGTCCGTTTCTTCATACACCACATCGACGATCTCATCGATGGTTAATCGCCCCATCAGCTTACCTGTTGGGTCCACCACCGCCGCACTGACCAGGTTGTCGCGTTCAAAGGTACGCGCGGCATGCTCGGCGATATCTTCCGGAGCAAAGGTGAGCGGATCGTCTTCCATCACCTCACTGACTTTGCGCTGCACATCATTGAGCAGAATACAGGTTAAGGTCAGCTCGCCCACCAGTACTTTATTACGATCGGTGACGAAGAGTTTATCGGTGTTCTCCGGCATTTTACCCAGCCGTCGCAGGTAGCGCTGTACCACCTCCAGCGTCACGTCCGGGCGCACGGTAATGACTTCGAACTCCATGATCGCACCGACGCGATTTTTCTCGTAGTGCATCACCTGGCGCACGCGCGCACGCTCTTCCGCCGGCAACGTCGCCAGCAGTCGACCGGTCAGGTTACGCGGTAAATGCTGCACCACGTAAATCTGCTCGTCGATGTCGAGGTATTGCAGCGCGTCGAGCAACTCCCGGTCCGACATTTCATCGATCAGATCGTCCCAGACGTTTTCGGACGCTTCCAGCAGCACATAACCACGCTTGTCGCTTTGAATTAGCCGCCACAGCGCGTGACGCTCTTCGGAGGGTAATGCTTCGAGGGTATCGGCCAGATCGGGTGGCGGCAAATGCTCCACCAGTGCCCCTACCTCAGCAATATCGTCGGCCAGAGTACCGACGTCATATTGCTCAGCCAGGGTAAGCTTGCCCAACAGCGTTGAAATAATGGCTTTATCAGTGGTCAGCAGCCAGATCAGGCGGGCACGTTCTTCATCACGTAGCCTGGCGCTATTTTTGTTTATTACGGACATCAATCATAAATCCATGATATGAAATATCATTAATCATGATGCCGAATTATGTAAATAACAATAAACGAAGCCGCCGGATGAATAAAAAACCGGCGGCAAACGGAGTTAAAGGCCCGATAAGCGTAGCGCCATCGGGTAACGACTCACCGATTCAGGCAGTACGTGCGACGGCATCACGCGAGGCAGCGTCGCGATCGTCACCCAGCAGCTCAGTCAGCTGACCATTGCGCATCTCAAGCAAGCGATCGGCATGAATAAAGTAGTGATCATCGTGACTAATGGCAAAAATGGTTTTGCCCATCTCTTGCATCAACGGCAACAGCACCTGGTAGAATTCTCGACGGAAGTGCGGGTCCTGATCGGCGGCCCATTCATCCAGCAGAATAATGTCGCGTTCCTCGGCTAACGCCAGCAGCAGCGCCACACGTTTTTTCTGCCCTTTCGACAGCTTAAGATTCAGAATGCGCCCGTCGTTCAGCTCCAGCTTGTGCGCCATCTGCAGATGTTCCAGCCACTTATCGACCAGCGCCGGATTGGCCGATTGACCTTCCGGCCCCAGCAGTTTGTCAAACAGCCAGACATCGGTAAACACGGCGGAGAACAGCTTGCGGTAGTCTTCAGGTTTGTCGACCGCCACCGCCTTGCCGTCGAGCAGGATCTCGCCAGACTGCGGCTGGTATAATCCGGTCAGTAACATGGCCAGCGTAGATTTCCCGCTTCCATTGCCGCCAATCAGGAAGATCAGCTCGCCACGGTGAATGGTCAGATTGACCGGCCCAACGGAGAAGGCATTGTCCTGATAGTGGAAAACCACGTTACGTAGCTCGAGCGTTTTCCAGTTTGGGAATGCGGTAGGACGTGGAAACTCCGCCCTGAACGGCGCCAGCGCAAATTTATTCAGTTTATTAAACGCCACCTGGGCGGTGAGCAGCGTGGGCAGCGCGCCAACGGCAGACAGTAGCGGCGTACGCAGGAACAGCAGCGTCAGCGAATAGGTTGCCGCGACGTTAGTATCCGCCCAGCCGAGGCTGTTAGCCATCCAGAACACCAGGCCAATGGCACCCAACATCATAATGTTCGACCAGTTGACTGCGCTCAGATGGAAGGTATCGGCACGAATAATATGGTGGCGGTACTCTTTGGCATCCGGGACGTACAGTTGATTAAAAATATGCTCAGCGCGTTCACGGTTAAGGGTCAGCTCTTTGCGCCCTTCCAGCACCGTCTGGTAATCGTTGTACAGCTTGTCTTCGGTTTCGCGCAGGGTAGCCATGTGTTTATACACCCGCGCCACCAGCACGAATCCACCCCAGATGGTGATTGCCATCCAGATTGCCGTCACCAGCAACATTTTGGTCGACAGCATCGCCAGATATGCCGCAGACCCGACGGTCAATATGATCCCTTGTACCAGCTCCGGCAGGCGGACAAAGGCGATGGTGATATTGCGGATATCGCTGGTTAAGCCAGCCAGCAACGCGGCGCTACCGAGCTGTTCGATGCGCTCGACGTGAGTATCCAGAATACGTTTGATAAATTCGCTACGCAGACGGTAGACAAAGTGGTGTCCCAGCGTGGTCAACGCCAGCTGTGAACCAAGGGTCACGATCATCAGCAACAGCAGCAGGCCGAGAAATTCCGGCAGCACCATCAGCGTGGTGTCGACCGTTTCAATCAGGCGCTGGTTGATAAACGCAATCAGCCCAATCCCCAACGCAGCACTGACAAGGCTGAGCGCCATGACGCTGATAAATGGCCAGCGATACTGCCGCCAGACAAGAAGTAAAAGTTCCATGTGTTCAACCCGGACAAGTAATAACAGCCCGCAGTTTAAACATCTCTTCGCCGACAGCAATAATAATTCTTATTTTTATTCTTCTTTACTGGCCCGGCGAAAAGTCAGATTGTAGCGACAGTCCGTCGTCAACGGATGGTACCCTGTCTTAAGCGGCTGTATACCATGATAAAACAGCCGCGATTTTCCGCCCCACACCACCACATCACCGTGCTCCAGTAGCAGACGTTTTAGCGGATCGCTGCGCTTCAGGCCACCAAACTGAAAGATTGCTGGCAGGCCCAGCGAAACAGAAACAATAGGGGCTTGCAGGTCGGGTTCGTCTTTATCCTGATGCAATGACAACTTGGCCCCAGGCGTATAGCGGTTGATCAAACAGGCATCCGGTCGGAAATCGGGGTAGCCCGCGGCGGTTGCTGCCTGCTGACACAAATCGGCAAAGACCTCCGGTAAAGACGGCCAGGCACTACCGGTCAACGGATCGACCGGAGAATAGAGGTAGCCATGCTGATCGGTGGTCCACCCCAATTGGCCGCAGTTGGTCATCGCCACCGACATCGTATACCCGCCGGGGGTCACCATTTGGCGAAACGGCGACGTTCTGACAACGACCGCCATTGCCTGTAATAAAGCAGGTGCGGCATCAAACGCAAAACGGCGCAAAATGACCGCACCGGAAGCCAGCGGTTCCTGCCAGGGTTTTGCCTGTGCAAAGAGATCAAGCATTATCTGTCCTCGCCAGTGGTTTCACGTTGCAGCAATTGCGCCTTGCGTGCGACGCCCCAGCGATAACCTGAAAGCGCACCATCGCTGCGGATCACCCGATGACACGGGATCACAATCGCCAGCTTATTTGCCCCGCAGGCACTCGCCACAGCACGAACCGCTTTCGGTTTGCCCACGGCATTGGCCAATTGCTGATAGCTAACCGTTTCACCACAGGGAATATCGCGCAGCGCCTGCCACACCTGCTGCTGAAACGCCGTTCCCCGAATATCCAGCGGCAGCGACAGCGGGGTATTGCGCGTGTTAATAGCCGCGATCACCTCATGCACATGCTGCTGAAAATCGGAGGCCGCAGGCATGTCTTGTGCGGCGGGGAACAGTTCGTGCAGCTCAGATATCAACGTGGCATCGTCATCACCGAGTAAGATTGCGCAGATACCACGCTCACTTTCCGCCACCAGACAACGGCCCAGTACGCAGTCCGCCACGGTATAGCGAATCGCGAGCTTATCGCCGCCTTGACGAAACTGCTTCGCCGTCATACCCAGCGCTTCATCCGCTTTACGGTAGTAGCTGCTGCTGTTGGGGAAGCCAGCATTCAAGTAAGCTTGGGTCACCGGCTCGCCTTTCGCCAGCGCGTCACGCAGACGCCTGGTGCGCCAGGACTGCTGCCACGCTTTCGGGGTCATGCCCGTTGTGGCTTTAAACAGACGATGTAGATGAAACGGGCTCATCGCCACCTGCTGAGCTAAAGCCTCCAGCGTGAGCGGCGACTCCTGCTCTAACAGCTGGCACGCCAGGCTAATCTTCTCCAGCCTCTGCTGCTGGGCGTTGGCTTTATCCGGCTGACAGCGTTTGCAGGGACGAAACCCTGCCGCCAGCGCCTGCCCGGCATCGGCAAAGAAACGGACATTTTTACGCAGCGCATGTTTAGCCCGACAGGACGGTCGACAAAAGATACCGGTGGTCTGTACGGCAAAAACAAACTGACCGTCAGCGTCTGCATCACGCTGCAACACAGACTGCCAGCGGTCATCATCCGTTACGCGTTTAGCTTGATTCATAATGGACTCCTTTGTTAAGCATAGTGCTTAGCCTCAGTGTGTCCGCATTGCAGTGCGTAAAAACCCGCAATCTTGCTTTTTAATTTTTTTCACTCACCAGAAAGCTTTCGAACTGCGGCGACATCCAGGTTTTAAACCCCTCGCCTTCTTTGACAATCATATAGACCGCCAGCCCTTCACGACGCACCACTTCTTTAGCTTTGTCGGTGCCAAGCACCATCAGTCCGGTATCCCAGCCATCTGCTTCCAGCGCCGTTGGCGCAATCACCGTCACCGAGACCAGATTATGCTCAATTGGCCGACCGGTTTGCGGATCGATAACATGCGACAGACGCTTTCCGTCCAGTTCGTAATAATTGCGATAACTGCCGGACGTGCTGATGCCATGACCGTTAATATCGACAACCGCCTGCACTGCGTTTTCCCGATCGGTGGGCTTCTGGATCGCCACACGCCACGGGCGTCCCTCGGCGTTCATCCCCCGGCTGTTCAGCGCCCCACCAACGGACACCAGATAGCGGGCGATCCCCTCCTGCTCCATCAGTCGGGCCAGATGATCGGCAGCATAACCTTCACCCACAGTAGAGAGATCCACATACAGATCAGGTAAATCTTTCTGCAGATAGTTCTGCCGCGTGTCATTGATTACGCTCAGGTGCTGCAGCCCGGTTTGTGCTTTTGCGGCGTCAATTTGTTCCTGCGAGGGGATATGCAGCGGCTGCTGGTCCGGCCCAAATCCCCACAGGTTAACCAACGGGCCGACGGTGATGTCCATCGCGCCATCGGTTTTCGCGCCAATACGCAGCGCCGAGGTGATGATATCCGCCATGGCATCGTTGACCGGCCAGGGCGACAGGCTTTTTGACAAGTTAAAACGCATCAGCGCAGAATCGTTTTTATAGGTTGAGAGCAGCTGATCGTCTGCATCAAGCTGTGTCTGGATCTTGTCCCGCAGTTCTTCGGTGCGTTTAGCATCAACGTTCACCACGCTAACCCGCCAGAAGGTGCCCATCGTTTTGCCTTCCAGTACGGTGGCCGCAGGCGGTGTGGTCTGAACCGGCTTTGGTGCGTTATCGCAGCCGACAAAAAAGATCGTTACAGCCAACAGGGCTGCACGGTAAAAATGCATATCCATACGTGATTATCCTCATGCGAACGGACGCAAGAGTACACCAAAAAGGTTGCCTGTACGCCGGAATAACGGCATTAAAAAAGGCCCCGCAGGGCCTTTTAATAACAATAAACGCAGATTAGAACTGGTAAACCAGACCCAGCGCTACGATATCATCGGTAGAGATACCCGCATCACGGGTGAAGTTGTTGTCATCCAGCAGGTTGATTTTGTAATCAACATAGGTAGACATGTTTTTGTTGAAGTAGTAAGTCGCGCCAACATCAACATATTTCAGGATGTCCTGGTCGCCATAACCACGACCCAGGTCTTTACCTTTGGACTGCAGGTAAGCCACGGACGGACGCAGACCGAAGTCGAACTGGTACTGTGCAACAGCTTCGAAGTTCTGCGCTTTGTTAGCCCAGCCTAAATCACCTGCACGCGTTGCGTTGTAGGTCTGGGTGTACTGTGCAGCCAGGTACACGTTGTTCGCGTCGTATTTCAGACCACCGGTGTAGGTTTCAGCACGGTCACCATCACCAATGTAGTTAATGGTGTTGTTCTGGTCGGTTGTACGTTTGGAGCTGGTGACTGCGGTACCCAGCGCGAAGCCTTCGCCGATATCATACGTGATCGACCCGCCAACACCGTCGCCGTTCTGTTTCAGTGCATCACGGCCGTTATTGGTCATGCCTTCGCCACTTACGCTACCGTTTTTGCCCTGGTACTGAATGGCAAAGTTCAGACCATCAACCAGACCGAAGAAGTCGGTGTTACGGTAAGTTGCATAACCATTACCACGCTGCTGCATGAAGTTGTCAGCACCGTAGGTGTCGCCGCCGAATTCCGGCAGAACGTCGGTCCAGGACGTTACGTCGTAAACTACGCCGTAGTTACGACCGTAGTCGAATGAACCTGCATCAGCGAATTTCAGACCCGCAAACGCCACACGGGTCCAGGCGTTATTTTCGCTTTCAGCTGCGTTGCCCTGAATCTGGTATTCCCATTGGCCGTAACCGGTCAGTTGGTCGTTTACCTGAGTTTCACCCTTGAAGCCGAGACGCATGTAAGTCTTGTCACCATCATCACCTTTGTTGTCGGAGAAATAGTGCAGACCGTCGACTTTGCCGTACAGGTCTAATTTGTTGCCGTCTTTGTTATAAATTTCAGCCGCATTCGCGGTACCTGCTACCAGCAGAGCCGGTACCAGGAGGGACAGTACTTTGACTTTCATGTTATTAACCCTCTGTTATATGCCTTTATTGCTTTTTTTATGCCACTGCATACTGATTACGTTCATTAACCAGTCGGCAACTTCATTCTCCGCAAAAACACAGAATAATCCAACACGAATATGATACTAAAACTTTTAAGGTGTTTCATTTATCATCATAGATGTTTCAAAATGTTAATATCAGGGAACTTTTTAAAAATCAAAAAACGAGCAAAATAAGCACGAATAGTCAAGAAACATACATATAACAATATAAATCAAACAATTACATTCAAAAAACTCATAGCACTGAATGACAAAACAAAATCTTCACTCGCAACTAAAATAGCGCTGCTATCATCATTAACTTTATTTATTACCGTCATTCATTCTTGAATGTCTGTTTACCCCTATTTCAACCGAATGCTCTGCGTTCGGTTTTTTTTTACCCTTCTTTACACAAAACCGACCGTTCTGTGCTACCGAAGAAAAACTATAACGACTATTAACTATTTTTCCGTGCATTAATCACTTCCAAACTATCCTAATAATTTCTTGTTATTTCATGCTAAATTCATACCCTCGACGTTTCTATTTGTACCCGATGCCTCTCGCTATACAGATTGACCGCGTGGTGACGATGGCACGATATGCGGTAAACAAATGCCGCGCGTCCGGTGCTGCGAGAGTATGGCAATTCATCCATTACCCTTTATACTGCCCCTTCATCTTAAGCATCGTTCTAACAGGTCTTAAACACGAATGAGTCAGTCAGACACAACGGCTTCTACCCGATTCTCCCTGCTCCCGGGAAGTATTACCCGTTTCTTCTTATTACTGATCGTTGTGCTGTTAGTGATGATGGGCGTAATGGTCCAGAGCGCAGTCAACACCTGGCTAAAGGACAAGAGCTATCAGATTGTCGATATTACTCATGCTATCCATAAGCGGGTAGATATCTGGCGATACGTCACGTGGCAAATTTATGACAATATTGCCGCCACCCCACAATCCGCCACCGCGGATGGGCTGCAAGAAACCCGCCTGAAACAAGATATCTACTATCTTGAGAAGCCACGCAGAAAAACCGAAGCGCTTATTTTTGGCTCGCACGACAGTTCAACGCTGGAAATGACCCAGCGTATCTCAACCTACCTGGATACGCTGTGGGGAGCCGAGAATGTCCCGTGGTCAATGTATTATCTCAATGGCCAGGACAATAGCCTGATCCTGATTTCGACGTTGCCTCTGAAAGATTTAACCTCCGGCTTTAAAGAGTCGACTATTGGAAATATTGTCGATTCGCGTCGTGCAGAAATGCTGCAGCAGGCCAATGCGCTGGATGAACGTGAGAGCTTCTCTTCACTGCGCCGCCTGGTCTGGCAAAACGGACATTACTTCACGCTGCGTACCACCTTTAATCAGCCGGGACACCTGGCTACCGTGGTGGCATTTGACCTGCCCATTAATGATTTGATCCCGCCAGGTATGCCGCTGGACAGCTTCCATCTGGAGCCGGATACCACCTCCACTATCGAACATAATAGCGAAAAAGAGTCGCCTGACAGCGTGAGTATCAGTTTCAATAACGCCAAAATTGAGATCTCATCGGCGCTAAATTCAACGGATATGCGACTGGTCTGGCAGGTCCCGTTCGGCTCATTACTGCTCGACACCTTGCAAAATATCCTGCTGCCGCTGTTGCTGAACATCGCATTGCTCGCACTGGCGCTGTTTGGCTATACCACCTTTCGCCACCTCCCTGCCCGCTCGACCGACGTGGCGCCAAACCTTGCAGCCAATAATGAATTACGCGTTTTGCGAGCAATTAATGAAGAGATTGTTTCACTGCTGCCACTGGGCTTGTTAGTGCATGACCAGGAAGCCAACCGTACGGTCATCAGCAACAAAATTGCCGACCACCTGCTGCCGCATTTGAATTTGCAAAACATTACCAGCATGGCGGAACAGCATCAGGGAGTGATCCAGGCCACCGTCAATAATGAGCTGTATGAAATCAGACTGTTTCGCAGCCAGATCTCACCGCGCACGCAGATCTTTATTATTCGCGACCAGGACAAAGAAGTACTGGTGAATAAAAAACTGAAACAAGCCCAGCGCTTGTATGAGAAAAACCAGCAGGCCCGCGCCGCCTTTATGCAAAATATCGGCAATGCCCTGAAAGATCCGGCCAGAATACTGGCCGTTAACGCCGCTGCGCTCAATACGCCTGACAGCCAAAAACTGGCAAATCAGGCTGATGTGCTGGTGCGGATGGTCGATGAAATTCAGTTGGCTAATATTCTGGAAAGCGACAGCTGGAAAAGCGAATCCACACTGTTTTCTGTTCAAGCGTTAATTGATGAAGTAGTGCCTGACCTTCTGCCGGTCATTAAACGCAAAGGGCTGCAACTGCTGATTAAAAATCACCTCAGCGCCAACGATGAACGCCGTGGCGACCGCGACGCCCTGCGCCGTATTCTGCTGCTACTGATTCAATACGCAGTAACCACTACGCAAATTGGCAAGATTACCCTCGAAGTTGACCAGGATGAATCAGAGGCAGAGCGCCTGACCTTCCGTATACTGGATACCGGCGAAGGCGTAACGTTGAATGAAATTGATAATCTGCACTTCCCGTTCATCAATGAAACTCAGGGCGATCGCTATGGCAAAGCCAACCCGCTGACATTTTGGCTGTGCGATCGACTGGCCCGTAAACTGGGCGGACATCTGAACATCAAAGCGCGTGAAGAACTTGGAACGCGTTATATCGTCCATGTTAAAATGCCGCTGCATGACCAACATGCAGACGTTGAAGAACGCTTGTTGGATGACGTCTGTGTGATGGTTGATGTCACCTCCAGTGACGTACGTAGCATTGTGTTACGTCAGTTAGAAAACTGGGGAGCCACCTGCATCACGCCCGATGAAAGGTTAACGAGTCAAGAATATGATCTCTTTTTAACTGATAATCCGTCTAATCTTACTGCCTCGGGCTTGCTTTTAAGCGATGATGAGTCTGGCGTACGCAAAATTGGCCCTGGTCAGCTGCGCGTCAACTTTAATATGAGTAATGCTATGCAGGAAGCTGTCCTCGAGCTAATAGAAGAGCAGCTGGCGCAGGAAGAGATCCAGGAACTCCCCCTCGGCGGAGATGAAAACGCCGAACTTCATGCCAGTGGTTACTATGCACTCTTTGTAGACACAGTACCGGATGATGTTAAGAGGTTGTATACTGAGGCAGCAACCAGCGATTTCGCTGCGTTAGCCCAAACCGCCCATCGCCTGAAAGGCGTGTTTGCCATGCTTAATCTGGTACCCGGCAAGCAGTTATGTGAAGCGCTGGAACATCTTATTCAAGAAAAAGATGCTCCAGGTATAGAAAAGTACATCAGCGACATTGACGCTTACGTCAAGAGCTTGCTGTAGCAAGGTAGCCCAATACATGAACACTATGAACGTAATTATTGCCGATGACCATCCGATTGTACTGTTCGGTATTCGTAAATCACTTGAGCAAATCGAATGGGTGAACGTAGTCGGCGAATTTGAAGACTCCACAGCACTGATCAACAATTTGCCTAAATTAGACGCTCATGTGTTGATAACCGATCTCTCTATGCCGGGAGATAAATACGGCGACGGGATTACGTTAATTAAATACATCAAACGTCATTTCCCGAGCTTGTCGATCATCGTTCTGACCATGAACAACAACCCGGCGATTCTCAGTGCGGTTCTGGATCTCGACATTGAAGGGATCGTACTGAAGCAAGGCGCACCAACGGATCTGCCGAAAGCACTGGCCGCGTTGCAAAAGGGCAAGAAATTTACCCCGGAAAGCGTCTCTCGCTTACTGGAGAAAATCAGCGCCAGCGGTTATGGCGACAAACGTCTGTCACCGAAAGAGAGCGAAGTTCTGCGTCTGTTCGCGGAAGGTTTCCTGGTCACTGAAATCGCCAAAAAGCTCAACCGCAGTATTAAAACCATCAGTAGCCAGAAAAAGTCCGCGATGATGAAACTGGGCGTAGAAAACGATATCGCCCTGCTGAATTATCTCTCGTCCGTGACGCTAAGCCCGTCCGACAAAGACTGATTCCTTTTAGCGTCAACACGCCTGATGGTACTGCGTTTATCAGGCCTACGAACAATACAGCATTGAGTATGTTCCGTAGGCCTGATAAGACAAACGCCGCCATCCGGCATTTTTTATCCCCGTGTTTTTCTCACTCTTTCCGCATAAACCGTCAGCGTTTGCTTCAGCACATCTAACGTCACCGGCTTGGATAAGCAACTATCCATACCTGACTCCAGACAACGCTGCTTCTCTTCTGCCAGCGCGTTCGCCGTTACACCGATAACCGGCAGCGTAAGTCCCAGCTGGCGAATGCGCTGCGTCAGGCGATAACCGTCCATATTCGGCATGTTGACGTCGCTCAACACAATGTCGATATGATTTTTACTCAGCACATTGAGCGCATCCACACCGTCATTGGCAGTTTTACACTGATATCCCAGCGATCCCAGTTGATCGGCTAACAATCGGCGGTTGATCGGATGATCGTCAACCACCAGAATCATCATGTCATCATGAGTACTGCCAATCTTATCCGGTGCAGGCAGCGCGCTGGAGAGGTTTTCACCATCCAGTTCAACGCTGCAAATATGCGCCAGCAGCGCAGGTAACTCGTGCGGTGACGCCACGCTGTGCACCCACTCTCCTGGTGACCTTTCCAGCGGAATACCAATATGTCGGCGACAGAAAATCACTGCGGCACGTCCCTGCCATGCCTGTTCCTGTACATCATCGGCAATCAGCACATCGTCAGCATCGGGTTGCTGGCCTTCATAACGTAGCACCGTCATACCGTTACGCATCAAGCTGGCTTCGATAAAGTGATACAGCGAAGCGTTACGTACCGCCAGCCAACAGCGGGTATCGGCCAGCCCTTCCACACTTTTTGTCAGCGGATACTGCGCACCATACAGTGGAATGCGCAGCGTAAACTGGCTGCCCATTCCCGGTTCGGAATCGACGGATATATCACCGTCCATCATACTGATCAGTTTTTCACAAATCGCCAGCCCCAGCCCGGTTCCCTGGAAATTACGCTGCACTCCGGTTCCGACCTGAAAGAAAGGATCGAACAGGCGCACGACTTCTTTGGCCGGAATCCCTACGCCGGTATCGCGCACGCGGATGCTGAGATAGTCACCGTGACGCTGCACATGCAGCACAATGCAGCCGGTATCAGTGAATTTAATCGCATTACTCAACAGGTTAGAAATCACCTGCTGCAGGCGCATGGGATCGCCATTCAACGCCACCGGCACATCCGGCTCGATAAAACAGTACAATCCCAGCTGCTTGCGCACCACCAACGGCAGGTAGTTGGCCGTAATGTGATTCATCACCTCGCGTGGTGAAAACTCACGCGGCTCAATTTTCAGCTGTTCAGATTCGATTTTTGAGAAGTCGAGAATATCGCTAATAATTTTCAGCAGCAGGCTGGAGGAGTTGTTCATCGCCGTAACCAGCCGATCGACACCGCTCGGTAATTCTTTGGTTTGCAGCAGATCCAGGTTGCCAATAATACCGTACAGCGGTGTACGCAGCTCATGGCTAACCGTGGCGAGGAACATTGATTTCGACTGGCTTGCCTGTTCCGCCGCCTGCGCCATCTCCTGCAGCGACTCTTCCATTTTGACACGCGCGCTCACATCAACCAGCACGCAAATCGCCACGTTTTCATTGCGATAGCGTGAATGCACAAAGCTGATTTGCAGATTGGTATTGTTGCTGGTGAGCACATCAACAAAGTTAACCTGCTGTCCGCAGATAATCTGTGTTAATCGCTGCCTGTCCTCATGGGTCAACATGTTCAGATAGGTATGCGCCAGCTCGTTACTCAGGATGTTAATACCGTCGATAGTACGCAGAATACAAATGCCTACTGGCGCAGAAGCGACAATTTTACGGTTAAACTGCTCATGCTCTTCCAGACGCTGGGCATCGCTTTCTGCAGGGATAAAAATACGTCGCTCATACATTCGCGTCAGCATAAACAACGCCGCGCCCACCAGCACATTCAGCAGAATAGCATTGAGGATCAACATGCGAATACGTTCCAGCACCAGATCGACCGGCACGGAATACACAATACTGAGCGATGATGGCGGCAGATTTTTCTTCAGCACCAGCTCGCGAAAACCTGGCGTGTAACCAAACCAGGAACGCTCCTGCATCCAGCGCGGTTCAGCTGTAATCGTTCCCTCGGGGCCGGTCAGTGAAATCAGCGCGTGGCCATTTTCATCAAGAATGGTCACACCCATTGGCAAATTACCCGGCGTGAAGAAGTTTTCCATCCGAATAGGCTGTTCAACACCGAGCAGCGCCTGCAGGCGATTAGCCAGATACACCGGTGTTAACGCATAAAAATAGCCCACCCCCGGACGCGGCCCCTGGCTTATCCAGAACAGGTTATTGCCGTTTTCGTCCTGCGGGGCATTACGATATTTCATGATGCGTTCATGCAGCGCTTTCAGCGCCTCATCGCGTTCAACCGGCATGTCACGCAGACCAAAGTTCGCCATGCACAGGTTATCGCTGCCAATCAGGAACACACGGTTTAAATCATAAGCAGCGGAGAAATTGTCACGCCAGTAGCGCATAAACCACGCCAGTGATTCCAGCGAACCACGCCAGGCGTTACCCATCACAGCACAGTCGGAATCAGCAAACAGCGGCTCAAAATTGGGCACCACGGTTTTATCATCCCGCGCCCGCAGCGACATCACGCCGTTTTCCGCCGTTAAGCGATTCTCCGCTATATATTTCAACTCTTTGATCACATCAGACGTACGCTGAATGTAGCGCTGGGCCTGATCGGAGCTAAGCGTAAACTCCTGGCGGATCTCAGATTCTCGCTGATGCAGCGCATTCACAATGTAGAACACACTCGCAAACGCAATCAGGAACCAGATCAACAGCGCCAGCGCTCTGAACAGGTAGCGTGAAATTTTTAGGGTTGCATGAACAGAAGCAAGGTATTTCAAAGGGGCGAAGCTCCGCCTCAGGGTATGAATAAGTGTGGTTAAGGTAGCGGTAAATGCCCGGCGTCGCAATGCCCTCTCTTTACGGGAATATGATACACCGCTGAGAAAACATTGTCCTAACCCCTGATAATCGCCGTTGGCCTCAAACACTCTGCACGGATGTCAGAATGCCCGACCTGAAATGGCTGACGCGTCGTTTAACCCCACGACGTTTACGCAACCAAATGATCATGATGGCTATTCTAATGGTGATTGTGCCGACGATATCCATTGGTTATATCGTAGAAACCGAAGGACGTTCAGCAGTCTTGTCTGAAAAAGAGAAAAAACTGTCGGCTGTCGTGCACTTGCTTAATGATGCCCTGGGCGATCGCTTTAGCCACTACGCTACTCTGCCTCGCGAGGCACGTATTCGCGCACTTAATGCCGAGCTAAGCCCTCTCACTGAGCGTATTACGCGCGCATTTCCGGGCGTAGGCGCGGGTTATTACAACAAAGCGCTGGATGCCATTATCACCTATGCGCCCTCTGCTTTTTATCAAAGTAATGTTGGCATCACAATCGACGTCGATCACCCCGGACGTGAAGTGATGAGCAGTAATACTCCCGTCGTTTATTCCGGACGACAGGTACGTGGTGACATACTCAACTCCATGATCCCGATAGAGCGACAGGGTGAAATTATGGGTTATATCTGGGCCAACGAACTGACAGAGGATATTCGCCAGCAGGCCTGGAAAATGGACGTCAGGATCATTGCGGTGCTGGTCGCGGGATTAATCAGCAGCCTGTTACTTATCATTCTCTTTTCACGCCGACTCAGCGCCAATATAGACATCATCACTGACGGACTCTCAACACTGGCGCAAAAAACGCCCGCCCAACTGCCCGACCTACCGGGTGAACTGGGGCAAATCAGCCGTAGCGTCAATGCACTGGCACAAACGCTACGGGAAACCAAAACGCTAAACGACCTGATTATTGAAAACGCAGCTGATGGCGTCATTGCTATCGACAGACAGGGCGACGTCACCACGATGAACCCGGCGGCGGAACAGATAACGGGGTATAAGCTGCATGAACTGGTTGGGCAATCCTATGCGAAACTGTTTGCCGATACCCAGTTCTATAGCCCGGTACTGGATACCCTCGAATATGGTACCGAGCATGTCGCCCAGGAGGTAAGTTTTCCGGGACGTGGCCGCACCATTGAGATAAGCGTCACCACCAGTCGGATCCATAACGCCCATGGCGAGCTGATTGGTGCGCTGGTTATCTTCTCCGATTTAACCGCTCGTAAAGAGACCCAGCGTCGACTGGCACAAACGGAAAGGCTCGCCACCCTCGGTGAACTGATGGCCGGCGTCGCCCATGAAGTGAGAAATCCACTGACAGCAATTCGCGGTTATGTACAAATCATTCGTCAGCAAACGTCGCTGCCAGAGCATCAGGAATACTTATCCGTAGTGCTGAATGAAATTGATTCAATCAATAAAGTTATCCAACAACTGTTGGATTTTTCACGCCCACGGCAAAGCCAGTGGCAGCAAGTTCAGCTCAATGCGTTAATTGAAGAGACGCTAATCCTGGTGCAAACCTCCGGTATTCAGGCGCGTATCGCCTTTACCACCGAATTAGATGCCAACCTGCCAGCAATCGTCGCCGATCGCGAACTCCTCAAGCAGGTGATCCTTAATATTTTAATCAATGCGGTGCAGGCAATTGGTGCGCGGGGCGAAATTCGCATCCGCACCTGGCAGTACACGGTATCGCAGCAGGCGGTGATGATTGAGGATAATGGCAGCGGTATTGACACTGCCATACAGAAGAAAATATTTGACCCATTCTTTACCACAAAGGCGTCAGGCACAGGTCTGGGGCTGGCGCTAAGCCAGCGCATTATCAACGCGCATCAGGGCGATATTCACGTCACCAGCATGCCGGGCTGCGGCGCAACCTTCACGCTTATTTTACCGCTCAACCCGCAGAGAACCCCGTCAGAATGAAAACGACCTACCGTATTCTCATCGTTGATGATGAAGAAAATGTTCGCCGCATGCTTGCCACCGCATTTTCTCTGCAAGGGCATGAAACCCACTGCGCCAGCGACGGTAAGGCTGCACTGCTCCTGTTTGCTGAGACGCAGCCCGACGTGGTGCTGATGGACATCCGCATGCCGGTGATGGACGGCATCGAAGCACTGAAAGTCATGCGCACTCAGCAACCGCGGATCCCTGTCATTCTAATGACCGCCTACGCTGAAGTCGAAACGGCGGTAGAAGCATTGCGCTGCGGTGCGTTTGATTATGTGATAAAACCCTTCGATCTTGATGAGCTTAACCTGGTGATCCAGCGCGCGTTGCAGCTACAGGCGATGAAGCAGGAGATCCGTAACCTGCATAAAGCGCTAAGCACCAGTTGGCAGTGGGGGCATATCCTGACCAACAGCCCACTGATGATGGATATCTGTAAAGATACAGCGAAAATCGCCCTCTCCCACGCCAATGTACTGATTAGCGGCGAAAGTGGCACCGGAAAAGAGCTAATTGCCCGCGCCATTCATTACAACAGTCGTCGTGCCAATGGCCCATTTATCAAAATCAACTGTGCTGCTCTGCCAGAATCGTTGCTGGAAAGCGAACTGTTCGGTCATGAGAAAGGGGCTTTTACCGGGGCACAAACGCTGCGTCAGGGCTTATTCGAGCGCGCCCATCAGGGGACACTCTTACTCGATGAAATTGGCGAAATGCCGCTGGGTCTACAAGCGAAGTTGCTACGTATTCTACAAGAGAGAGAATTTGAGCGTATCGGCGGGCATCAAACCATTCGCGTTGATATTCGTATTATTGCCGCCACCAACCGATGCCTGCAAACAATGGTGAAGGAAGGCTCCTTCCGCGAAGATCTGTTTTATCGACTGAACGTCATTCATCTGACGTTGCCGCCGTTACGCGAACGCCGTGAAGACATCGCCCTGCTGGCCAACCATTTTTTACAGAAATTCAGTTCCGAAAACCAGCGCGATATTATCGAAATTGACCCAACGGCGATGTCTATACTCGCCACCTGGCCGTGGCCGGGTAATATTCGCGAACTGTCTAATGTCATTGAGCGTGCGGTGGTCATGAGTACCGGTGCGGTAATTTTTGCCGACGACCTCCCCGCCCAGTTCCGCCGCCCGCTCAGCGTGACGACTGAGGTAAAGCCTACATTCTCCGGGGAGCGAAATCTGAAAGAAGAGATGAAGCGCGAGGAAAAAAGAATCATCGTGGAGGTTCTCGAACAGCAGGACGGAAACCGTACCCGCACGGCGTTGATGCTGGGGATCAGCCGACGCGCGTTGATGTATAAATTACAAGAGTACGGCATTGACCCTTCGGGTTCCTGATACGCAAATTTGCTATGCAGAATTTTGCACAGTGCGCAAAACTCTGCATAGTCCTCTCTCGACCCTCACATAAAACATTTCAAAATAAATAATTAAATTCAATACGTTAAAGTTTAAACCCTCCATTTAGACATCCTGGCATTCCGCTTGCAATTCCCTGAACGTACCCAAAATGGAGTATGCAAAAAGGGAAACATAATGAAAACAAAACTGATTACCTTACAAGACGCTGCAGGCCTCTTTCGTGACGGCATGACCATCATGGTCGGTGGTTTTATGGGGGTTGGTACCCCACCCCGTTTGGTTGAAGCTTTACTAGAGTCTGGCGTCAGAGACCTGACACTTATCGCCAACGATACCGCATTTGTCGATACCGGCATCGGGCCGCTGATCGTCAATGGTCGGGTGAGCAAAGTGATCGCCTCACACATTGGCACCAACCCTGAAACAGGCCGGCGCATGATTGCCGGTGAGATGGACGTACAACTGGTACCGCAAGGCACACTCATTGAGCAAATCCGCTGCGGCGGCGCCGGGCTTGGCGGCTTTCTGACACCTACCGGTGTCGGCACCATCGTTGAAGACGGCAAGCAGACCATGATGCTTGATGGTAAAACCTGGCTGCTTGAACGCCCATTGCGTGCGGATCTGGCGCTTATTCGCGCGCACCGCGCAGATATGCTTGGCAACCTCACCTATCAACTCAGCGCCCGTAACTTTAACCCGCTGATTGCCCTCGCCGCTGACATCACGCTGGTGGAGCCGGATGAAATGGTCGAAACAGGTGAACTTCTCCCTGACCAGATTGTTACCCCCGGCGCCGTTATCGACCATATCGTCATTCCACAGGAGAGCTAATCATGGATGCTAAACAACGTATTGCGCGCCGTGTGGCGCAAGAGCTTCGCGACGGCGACGTGGTGAACTTAGGCATCGGCCTACCGACGATGGTTGCCAACTACCTGCCCGCAGATATTCATATCACCCTGCAGTCCGAGAATGGTTTCCTTGGGTTGGGGCCCGTCACCACTGCCCATCCCGATCTGGTGAACGCTGGCGGACAGCCATGCGGTATTTTGCCGGGTGCCGCCATGTTTGATAGCGCCATGTCGTTCGCATTAATTCGCGGCGGTCATGTGGATGCTTGTGTCCTCGGTGGGCTACAGGTCGATGAACAGGCCAACCTCGCCAACTGGGTAGTTCCCGGCAAGATGGTGCCCGGCATGGGTGGCGCGATGGATCTGGTCACCGGCGCACGTAAAGTGATTATCGCCATGGAGCATTGCGCAAAAGATGGCGCGGCAAAAATTCTCCGCCACTGCACCATGCCGCTGACGGCCCAGCATGCGGTACATATGCTGGTCACCGAACTTGCCGTTTTCCGCTTTATCGACGGCAAGATGTGGCTGACGGAAATTGCTGAAGGATGCGATATCGCCACCCTACGTGGAAAAACCGAAGCACAATTCGATGTTGCTGCCGATCTGGTTATCCAGCGGGGTGACGCATGATTGGTCGTATCGCTCGCTTTATGACGCGCGTGGTCAGCCGCTGGCTACCCGACCCGCTGATTTTTGCCATGCTGCTAACGTTGCTGACTTTCGGTATCGCACTATGGCTAACGCCGCAAACGCCGGTCAGCATGGTGCGATTCTGGGGTGACGGTTTCTGGAACCTGCTGGCATTTGGTATGCAAATGGCGCTGATCATCGTGACGGGTCATGCGTTAGCCAGTTCCGGGCCGGTGAAAAGCCTGCTGCGTACGGCGGCATCCGCCGCCAAAACTCCCGCTCAGGGCGTAATGCTGGTCACTTTTTTTGGTTCGGTAGCCTGTGTTATTAACTGGGGATTTGGTCTGGTGGTCGGGGCGATGTTCGCCCGCGAAGTCGCTCGTCGGGTACCGGGTTCCGATTATCCGTTGCTGATTGCCTGCGCCTACATCGGCTTTCTGACCTGGGGCGGCGGCTTCTCCGGCTCAATGCCTTTGCTGGCAGCAACGCCCGGCAACCCGGTTGAGCACGTAGCAGGACTAATTCCTGTCGCGGATACCCTCTTCACCGGCTTCAATATCTTCATCACCGTGGCGCTGATTGTCGTCATGCCGTTCATCACTCGCATGATGACGCCAAAACCTTCAGATGTGGTGAGCATCGATCCGAAACTGTTGCTGGAAGAAGTGGATTTTCAGAAGAAACTGCCGCCAGACGCGCCGCCATCGGAAAAACTGGAAGAGAGCCGCATTCTGGCGCTGATCATCGGTGCATTAGGCATTGCCTATCTGGGCATCTACTTTGCCGAGAAAGGTTTCAACATCACCATTAATACCGTCAACCTGATGTTTATGATTGCCGGTTTGCTGCTGCACAAAACGCCGATGGCCTATATGCGCGCCGTCAGCGCTGCCGCACGTAGCACCGCCGGGATTCTGGTGCAATTCCCCTTCTACGCCGGTATTCAGTTGATGATGGAGCACTCCGGTCTCGGTGGGCTCATTACCGAGTTTTTCATTAACGTTGCCAACAAAGATACCTTCCCACTGATGACCTTCTTCAGCTCAGCACTGATTAACTTTGCCGTGCCGTCGGGCGGCGGGCACTGGGTTATTCAGGGTCCGTTCGTCATGCCTGCTGCGCAGGCTCTCGGTGCTGATCTTGGCAAATCAGTCATGGCCATCGCCTACGGCGAGCAGTGGATGAACATGGCGCAACCGTTTTGGGCGTTACCAGCACTGGCCATCGCCGGGTTGGGGGTTCGCGACATTATGGGCTACTGCATCACCGCCTTGATCTTCTCCGGCGTCATTTTTGTCATTGGATTGACCTTGTTCTGACGGCAATCACTTACATGAAGGAACAGAAAAATGAAAAATTGTGTCATCGTCAGCGCGGCACGCACCGCAATCGGTAGCTTCAATGGCGCACTGGCCACCACCGGTGCCGTCGAGCTTGGAGCAACCATCATTAGAGCCGCACTTGAGCGCGCCCACCTTGACCCGCAACAGGTCGACGAGGTGATCATGGGTAACGTGCTGCAGGCAGGTCTCGGGCAGAATCCGGCACGCCAGGCGCTGTTAAAAAGCGGCCTCTCAGATACTGTTTGTGGCTTTACCATTAATAAAGTCTGCGGCTCTGGCCTTAAAAGCGTGGCACTTGCTGCGCAGGCGATTCAGGCTGGGCAGGCTCAGGCAATTGTCGCCGGCGGCATGGAAAACATGAGCCAGGCACCGTACTTGTTGGACGCCAAAGCCCGCTGGGGGTATCGCCTTGGAGACGGACAGTTGTCCGATGTCATCCTGCGCGATGGTCTGATCTGTGCCGAGCACGGCTACCATATGGGGATCACTGCTGAAAATGTCGCCCGCGAATACGGTATTAGCCGCGAGATGCAGGATGAACTGGCACTGATGTCGCAGCATAAAGCGGTATCAGCAATTGAATCGGGCGCATTTCAGGCGGAAATCGTCCCTGTGAGCGTAGTATCGCGGAAAAAAACAATTGTCTTTGATCGTGATGAATTCCCTAAAGCTGACACCAGCGCAGAAGGTCTGGCTGCATTGCGTCCCGCTTTCGACAAAACAGGAAGCGTCACCGCCGGTAATGCTTCGGGGATCAACGACGGTGCTGCAGCACTGGTTATCATGGAAGAATCAGCGGCGATGGCCGCCGGACTGAAACCACTGGCACGTATCAAGGCCTATGCCAGCAGTGGCGTTGCACCCGCGATGATGGGCATGGGGCCGGTTCCGGCGACGCAAAAAGCGCTGCGACTGAGCGGGCTTCAATTGTCTGATATCGACCTGATTGAGGCCAATGAGGCGTTTGCCGCACAGTTTCTGGCAGTGGGGAAAACACTGGGCTTTGATACGCAAAAGGTGAATGTCAACGGTGGAGCAATTGCGCTTGGGCACCCTATCGGCGCCAGCGGGGCGCGTATTCTGGTCACGCTACTACACGCCCTACAGGCGCGGGATAAAACCCTCGGACTGGCTACACTGTGCATCGGCGGCGGTCAGGGGATTGCAATGATTGTAGAAAGGATGAACTAAAAAAAAGGGCCGGATTTCTCCGGCCCTTCTCATTACGACTTAATTACTCTTCTGCGTCATCCGCCGCATCGTCATCGCTTTCTGCTTCAGGCGCGATATCATCGTCCCCTTCCGCAACACTTCCGTCGATGGAATCCAGTTCTTCGTCATCAACCGGTTCAGCTACACGTTGCAGACCCACCACGTTTTCATCTTCCGCCGTGCGGATGAGGATCACGCCCTGGGTGTTACGCCCAACCACGCTGATTTCCGACACGCGAGTACGCACCAACGTACCAGCATCGGTGATCATCATGATCTGGTCGCTATCGGTCACCTGCACCGCGCCAACAACGGAACCGTTGCGTTCGGTGACTTTGATGGAGATAACGCCCTGCGTCGCACGCGACTTGGTCGGATACTCTTCCGCTGCAGTACGCTTACCATAACCGTTTTGCGTCACGGTCAGGATAGCGCCTTCGCCACGTGGAATAATCAGAGAAACGACTTTGTCTTCGCCCGCCAGTTTGATACCACGTACGCCGGTCGCAGTACGACCCATCGCACGAACGGCGTCTTCTTTGAAGCGCACCACTTTACCCGCGGCAGAGAACAGCATCGCTTCGTCAGACCCGGAGGTCAGATCCACGCCAATCAGCTCGTCGCCTTCATTCAGGTTAACCGCAATAATACCGGCTGAACGTGGACGGCTGAACTCGGTCAGCGCCGTTTTCTTCACGGTACCGCTAGCGGTTGCCATAAAGACGTTCACGCCCTCTTCGTACTCGCGTACCGGCAGAATCGCGGTGATACGTTCGTTGGCTTCCAGCGGCAGCAGGTTGACGATTGGACGTCCACGCGCACCACGGCTCGCTTCCGGCAGCTGATAGACCTTCATCCAGTACAGACGACCACGGCTGGAGAAGCAGAGGATGGTGTCGTGAGTGTTGGCCACCAGCAGGCGGTCGATGAAGTCTTCTTCTTTGATACGTGCTGCTGATTTACCCTTACCGCCACGACGCTGTGCTTCGTAATCGGTTAACGGCTGATATTTAACGTAACCCTGGTGAGACAGGGTCACGACAACATCTTCCTGGGTAATCAGATCTTCGATATTGATGTCAGCGCTGTTAGCGGTGATTTCGGTGCGACGTTCATCACCGAACTGCTCACGAACCAGCTCCATCTCTTCACGGATCACTTCCATCAGACGATCGGCGCTGCCCAGAATGTGCAGCAGTTCAGCGATCTGCTCCAGCAGCTCTTTGTATTCGTCGAGCAGTTTTTCATGCTCAAGGCCGGTCAGTTTCTGCAAACGCAGATCCAGAATCGCCTGTGCCTGCTGTTCAGTCAGGTAGTACTGACCGTCACGCACGCCAAACTCAGCTTCCAGCCATTCAGGACGCGCAGCGTCATCACCGGCACGTTCCAGCATCGCAGAAACGTTACCCAGTTCCCACGAACGCGCAACCAGTCCGGCTTTTGCTTCAGCCGGGGTCGGCGCACGACGGATCAGTTCAATGATCGGGTCGATGTTGGCCAGTGCAATCGCCAGCGCTTCAAGAATGTGGGCACGGTCGCGGGCTTTACGCAGTTCAAAGATAGTACGGCGGGTAACCACTTCACGACGGTGACGCACAAACGCAGCGATAATGTCTTTCAGGTTCATGATCTTCGGCTGACCATGGTGCAGCGCAACCATGTTAATACCGAAGGAGACCTGCAGCTGGGTCTGGGAGTAAAGGTTGTTGAGAACCACTTCCCCGACCGCGTCACGTTTCACTTCAATCACGATGCGCATACCGTCTTTATCAGACTCGTCACGCAGCGCGCTGATGCCTTCCACGCGTTTGTCTTTTACCAGCTCGGCAATTTTCTCGATCAGGCGCGCTTTGTTCACCTGATACGGAATTTCGTGCACGATAATGGTTTCACGACCGGTTTTCGCGTCAGCTTCGACTTCCGCGCGGGCGCGAATGTACACTTTGCCGCGACCAGTACGGTAGGCTTCTTCAATACCGCGACGACCGTTGATGATCGCGGCGGTCGGGAAGTCCGGGCCTGGGATGTGTTCCATCAGCCCTTCAATGCTGATGTCTTCATCATCAATGTAGGCCAGACAGCCGTTAATCACTTCCGTCAGGTTATGCGGCGGAATGTTGGTCGCCATACCTACCGCGATACCGGACGAACCGTTCACCAGCAGGTTAGGAATTTTGGTCGGCATGACGTCCGGAATGCGTTCGGTGCCGTCGTAGTTATCGACGAAATCAACCGTTTCTTTTTCCAGGTCAGCCATCAGCTCGTGGGCGATTTTCGACATACGGATTTCCGTATAACGCATCGCTGCGGCGGAGTCGCCATCGACAGAACCAAAGTTACCCTGACCATCCACCAGCATGTAACGCAAGGAGAATGGCTGCGCCATACGAACAATGGTGTCGTAAACGGCGGTATCACCATGAGGGTGGTATTTACCGATTACGTCACCAACGACACGGGCAGATTTTTTATAGGCTTTATTCCAGTCGTTGCCCAATACGTTCATGGCGTAAAGTACGCGACGGTGAACCGGCTTCAGGCCATCTCGGACGTCCGGCAGCGCACGGCCAACAATGACCGACATCGCATAATCCAGATAGGAGCTCTTCAGCTCTTCCTCAATGTTGACCGGTGTAATTTCTCTCGCAAGGTCGCTCATCTAACCGCTATCCCTCTACTGTATCCCGGATTCAAAGGTCGCAAATTATAACACATCCGTGCAGATTCAGGTAAATGGATTCCCCCAGAGAGAGGCTTTATTCATCCCGTCAGGCTGATATACTCATTTGCATTGCTAATTAAGGAGTAGAAGCCCCAATGAATGCCGAAAAACCTCCGGTAACTCACAACGTTGACCATGAAGAAATTGCCAAATTTGAAGCAGTCGCGTCGCGCTGGTGGGATCTTGAGGGTGAATTTAAGCCTCTGCACCGCATTAACCCGCTGCGTCTGGGCTATATCACCGAACGGTCAGGCGGTCTGTTTGGTAAAAAAGTGCTCGACGTCGGTTGCGGCGGCGGTATTCTGGCTGAGAGCATGGCACGCGAAGGCGCGACGGTCACTGGCCTGGATATGGGCTTTGAACCGCTTCAGGTGGCAAAACTTCATGCGCTGGAAAGCGGAATTCAGGTGGAATACGTGCAAGAAACCGTGGAACAACACGCCGAAAAACATGCACACCAGTACGACGTAGTGACCTGCATGGAGATGCTGGAACACGTGCCTGATCCGCAGTCGGTGGTCAGAGCCTGCGCCCAACTGGTGAAGCCTGGCGGCGAGGTATTTTTCTCCACGCTCAACCGCAACGGCAAGTCATGGCTGATGGCGGTGGTTGGCGCGGAGTACATTCTGCGCATGGTACCGAAGGGCACGCATGATGTGAAAAAATTCATTAAACCGGCGGAGTTGTTACAGTGGGTTGATCAGACGGTGTTAAAAGAGCGCCACATGACCGGCCTGCACTACAACCCGATCACCAACACCTTTAAGCTGGGTCCAGGCGTGGACGTGAACTATATGGTGCACACCACCGCGAAAGCCGAGTAACTTACCTGTACGCCTGATGACGTTTTCGCTTATCAGGCGTACAAACTCTGTGCCAGATCATATAACGTAATCGCTCTTCGATGAAGAAATCAGCACTCGATCAAATTTTCTATTTTTTTTCTCAATTATTGACATCCTCGCCAGGCCTTATAAGACGCGCACTTAGCGATTATTACCCTTTTGCAACCTCAATTTAACGCCAAAATCAACTCTTGTACTGAAAAGAATCCCTACTAGAATACTCACCATATAGCGTCTATCTTATCAAACAACCCCTACATATAGTATTTATCCACAGACTTAGTCACAACATGGCACTGTGGATAATATGGGGGATATTTTTTCTTTCACAGACAGGTAAAAAACCACATGAATCAGAGTCTGCTGGTGACAAAGCGTGATGGTAGTACAGAGCGCATCAATCTCGACAAAATCCACCGAGTTCTGGATTGGGCGGCAGAAGGACTGAATAACGTATCGATTTCTCAGGTCGAGTTGCGCTCCCACATTCAGTTTTATGACGGTATTAAGACCTCTGATATCCACGAAACGATTATCAAAGCGGCCGCCGACCTCATCTCCCGCGAGGCACCGGATTATCAATATCTGGCTGCTCGCCTGGCGATTTTCCACTTGCGCAAAAAAGCCTACGGCGAGTTCGAGCCACCAGCGCTGTTCGACCATGTTGTAAAAATGGTTGAGATGGGCAAATACGACAATCATCTGCTGGAAGACTACACGGAAGAAGAGTTCAAGCAGATGGACTCGTTCATCGTGCACGACCGCGATATGACCTTCTCCTATGCTGCCGTGAAGCAGTTAGAAGGCAAATATCTGGTACAAAACCGCGTCACCGGTGAGATTTACGAAAGCGCCCAGTTCCTCTACATTCTGGTGGCTGCTTGCCTGTTCTCGAACTACCCGCGTGCAACTCGTCTGGAATACGTTAAGCGTTTCTACGACGCCGTTTCGACGTTCAAAATTTCGCTGCCAACGCCGATTATGTCTGGCGTGCGTACCCCAACCCGTCAGTTCAGCTCCTGCGTCCTGATCGAGTGCGGCGACAGCCTGGATTCCATCAACGCCACCTCCAGCGCCATCGTGAAATACGTTTCCCAGCGCGCCGGTATCGGCATTAACGCCGGTCGCATTCGTGCGCTGGGTAGCCCGATTCGTGGCGGTGAAGCGTTCCATACCGGCTGTATCCCGTTCTACAAGCACTTCCAGACTGCGGTGAAATCCTGTTCTCAGGGCGGCGTGCGCGGCGGTGCGGCCACACTGTTCTACCCGATGTGGCATCTGGAAGTCGAAAGCCTGCTGGTACTGAAAAACAACCGTGGTGTCGAGGGTAACCGCGTTCGTCACATGGACTACGGCGTGCAGATCAACAAGCTGATGTACACCCGCCTGCTGAAAGGCGGCGACATCACCCTGTTCAGCCCGTCCGACGTTCCAGGCCTGTACGACGCGTTCTTCGCCGATCAAGACGAATTCGAGCGTCTGTATACCCAATACGAAAACGATGACAGCATTCGTAAACAGCGCGTAAAAGCCGTTGAGCTGTTCTCGCTGATGATGCAGGAACGCGCCTCTACCGGTCGTATCTACATCCAGAACGTTGACCACTGCAACACCCACAGCCCGTTTGATCCGGCTATCGCACCGGTGCGTCAGTCCAACCTGTGTCTGGAAATCGCGCTGCCGACCAAACCGCTGACCGACGTTAACGACGAAAACGGTGAAATTGCCCTGTGTACGCTGTCTGCCTTTAACCTCGGGGCTATCAACAGCCTCGACGAACTGGAAGAGCTGGCCGTGCTGGCGGTACGTGCACTGGATGCGCTGCTGGATTACCAGGATTACCCAATCCCGGCCGCCAAACGTGGCGCTATGGGTCGCCGTACGCTGGGTATTGGCGTGATCAACTACGCTTACTGGCTGGCGAAAAACGGTAAACGTTACTCTGATGGCAGCGCCAATAACCTGACCCACAAAACCTTTGAAGCCATTCAGTACTACCTGCTGAAAGCCTCGAATGAGCTGGCTAAAGAGCAAGGCGCGTGCCCGTGGTTTAACGAAACCACCTATGCCAAAGGTATTCTGCCAATCGATACCTACAAGAAAGATCTGGATGCCATCGTCAACGAACCGCTGCACCACGACTGGGAAGCATTACGTGAATCGATCAAGACTCACGGTCTGCGTAACTCCACGCTCTCTGCCCTGATGCCGTCTGAGACCTCTTCGCAGATCTCCAACGCCACCAACGGCATTGAGCCGCCGCGCGGTCACGTGAGTATCAAAGCATCGAAAGATGGCATCCTGCGTCAGGTAGTGCCGGATTACGTACACCTGAAAAATGCCTATGAACTGCTGTGGGAAATGCCCAATAACGACGGCTACCTGCAACTGGTTGGCGTAATGCAGAAGTTTATCGATCAGTCGATTTCAGCCAATACCAATTACGATCCGTCCCGTTTCCCGTCAGGGAAAGTGCCGATGCAGCAGTTGCTGAAAGACCTGCTCACCGCCTACAAATTCGGTGTCAAAACGCTGTATTATCAGAACACCCGTGACGGTGCTGAAGATACTCAGGATGATATGGTGCCGTCCATCCAGGACGATGGCTGCGAAAGCGGCGCATGTAAGATCTGATGAATAATGCCGGGTGGCGCTATGCTTACCCGGCCTACGATTGCACGGTTTGTAGGCCGGGTAAGGTGCTTGCACCGCCATCCGGCGCTCATCCCACAAAGGATTCACATCAATGGCATACACCACTTTTTCACAGACGAAAAATGACCAGCTTCTGGAACCGATGTTTTTCGGCCAGCCGGTGAACGTCGCGCGCTATGATCAGCAAAAATATGACATTTTCGAAAAACTGATCGAAAAGCAACTCTCTTTCTTCTGGCGTCCGGAAGAGGTCGATGTTTCTCGCGACCGCATTGACTTTCAGGCACTACCAGAACATGAAAAACACATTTTTATCAGCAACCTGAAGTATCAGACCCTGCTGGACTCCATCCAGGGACGCAGCCCAAACGTGGCGCTGTTACCGCTGATCTCGATCCCTGAGCTGGAAACCTGGGTAGAAACGTGGGCCTTCTCCGAAACCATTCACTCCCGCTCTTACACTCATATCATTCGTAACATCGTTAACGATCCGGCTGTGGTGTTTGACGATATCGTCACCAATGAGCAGATCCAAAAACGCGCAGAAGGCATTTCCAGTTACTACGATGAGTTAATCGAGATGACCAGCTACTGGCATCTGCTGGGTGAAGGTTCGCACACGGTCAATGGCAAGACGGTTGTCGTGAGCCTGCGCGAGCTGAAGAAGAAACTGTATCTGTGCCTGATGAGCGTTAACGCGCTGGAAGCGATCCGCTTCTACGTCAGCTTCGCCTGCTCTTTCGCTTTTGCCGAGCGCGAACTGATGGAAGGCAACGCGAAAATCATTCGCCTGATCGCCCGTGACGAAGCCCTGCACCTGACCGGTACCCAGCATATGCTGAACCTGTTGCGCAGCGGCGTAGACGATCCGGAAATGGCAGAGATTGCTGAGGAGTGTAAACAGGATTGCTACGACCTGTTTGTACAGGCCGCTGTGCAGGAAAAAGAGTGGGCAGATTACCTGTTCCGCGACGGTTCGATGATTGGCCTGAACAAAGACATTCTGTGCCAGTACGTCGAGTACATCACCAATATTCGTATGCAGGCCGTAGGGCTTGACCTGCCCTTCCAGACGCGTTCAAACCCTATCCCGTGGATCAACACCTGGCTGGTGTCCGATAACGTACAGGTTGCACCGCAGGAAGTGGAAGTCAGCTCTTATCTGGTCGGGCAAATTGACGCCGAAGTCGATACCGACGATCTGAGTAATTTCCAGCTCTGATGGGTCGCGTGACTCTGCGCATCTCTGGCACGCAACTGCTGTGCCAGGATGAACATCCTTCCCTATTGGCCGCACTCGAATCGCACAATGTTGAGGTCGAGTATCAATGTCGTGAAGGCTACTGCGGCTCCTGTCGCACCCGCCTGGTAGCGGGTCAGGTTGACTGGATTGCAGAGCCTTTGGCCTTTATTCAGCCGGGTGAGATATTGCCCTGCTGCTGCCGGGCAAAGGGTGATATTGAGATTGAGATGTAACGCCTAGTGGACTTCATGCGCGGAGACCAGTACCACGTCTCCGCGTTTTTTCATCTGCATGATGTACAGCGCCCCCGCCAGTACTACCAGCACGGCACCGACCAGATAAATCGCCCGATACCCCACGCCCTCGACCATCATCCCCATGATAAACGCCCCAATCGCCATTCCCGCATCCATCGCATTGAAAAACAAAGAATTAGCAATGCCAATTTTATGCGGTTCAACCGAGCTAATAATTTGCGTCTGGAACACTGGCGTTACCGAGCCGTAACCAATGCCAATTAATCCTCCGGCAATAATCATCATCATGCTACCGTGCGTATAACCCAGCGCCACCAGCCCTACGGTAAAGGCGACCAGACATGGGTAAACCACGTATTTTGGCCCTTTTTTATCACAAACATTGCCGGTAAATGTTCGGCAGACCATCAGGCAGACGGCGTAACAAAGCAGGAAGTTACTGGCGGCAGCCATCAAATCCAGTTCACGCGCATACAGCGCCAGGAAGGCAGATACCCCGGCGTAGGAAAAGGTCATGAAGAAGGTCACCATGGCAAAAGGCAAGGCGGCACGGTCAAACATGGCGGCAAATCCCAGCTTAGGCTGCGAGCCATCGGCATGACGAATCACCGGCGGCACGGCAACAATCAATGACAGCACAATGCCCACCGCCGCTACCGCCGTACAAAGCCAGAACGCGGAAGTAAAGGCCTCCCAGCGCGCCATGTTCAGCCCAACCCACGGTCCAATGACCATCGCCAGGCCCATGGCTAAAGAGAAAAAGCTGATGCCCTCCCCACGTCGGGAGGCCGGTATCAGCCGCGCGGAAATCGTCCCTTTTACCGTGGTAATAACGCCAAACGTCATACCATGAAGCACCCGAATAAACAGCAGTGATTCAATTGAATGGCAAACAGGATACAGCGCGGTGACCACCAAAAAGGCCAGAGAAGAGAGCACCAGAATCGTTTTATTCGAATATTTCCCCACCCATTGTCCGGCAAACGGACGCACGACAATGGCGGCCCCCAAAAAGAAAGTGACTAATAAACCCGCCTTGTCAGGGGTCGCATGCAGACGATCCGAAATATAAATCGGCAGCAGCGTCAACAGGACGTAAAAAACAAAAAAAATAATAAAGCTAACGATCGTGATGGCCCAAAAATCTTTCGTCCACAGTTTTTCTTTCATACTCGGTAACCTGCCCTGGCGGCGCACGCAGGCAACGCTCAGATCAACTGAACAACGGACAGGTGCGTCAAAATGTGATTAACACCCGTCATACTTCACGTTGCCTGTGTGGTAGCTACGCAAATTATTTTAGGCATTTAAGGTAGAAAACCAGTATAAACAGACTTACTTTATTAGAGAAATTAATCATTTTAATCACATTAATTAGAGATAACTAATGACACTAACCCAGATCCACGCCCTGCTGGCCGTGCTCGAATATGGTGGTTTTACCGAAGCCAGCAAGCGGCTATACACCACCCAGTCCGCCGTCAGTCAGGCTATCTCGGCGCTGGAAGAAGAGTTGGGGGTTGATATATTGATCCGCGAACGACGCAAAGATATTCAGCTCACCCCCGTAGGCGCCCGCCTGGTGCCGCATTTGCGGACCATCATTGGGCAAACGAATGCCGTGAAAGAGATCTCCGAACAAGAGAAACAAAACCCCGCCAGAACGTTGCACATCGGCTGTTTTCCCAGCGCCTGCGCCTGCATTTTGCCCGGCATCATCCGCTACTTCGAACAACATCATCCGAACATCAAAATCATTCCCTATGAGGAGAACAGCAGCGCCATTATTGATTCACTGCAGAGCAGGAACATTGATGCTGGTTTTGTTCACTTTCCGGTCAGTGGTATGTACTGCGTGCCGGTTTATCGGGACAAATTCACCGTCGTTGTCCCCGAGGCTCACCCGCTGGCGGCCAAAGCCACAATCTCAGTAGAAGAACTGGTGGGAGAACCGCTGATTATCAGTAAAGGGCGTTATGAATTAAGCATCATGGCGTTATTTAAAGAACAAGGTATTGAGCCGATCATTAAGTACGAGTTCAACCACCCGGATACGGCAATCAGTTTTATTCGCCAGGGGCTGGGGATCGCATTGTTACCGGAGCTCACATTGAAAGCGGTTGGTGGGCAAATACGTTCGGTGGCGCTGGAGCCAACGTTTTATCGGCAAATATCATTACTGGCAAAAGAGCCGCCGGTAGACGGCAGCCCTTTATATTTACTGCAGGCATGTATGGAAACACTGACCGCAGACGGTCTGATCTAACCGTTCGGGAATCCGCCGCTGAAAAGGCCTGCAATAGAATGCTATCGCAGGCCAGATAGCGTTACTGCTTATGCAGGAACATCACCGCTTTGTCGGGGAAGTCGGTGAACAACCCGTCAACGCCCGCCTTGTTATACAAGATGTCATACAGCTGATTCACATCCGTCGTATAGTCCGGCAGCTGATCGGCCCGCACGGTATACGGATGCACCGTCATCTTGTTCTGATGCGCGTCCTTCACCATCCCGGTCAACACGATGTTGCCTTTCTTCGACTTCTCATCGACCAGCATATGATAGTCCGGACCGATTCCGTCCGCGTACTCAGCAACCTGCTTCATCGCGCCTGGCTTGAACATCCAGTCGTAGTTGTAATTCACCCAACTACCGTCCGGCTTTTTCTCCTGGGTTTCATTCCAGTCGGTATAGGCAATCAGCTGCACCAGGTTGAGATCCATCCCCATTTTGGGTTCCAGCTCATTCTTGATGCGCTTAAGTTCCGCTACATCAAAACTTTGCAGATAGACTTTATCCTGTTTGTCGCTGTAGCCGTACTTTTTCAGCACTTCCAGCGTCTTCGCAGCAATGTCCTTCCCTTCCTGGTGATGGAACCACGGCGCTTTAATTTCCGGATAGATACCGATGTTCTTACCGGTGGAATGATTTAACCCCTGAACGAACTCGATCTCCTCTTCGAACGTATGCACGCGGAAATCAGATTTACCCATCGGGAAGCGCCCTGGGTACGTCTGCACCTGTTTGCCATTTTCGATATCGAAACCTTCGGTAAACTTCAGTGATTTGATCTCATCCAGCGTAAAATCAATGGCATAGTAGCGACCATCTTTACGCGCGCGATCCGGGAAACGCTCGGCGACATCAGTGACGCGATCCAGATAGTGGTCATGCAGAACGACCAGATGGTCGTCCTTGGTCATCACCAGATCCTGCTCCAGATAGTCCGCGCCCTGCGCATAGGCCATCGCTTTTGCCGGCAGCGTATGCTCCGGTAAATAGCCGCTGGCCCCACGGTGAGCAATCACAATCTTATCTGCGGCGATGGCTGCGCTGCTGACCACCATACCGGTCAGCATCAACGCGACGCTGAGACTTTTCAATGTGGTTTTCATCTATTATCCCCCGTTGCGCTTCAGTTCCATCTCTGCGTGATGGCGCTTTTCACCAAACATGACGACTACCAGCAGAATAACCGCCAGCACGCTGCCGCCAATCATCACCATAAAGCCGCCGTCCCAGCCGAAGAAGTCAACGGTGTAACCGACAATGGCGCTCGCCGCCACGGAGCCGCCTAGGTAACCAAACAACCCGGTAAAGCCTGCCGCCGTACCCGCCGCTTTTTTCGGTGCCAGTTCCAGCGCGTGCAGACCAATCAGCATGACCGGACCGTAGATCAGGAAGCCGATGATAATCATACATGCCATATCAACGTTCGGATTGCCCGCCGGGTTCATCCAGTAAACGATCGTTGCAATGGTCACCAGCGTCATAAAGAACACGCCGGTTGCGCCACGGTTGCCACGGAAGACTTTATCCGACATCCAGCCACACAGCAGGGTGCCCGGGATACCCGCATACTCATACAGGAAGTAGGCCCAGGAGGATTTATCCAGTGCGAAATGTTTCACTTCTTTCAGGTAGGTCGGCGACCAGTCGAGGATGCCGTAACGCAGTAAATAGACAAACACGTTAGCAATCGCGATGTACCACAGCAGTTTGTTGGGCAGCACGTACTGCATGAAGATCTGCTTCGCAGTCAGCTCTTCTTCGGCTTTTTCGCTGTAATCATCCGGATAGTCGTTCTTATACTCTTCAATTGGCGGCAAGCCACAGGATTGCGGGGTATCGCGCATCAGGGCAAAAGCAATCAGGGCGACAACAATCGCACCGAATGCCGGCATGTACAATGCCGCTTTCCAGTCGTTAAACCAGGCCATACCCAGCAGGAACAGCAGCGGAGGCAGACCGCCACCGACGTTATGCGCGCAGTTCCACACGGAAACAATACCGCCACGCTCTTTCTGCGACCACCAGTGCACCATGGTACGACCACACGGTGGCCACCCCATGCCCTGAAACCACCCGCAAAGGAACAGCAGCACAAACATCACCGCGATACTGGACGTCGCCCACGGCACAAAGCCCATGAACAACATCACCGCTGCAGCCAGAATCAGACCAGCAGGCAGGAAAACGCGCGGATTCGAGCGGTCCGAAATGGACCCCATGATGAATTTCGAAAAACCATAGGCAATGGAAATACCGGATAACGCAAAACCCAGATCGCCACGGGAGAAACCCTGCTCAACCAGATACGGCATCGCCAGGGCAAAGTTCTTACGTACCAGATAGTACGCGGCATAACCAAAAAATATCCCCAAGAAAATCTGCCAGCGCAATCGACGATAGGTGGGATCGATTTCCGCTGCAGGTAAACGCGTCGTATGTGACGCAGGTTTAAAAATGCTCAACATAATATGTAGCCTCCGTGGCCGTCTTTCATTCGAAGGAAACACTGTAGTACGTCATCACGACGCTACCGCCCCCAGTGTGGCCGCGATGTTAAGGAAAGACCCCGCACAATAATGTGAAACACAGCACATATTGTTACAGATTTATGACAAATGTTCATAAAGGCGCACGAAATCACGTTTCATTTTCGAATAATGAGCGATTATGCGCGAAATCAAACAATCCATGTTTTTTATGTGGCTAAATGATAAAAAACGAACTGTGAGGGAAAACAATGAAAACTCGCGACTCGCAAACAAGTGACGTGATTATCATTGGTGGAGGAGCAACAGGTGCCGGGATCGCACGCGACTGTGCCCTGCGCGGGTTGCGCGTCATTCTGGTGGAACGCCACGATATTGCCACCGGTGCGACAGGGCGTAACCACGGCCTGCTGCACAGCGGTGCACGCTATGCCGTCACCGACGCTGAATCTGCACGTGAATGTATTAGCGAAAACCAAATTTTGAAACGTATCGCCCGCCACTGCGTTGAGCCAACGGACGGTCTGTTTATCACACTGCCGGAAGATGAACTCTCCTTCCAGGCCACCTTTATACGCGCCTGTGAAGACGCGGGCATTCGCGCAGAAGCGATCGACCCTAAGCAGGCTCGTATTATCGAACCAGCGGTAAACCCGCAGTTGATTGGCGCAGTAAAAGTACCAGACGGTACCGTAGACCCCTTCCGTTTAACCGCCGCCAACATGCTGGATGCCAGAGAGCATGGCGCCGTCATCCTGACTGCCCATGAAGTAACCGGACTGATACGTGAAGGTGCAACCATCTGCGGCGTAAATGTGCGCAATCATCTCACGGGTGAGATGCAGTCCCTGCATGCACCGGTGGTGGTGAACGCCGCCGGGATCTGGGGCCAGCGAATTGCAGAATATGCCGATCTGAGCATCCGCATGTTCCCGGCAAAAGGCTCACTGCTGATCATGGATCATCGCATTAACCAGCATGTCATCAACCGCTGTCGTAAGCCGTCTGATGCCGATATTCTGGTGCCTGGCGACACCATCTCGCTGATCGGCACCACCTCACAGCATATCGATTACGACGATATCGACAGCAACCGCGTCACCGCTGAAGAGGTGGATATTCTGCTGCGCGAAGGGGAGAAACTGGCGCCGATTATGGCAAAAACGCGTATTTTGCGCGCTTACTCCGGCGTGCGCCCGCTGGTCGCCAGCGACGATGACCCAAGCGGTCGTAACGTCAGCCGCGGCATTGTTTTATTCGATCACGCTGAACGAGACGGTCTGGATGGATTTATCACCATCACCGGCGGCAAACTGATGACCTACCGCCTGATGGCGGAATGGGCCACCGATGCGGTTTGCCGTAAGCTGGGCAATACTCAACCTTGCACAACGGCAGACACCGCACTGCCAGGTTCGCAGGAATCTACCGAGCATACGCTTAAACGCGTGATCTCGTTGCCCGCCCCGCTACGCGGCTCGGCGGTCTACCGTCACGGCGATCGCACCCCAGCGTGGTTGAGCGAAGGTCGTCAACACCGCAGCCTGGTCTGTGAGTGCGAAGCAGTTACCGCAGGCGAAGTGCAATACGCCGTCGAGAATTTAACCGTCAACAGCCTGCTGGATTTGCGTCGCCGTACCCGTGTTGGAATGGGCACCTGTCAGGGCGAGCTGTGTGCCTGCCGCGCTGCAGGTTTGCTGCAACGTTTTAATGTTACCACCGCCGCGCAGTCCATCACCCAGCTCTCAGAGTTTCTCAACGAGCGCTGGAAAGGCGTGCAGCCTATCGCCTGGGGAGATGCGCTGCGCGAAAGCGAATTCACGCGCTGGGTGTATCAGGGGTTATGCGGTCTGGAAAAGGAGCACCAGGATGAAATTTGATACCGTCATTATCGGCGGCGGCCTTTCCGGGCTGCTGTGCGGTCTGCAACTGCAAAAAAGCGGGCTGCGCTGCACAATTGTCACTCGCGGCCAAAGCGCCCTGCACTTTTCCTCCGGCTCACTGGATTTGCTCAGTTGCTTACCAGATGGCCAACCAGTGACGGATATAGAAGCAGGCCTGAATGCGTTGCGTACTCAGGCGCCCGCGCATCCGTATAGCATCATTGGAACGCAGAACGTCCTGGCGCTGGCCCAGCAGGCGCAAACCCTGTTGAAAGAATCCGGAGCCCAGTTGCAGGGCGAGGTACATCAGATACATCAACGCGTGACACCGCTGGGCACCTTGCGCTCAACCTGGCTCAGCTCGCCGGAAGTTCCTGTCTGGCCGCTGTCTGCGCAACGTATCTGCGTAGTGGGCATCAGTGGGTTACTGGATTTTCAGGCGCACCTCGCCGCCGCCTCGCTGAGCCAGCGTAACCTCAGCGTCGACACCGCAGAAATCGAGCTGCCGGAACTGGATGTTCTGCGTGATAACCCCACCGAGTTTCGCGCGGTTAACATCGCCCGTCTGCTGGATAACGAAGATAAATGGTCATTGCTTTACGACGCACTGTTGCCGATAGCAAAAACCTGCGACATGATAATTATGCCAGCCTGCTTCGGCCTCGCCGATTCCCGACTCTGGCAGTGGCTCAACGAACGTCTGCCTTGTTCGCTGATGCTACTACCGACCTTACCGCCTTCCGTTCTGGGCATGCGCCTGCACAATCAATTACAGCGCCAGTTTGTGCGTCAGGGCGGCGTGTGGATGCCGGGCGACGAAGTGAAAAAAATCACCTGCAAGGATGGCGTGGTGAGTGAAGTGTGGACCCGCAATCATGCTGATATTCCACTGCGTCCACGCTTTGCCGTGCTCGCCAGCGGCAGTTTCTTCAGCAGCGGACTGGTGGCAACGCGCGAGGCCATCCACGAACCGATCCTTGGTGTGGATGTCCAGCAAACAGAGACCCGCGCGCAGTGGTATCAGCGCGACGTTTTCGACCCACAGCCGTGGCAACAATTTGGCGTGACCACCGACGCAGCGCTGCGTCCGTCTTTGGCGGGAAAAACAGTAGAGAATCTGTTTGCCATCGGATCGGTGCTTGGCGGTTTTGACCCTATAGCCCAGGGTTGCGGAGGCGGCGTGTGCGCAGTAAGCGCCTTACATGCCGCACATCATATTGCGAAACGTGCAGGAGGCCAGCAATGAGCGACACACGTTTTGAAAGTTGTATCAAATGCACGGTGTGCACCACCGCCTGCCCGGTCAGTCGCGTCAACCCGAGCTATCCTGGGCCGAAACAGGCCGGGCCAGACGGGGAACGTCTACGCCTGAAAGACGGCGCGTTATACGACGACGCGCTGAAATACTGCATCAACTGTAAGCGCTGCGAAGTGGCCTGTCCGTCAGATGTAAAAATTGGTGATATCATCCAGCGCGCGCGCGCCAAATATGACACCACGCGCCCCTCGCTGCGTAACTTTGTCTTAAGCCATACCGATTTGATGGGCAGCGTTTCCACACCGTTCGCGCCAATCGTCAATACCGCCACCTCGCTGAAGCCCGTGCGTCAGCTGCTGGATTACGCGTTGAAGATCGATCATCGTCGCACGCTGCCGAAGTACTCCTTTGGTACCTTCCGCCGCTGGTATCGCAGCGTTGCCGCGCAGCAGGCGCAGTATCAGGATCAGGTTGCCTTTTTTCACGGCTGCTTTGTGAACTATAACCATCCGCAGCTTGGCAAAGACCTGATTAAAGTGCTGAATGCGATGGGGACCGGTGTACAGTTGCTGAGTAAAGAGAAGTGCTGCGGTGTACCGCTGATCGCCAACGGTTTTACCGATAAAGCGCGTAAGCAGGCGGTCAGCAACGTGGCCTCGCTCAGAGAAGCCATTGACGGAAAAGGCATTCCAGTGTTAGCCACTTCATCAACATGCACCTTTGCGCTACGAGATGAATATCCCGAAGTGTTGGATGTCGACAACACGGGCCTGCGTGAACATATTGAGCTGGCCACCCGTTGGCTGTGGCGCAAACTGGACGGCGGGCAAACGCTGCCGCTAAAAACACTGCCGCTGAAGGTGGTCTATCACACCCCCTGCCATATGGAGAAAATGGGCTGGACGCTCTACACGCTGGAGCTGCTGCGTCAAATTCCAGGTCTGGAACTGACGGTGCTGGACTCGCAGTGCTGCGGTATCGCCGGGACCTACGGCTTTAAAAAGGAAAACTATCCCACTTCGCAATCCATTGGAGCCCCACTGTTCCGCCAAATTGAGGAAAGCGGGGCCGATATTGTCGTCACCGACTGCGAAACCTGCAAATGGCAGATTGAGATGTCCACCAGCAAGCGCTGTGAACACCCAATAACCCTGCTGGCTCAGGCGTTAGGATAACTAACCAAGCCTACATCCCAATTGTAGGCTGATAAGCGAAACGCCATCTGGCAAGATATCTGCCGGATGGCCGCGTAAAACGCCTTATCCGGCCTACAAGAATAGTTATAAATTACGAAAAATTTGTTTATTTTTATATTGTTAGACAATAAATTTTAATTCAATATTTTTGAATGGGTGTTCTAATGGGTGATGTTAGAGTAACCTCACACATGCATTCTGGTAACTGCATATTCATTCATTAGTCATTTGCAGAAAGAAGTTTAGCAAAAAAAAACCGCCATCAGACGGGTTTTTGTTTAGTTAATTCTTCTATCTGGCCCGTTTCAACATAACGTTGATACTCGTCTTCTCGCCAGCCAAGAAACGTACCCGTTGATGTTTTTTTAGGCAACGGAAACGCCCTTTTTTTGCAAAGTCGCCAGAGGGTAGAATATGATTTTCCCGTCAGGCGGCACATCTCACGAACGCCGATGAAGCGGGTTGGCATAAATTACCCCTTAAAAAATCATCCAGAATAGATTCAATACTACGACCGCCACCCCGTTCGAGTTGAGCGCGTAATTTAAGATTATCAGCAAGAAGATGCCTGATAGCGACATTAGAGGACGCATAAGCTAAAAAAATCTTCTGAAGAAATCGAGATGAAAAGCAAACAGCAAACTTCGCAACCATCTTTACTCCCCTCATACCTGGTTTTATTGCAGCGGGTTTAATGCTCGGTATCGCTACATTAATCGGAACGCTAACACATGTAGCACCGGATGCAAAAGGAGTATTGCCTGATACGTTAAATTTTCTTAAAATCTTCAGTAAAGGTTTATTCACTTTCCTGCCAATTCTTGTGGGATATAACGCACAAAAAGCATTTGGGGGAACGGGTGTTAATGGCGCAATTATCGCAGCATTATTTATCCTGGGTTATAACCCTGCTGCTACTGCCGGGTATTTTTCCGGGTTACAGGACTTTTTTGGCCATATAATTGATCCGCGAGGAAATATAATCGGTATTCTGTTAGCGTCTTATGCAGGTGCTAAAATTGAACGATTCTTTAGAAACTATATTCCTGATGAACTCGATATGATTTTAACGTCGATGCTGACGTTAATTGTGACCGCCATTGTGACGTTCATTGTAATCATGCCTGTTGGTGTCTGGTTATTCCAGGGAATGTCATGGCTGTTTATGCACTTAAACAGTAACCCACTCGGTTGCGCGGTACTGGCGGGTGTATTCCTGATCGCTGTAGTACTTGGTGTTCACCAGGGCTTTATTCCTGTTTATCTGGCTCTGATGGATATACAAGGGTTTAACAGCCTGTTTCCGATTCTTTCAATGGCGGGGGCCGGACAGGTTGGTGCTGCGCTGGCTCTGTACTGGAAAGCAGATAAAACCTCAAGTCTGCGGTCGCAGATTAAAGGGGCGATCATTCCTGGTTTGTTAGGTGTGGGCGAACCATTGATCTACGGTGTTACGTTACCCCGAATGAAGCCCTTCATTACGGCATGTATCGGTGGTGCTATTGGAGGCCTGTTTATTGGTACTATTGCATGGTTTGGTCTGCCTGTCGGTCTTAACAGCGCCTTTGGCCCGTCAGGGCTTGTGGCATTACCGCTCATGACGTCTAACAGTGGGATTCTTCCGGCGATTGCCGTTTATGGTGGCGGTGTTCTGATCTCCTACATCGCAGGGTTTATCATCACGGCATTGTTTGGCTGTAAAAACGTAGATCTGGATTGAGGGAATAATCATGAAACTTAATATTATTGTGACGGCCTTACTTGCTTTTTCAGTTTCAGCTTTTGCTATTGATTATCCGGTATTGACCAGCACAAGCCCGGAAAAAGTAGGTTTTGATATTAAAAAACTTAACAAGCTGGATAGCTGGATTCAGAATAAAATTGATGCCGGGTACTCCGGAATCAATATTCTAGTTATTAAAGATAATCATATTGTTCTTCAGAAAGCCTGGGGTTATGCGAAGAAATATGAAGGTTCAACCCCGTTAGCTGATCCCATCAAAGCAACAACAAATACTATGTATGATCTCGCTTCAAACACAAAAATGTATGCAACAAATTTTGCACTACAAAAACTCGTGTATGAAGGAAAAATTAGCGTAAATGATTTGGTTTCAAAATATATTCCGGGATTTAGCGATTTACCGTAGATAAAATTAAAGGTAAGGATACACTCCGTATCACTGATATTCTCCACCATGTAGCGGGGTTCCCTGCTGATCCACAATATCCAAACCAGAAAGTCGCGGGTGATTTATTTTCACAGGATAAAGACACCACACTGGAAATGATAAAGAAAACTCCGCTTGAGTATCAGCCGGGTACAAAGCATATCTACAGTGACGTTGATTATATGATTCTCGACTTCATAATCGAATCTGTAACGGCTACGCCACTGGACCGCTACGTTGAAAATAATATTTATAAACCACTTGGATTAAAGCACACAGTGTTTAATCCGCTTGTTAAAGGTTTTACTCAGCAACAAATTGCCGCAACGGAACTCAATGGCAATACTCGTGACGGTGTGATCAACTTTCCTAACATTCGTACCAGTACGATATGGGGCCAGGTGCATGATGAAAAAGCCTGGTACTCAATGGGCGGTGTATCAGGCCACGCTGGATTGTTCTCTGATACAAGCGATATGGCGGTGCTGATGCAAGTTATGCTTAACGGGGGCGGCTATGGCAACGTTAAGCTGTTCGATAAGGCAACCGTCAGGGAGTTTACTCGCAGTTCGTCAGAAGACGCTACGTTTGGCCTGGGATGGCGTGTAAACGGCAACGCATCGATGACGCCAACGTTTGGTGTATTAGCCAGTTCAGAAACATATGGTCATACAGGCTGGACCGGAACGCTGACCTCTAACGACCCGGTTAATCATATGGCTATTGTGATTTTAGGTAACAGGCCACATTCGCCAGTTGCTGATCCTAAAGTGAATCCAAACGTTTTTGTGAGTGGGTTATTACCTGCTGCTACATATGGCTGGATTGTTGATCAGATATATGGCGCATTGAAATAAAATTAAAGAAGGGACTCCCAAAAGGAGTCCCTTCTTTATACGATACACCCACTAATAATTAAAAATATGACACTGGTTAAACTAGTTATCCACATTAATGCTTCAATTTTAAACCCTATAGTTAATTTTGTAGGCAATTTTTTTAAAAAACGCTTTCAGGAGTTATTCTTTTGTTGTCGCATTCTGTAGATGAAATTATTTTCCAAAAAGGTAATATTACTCTGATGTAAGAGAGAAAAAATACAGATTGATTTAAGTAATCCTCTATAACTCTAAGTGGTATTTTATTTTTCAATATAAATA
>NZ_JADABY010000068.1 GCF_015672735.1 Citrobacter sp. Res13-Sevr-PEB04-36 | reverse complement strand
CGGAAAGAAGTTTAGCAAAGAAAACCCGCCGTCATGAACTACACACTTGATTCTTTGCGTCAACAACTGGAAGGTCAGCATTAAGCCAGCAGCTTAATGAACTGCAACGATTCGAACAAAGTTCAATTAATCCTTATAATTATCAACAAGAGAATCATCTTTCTGGCATGGTAAGACAGGAAGTTGACGGCTTTGTTGAATAAATCGAAATTTTGCTGAGTTGAAGGATCAGATCACGCATCTTCCCGACAACACAGACCGTTCCATGGCAAAGCAAAAGTTCAAAATCACCAACTGGCCCACCTACAACAAAGCCCTCATCAATCGTGGCTCCGTCACCTTTTGGCTGGATGATGAGGCTATTCAGGCCTGGTATGAGCCAGCAACGCCTTCATCCCGGGGAAGACCTCAGCGTTATTCTGACCTTGCCATCACTACTGCCCTGGTGATTAAACGCGTATTCCGGCTGACCCTGCGGGCTGCTCAGGGTTTTATTGACTCCATTTTTACCCTGATGGACGTTCCGTTGCGCTGCCCGGATTACACCAGTGTCAGCAAACGGGCAAAGTCGGTTAATGTCAGCTTCAAAACACCCACCCGGGGTGAAATCGCGCATCTGGTGATTGATTCCACCGGACTGAAGGTCTTTGGTGAAGGTGAATGGAAAGTCAAAAAACATGGCAAAGAGCGCCGTTGTATCTGGCGAAAGCTTCATCTGGCTGTTGATGGCAAAATACATGAAATCATCTGCGCAGACCTGTCGCTGAACAACGTAACGGACTCAGAAGCCTTCCCGGGTCTAATCCGGCAGACTCACAGAAAAATCAAGGCAGCAGCGGCAGACGGGGCTTACGACACCCGGCTATGTCACGATGAACTGCGGCGTAAGAAAATCAGCGCTCTCATCCCACCCTGAAAAGGGGCAGGTTACTGGCCCGGTGAGTACGCAGATCGTAATCGTGCAGTAGCGAACCAGCGTCTGAGCGGGAGCAATGCACGGTGGAAATGGGCAACAGATTATAATCGTCGGTCGATAGCGGAAACGGCGATGTACAGAGTAAAGCCACGGTTCGGAGGTTCACTGACGCTACGGGACTATGATGCCCAGGTTGCAGAGGCTTTGGCCATGGTGCGTGCGCTGAACAAAATGACAAAGGCAGGGATGCCTGAAAGCGTGCGTATTGCCTGACAGAAGCAAACAGCTATAGGTATAGCTGCCCCAAATCTGATTTATTCAACAAAGCCTCTATCCACTTACTTGTGCACCAGAAGATATGATGATGTCTGTAAGTGCAATGCATCGTCGCTACTGGTTCACTGATGTACATGTTCGAGGCTCTTATCCTCTATATATGCTCAACTATTTTGATAAGCAGGGGTTTAATCTTGATATTACAGAAGATGATATCGATTTGCTTCAAACTGGTTGTGTGGATTATATCGGATTTAGTTATTATATGTCTTTCGTAACAAAAGCAACGGAAGATAACTCTGATTTTAATTATGTAGAACCGCATCATTTAGTCAAAAAACCATATATTAAAACCTCAGAGTGGGGTTGGCAAATTGATGCTATAGGTATACGTTATTCACTTAACTGGTTCTGGGATCGCTTCCAGTTGCCAATTTTCATTGTGGAGAATAGTTTTGGGGCTGTTGACTCTGTTGAAAGTGATGGAATGATAGATGACCAGTATCGCATTGATTATCTCGCTGCGCATATCAGAGAAATGAATAAGGCCATTTTCGAAGATGGTATCGATTTAATATGATATACCCCTTGGGGATGTATCGATTTAATTTCCGCTGGAACTGGAGAAATGAAAAAACGTTATGGAATGATTTATGTGGATAAAGATAATGATGGCAATGGCTCCCTCGAGCGGAGTCGTAAAAAAACATTTTATTGGTATAAAGAATTGATTTCTCAGAATAGCAATGATATTTAAATATTATTTTTACATATAAAGAAAACATTAAAAGGGACTCTGATGGAGTCCCTTTTAATGTTTCTCATAATAAATAATAAATAATAACCAAACAAATTAAAACACTAAATTCAACAAACCAAAATATTGCTTCAATTTTAAATCCCGTAGTTAACTCTTTGGGTAAAGAACGAATAAAATGATACGCCTCAATACTCATGTCATTATTAAAAACCTTATTATAGGGAAATATTAGACTAAACATGATAAATTGTAATTTCGCAAAATATATACCGGGAGTGACTATTAAACTTGCGGTTCTTGCCAGATTTGCGGTGGCAGGAAGACAACCAAATTTTTCTTCATATAATATTACTATCCTTTTGTATTTTTCATCGTTTATCACATAGGACATAAATATCAAAATTAACATTACAATAAATAATGTTATTCCAAGGCTCATGTTAATGATATTTAGATTATCTATTAAGAATTTTTTCATATATTAGAATACCTGCTGCTTCATTAAATGAATCTGGATCATGTGGTGCAAATTCTGGATTCTCAATATTACTATTTACCATTTCACCGAACCTCTCACCAAATTTCTCCCCCACTTTTTCCGCAATTTTTCCTCCTGCAATACTTGAAGCAATGCCGCTTGCTAAACAAATACCTGCACCAATACCACCGCTTTCAGCGGTAATTAGCCCTAGAACCCAGATACAAGCATTCGTTCCCACGATTCCACCAAGAGCACCGCCAGCAATACCAGCAGTTTGTTTGAAGCCGAATTTACTATACTCAGTTATCGCTGCTTTTCTACATTCGCTCTCTCGCCCTTTTGCGCAAGCCTCATAAACGTTAGTTGTATAACTAGCAAAATCAAGACCAATACCTACATAGCCTGTCGTTCTCATCATTTTTAGAAGTTTGGCGGATTTTTCTATGTAGCTTGCATAACCTTCAATATCTTTCACGCCTGTTTGATCCCACCTATGCATAACGGATTTTGTGGATAAACCCAATGCTTGCTTTATTTGCTCATATTGTTTTAAATTCAATTGTTCTTTTGAAAATTTATTTAAAATACCATCTAACTTTTTAAATAACCTTTCTCTCTGACCGAAGAATTCCTCTCCAGAAATACGGCCAGAATTGTGGTTATATGTTTTTTTATAAAGTTCCTGAATCTCGTTTAATGTTTTATTTATTTCTTCATAGTAAACCCCACCGGCATCCTTTATATAACCTAAAACATCCCCACTTGTTCCTAAAGCATCACTATATAAATTAGATGAAAATATATCTATCGGTGCTCTGTTTTCATACAGTAACTTAGCTTCTTCAGTAGTCAGTAGTTCAAGTGCTTTATCAACTTTGTCCCTAGCTGTTTGTATTTGCGCAATTTTTTCAGGTGACTTAGATAATGGATCAGCAACAACTAAAATTGAACCGGGCTTTTTATTTTTTTCCGGATTCAACTGATGATATAACTCTTTTACTCCCGATGGTGGACTAACCATTAACTCACGTTCATATGATTTAGGTGTCGTCAGTTCTGGTACTA
>NZ_JADABY010000067.1 GCF_015672735.1 Citrobacter sp. Res13-Sevr-PEB04-36 | reverse complement strand
TAGCTTACAGGCGTATCTGAAGTAAAATAAATATATGCAGCAAGCTGATTATCGGCCGGTGCAAGTTCAGTTTTAACATAAGTAATTGTCATGATTGTATTCCTTTTGGTTCATTCAATGAGATATAGATACGTTTTTTGGTCAGGATCATACGTTGTCGCCAATAGAAATAGCGAACATATAAATTAGTACTGTGATAATTAAAAACAGATTTGTATTAATGCTCCTCCTCTTATAAACTACGCTGAGTAAACAGGGATGTGGTTAATCATCCTGCAAATGCTGGTGTAGCGTATTCTCTACGAGAATAGATCTGCTAAATATACTAGATACTATTCAGGGTACATCTTTCGTGAGAGTTGGAAATGAACGCCATCCTTTATCTCAGTCCAATTTCCACCCCATTCGACATCAACATCCAACTCCTTGGCTGCCTGAAACACAGCCGTTGCAATGGTCTGATAATGTTTAAACTCCCATGATGCTGTACCATTGATAACGGCGAATACATCGACGGCGTGCCCCGTTAAATGCCTGCTTTTTGATATTAATGATTTTCCTGATGCCAATAGCTCAAGCTGCCGTTTTTGGTTTCTTAACCCTTCTGAAATACCGAAATCAATAGGTGATAATTTCAATGCCTTCCTCATCACAGCAGAAAGGTCCTTATGTACGTCTTTAAGATTATTTTCAGTAGTTTTACTAAATTCATGATTTATCATCATTATCTCCAGATATTTTTTTCCAGTAATAATTAAGGGCAACAACACCCATTGCACCTGATATACCGCTGACTGCAAGCGAAGTATGAAATACGGTTCCAAGACTTTGTGACATCAATCCAGAAAGTACGCCGGTAAATCCTGAAACAACTATTTGTGTTAATGCCGAAAATAAACTCCTTCCCGATTGGCCAGACTTTACGTCAAGGAGATATCTAACAAGGCCTCCCCACGCGCCGAATAATATTATGTAAATCCAACTAAAAAATGCATTTGATGATGGGTCTTTCCATGGCAAAACAATTACCTCCAAAGGTTGTATAAGTAAAAAATTACCGCATGATGAGATTATTTTTTCGTAACAGAACTATTGCTTTTGCTATGTAGTAAATAATAAACGTTGAGTGCTCCCATTTTGTGATGAATATCACACGGAATGTAATTAATAGCTTTTGTCGATCGATTTATGAATAATGATAGCTATGTGTTATTGGTGTTGATAATTCTATTTATTAGTGGAATGCATAATGGGGCTAGCGGGAGAGGGCGTAATCCAATAGCAAAACGACTACCGGGTTTCAGAAGGGAATTATGCTGTAACCGTAACGCTATGACCCGTGACGATTTTGCAGTACCTGCGGGTTTTCATCGCGCCGTCGCACGCCTGAGCGACATATCAACACAGATAATCTCGTGCGTTGCACTGTCTGCGGCCAGATGGATACGGATACTCGTCTAACGCAATTCTGGATTCTTTTTGATTGAGCGATATTTGAGATACCGAAGGAGTGAACCCACCTGGATTGGCAGGCAGCTATAAACCATGGGAGTCGGGAAAGTTTGTCACACTAACTTATTGAAATCTGGCCATATAAGTATTCGTAAGTAAGTCTGAAAACAAAAAGCCCACTTAAGTTTCCTTAAGCGGGCTTCTTAAATTTGGCTCCTCTGACTGGACTCGAACCAGTGACATACGGATTAACAGTCCGCCGTTCTACCGACTGAACTACAGAGGAATCGGTGTGGAGGCTTATCTTAGCGGCGAAAAATTTTTTGTCAAATCCCATTTCCCCCAATACGTATCAATTGGTGTTTCTCTCGGCACTTTGTTGCATTTACAGACATTTTATATGGAAAAAACTTTGCAGCTTTTTTGATTCTCCCTCATCATTTGAAATGAGGTTTCAACTTTCTTCATTAAGGTCCACTTTGAACGTCTCCGCTGCCTTACACCAGGTCGTTTCCCGCACGCCCTGGTACGCCAAACGCAAGAGCTATAAAGTTCTTTTCTGGCGCGAAATCACCCCGCTTGCCGTGCCCATTTTTCTGGAAAATACCTGTGTACTCTTAATGGGGGTACTGAGTACCTTCCTGGTTAGCTGGCTGGGCAAAGAAGCTATGGCAGGTGTTGGTCTCGCTGACAGTTTCAATATGGTCATCATGGCATTTTTTGCCGCTATCGATCTGGGTACCACGGTAGTAGTAGCCTTTAGTCTGGGGAAGCGTGACCGTCGCCGAGCCCGAGCAGCGGCCAGACAGTCGCTGGTGATTATGACAATTTTTGCCGTCGTGCTGGCCGCAGTCATTCACTATTTTGGTGAACAGATTATTAATGTCGTTGCCGGAGAAGCGACACCTGAGGTCAAAGCGTTGGCGCTAACGTATCTGGAACTGACGGTGCTCAGTTATCCTGCGGCAGCCATTGCATTGATTGGCAGTGGAGCGCTACGCGGTGCCGGAAACACCAAGATACCGCTGCTGATTAACGGCGGTATGAACATACTGAACATCATCATCAGTAGCATTCTTATCTACGGCATTTTTTCCTGGCAAGGACTGGGGTTTGAAGGCGCTGGGCTGGGGCTGACTATTTCTCGTTATATCGGTGCCGTCGCCATTATCTGGGTATTGATGATTGGTTTTAACCCTGCGCTGCGTATTCCCCTGAAGAGTTATTTTAAGCCGTTGAATTTCCCAATTATCTGGGAGGTGATGGGAATCGGCATTCCTGCGAGTATCGAATCGGTACTGTTTAACGGCGGTAAGCTGCTTACGCAGATGTTCGTCTCCGGGATGGGGACCAGTGTTATTGCAGGTAACTTCATCGCTTTCTCTATTGCGGCGCTGATTAATCTGCCTGGTAACGCTCTGGGATCTGCCTCCACTATTATTACCGGTCGGCGTCTGGGAAATGGACAAATTGCCCAGGCAGAAATTCAGTTGCGGCACGTATTCTGGCTTTCCACGATTGGTTTGACCGCCATTGCTTGGCTAACCGCGCCCTTTGCCGGATTAATGGCCTCGTTCTATACCCACGATCAGGATGTAAAAGAGGTCATAGTCATTCTGATTTGGCTCAACGCGGCGTTTATGCCGATATGGGCTGCATCCTGGGTTCTTCCGTCCGGGTTTAAAGGGGCACGTGATGCCCGTTTTGCGATGTGGGTTTCCATGCTGGGAATGTGGGGCTGTCGTGTGGTGGCAGGTTACACCCTCGGAATCGTCTTAGGTTGGGGTGTTGTCGGCGTCTGGATGGGGATGTTCTTCGACTGGGCAGTACGCGCTGCGCTGTTTTACTGGCGCATGGTCACTGGGCGATGGTTATGGAAATATCCACGATCGAAGCGAGAAAAGTGTATAAAACAACCCATTGCGTCTGAATAAACGCCGAAATGAGGAAAAATTCGGCAAACGATCGTATTTATCCATTCAGGCTTTGACAACGTGGACGGGCATCGCTAATATTCGCCCCGTTCACACGATTCCTCTGTAGTTCAGTCGGTAGAACGGCGGACTGTTAATCCGTATGTCACTGGTTCGAGTCCAGTCAGAGGAGCCAAATTTAAGAAGCCCGCTTAAGGAAACTTAAGCGGGCTTTTTGTTTTCATGCTTTTGATTCCCTCCTTCATCGCACCTTGTGCGAATGTCTGAAACTGACTTTTTTCACAGTTAATCCGGATATTGCGCGGGTAATTGACTTTCCCGAACGACGGGCGCAAATGCAAAAATCATCACCAGCATGACCGCCATTCCTGTGTACACAACAGGAAAACTTGTCATTTCAGCGATATAACCCACAGGTGCTGGTGCCAAAAGTGTGCCAAGGTATCCGATTGTTGTTACGATACTCATCCCCGTGTTGGTGGATATTTTGGGTTGGTTTCCAGCAGCAGAAAATGCGACAGGGACCAGGTTGGCGATACCTATCCCGGTAATCGTGAAAGCGACAATAGCCTGCCAGGGGTGGTTGGCCATTGCAGCCGCAAGAAGGCCAGTCGCTGCTAGCAGGCTGGATAAGCGCAGAACAATTACTGCACCGAAGCGATTACGGATGGCATCCCCTGTAAAGCGAAAAATGGCCATAGTCCCTGCGAAGCACGCAAATGCCAGACTCGCCGTTGCAGTTGTTGCATTGAGGTTCTTCAGTAAGTAGCTTGACGACCAGTCAACGACCGCACATTCAGGGATCATTGCGAGCAGTGCTATAACACCAATTAAATAAATGGTGCATGAGCGAGGCGGGTGTTTCTTACTAATTGTTCGCTCTATTTTATTTTCGCTGTCTTTAATTATGTATGGATATACTGATGATGTTATCACTAAGGACATAACACTAATTAAATATACATGTACAAGAAAACCAAATTGTTTAACCAGATATCCACCAATCAGACCAGAAATGAAAAGACCAATGCTCCAGAAACAGTGACATGAAGAGAGTACAGCACGAGATAAGGCCTTTTCTACTGCCACCGCATTCGAGTTCATCGCAACATTCATCGCCCCGATCATGGCCCCAAGAAAAAATAATGCGGGTGTGAGTAGGAAAAGATTGGAGGCTACGCCGAGAGGAATGAGGGCCATTGATGCAGCAATGGAAAAAATACGCACGATACGCCGTGAACCATATTTTTCCATTGCCATACCTGACAGCGGCATCATGAATAATGCGCCAAGCCCGAAGATGAGAATCAAATGGCCTATCACTTTATCCGTGATGTGGAAACGTGAAACAAGCTGGGCAATTTGCACCGCCCAACCGCCTGTCACGAATCCATTGATACAGAACAGTGTTGCAATCGCCCAGCGTCCCTTTAGCGCTGTGTTCATGTGTTCATCCTTTCAATACAGCCGAAGATGGAGATTTCTTCCCGATGACCAAAACATGGCCCGGACAAAATGAAATCGCGGTATCTCCGTCCAGTCTTGGCATCACTTCAACCCTGGTAAAGTCAGGAATAGCAAGCTTAGCGCCGCACGTTGTCAACTCAACACCACCGATTCCAACGCAAAAAGCGCCTGCGGCAACGGCTGATGTGACGCCACTTTTAGAGTCTTCAAACACGATTGTGTTCTCAGCGGGCAGGCCAAGACGTTCAGCGGCGAGAAGATACGGGTCCGGGAAGGGCTTTCCCCGGACTACGTCATCACGTTCAACAATAACGGAAATGCAGGACTGGACCTGGAGCATAGCCGTTACACGATCGATTTTCTCTCTCCAGCCGCTGGTGACAATGCCTACCGTAATTCCTGCTGCATCCAGCGAGGTGATAAGTTGGGCAACGCCGGGGATAGAATTGTAGTCGGCAGTATTTTCAACATGAATAATATGAGCCTGAACTTTTTGCTGGTCAATAAGCGGCAGGTCACTGAAAAGCGCCTGGATAGTATGTGGTCCTGGCTGTCCGTGAATATGTTTAACAATATCTTTATCGGATATTGTCTTGCCATACATTTTAGCTGCTTCGCGCCAGGCTTTTTCTATAACTTCATTTGAATCAATAAGCACGCCGTCCATATCAAATAATACGGCAGCAGGTTTGTGGGTAAGATTATACATATTCCATTTCCTTATTATTCATATTTCGTGTTTGGCTTAGACTGGATGCAACAACGATTTGCCCCAAAGAAATACCCCCATCATTCGTAGGTACACGTTGATGGCAATAAGCGTTAAGCCCAGCCGCTTGTAATCTGTCCAGGGTATTGATCAGCAGGAATTCATTACAAAAAACACCCCCGCTCAATACAACTTGCTGGGTTTTTGCGTGGGTAGACAGTTGACAACAGACTACGGTAATAATCTCTACGAGAGTTGAGTGAAAGCGGCGGCTTAATTCAGGCAAGTTGAGGGGCAAGGAGGTCAATGCCGAAACCAAATCTTGTATCATCGGGCGATAATCCACTTCGACATGATTATCGTATTCCACGAGAGCGAAGCCAAAGGGTTTTGCCATATGAAGGTCGTGCTGCAATAGTGCTTCTAATTCAATGGCTGCCTGCGCTTCATACTCAATATGTGTACATACCCCCATTAACGCAGAGATGCCATCGAATAGCCTGCCTATGCTACTGGTGACGGGAGAATTGATCCTTCGTACTGCCATTTTGGTGAATACATTGAGCTGCTCAACCGATAAAGTATCCAGTACAGGAATAGGCAGATTGGGGACATGTTCAGCGTAAATTTCCGTTAATAACGAAATTGCCACCCTTATAGGTTCTTGAACTGCACTGTCGCCTCCGGGTAAGGCGATGTGGCGAAGATGCGCTGCGCGTTCAACACTCTTTGTGTCCCCAATAAGGAATTCGCCACCCCAGATTGTGCCATCCGTACCGTAGCCCGTGCCATCGAAAATTACCCCAATAGTTTGACCGCTGAGCCCATTTTCCGCCATGCACGATGCCATATGAGCATGGTGATGCTGCACCTGGATGACCCGCAATTGTGATTGTTCCAGTGCGCTGCGCGTTGAGCGAAATGCCGGATGGAGATCGCAGGCCACAATAGTTGGTTCAATATCGAGAAGCGTTTGCAGATGTTTAATACACGCAAGGTGCGATTTAAAGGTCAGATCATTTTTGAGATCGCCAATGTGCTGACTCATAAATACCTTATTATCTCTGGATATGCTGACGGTTGTTTTGAGTTCAGCGCCAAGTGCAATGATCGGATCGATAGCAGAGGAAAGATAGATGGGGTAGGGGGCGTAACCTCGCGAGCGACGAAGGTATGACAGGTGGGAATCTCTGCCGTCATGACGTGTCATAACACGGACCACGGAATCATCGACACGTGTATGAATATCACGATCGTTCAGAATAAAATAATCCGCAATGGCGCTTAACTGAGCAATTGCGCTTGCATTATCAAATACGATGGGATGGCCTGAAGTATTACCACTGGTCATGACCAGTGCTGGCATTGTTGCATCTTCCAGCAGCAAATACTGAAGGGGGGTTGATGGAAGCATGATACCAATATTGGGGTTGTGCGGCGCGATGATATCTGGAAGAGCATGTGGGCGCTTATGCAGCAATACAATAGGGCGTTCTACGCTTTCCAGAAGGGCTTTTTCATGGGAATTAATAGTGGCAATGCGTTCAGCGTTTTCGACATCTGCTACCATAATGGCAAACGGCTTGGCATCTCTGCGTTTGCGCATTCTCAATTGTTGAATGGCATTCTCATTATTCGCATCCACAACCAGATGAAAACCACCAAGGCTTTTGACTGCCACGATAGCCCCTTCACGTAACCTTGCGATTGCGTAGCTGACAATATCTTTTGTGGCTATTATCGACCCATTATGAGATCTCAGTTCCAGTTTAGGTCCGCATTCCGGGCAAGCATTAGGTTGCGCATGGTAGCGGCGGCTTTCAATGTCTTCATATTCATGTTTACAGGCTGAACACATCGTGAAGGTACGCATAGTCGTTTGTGAACGATCGTAAGGCATCGCCTGGATAATTGAATATCGAGGCCCGCAATTTGTGCAATTAATAAAAGCGTATCGAAAACGTGAGTTCCAGGGGTCCAACATTTCGTTAAGGCAATCACAACAGACATTAGAATCTGGCGGAATAATAGTATCCATTCTCGCGTATTGAAGACTCTTACGGATACTGAACTCTTCGTAACGGTGATCGGTCTGTTCCCGCTGCACTTCCTCAATGCTAATGATGCGGGCCATCGGAGGAGGGGTTGCTACCAGTTCATTAATGAACTGGGTTATATTTCCAGATGTGGCCTGTAATTCAAGTAACACACCTTCTGAGTCATTGAGCACCCAACCTGTGGCTTCGAAGGTTCGAGCCAGTCGATGTACAAAAGGGCGAAATCCCACCCCTTGTACAATACCGCAAATGCGATAACGCCGGGTTTCCCAAGCGCCGCATTGCTCAGCAGAGTCTTGGAAGTTCTGCACCATAGAGCTCCTCTATTGTAGATACCTTTCCATCCGGTTCGAGCATGCGGACTTGCGCTCCAGGTGTGGTAAGTACTTCTCCAATAATTGCTGCCTTTTGACCGAGAGGATGAGCCTGCAATAGTTTGACGACTGTTTCTGCAATGTCGGATTCGACAAATAAACAGAGGCATCCTTCGTTGGCCAAATTAATGACGTCGACACCGAGCATATCGGCAGCCATCGCTGTTTCAGGTTGGATGGGTAAGGATTGTCGAACGCAACGAATCTCATGATTTGCGGCGCGGGCATGTTCATGAAGCACTGCAGAGAGTCCGCCGCGAGTTACGTCCCGCATTGATGCTATTTTTTCGACGGGAACGGCGTTGAGGAGCTGGCGAATCATGTGGTTCAGCGGCGCGCAGTCGCTGAGAATATTTCGTTCAAACCCAAGACCTTCGCGTATTGATAACAGATGAATTGAGTGATTCCCGATATCGCCACTGAGTATTATTTTCTGTCCAGGACGAACGTTTTTAATTGAAACAGGCGTTTTTTCGATAACACCAACACCAGCAGTATTGATAAACAACCGATCGGCCTCGCCCTTGCCGACAACTTTGGTATCTCCGGCAACAATTTTGACGCCTGCGGCAATGGCGGTATCGCGTACTGACTCAATAATGGTGAGCAGTTCGGATATCAACATACCCGCTTCAATAATAAGACTAAGTGTCAGATACAGTGGGCGTGCGCCGCTCACAGCAAGATCGTTCACGGTACCGCAAACAGCAATTTTACCAATATCACCATTCCCAAAGATGAGGGGAGTGACAACAAAAGAGTCAGTGGTAAATGCTATCTTCTGGGAGGGGATCTCAAGGATGGCGCTATCTTCCATCATGCCCAGATAGGTCTCACCCAGAATCTCAGCGATTTTCTCAACCAGTTCGCGACTAAGTCGGGCTCCTGTTCCATGGTCCAGGACAACCGTTTCTGCGGATAATGCCGTTGGCGCTAATTGGCTCTTCATGCGGTTTTCCTTTCGTCACGTTCAGGAAGATCATCATGTTTTGCTAACAGCGACAGAATTTCAGTTGAGGAGGCAATGGTCGCGCAGTAGCTGGAGAGCCATTCCAGAGCACGATTGGTGTCGTCCGTTGAAGGGGCAAAAACACAATCATCAGGAACCCAGACATTGTATCCGCGGAAAAAAGCATCAGCGGCAGTGGTTTGAACACAGACATGCGTTTGCAAACCCGTCACGATTACCGTTTTTACGTTTAGTTTTTGCAGTGTTTCGTCGAGATTATTGTTGAAGAAACCGCTATCCCTACCTTTGACAACAATAAGGTCGGAAGGATGGTAAATACTGCTGATTATTTGGTTTTCAGGGCGACCTGCGAGGGCGGGAATACCGGCTTCGCGATTTTTATAGCGGCGTTGTACAGCGGGATCGTTGGGATCATTAATAAGCTGCAAATGTATTACGGTCTGATGTAGGTTTCTTATTCCGTCAAGGAAGTGATTAAATCTAACGAGTTTTTGTTCTAATTCTTGGGGTGAACGGGTTATTTTATATGTAAATTCATACTGCAAATCATTTGTTAAAACGGCTACATTTGGCATATTTATATCCATTTGTATATTTATAATGTTGATTAATGTGAAGAAAATCAATGTAAGTTATCGATGAATACCGATATTTATCACCTTCTCTTGCTATAATGTGCTGGTTAAGGGTACTTGTATAATTCCATTTTTTTCAAGGTTCTATAAATGAAAGGAATAGATGTAAAACTGCTGCGTGCTTTTGTGACATTGGCAAAAAAAGGAAGTTACAGTAGCGCAGCAAAAGCACTTTTTCTGACGCAGCCGGCACTATCAAAGCAGATACAGATGTTGGAACAACTGACCGGAGGCGAGCTTTTCCTGCGCGGACGTCATGGCGCAAGTTTGACCATATTCGGGCAGCAGCTTTTTTCTAAAGCCAATGAGTTGTTACAATCCCACGTTGACTTCCTGACGTATGCAAAAGAAATAAATACAAAAAACCGTGAGAAATTATTTATGGGATTTGGTATTTCATCTTTTCATCAGGTTCCAAGATGGATAAATCAATTTCATCAGCAATTCCCTGAATGTGAAGTCATCATTAGCCACCTTCCCTCAAGTGTGCAAATGAAAATGCTATTAGAAGGGAGCCTGCATATCGGTTTTGTGCGAATGCCGGTGAGTAAGGGGCTGTCGTCGCATATTATTTTTGAGGAAACACTGGCGCTCGCCGTGCCAGCGAATAGCAATATTGAGTTTATGAATATTCGAAGCGCGATATCGGCATATTCTTTACTTCAGTTAGATCCGTCTACCAGCCCTTGCCTTGCGGAACAAACCGCAGTTTTTTTGCAGCACAATCAGCTTAGCGCTAACCCAGTCACCGTGACAGAGGATATAACGACGATTTTGGCATTGGTTGCTGGTGGTAATGGCGTAGCTTTTGTACCTGAAAGTGTCAGGCATTTTCTACCTGCCGAAGTAAGATTACTGATGTCCGTAGAAAGACAGAACCGTTGGAATATTGGCGTGGTATGGAATGCAAAAATTACCAGCAGCAGGCGTGATGATTTCTTACGACTGGTGATGGCAAGGAATACAGATATTGTGCTGTAAGCGTACGTATAATCTGCGTACTGCATCCACCTGGCGAGCAGATGGATGCAGTGTACAGGCCTGAGAATTATCAGAACTGATAGCTGGCGGTGACGCTGACGTTACGCGGTTCACCGTAGACGATAGAACCATCAATGTTAGTGTCGTAAGTCTTATCGAACAGGTTGTTCAGGTTGCCCTGCAGGGAGAAGTTTTTCGTCACCTGGTAACGGGTGAACAAATCTACCAATGCGTAGCTACCCTGTTCGGCACGGAACGTCCCGTAAGGCGTTACGGTATCGCTGTAAACGCGATTCTGCCAGTTAACACCACCGCCGACGGTCAGCTCCGGCATCGCCGGCAGACGATAACGGGTGAACAGTTTCACCGTGGTACGTGGCAGGTTTGGGTTTACCGCATTGCCTTCGTTATCTTCGGCAACGTAACGCGTTGCGCCAAACGTCATCTGCCAGTTATCGGTGATTGCACCGTTCACTTCGAATTCAACCCCTTTGCTGACCGTACCGTTGGTCGACTTATAGGCCGTTTCGCCATTGCTGCCAGCAATTGGCGTACCGGTAGACTGTGCCAGGTTATCCTGCTCGATACGGAATACCGCAAGGGTGGTAGTCAGGCGACTGTTCATCCAGTCCGACTTTAACCCCATCTCATAGTTGTTACCGGTGATCGGTGAGAGGTATTTACCTGAGCTGTCACGTTTGTTCTGTGGCTGGAAGATAGAGGTATAGCTGGCGTAAGTTGACCAGTTATCATCAATGTCATACACCAGACCGGCATACGGTGTGGTGTGATTTTTTTCCATGCTGTAGGTTAGGGTGTCGATACGCCAGTTGGTATAACGCGCGCCGAGGATCAAGTGCAGTGGGTCGGCCAGCGATACACGCGTCGCCGCGTAAAGCGACTTCATGTGTGTGGTATCGTCCTGGGCCAGCGACTGTGGACGCCAGTTGGTCTCAGGAATATTACCGTCGAAGTTATTAAAATTCCCTACCTCGTTCGGATACACATTGTCCCAGGCGTTGATATAACGGTTGTTCTGTTTGCTGTAGCTGCCGCCGAGCATCAGATTATGTTGACGACCAAACAGGTCGTAGCCACCGTCGGCGAACAGATCGACAGCATCGATCTTACGCTTGCCGCTGTTCCACCCAGTGCCGCCGACGTTGTCGAAGCCAGGTCCATAATTAGCATAAGGGCCGACCAGCATACCGGTGTTTTTGTCGACATAGGCATCGATGTACATTGTTTTGCTGTCGAACTTAACTTCAGAATGGGTAGCGTTCAGGGTTGTCTGCCAGGTATCGGCAAAACGCTGTTTTAGCGTGACAAAGACTTTGTTGATGTCTTTGTCATTGTAGGCCCAGTCCGGAGCCGTGCTGCGTGAACGGTCATAGCTGTTTTTGCTGCCGTCGGTGTTCCAGCGCGGCAGGCCACCCCAGGTTGGGCTGTTAACATCAATACGCTGGTATTCATAACCGGCAGACAGGCTGGTGGTGTCACCCAGATCCGCATCGACAATCCCGGAGAAGAACATTTTTTCGCTGTTGTAGCGGTCAAGCCAGGAGTCGTTATTCTGATATCCTGCGACGATGCGGGCGCGCACATTACCATCTTCGGTTAATGGACTCTGTAAATCAGTGACATAGCGCTGTTTATTCCAGCTGCCGTATTCTGCCGACACATTACCGGTGAACTCGCGACTGGTGGCGTGTTTACGGATCATATTAATGGAAGCCGAAGGGTTACCCGTCCCGGTCATCAAACCGTTCGCCCCGCGCACCACTTCTATGCGTTCAAACAAGGCGGTGTCGGAAAGTGCATCACCGAGGTTCCAGCGGGATTCAAAATAGGTCGGGATCCCGTCGACCATATAGTTATCAATTTCAAAACCGCGGGAAAAGTAGCTGTTACGATCGGAGTCAGCCTGGCTTTTGCTGATGCCTAGCGTATTGTCCATCACATCACCGAGGGTCTGTAGCTGCTGATCTTCCATGCGTTGCTGGCTAACGATAGTGACCGACTGGGGTATATCTCGCTGGGTCATCTGCATTTTTGTACCCGCAGTCGTCGACTTAACGCTGTAATCCTGTTCTTCGCCGGATGCCGAGTCTGCGGTGGCTGAACCATCAACGATCACCGTATCTTCGCTGGCGGCGAAGCCTGAAGCGGGAATAAAAGCCATGGCAATACAGACAGCAAGCAAGGAAGGGGCGACTGCGGGTTGACGCTGAAAATCCCGGTTGTATGTTGTGAAAGACATCAGAAAGTCCTTGATAATTATTAATATTAAGTTCGAATCACTGTTGCGGGTGATGAACCCTTTTGTTGTTAACTATTAAATTTGTATGTAAATGCAAATGCGAAATATACGCATTCATATTCAAGGTGTAAACAGATGCTACAGAGATAAATGAAATATTGTTTCAGTACTCTGCAGGAGCCATAGCGTGGGTAAATGGTTATAAGAACAGTGGAGGGGTAGCTTTTTGCTTAAAAAATCGAGGGTTAAAGTTGAAAGAGCGTGAGTAACTCGCTCATACTCTATACTCGCAGAGTCGTCCGGCGTAGCATGGCACAACGCATGGGCTCTTAATGAAAAAGGAAAATGTCGTGGCAGAAGAAACTATATTCAGCAAAATCATTCGTCGTGAAATTCCCTCAGACATCGTGTACCAGGATGAACTGGTTACCGCGTTTCGTGATATTTCACCTCAGGCACCTACGCATATCCTGATCATTCCTAATGTTCTGATCCCAACCGTTAACGATGTAACGGCAGAGCATGAGCAGGCGCTGGGCCGAATGATTACGGTTGCCGCCAAAATCGCCGAGCAGGAAGGTATTGCCGAAGATGGATACCGTTTGATCATGAATACCAACCGCCACGGTGGACAGGAGGTGTATCACATACATATGCATCTGTTGGGTGGCCGTGCATTGGGCCCAATGCTTGCACATAAAGGTCTGTGATAATGACCAGAGGATGCATCGCGCTGACGCTAGGCTTTCTGTTGCTGGCTGGCTGTCGTTCACACCCCGAAATTCCGGTCAGTGATGAACAGTCTCTGGTGATGGAATCAACGATACTGGCCGCGGGCATAACAGCAGAACAGCCTGCGTTAACCACGTCTGATATTCAACCCTCGGCATCCTCACGACTCTATAACGAAAGGCAAGAACCCGTCACCGTTCATTATCGGTTTTACTGGTATGACGCCAGAGGGCTGGAAATGCACCCTCTGGAAGCGCCACGTAGCGTTACCATTCCGGCACGTTCGTCGGTAACATTGTATGGCAGCGCCAATTTTCTGGGGGCGCACAAGGTTAGACTTTATCTTTATTTGTAAGAGGTGAATCTTGATGATCAAATTGAATCGCTACGCCGTGATTGCTGCGCTGGCGATATTTCTCTCTGGCTGTGTGGCGCAACGTGAGCCAGCACCGGTAGATGAAGTAAAACCGGTACCGGAACAGCCCGCGCAGCCGCAACAGCCAGTACCGGTTGTACCGACGGTACCGACTATTCCGCAGCAGCCGGGTCCGATTGAACATGAGGATCAAACGGCGCAGCCCGCTCCGCGAGTACGTCATTATGACTGGAATGGTGCGATGCAGCCGATGGTGGGCAAAATGCTGCAGGCAGATGGCGTAAAAGCCGGGGGCGTACTGTTAGTCGACAGTGTGAACAACCGCACCAACGGTTCTCTTAACGCAGGGGAAGCCACCGAGACGCTGCGCAATGCGCTGGCGAATAACGGGAAGTTTACCCTGGTTTCGGCGCAGCAATTGGCGTTAGCGAAGCAGCAACTGGGCTTATCACCACACGATAGCTTAGGTACGCGCAGCAAAGCGATTGGTATTGCCCGTAACGTCGGAGCCCAGTATGTGCTGTATTCCAGCGCATCCGGAAACGTCAATACGCCATCACTGCAAATGCAATTAATGCTGGTACAAACGGGTGAGATAATCTGGTCAGGTAAAGGTGCCGTTCAGCAACAATAAGCCATTGACGCGCGATGAGGTGTTGTCGCGCTATTTCCCGCAGTATCGTCCCGTCGCAGCGGGTAAGCTTGGCTTGAGCGGCGGGAGCTGCGTCATTGAACATCATTCCCATCGACTCGTCCTGCGCTGTCATCACGATCCTGACGCGCCAGAGTCGCATTTTTTGCGCCACTATCATGCGCTAAAGCGCCTGCCAGTCAGTCTTGCCCCCAAACCCCGTTTTTATACACGAGGATGGATGGCCGTCGACTATTTTCACGGTAAAGTCGATTCCAGATTACCGGAAGCCGACGAACTCGCGCGCTTACTGTATCATCTTCACCAACAACCCCATTTTGGCTGGCGAGTGAGTCTGCTGCCGTTGTTGGAACAGTACTGGCAGTGTTGTGACCCGGCGCGTCGCACGCCACGCTGGTTACGTGTGCTAAAGCGGCTCAGAAAACAACGGGAGCCTCATCCCTTGCGTTTGGGGCCCTTGCATATGGATGTCCACGGCGACAACATTGTGCATACGGCGTCAGGCCTGCGGTTGATTGACTGGGAGTATGCCGGAGACGGCGATATTGCTCTCGAACTGGCGGCGGTGTGGGTCGCAGACGAGGCGCAACATCGGCAGTTGGTCAACGCCTATGCCAGCTACGCGCATATTGACCCAGACGCTCTGTGGCGACAGGTCAGAAAGTGGCATCCCTGGATGCTGATGCTGAAGGCGGGGTGGTTTGAGTATCGCTGGCAACAGACCAGCGATCGACAATTTATCAGGCTGGCCGATGAAACATGGCGGCAGCTAATCAGGAAAGGATAAGGAGAGCAGTGTGGGTCCAGTAATGTTGGATGTTGAAGGGTATGAGCTGGACGCGGAAGAACGTGAGATTCTGGCGCACCCGCTGGTGGGTGGTTTGATCCTCTTTACCCGCAATTACCACGACCCGGAACAGTTACGTGAATTAGTGCGTCAGATCCGCGCAGCGTCACGTAATCATCTGGTGGTGGCGGTGGATCAGGAAGGCGGACGCGTGCAGCGTTTTCGCGAAGGTTTTACCCGCCTGCCAGCGGCACAATCCTTTGCCGCACTGCACGGTCTGGAAGAGGGTGGAAAGCTGGCTGAAAACGCCGGATGGCTAATGGCCAGCGAGATGATTTCGATGGACATCGATATCAGTTTTGCGCCCGTTCTGGATGTCGGTCATATCAGCGCCGCGATTGGCGAGCGTTCGTATCATGCTGATCCGCTAAAAGCGCTGGCGATGGCGACGCGTTTTATCGATGGTATGCATGCGGCTGGCATGAAAACCACTGGCAAACATTTCCCAGGACACGGGGCGGTGACGGCGGACTCGCACAAAGAAACGCCCACCGATCCGCGACCGGAAGCTGAGATTCGTGCTAAAGATATGTCAGTGTTCCAGACGCTCATTACGGAAAATAAACTCGACGCGATTATGCCTGCGCACGTGATTTATAGCGAGGTAGACTCCCGCCCGGCGAGTGGTTCACCGCACTGGCTAAAAACGGTACTGCGTCAGGAGCTTGGCTTTGACGGTGTGATTTTCTCTGACGATCTGTCGATGGAAGGTGCGGCAATCATGGGGAGCTATGCAGAGCGTGGCCAGGCATCACTGGATGCAGGTTGCGATATGATCCTGGTCTGCAATAATCGTAAAGGGGCAGTCAGTGTGTTAGATAATCTGTCGCCGATCAATGCAGAACGTGTTACACGTTTGTATCATAAAGGTTCATTTTCGCGTCAGGAACTGATGGACTCGGATCGCTGGAAAACAATCAGCGCCCAGCTCAACCAGCTTCATGAACGCTGGCAGGAAGAGAAAGCAGGTCATTAACGCAAGTTTGCGAGGATGCGATGATTATCTATTTACACGGTTTTGACTCTAACAGTCCGGGCAACCACGAGAAAGTGTTGCAATTACAGTTTATTGACCCGGATGTCAGGCTGATTAGCTACAGTACGCGGCATCCTAAACATGATATGCAGCATCTGCTGAAAGAAGTAGATAAAATGTTGCAGCTTAATGTCGACGACCGACCACTGATTTGCGGTGTGGGTCTGGGGGGATACTGGGCGGAACGTATTGGTTTCCTGTGTGATATTCGCCAGGTGGTGTTTAATCCTAACCTGTTCCCGTATGAGAACATGGAAGGGAGAATCGACAGGCCGGAAGAGTATGCCGACATTGCCACAAAATGCGTGACCAACTTTCGTGAAAAAAACCGCGATCGGTGCCTGGTTATCTTGTCACGTCATGATGAAGCGCTGAACAGCCAACGATCGTCCGAAGAGCTGCATCACTATTATGAAATTGTATGGGATGAAGATCAGACCCATAAATTTAAAAATATCTCCCCGCATTTGCAGCGAATCAAAGCCTTTAAAACGTTAGGTTAGTTATTCACTCGCGTTTAACAAAGCCAGCCTGCGGGCTGGTTTTTTTGTCTTTAAAGTTCCGGTTGTCTATCTTTTCAGCATCAAAACTTGATGCACATCAAATTTGGTATGACCAATGCACCGTTCGTGTTATTCTCAATCTCGAAGAACATTTTCATTATCGTAACGTGTTGTTAATTAAAGGCTATGTTAATAACTTTTAATTAACAATTGGTTAATAAAATTTAAGGGGGTCACGTTGACTACACCATTGAAAAGGATCGTGATTGTTGGCGGCGGTGCCGGCGGACTGGAAATGGCGACGCAGCTCGGTAAAAAGCTGGGGCGTAAGAAAAAGGCCAAAATTACGCTGGTAGACAGAAATCACAGCCATCTATGGAAACCGTTGCTGCACGAAGTAGCAACCGGATCGCTGGATGAAGGTGTTGATGCACTGAGCTATCTGGCGCATGCCCGTAACCACGGTTTTGAATTCCAGCTGGGTTCGGTAATGGATATCGATCGCGAAGCAAAGACCATTACCATCGCTGAACTGCGTGATGAGAAAGGCGAATTGCTGGTGCCTGAACGTAAAGTGGCGTATGACACGTTAGTGATGGCATTGGGAAGTACGTCTAATGATTTCAACACGCCGGGCGTCAAAGATCATTGCATCTTCCTCGATAACCCACATCAGGCGCGTCGTTTCCACCAGGAAATGCTGAACCTGTTCCTGAAATATTCGGCGAATTTGGGTGCCAACGGCAAAGTGAATATCGCTATTGTCGGCGGTGGTGCGACGGGCGTGGAGCTTTCAGCTGAACTGCATAACGCGGTGAAACAGCTACACAGCTACGGCTACAAAGGGTTAACCAACGAAGCGCTGAACGTGACGCTGGTGGAAGCAGGTGAGCGCATTCTACCTGCGTTGCCACCGCGAATTTCCAGCGCGGCCCATAATGAGCTGACTAAGCTGGGTGTGCGCGTGCTGACCCAGACGATGGTGACCAGCGCTGATGAAGGTGGTTTGCACACCAAAGACGGCGAATACATTGAAGCCGATCTGATGGTCTGGGCGGCAGGCATCAAAGCGCCAGACTTTATGAAGGACATTGGCGGCCTGGAAACGAACCGTATTAATCAACTGGTGGTCGAACCGACCCTGCAGACGTCGCGCGACCCTGACGTGTACGCAATTGGTGACTGTGCCTCCTGCGCTCGTCCGGAAGGGGGCTTTGTCCCGCCGCGCGCTCAGGCTGCACACCAGATGGCATCGTGCGCAATGAGCAACATTCTGGCGCAGATGAACGGCAAGCCGCTGAAGGCGTATCAGTATAAAGATCACGGTTCGCTGGTTTCACTGTCTAACTTCTCTACCGTTGGTAGCCTGATGGGCAACCTGACGCGCGGTTCGATGATGGTGGAAGGGCGTATTGCGCGCTTTGTCTACATCTCGCTATACCGTATGCACCAGATTGCGCTGCACGGTTATTTCAAAACCGGTCTGATGATGCTGGTGGGCAGTATCAACCGTGTGATCCGCCCGCGCCTGAAACTGCACTAATTATTGACCTGTAATGCCGGATGACGCTGTTCATCCGGCTTCTTCCTTCAGAGTTCTCTGAATCCTGCTGCTTTACTTCCTCGTTCCGCTATTTTCATCCGTAATCTGATTGGCATTCGTCATCTCTTGTTGCAAAGTTGTTGCTAATAGCAAAAAAGGAGGAAGTCCCGTGAATAAATCAATGTTGGCGGGTATAGGGATTGGCGTAGCTGCTGCGCTGGGTGTGGCAGCGGTGGCCAGTCTTAATGTGTTTGAGCGTGGCCCACAATATGCACATGTTGTCTCTGCGACCCCGATTAAAGAAACGGTAAAAACACCGCGTCAGGAATGCCGTAACGTGACGGTTACCCACCGTAAGCCGGTGCAGGATGAAAATCGTATTGCGGGCTCGGTGCTCGGTGCTGTTGCGGGTGGGGTTATCGGTCATCAGTTTGGTGGCGGACGCGGTAAAGATATTGCCACCGTCGCCGGTGCTTTAGGTGGAGGTTATGCCGGTAACCAGATCCAGGGCTCGATGCAGGAAAACGATACCTACACCAGTACTCAGCAGCGTTGTAAAACGGTGTATGACAAATCGGAAAAAATGCTGGGTTACGACGTGACCTACAAAATTGGCGATCAGCAGGGCAAAATCCGTATGGATAAAGACCCTGGCTCGCAAATACCACTGGATAACAACGGCCAGTTGGTGCTGAATAACAAAGCGTAAAATAGTTTTACTCTGTACATCAATTAGCCCCCCAATCGCTCAGGCTGGGGGGCTTTTTTTATCAGAAAGTTAACGCGTAATTCAGACTAAAGGTGCTGTTTCTTCTTTGAGCAATTCAGGCCACAGACGCAGGGTGGTCTGGGTTATCTGCATCAGTTTTTCGAATGTAGCGCCTTCGCGGGCGCTGATCGACATTCCTTGTAAAATACAGTTCAGAAATTCGGCCAGTTTCTGCGGATTGCAGTGTGCCGGAATTTCGCCATGTTCCTGGCGCTGGCGAAGAAATTGGGTCAGCGTTTGCTCCTGCATGGCATGGCGGGATTTCACCGTGTGCGCAATATCTCGGGAAGAGGCGGCAAGCGTTGCAGAGGTATTAATCATAAAGCATCCCGCCGGTGTGTCTTTGCTGGTGAAGCAGGTAGCTATTGCCGTGAAATAGTCTTCCAGCGCGGCGGTGAGACTTTTTTCCTCGCAAAAGAGTTGAGCTTCGTGTTTTGCGGCGAAGCAGCTGATGTAACGGTCCAGCACGGCCCGAAATAAACCTTCCTTATTGGTGAATTCCGCATACAGCGTTGGCGCTTTGGCGCCGGTTGCCTCCACGAGATCGGCGAGCGATGTCGCTTCATATCCGTGCTGCCAGAAGAGTGTCATGGCCTTATCAAGCGCGGCTTCCCTGTCGAACACTTTTGGTCGGCCACGGCTTTTTTTTGCACAACCTGTAGTTTCAGTTGTCATGGTGCCGTCGTACCTGGTTGGGTTTATAGAACAATCATTATAAAAATATTCGGTCATACTCTCCAGTGTATTCACGATAAAAATAATTTGTTTCTATTGATATGAAAAATAAGACCTTTGCATTTTATATAACGATCGTTATAAAAAAATGTTGACGTGTGACCTGGATCACATCTATCATTTACCTATCGATCGTTAAGTTAATCTTTTCGACACATATTCATCTGCATAAGGTCACTATTATGAAAAATGTAAAAACGCTGCTGCTTGCTACTGTTCTGAGCTCACTCTCATTTGCCAGCTTTGCTGCTGTAGAAGTTCAGGCCACGCCTGAAGGCCAACAGAAGGTAGGTATTATCACTGCCAATGCGGGGACTAACTTAGGTTCCCTGGAAGACCAACTGGCGCAGAAAGCGGATGAAATGGGGGCGAAGTCGTTCCGTATTACCTCTGTTAGTGGTCCTAACACCCTCCATGGCACAGCGGTAATCTATAAATAAGTTTTAACCCATCGCAATGCCACTGCGAGTTAACTAAAAAACCCCCGCGGAATAACATCCAGCGGGGGTTTTTTATGGGCAACTGTTTACAGTGACTGCTGACTGACGTCGTGATGACGCGTTACGTCTACCGGCATCCCGGAACGCAGTTCCATAGCGTGTTCCATGACGGAGGCATCCGTTTGTGCTGCATTCTTAAACGTCTTCATCGACGCGTTCAGTACGATCGGCAGCACCTGCGGATCGTCATCAATATTTTCCGACAGCGGCTGATGCACTTCTACGAGGCGCACGCCGTTGGGTTCAACAGAGGCTTTGATTGGCGTGTTGATAATATTGACCTTGGTACCAGGTGTGACCTGGCGGAATAAGGTTTCAATATCACCGTCGCGCAGGCGAATACAGCCAGAGCTGACGCGCATACCGATACCAAAATCAGCGTTGGTACCGTGAAGTAAATAGACTCCACCGTAAGCCGCCAGGCGGATGGCATGATGGCCCATCGGGTTTTCCGGACCCGCAGGGACGACGGCAGGCAGGTCGATACCATTGGCTTTGTAACGGGCGCGGATATTGGCCGTTGGGGTCCAGGTCGGGTTGGCACGTTTATCAGAGATACTGGTTACCATGGTGGGAGTCAGGGTATCTCCGCCCAGTTGACCAATACCAATCGGATACACGGTCACCGAATTTTTACCTGGGTGATAATAGTACAGACGCAGCTCGGCAAGATTAATCACAATCCCTTCGCGCGGGGCATCCGGTAGCAGGGTTTGCAGCGGAATGGTTAATACGCTACCGGCTCTTGGCACGAAAGGGTCGACGCCAGGGTTAGCCTGTAGCAGCGCTAAAAAACCCACATTGTACTTTTTCGCAATGGCTTCCAGTGAACCGCCGTTATCTTCGACAACGTGTACGGTATTTTCACCCACCAGTCTGCTTCCTGGCGGAGGCAGCGGCCAGGTGTTGGCCTGGGCCGGAAGCGCCAGAGCAAGAGACGCGGCAAGCGTAAAAAACGTCAGCCAGCGAGAGAATTGCTTATTGTTTAACATCGCCATAAGTCCATTGTTTTTACGTGGTTTTTATCATGTAAAGGTAATCAGGAATTATGGCGGTTTGCTGTGTCGGGAAGTGCAGGGAAGTGCAAAGAGTTTGTAAATTCATCGATCGGGTGAGTATTGCGCTCACCCGACCTGATGACTATGCCACGGCGTTTTCTTCCAGCTGGCGCATAAACTGGCGAACCCACTCCATGCGCGTTTTACGGTCAGCAAGATCCTGAATAAACTTCAGGCGAGTTGGACCGTCCAGGCGGAAGTGCTGCGGTTGTTTTTGCAGTAAACCAATCAGCCACATTGGGTTGACGTGGTTTTTCTCAGCAAATTCAATGGTACCGCCTTTTTCATTGCCCTCAAGCTTTCTGATGCCCAGTTTTTGCGCCTGCTGGCGCAGACGGGCAATATCGAGAAGCGTGCGGGCTGGATCGGGCAGCAGGCCAAAGCGGTCGATCAGCTCGACCTTGATCTCTTCCAGTTCGTTTTCGCCCTTAGCACTGGCAATGCGTTTATAGAACGAAAGTCGCGTGTTCACATCGGGGATGAAATCATCCGGCAGCAGCGACGGCATGCGCAGTTCCACTTCGGTTTGCTGACTGGTGAGATCTTCCAGAGACGGCTCACGCCCTTCTTTGAGCGCATCCACCGCATTCTCCAGCAGCTCCATATACAGCGAGAAACCGATGGTCTCCATTGAGCCACTCTGGTCTTCGCCCAGCAGTTCGCCTGCCCCGCGAATCTCGAGGTCGTGGGTTGCCAGCGCAAAACCTGCACCCAAATCTTCCAGTGAGGCAATGGCTTCGAGGCGTTTTTGTGCGTCGGTGGTCATGGCTTTTGGGTGCGGCGTCAGCAGCCAGGCGTAGGCCTGGTGATGCGAGCGTCCCACGCGACCGCGCAACTGGTGCAGCTGTGCCAGACCGAAGTGGTCCGCACGTTCGATGATAATCGTGTTGGCGGTCGGAATGTCGATCCCGGTTTCGATAATGGTGGTACACACCAGCACGTTAAAACGCTGGTGGTGGAAATCGTTCATCACGCGTTCCAGCTCACGCTCGCGCATCTGTCCATGCCCAATGGCAATACGCGCTTCCGGCACCAGTTCTGCCAGCCTGTCGGCAGTTTTCTGGATGTTCTCAACGTCGTTGAACAGATAATAGACCTGACCACCACGTAATACCTCACGCAGGATCGCCTCGCGTACCACCAGATTGTCATATTCACGTACAAAGGTTTTGACCGCCAGACGGCGGGCAGGTGGCGTGGCGATGATCGACAGATCGCGCATACCGCTCATTGCCATATTCAATGTGCGCGGAATCGGTGTTGCTGTTAGCGTCAGAATATCCACGTCAGCGCGCATCGCTTTGATACGCTCTTTATGCCGCACGCCGAAGCGGTGCTCTTCATCGACGATCAGCAAACCCAAATCTTTTAGCTTCACATCGTTTTGTAGCAGTTTGTGGGTACCGATAAGAATATCGATTTTACCCTCGGCGACCTGCTCCAGGATCTGCGCTTGCTCTTTGGCGCTGCGAAAACGAGACAACATCTCAATGCGTACCGGCCAGTTGGCAAAGCGGTCGCGGAAGTTGTCGAAGTGCTGCTGGGCAAGCAGGGTGGTCGGCACCAGTACGGCGACCTGTTTGTGGTTCTCGACGGCGAGGAAGGCGGCACGCATCGCGACTTCGGTTTTACCGAAGCCAACGTCGCCGCAGACCAGCCGGTCCATCGCCAGCGGCTGACACATATCACTGAGTACCGCGTTAATGGCCTGCGCCTGATCGGGCGTGGTTTCAAACGGGAAGCTGTCGCAAAACAGCTGGTACTGCTCGCGGTCATGTTTAAAGGCAAAGCCTTGTTTCGCCGCACGCTGGGCGTAGATATCCAGCAGTTCTGCTGCTACATCGCGCACTTTCTCGGCGGCTTTCTGCCGCGCGCGCGACCAGGCGTCACCGCCGAGTTTATGCAACGGTGCATTTTCTTCTGCGCCGCCGGCGTAGCGGCTGATCAAATGTAATGACGATACTGGTACGTACAGTTTGGCATCGTTGGCGTAGGTGAGCATCAGGTATTCACCGGTGATGCCGCCTGCTTCCAGCGTGGTCATACCTGCGTAGCGACCCACTCCGTGCTCCAGATGCACCACCGGCTGACCAGGATGCAGCTCCGCCAGGTTGCGGATTAAGGTGTCAGGGTTGATGGTGCGACGCGAATCCTGACGACGGCGGGCCACGCGCTCGCCGAGAAGATCGCTTTCACAGATCAGTGCCAGGTTTCGTTTACTGTCAATGAACCCGTGTTCCGCCGAGCCAATCATCAGATAACGGCCGCTATCGACCGCTTCATCGAGGCGCAAAATGCGCTTCGGCGCAATCTTGATACGGGCAAGCAGTTCACCAAGCGCTTCGCGACGACCTTCACTTTCTACCGAGAAAATCACCGGACCGGTAAAGGCTTCAAGGAACTTACGTAATGCATCCAACGGCGCTTTTTGCTGCGCCTGGACGGCCAGGTCCGGCAGCTTCTGGAACCCGAGGTTGGTATTCGCTGCTTTTTTCGGCAGGCTCTCGGTTTTCAGCTGAACGCGCGGCCAGCGTTTAAGTTCAGAGAACAGCTCATCCACCCGCAGCCACAGTGATTCCGGCGGCAGAAGTGGACGCATCGGGTCAACGCCCCGATTCTCAAAGCGCGATAGCGTGTCGGCCTGAAAGCGCTCGGCGCTGGTTTCCAGGTCGCCGGTATTCACCAGCAGTGTATTGGCCGGGAAGTAGCTGAATAGCGGCGGCAACGACTCGCTGAAAAACAGCGGCTGCCAGTATTCGATCCCGGCAGGCAGCGTGCCTTTACTGACCTGCTGATAGATATGTTCAGCGTCGCGTTTCACCTCAAAGTTGTCGCGCCACTGACTGCGGAACAGTTCGATGGCCGTTTTATCGGTGGGGAATTCGTGTGCGGGTAGCAGATTAATAGCGTCGACTTCTTCCAGAGTGCGTTGGGTATCGGTATCAAACAGACGCAAACTGTCAATTTCATCATCAAAGAAATCAAGACGGTAAGGCAGTTCGCTGCCCATCGGGAACAGGTCCAGCAGCGCACCGCGTGTGGCATATTCACCGTGTTCCATGACCTGATCAACGTGGCGATAACCGGCACTTTCCAGTTGCTCACGCAGGGCGTCACGGGATAAACGCTGACCTTTTTTCATCACCAGCGCGTGACCGTGCAGATAGCTGTGTGGGCACACACGTTGCATCAGCGTGTTGACCGGCACGATCAGCACGCCGCGCTGCATAGAAGGCAGTTGATATAGCGTGGAGAGCCGCGAGGAGATGATTTCCTGATGTGGAGAAAAACTGTCGTACGGGAGCGTTTCCCAGTCCGCGAGGTTCATCACCATCTGGTCGGTAAACTGGCGAATTTCGTCATGCAGGCGCAGGGCATTTTGCATATCCGGTGCGATGAGTACCACAGGACCTTCGTGGTGTTCGGCAATGTCTGCCACCAGCGTGGCGCAGGCAGCACCGGTAAGTTCACCTAACTGGCGCTGATCGCCGGCTTTTGCCGGGAGCGTGTAACGATGTTGTTCAGGCATTCGGTTGTCAGGATCTCGTTTAGATATACGTCTGATAAGCAATGTTCTTATTATCCGCAAACGTTTCTCATAAGCAAATTGATTCGCCCCCTGACGGGGGCAAAAAGCGCGTTAGGGTTAGCGCGAGGCGGTCGATAAAGAGGGTGGGGAAAAGAGCAGGTCGGCAACGGTTTTTTGTGAAATTTTGCGTACCAGCAGGCCAAACAAGGTACACAGCAGCAAACAGACAAACGGATAAATCAGCAGCAGGGCCAGTTCTGCATGTGCAGACCATTTAGCATGATTGATGACGGGAATCAGCGTTAAGCTGAACAGTTCGACCAAAATTCGGTGGGTTGTGTAGATGGCGATGGTGTTAGAGCCGATCACGCTTAATGGGCTGGCCGCTCGCATACCGAAGCGTTGCTCGAACTGATAAAACAGCTTCATGATTAGCACAATGGAAACCAATGAAAGCAGCAGCGAAACGTTGGCCAGCCATGCGATGACCGCCAGAATCATCGTCAACGAGAACAGGATCGGGTGGCGGCGCAGTGGAACCTCTTTAATCCCTGCCATCAGCGTGCTGCCAAACCATGCCCCGAGACTGTAGTACGCCAGATTACGTATCACGCTGTTCATTCCCCACCATGGTGTAGGGAAAAAATTCACCGCCACACTGAGTAATATGAACAGAGCCAGCAGCGGCAGCGCCCAGCGGCTGAACAGTTTGCACAAGATGAAGTAGACAATCAGCGCATACAGATACCATAAGCTGGTGCTGGCGGTCAGCATGCCCCAGGAAAAGTCACCGACGGAACCGGCATACGCGGCGTTGGCGGCCTGGCTCAGATCGCGTTCTGGTGCCAGCCAGTGATTGAGCATGGTGAGTGCCAGCCATTGCACCATTCCCCACAGCAGCAGCACCCAGGCAATATTCCAGATCCGTTTATCTACGCAGGTCGTCCAGCCCACGCCATCGATGTATCGACGGATCAGATACCCCGAAATAAAGAAAAACACCGGCATGCGAAAAGGAGCCAGGTAAAGATTGAGGTAAATCCAGCACTTGGTCAGCAGTTCTGACAGTGGATGCTGAAAACTGGTGAGATGGGGATAAAAGGTAATGACTGAATGGTAAATGACCACCAGACAAATACATAACCCTTTGATTTGGTTAATCCATAGCTCTTTTTTAATCATTACGTCGACGTATCCGTAGTGTGAAACATAATCTACTATCCTGCGTATACCAGGCATCGCTGTAATGCGTAACCGTCTGCATTTTTGTTTTTTAAGATAAAGATCAGGTAGCAGGGCTGACAAGCAGGGAGTTAACTTTAGCGAATTGATTTGTTTATACTTTTAAGAATAATGCTGACGAACACTTACGGTTCAGTCATTTACCCATTCCGCTTTCGCTTATATACTCGTGACTTTGCTAACAGCAACCAGACGGATTTCATGTATCAACCTGTCGCTCTATTCATCGGCCTGCGTTACATGCGCGGGCGTGCAGCAGATCGCTTCGGTCGTTTTGTTTCCTGGCTTTCCACCATTGGCATTACTCTTGGGGTAATGGCGCTGGTCACGGTATTGTCGGTAATGAACGGTTTCGAGCGTGAGCTGCAAAACAATATTCTTGGTCTGATGCCTCAGGCCATTCTCTCGTCAGAGCAGGGTTCTCTGAACCCGCAACAGCTGCCGGAAAACGCAGTGAAACTGAGCGGCGTTAATCGCCTCGCTCCCCTGACAACCGGTGATGTGGTCCTGCAAAGCGCGCGCAGCGTGGCGGTTGGTGTCATGCTGGGCATCGACCCGACGCAAAAAGATCCGCTGACACCGTATTTGGTCAATGTGAAGCAAACCGATCTCGAGCCAGGTAAGTATAATGTCATCCTTGGCGAGCAGCTTGCTGGTCAGTTGGGCGTGAACCGTGGTGATCAAATTCGCGTGATGGTGCCGTCAGCCAGTCAGTTCACGCCGATGGGACGGCTACCAAGCCAGCGTCTGTTTACGGTGATTGGCACCTTTGCTGCCAACAGCGAAGTCGATGGCTATCAAATGCTGACCAATATTCAGGATGCGTCACGCCTGATGCGCTACCCGGTGGGCAATATCACCGGCTGGCGCTTGTGGCTGAATGAACCGCTGAAGGTTGACACCTTGAGCCAGCAAACGCTGCCGCAAGGCACCAAATGGCAGGACTGGCGTGAGCGCAAAGGGGAATTGTTCCAGGCGGTGCGGATGGAAAAAAACATGATGGGGCTGCTGTTGAGCCTGATCGTGGCGGTCGCGGCGTTTAACATTATTACCTCGCTGGGCCTGATGGTGATGGAGAAGCAAGGCGAAGTGGCGATTTTACAAACCCAGGGACTTACGCCGCGGCAAATCATGATGGTGTTTATGGTGCAGGGGGCCAGCGCCGGAATTATTGGCGCGCTGCTGGGTGCCGTGCTGGGGGCATTACTTGCCAGCCAGCTGAACAACCTGATGCCGATCATTGGGGCATTACTGGATGGCGCTGCGCTGCCGGTTGCCATTGAGCCGTTACAGGTTGTCGTCATCGCGCTGGTGGCCATGGCCATTGCACTGCTGTCTACGCTTTATCCTTCCTGGCGCGCCGCCGCCACTCAACCCGCAGAGGCTTTACGTTATGAATAAGATCCTGTTGCAATGCGACAACCTGTGCAAACGCTATCAGGAAGGCACCGTGCAAACTGATGTGCTGCACGATGTCAGTTTTAGCGTCGGTGAGGGTGAAACAGTGGCGATTGTCGGCAGTTCTGGATCCGGTAAGAGTACGTTGCTGCATCTGCTGGGCGGGCTGGATACCCCGACCTCGGGCGACGTTATTTTTAGCGGTCAGCCGATGAGTAAACTCTCTTCGACGGCAAAAGCAGAACTGCGTAATCAAAAGCTCGGCTTTATTTACCAGTTTCACCATCTGCTGCCGGACTTTACCGCGCTGGAAAACGTGGCGATGCCGCTGCTTATCGGCAAGAAAAAACCGGCTGAAATTACCGAGCGTGCGCGCAATATGCTGAAAGCGGTAGGGTTGGATCATCGTGCCAGCCATCGCCCGTCTGAGCTGTCGGGCGGTGAGCGCCAGCGCGTAGCGATTGCCCGTGCGCTGGTCAACAACCCACGACTGGTGCTGGCGGATGAGCCCACCGGTAACCTTGATGCGCGCAACGCTGACAGTATTTTCGAGCTTCTGGGTGAGCTGAACCGTTCTCAGGGCACGGCATTTCTGGTGGTGACCCACGATTTGCAACTGGCGAAGCGCATGAGCCGCCAGCTTGAAATGCGCGATGGTCGTTTGACGGCCGAATTGAGCCTGATGGGAGCCGAGTAATGGCTGCGCCTTTATCGTTATTGATTGGCTTGCGCTTTAGCCGGGGTCGGCGGCGTGGGGGCATGGTCTCGCTGATTTCTGTGATTTCCACCATCGGCATCGCGTTGGGTGTGGCGGTCTTGATTGTCGGTTTGAGCGCGATGAACGGATTTGAGCGAGAGCTGAACAACCGTATTCTGGCTGTTGTGCCACACGGCGAGATTGAAGCGGTTAACCAGCCGTGGAACAACTGGCAGGAAGCACTGGATAAAGTACAGAAGGTGCCGGGTATTGTCGCCGCGGCGCCCTATATCAACTTTACCGGGTTGGTGGAAAGTGGCGCAAATTTACGCGCGGTGCAGGTGAAAGGTGTCGATCCTAAGCAGGAACAACGTTTGAGCGCGCTGCCTACGTTTGTACAGAACCATGCCTGGGATAATTTCAAAGCCGGTGAGCAGCAGATAATCATTGGCAAAGGGATTGCCGATGCGCTGAAGGTGAAGCAGGGTGACTGGGTGTCTATCATGATCCCTAATGCCAGTGCCGATCACAAGCTGATGCAACCTAAGCGCGTGCGGTTACACGTCATCGGTATTCTGCAACTGAGCGGTCAGCTCGATCACAGCTTTGCAATGATCCCAATGGAAGATGCGCAGCAGTATCTGGATATGGGCTCCAGCGTGTCGGGTATTGCGCTGAAGGTTAATGACGTCTTCAATGCCAATAAGCTGGTCAGAGATGCCGGTGAAGTGACCAATAACTACGTTTACATTAAAAGCTGGATTGGTACTTACGGCTATATGTATCGTGATATTCAGATGATCCGCGCCATTATGTACCTGGCGATGGTGTTGGTGATTGGCGTGGCCTGTTTTAATATCGTTTCGACGTTAGTGATGGCGGTAAAAGACAAGAGTGGCGATATTGCGGTATTAAGAACATTGGGTGCGAAAGACGGGCTGATCCGTGCCATTTTTGTCTGGTATGGCTTGCTGGCGGGTCTGTTTGGTAGCCTGATTGGTGTCGTGATTGGCGTTGTCGTTTCGCTACAACTGACGCCGATTATTAACGGTATTGAGGCGCTTATCGGCCATCAGTTCCTGTCGGGTGATATCTATTTTATTGACTTCCTGCCATCTGAACTACATTGGCTGGACGTTTTTTACGTGCTGGTTACAGCATTATTGCTGAGTCTGTTGGCGAGTTGGTATCCGGCTCGTCGCGCCAGTAATATTGATCCTGCGAGAGTGCTAAGCGGCCAGTAACAATAAAAAGGAGCGGTGATGTACTACGGGTTTGATATTGGCGGGACAAAAATTGCGTTAGGCGTCTTCGATAATCAACGTCGTTTGCAATGGGAAAAACGTGTTCCTACGCCGCGCGATAGCTATGACGCTTTCCTCGATGCGGTGTGTGGCCTGGTGACGGAAGCCGACCAGCGATTTGGCATTAAAGGTTCTGTGGGAATTGGTATTCCCGGTATGCCAGAAACCGAAAATGGTACGCTGTATGCCGCCAACGTTCCCGCAGCCAGTGGTAAGCCACTGCGTACCGACCTCAGTGCGCGACTGGATCGTGATGTGCGTCTGGACAACGATGCTAACTGTTTTGCCCTCTCCGAAGCCTGGGATGACGAGTTCACCCAGTACCCGTTAGTGATGGGGTTAATCCTCGGCACGGGGGTTGGCGGCGGCCTGGTGCTGAACGGGAAATCCATCACCGGACGCAGCTATATTACCGGTGAGTTTGGTCACATTCGCCTGCCGGTAGATGCGTTAACGCTGATGGGATTTGACTTCCCGCTACGTCGCTGTGGATGCGGTCAGTTAGGCTGCATCGAGAGCTACCTTTCTGGTGGCGGATTTGCATGGTTATACCAGCATTACACCCATCAACCGCTGGACGCCCGTGAAATTATCGCGCTCTGGGAGCAGGGTGATGAACAGGCGCTGGCCCACGTCGAACGCTATCTTGATTTGCTGGCGGTGTGCCTGGGGAATATTCTGACTATCGTTGATCCGGATTTAGTGGTGATTGGCGGTGGTTTGTCGAATTTTACCGCGATAACGGCGCAACTGGCGGATCGCCTGCCACGCCATTTGCTGCCGGTTGCCCGCGTGCCGCGTATTGAACGGGCACGCCATGGTGATGCGGGGGGAATGCGTGGAGCTGCTTTCCTACATCTTACCGATTAATACAAAGAGGTTGATATGCTGTCGCGTCGGGGTCATCGGTTAAGCCGTTTTCGTAAAAATAAACGCCATATGCGCGATCGCCTGCGTCAACGGATCTTTTTCAGAGACAGAGTGGTGCCTGAATTGATGGAAAAACCAAGAGTATTAGTTCTGACCGGGGCGGGGATCTCTGCCGAGTCAGGTATTCGTACCTTCCGTGCTGCGGATGGCCTCTGGGAAGAACATCGGGTGGAAGACGTGGCGACCCCGGAGGGATTTTCGCGTAACCCCGGACTTGTGCAGTCGTTCTATAACGCTCGCCGTCACCAACTGCAACAGTCTGAGATCCAACCCAACGCGGCGCATATCGCGCTGGCAAAACTTGAAGCGGAGCTGGGCGACCGCTTTTTACTGGTGACGCAGAATATCGATAACCTGCATGAGCGCGCCGGTAGCCAGAACGTCATCCATATGCATGGCGAGTTGCTCAAGGTACGATGTTCGCAAAGCGGGCAGATTCTGGACTGGATGGGCGATGTCACCCCGGAAGATAAATGCCATTGCTGCCAGTTTCCGGCGCCGTTACGCCCGCACGTCGTATGGTTTGGCGAAATGCCCTTGGGGATGGATGAAATCTATATGGCGCTGGCGATGGCAGATGTGTTCATCGCGATCGGTACGTCCGGGCATGTTTATCCGGCTGCAGGATTTGTGCACGAAGCACGTCTGCACGGGGCGCATACGGTGGAGCTTAACCTTGAGCCGAGCCAGGTAGGCAGCGAGTTTGAAGAGAAGTATTACGGTCCGGCAAGCCAGGTGGTACCTGAGTTTGTTGATAAGTTATTGAAAGGACTGTAATCGGTTTAAACACCTCTTTGTTAAGCTTGTGTCAGGTGGCGGTTCTCACGCAGAGCCGCCAGAATCAAAAATCCAATAATGTAAAAACAGCAGATCAATGCCAGCCCGCTCAGCCACATGGGCAACCGGGTGATGTAGACCATGCTGCACGAAATAATTACCAAAATAATTCCGGTGTACATTGGATGAGAAATCCAGGCAAAAATGCCGCGTGATACGCGTTTTGCTCTCGGTAAAAAATAGCCTGTCCATGTATGGCTCCCGCCCAGATCCCATTTCCCTTTGATGACTAACACGTTGCCGATAATGGCTATCGCCAGATATACCCAATCCACAGCGCTAATCAGGTGCTCGAAAAACAGGCTGTAACCAAACGCCAGAATTGGTATAAAAAAAGTGAGCCGTAATAGTCGGGTCGCGGTGAGAGGCAGCAAAGGACGAGCGTCTGCTGGCTGCCGACGGGGCAGTATAAAAAGGGTGAATACGATGAGGTTAACCAGCTCAAGTAGCATCCATAGCGTTGCCATTGGGGGCCTCAAAGCAGAGTTGGGATAGTGTAAGCGTAGCCGTTGGCAGGGGAGGTAACATCAGTCAAAAGGCGTAGAACGTGTATCTGCCCCGGAGACTGGGTGTGATTTAGTCGACACAGGAATGCAGGTAATAACCCGGCGCGGTTAGGTGTCGCCGGGTTATAAGGGGATTAGCGTCCTGCTTTCAGCTTCTGATAGTACTCTTCATAAATTGCGCTGGCGGAACCGACATCATTCTGCCATTCGCCTTTGTTGATGGTGTCGGCGTCAGGATAGAGCGTTTTATCATTGGCCACTTCCGGGCTGAGCAGTTTACGTGCTGCCAGGTTTGGTGTCGGATAACCGATGGTTTCGGCCACTTCTTTCGCGACATCCGGGCGCAGCAGGAAGTTAATCAGCTTCAGCGCACCTTCTTTGTTTTTGGCGTTCGCCGGAATAGACAGACTGTCCATCCAGAAAATGCCGCCTTCTTTCGGCCACACGACTTCCAGCGGCGTGCCTGCTTGGCGCGCGACGAACGCCGAGCCGTTCCACACCATACCGAGGTTGACTTCACCTTCCATATACGGGTTTGCCGGATTGTCTGAGTTAAACGCTGCGACATTAGGCATCAGTTTCTTCAGCTCGTTATATGCGGCTTCAATCTCTTTCGGGTCGGTGGTGTTACCGGAGTAACCCAACTTGCGCAGCGCTATCTGGAACACTTCACGAGCGTCATCGGTTAACAGCAGGCTGCCTTTGTATTCCGGTTTCCACAAATCGGCCCAGCTGGTCACGGTTTTCGGATCGATGACATCGCTGTTGACACCAATCGCCGTTGCACCCCAGATGTAGGGAATGGAGTAGTCGTTGTTCGGGTCAAACGGCTTGTTGAGCATGTCCGGATCGAGATTGTTGAAGTTGGTGAGCTTGGTCTTATCAATCTTCTGGATCATGCCTTCTTTGCGCATTTTATCCACGTAATAGGTGGAGGGAACCACCAGATCGTAGGCGCCGTCTTTATACGTTTTGAGCTTGGCATACATGGTTTCGTTCGACTCGTAGGTCGAATAGATAACCTTAATGCCGGTCTCTTTAGTGAACTGTTCCAGCAGCCCAGGCGGAACATACTCGGTCCAGTTGTAGAAATAGAGCGTGTTGTTGTCGGAAGCTGTGGCGGTGTTCATACCCAGTGCCAGAGCACCCGCGGCGAGCAGGTGGCGTGACCATTGTTTCATCATTTAACGTCCCCTGAATAACATACCCGTCGTCTTTCAAGCCGCATTTTTGTTGGCTACGCTAGTTCACCCCAGTCACATAGTTATCTATGTTCCTGGGGACTCACGAGCTTGCCGCCTCAATGCAACTCGAAATCCATAGGGTATGGGCCTGTTAGCGGCCTTTAGTTTTATCACGTGCGATAAGCTGGCTGGCGATAACCATGACCAGCGACAGAACCAACAAAATGGTGGCCAGCGCGTTTACTTCCGGTGAAACGCCGACCTTAACCATTGAGTAGATTTTTAACGGCAGAATTTCATAACCCGGCCCGGTGACGAACGATGAAACCACCACGTCGTCCATCGACAGGGTAAAGCTCAGCAACCAGCCAGCAGCGACCGCCGGCATCGCCAGCGGCAGAATGATTTTGCGCAGAATGGTGACTTCGCTGGCGCCCAGGTCTTTTGCGGCTTCCAGCATCCGCACATCGAATCCTTTCAGTCGTGAGTACACCGTCACCACCACAAAAGGCAAACAGAAGGTGATATGCGAGAACAGCAACGACCAGAACCCCAGTTGAATACCGATAAGCATAAACAGTACCAGCAGTGAAATCGCCATCACGATATCCGGCGACATCATCACCACGAACAGCATGCCGCTGACAAACGGTTTACCGCGAAAACGGTAGCGGTAAAGCGCAACCGCCGTCAGTGAGCCGATCAGGGTGGCAAAGGTTGCGGATAATACGGCCATCGTCAATGAGTGCTGCGCCGCCTGCAACAGGCTGTCGTTGTTCATCAGCAGGCCGTACCATTTGGTGGTAAAGCCTTGCCAGTTGATGCCAAAGCGCGAGCTGTTAAAGGAGTTCACAATCAAAATAATGATTGGAATGTACAGATACGCGTAGATGGCGGTCATGAAACCACCGCGAAGCAGTCGACCGATCATTCGAGTTCCACCTTTTTATTCAGCAAGCGGGAGGCACGCCAGTAAATCAGCAGCATCAGCCCCATCACGATGGTCAGGGTAATGCTGGTGGCGGCGCCAAACGGCCAGTCACGAATGTTCAGGAACTGAACTTTAATCACGTTACCAATCAGCAGGTTTTTCGCGCCGCCCATCAGATCGGACACGTAAAATAACCCCATGGCTGGCAGCATTACCAGCAGACAACCGGCGATAATTCCCGGCATGGTCAGCGGAATGATGATGCGGGTGAAGGTCTGAAATTTGCTGGCACCCAGATCGCGCGCGGCTTCCAAAAGCGGTTTATCGAGCTTCTCAATGCTGGAATAAAGCGGCATCACCATAAATGGCAGCAGGATATAAACGAGGCCAATAATCACCGCGCTGGGGGTAAACATGATGCGAATCGGTGTATCAATGACCCCGAGCCACAGCAGAAACTCGTTGAGATAGCCTTTGGTACTGAGGAAAATTTTGAGTCCGTAGATGCGAATAAGTGAGTTGGTCCAGAACGGAACAATCAGCAGGAACAGCAGCAGTGGACGCACCTTCTCCGGCAATTTTACCAAAAACCAGGCAAACGGATAGCCGAGCACCAGGCAGGCGAACGTGGCAATCAGCGCCATATTGAGGGAGTGAACCAGCACCTCAAAGTAGAGCGGATCGAGCAGGCGAGCGTAGTTATCCAGCGTAAAGACCATTTTGACGAAATTCGCATCGTCACGGGTCAAAAAGCTGGTGCCAATGATCATCAGGTTGGGCAGAAAGACAAATAACACAAGCCAACCGACAATGGTGACGATCACCACACTCTGGAATTTACTTGTGTTCTTCATCAGCCAGTACGACCTCCCAGCTTTCTACCCAGTTAATGGCCATTTTCTGGTCCAGAGAGTGATCGAAGTCAGGGTCGTCTTCGTTGAAGAATTCGCTAACCATCACCATTTTGCCATTTTCCAGTTCGACAACCGACTCCAGCGTCATGCCTTTGTAGTTGCGCTCACGTACATAGCCGATAAGTCCTTCGATGTGGTTGTCATCGTTAATTTCATCCACGCGCAGATCTTCCGGACGCAGCAGAACATGCAGTTTCTGTCCTGGTTCAACCGCGAAGTTCACGTAGATGTTGCACTCGCGACCTTCAACGTTAGCACGAACGCGTTGTTCGTCCAGACGTTCAATCACTGTTGCGTTGAACATATTGATTTCACCGATAAACCCGGCGACGAACAGATTTTTCGGCTCTTCGTAAATTTCTCGCGGCGTGCCGTCCTGCTCAATTTTGCCGTCACGCATCACCACGATACGGTCTGACATGGTCAGCGCTTCTTCCTGATCGTGAGTGACAAAGACAAAAGTGATACCGAGCTTACGCTGCAGCGCTTTCAGTTCGTTCTGCATCTGCTTGCGCAGTTTGTAGTCCAGCGCAGAGAGCGATTCATCTAATAATAGCAAACGGGGTTTATTGACCACCGCACGGGCAATTGCCACGCGCTGCTGCTGCCCACCGGAGAGTTGATGGGGTTTACGCTGGGCAAACTCTTCCAGTTGTACCATGCGCAAGGCTTCGGTGACGCGAGGTTGAATGTCGGCTGCCGGGGTTTTTTGCATGCGCAAACCGAAGGCCACATTCTCAAATACGGTCATGTGGGGAAATAGCGCATAGCTTTGGAATACGGTGTTCACGTAGCGGTTTTCCGCAGGTACGTGAGTAATGTCCTGGTTGTCCAGCATGATATGACCGGAATCAACCGTTTCCAGACCCGCAATCAGGCGAAGAACGGTTGTTTTACCGCAGCCAGAGGGGCCGAGCAGCGTGAGAAACTCGCCATTGTTGATGGTCAAATCCAGGTCGGAAATCACCTCTTTGCCATCGAAACTTTTGCGAATTCCCGCTAATTGCACCAGTGGAGAAAGCGAACGCGGTTGTTTATTCAATTTTTTACTCTGTCCCATGTAAACGCAACGGATGGCTGACCGCTACGGGGTTTGTGGTTAACCACCTTGATGACTCTTAATGAGGGCCGTTATTCTACGGCAAACCATTGTAATCGCCAATCCTTGTTGCGAATTACTGACTTAGCCTTATAGTCAGAAGGGGTGTCGGGGACAAATATTCTCACTTGCGGGGATAAAAATGACCTGACGCAATATTTGTCTTTTCTTGCTTATTGATAATGTTGTCACGAAAAGTGAGGGTGACTGCATGGATAAACTACTTGAGCGTTTTTTACACTACGTGTCGCTGGACACGCAGTCCAAATCGGGTGTGCGGCAGGTACCCAGCACTGAGGGACAGTGGAAGTTATTACAGCTGCTCAAACAACAGCTTGAAGAAATGGGGCTGGTTGACGTCTCACTAAGTGAGAAGGGAACGCTGATGGCAACGTTACCCGCAAACGTTACCGACGGTATTCCCGCGATTGGCTTCATTTCTCATGTCGATACCTCACCAGATTTCAGTGGCAAAAACGTCAATCCACAAATTGTTGAAAACTACCGTGGGGGCGATATTGCGTTAGGTATTGGTGATGAAGTTCTGTCGCCGGTGATGTTCCCGGTGTTACATCAACTTTTGGGGCAAACGCTGATCACCACCGACGGTAAAACGCTGCTGGGTGCGGATGACAAAGCTGGTGTGGCGGAGATCATGACCGCACTAGCGGTTTTGAAGCATAAAAATATTCCCCACGGCGATATTCGGGTGGCCTTTACGCCCGACGAAGAAGTTGGCAAAGGGGCGAAACACTTTGACGTTGCGGCATTTGATGCGAAGTGGGCCTATACCGTTGACGGTGGTGGCGTGGGTGAACTGGAATTTGAGAACTTCAACGCTGCGTCTGTCAATATCAAGATCGTCGGTAATAATGTGCATCCGGGAACTGCAAAAGGTGTGATGGTGAATGCGCTGTCGCTAGCCGCCCGTATCCACGCTGAGGTTCCGGCAGATGAAAGTCCGGAAGCGACCGAAGGTTATGAAGGTTTTTACCACCTGGCGAGCATGAAAGGCACCGTTGACCGGGCTGACATGCACTACATTATCCGTGATTTTGACCGCAAACAGTTTGAAGCGCGGAAACGTAAAATCATGGAAATTGCCAAAAAGGTCGGCAAAGGGTTACACCCGGATTGCTACATAGAACTGGTGATTGAAGACAGCTATTACAATATGCGCGAGAAAGTGATCGAGCATCCCCACGTGCTGGATATTGCCCAGCAGGCGATGCGTGATTGCGACATTGAACCTGTGCTGAAACCCATTCGTGGCGGCACTGACGGCGCTCAGCTGTCGTTTATGGGGTTACCGTGTCCGAACCTGTTCACCGGCGGCTACAACTATCATGGTAAACATGAGTTTGTGACGCTGGAAGGAATGGAAAAAGCGGTGCAGGTGATCGTGCGCATTGCCGAATTGACCGCGAAACAAAAATAAAGTGTTCGTAGATGCCGGATGGCGGCTTGCGCCTTATCCGGCATCTATCTATGTCACACTGTAGGCCTGATAAGACGCACTAGCGTCGCATCAGGCACAATCGCCTATTACCCTTCGAAGAACCAGTATCCGCTGTTAACCAGCGCGGCCAGCATGGCGAGGAAAGACGGATCTTCCAGCGCATCCTCAAAGTTCTCGGCTGTCAACACAATATGGCTGGCCAGCGCCTCGAGGGCAGGGCGATGCGGTGAGTTAATCTTTTCACCGTTAACGTAAACCTCGTCGCCGACACGGATGACGCGTAATCCGCCCAGACGTACCAGCACATCCCCTTGTTTCAGGGCATCGTAGATTTCGTCAGGCTGATAAGGGGGCTCTGGTGGGGCAACATCCAGTTCATGACGCGACTGGGAAATAAACTCTCCAAACCATTGTTTGAAATGCTCTGGTTGATTAATCAGCCCAAGCATCATTTCACGCAGTTTATCCATTTCCTGCGGCAGAACATCTGCCGGATGGTCGCGCGGCGGTAGATCCGGATCGCTGTAATAGGTGCTGCCCAGCTCACGTTGCAGAACGTAATCGGCGAATCCGCTGATAAGTTCACGAGTGTTTGGCGCACGGAAACCGACCGAATAGTTCATTGCGTTTTCCAACGCGTAGCCTTCGTGCGGGAATCCCGGTGGGATATACAGAATATCACCCGGTTCCAGCTCTTCATCAATGATGGCTTCAAACGGATCAACCTGCAGCAGGTCAGGGTGTGGGCAATGTTGCTTCAGCTGGAGTTTTTCGCCTACGCGCCAGCGGCGGCGACCGGTGCCCTGAATGATAAACACATCGTACTGATCCAGATGCGGACCAACGCCGCCGCCGGGTACGGAAAAGGAGATCATCAGGTCGTCGATACGCCAGTCTGGTAATTCACGGAACGGGCGCATCAGCGCGGCGGTGGGTTCGTGCCAGTGGTTAACGGCCTGGACCAGCAGCGACCAGTTATTCTCGCCGAGATGGTCATAGCTTTCGAAAGGACCATGGCTCACCTGCCATTTACCGTCCTGGTGGCTGACCAGTCGGCTGTCGACTTCACTTTCCATCGCCAGTCCGGCCAGTTCATCTGGGGAAAGCGGATCGATAAAGTTAGTAAAACCACGCTTTAAGACCACCGGGCGCTTTTGCCAGTGGCGTTCAAGAAAGTCGGGCCAGTTGAGGTTTAATTGGTATTCCATAATGCGCATCCGCAGACAGTTGGTTGCTCCGATTATAACGGATGCTTAACCGGATAAGTGATGTCGGTACATAAATATTACAAACAACTTACTCGTCTTTATGCCCCGGATGCTGACGGCCAAAAATGACCTCCATGCGCGCGCCACCTAACAGACTGTCGCCTGCGATAATCTGTCCGTCATACTGCTCGGTAATTTCGCGTGCTACCGCTAGCCCCACGCCTTGCCCGGGGCGTAAGGTATCCACGCGCTGGCCGCGATCAAAAACCACTTCACGCTTAGCTTGCGGAATACCAGGACCGTCATCTTCCACCAGAATATGCAGGCGATCGTCAGACAGGTGAGCGGAGATCTCGACAAATTCAAGACAGTATTTACAGGCGTTATCCAGTACGTTACCCATGACCTCGACAAAATCATTCTGCTCGCCGACAAAACTGATTTCGGGTGAGATATCGAGGCTGATGGTGACACCTTTACGCTGATATACCTTATTGAGGGCAGAGGTCAGCTTATCCAGCAAAGGGGCGACCGGGTGCAGTTCGCGGCTGAGCAGGGCGTTACCGCCGCGCATGCTGGCGCGATGCAGGTAGTAGCCAATTTGCTGGGAAATGCGGCTGATTTGCTCCAGCATGACAGGTTCGGCATCCGTTACGCTCATCTTTTCATTACGCATCGAGCGTAGCGTGCTTTGCAAAACGGCCAGCGGTGTTTTCAGGCTGTGGGTGAGGTCGGTTAAGGTCGTGCGGTATTTATCGTAACGCTCACGTTCACTTTTCAGCAGCCGGTTGAGGTTGCGTACCAGACTGGTTAGCTCACGAGTGGTGGCGGGATTAAGCATCTCACGGTGATGCTCCTCGAGTTCACGGACCTCACGCGCCAGAGATTCGATAGGTCGCAAACTCCACCAGGCGGCGACCCATAACAGTGGGATCACAAGCAACAGGTTGGCTACCAGAACATAGATAAACCAGCTCCAGACCATATACGAGCGCTTTAGCTCAATGGGGATAGTGTCGACAACGACAATGGTGAGCTCCGGCATGCGGGCGGTTGCGGGGTAGACGTTCACCGCCACCGAGTGGGTCATTTCGGCGTCGTTATCATCTTCTCTGACCTCTTTTAACTGCTGTTGGGCGGAATGGTCTTCGCGCAGTAACGTGCTGGTAGCGTCGACATCGGCTTCTATTTCATGAAAACCATTCGTTTTAAGCCAGTCTGGCTGAATACTGTGTGTCAGCCAGGGGATATCGCGTTGCGCCCATAGCAATTTGCCATTTTCATTATAGATAAGTGACATGGTGGGGCTTTGCATATCGAGATGTTCAGGCAGTTCGACCTGGAGCTTGCCGTCTTCCCATTTTGCGAGGGTGTAAAACAGATTGCTTTCACCGCGCAGCAGACGAAACGTGGTCTTATCAAAGCTCACGCTGTAACCCACCAGTGCGACCATGCCATAGGCCAGCGACAGCACCAGCACAACGGCTGCGGTTGCCAACAAAAAGCGCAGCCGTAGCGATAATGGAAAAAAATGGCGCAATAATTTTTTCATTAGCGCAGTTCGAAAAGATAGCCCTGCCCGCGCACGGTGGTTATCACGTCATCCGGATATTGCGCCTGGATTTTTTTACGCAGACGTCCCATCAGTACATCGATGGTGTGACTTTCGCGCAGTTCGGCATCCGGATAAAGTTGCAGCATCAGCGAATCTTTGCTGACCACTTTACCGCTATTGCGGATCAGCGTTTCTATGATGGTGTATTCAAATGCGGTGAGTTTGATGACCTCATCGTTCACTGATAATTCGCGGCGGGAAAGATCAACCTGAAAAGGCGGCAGCGAGATAATTTGCGAGGCCAGGCCACTGTTGCGGCGCATCAGTGCCTGCATTCGGGCGACCACCTCTTCAATGTGAAAGGGCTTCGTTACGTAGTCATCGGCCCCGGCGCTGAGCACTTCCACTTTATCCTGCCAACCTTCGCGGGCGGTTAAGACCAGAATGGGGAGTGAGACCTCATTACTACGCCAGCGGCGGATCAGCGACAAGCCATCTTCATCGGGGAGCCCTAAGTCAACGATCGCAATATCTGGCAGATGTTCGTTAAGGTAATAATCTGCTTCCTTTGCATCCTCAGCATCATCAACCTGGTGGCCGGCATCCTGTAACTGAACCTTCAGGTGGTGACGTAACAAGGCATTATCCTCAACAACCAGTACGCGCATCTTCATTTCTCCCTAAATTAACGGTATGAATAGTTTAACGCTGATTATGTGACTGTGGGGATAAACATTTAATAAACCGAGGGGAATGTCGGAAGGTACTATGAACGCCATATCTGGCCTACGGCGGATAAATGTAGGCCAGATAAGCGTGAGCGCCATCTGGCGCAGGATTAATTACTTCAACTCATCAACCATGGTGATGGCACGACCAATATAGTTGGCCGGCGTCATTGCTTTCAGACGTGTTTTCTCTTCTTCTGGCAGGGCCAGTCCGTCGATAAACTGCTTCATGCCTTCGGCGTCGACGCGCTTGCCACGGGTCAGCTCTTTCAGCTTCTCGTACGGTTTTTCAATGCCGTAACGACGCATGACGGTCTGGATCGGCTCAGCCAGTACTTCCCAGTTATGGTCCAGTTCGTCCAGCAGATGGTCGCGGTTTACTTCCAGTTTGCTCACACCCTTCAGCGTGGATTGATACGCGATCAACGCGTAGCCAATTCCCACGCCCAGGTTACGCAGAACGGTAGAATCCGTCAGGTCACGCTGCCAGCGGGAAACCGGTAGTTTGCTCGCCAGGTGCTGCAACACCGCATTAGACAGGCCCAGGTTGCCTTCGGAGTTTTCGAAGTCGATAGGATTAACCTTGTGCGGCATGGTGGAAGAACCAATTTCACCGGCGATGGTTTTCTGTTTGAAGTGGTTCAGCGCCACATAACCCCAGACGTCGCGGTCAAAATCGATCAGGATGGTGTTAAAACGCGCGACGCAATCGAACAGCTCAGCAATGTAGTCGTGCGGCTCAATCTGCGTGGTGTACGGGTTCCACTGAATACCCAGCGAAGTGACGAATTCCTCACTGAACTGATGCCAGTCAACTTCCGGATAAGCGGCGATGTGGGCGTTATAGTTACCGACGGCACCGTTGATTTTACCGAGAATTTCTACCTGGTTTAACTGGCGATACTGGCGCTCCATACGGTAGGCCACGTTAGCCATTTCTTTGCCCAACGTAGACGGCGTAGCTGGTTGGCCGTGCGTACGGGAGAGCAGGGGAATGTCACGATACTGCACGGACAGGTCTTTCACCGCGTCGATAAGCTTGCGCCAGTAAGGCAGGATCACTTCATCGCGGGCGGTTTTCAGCATCAATGCATGAGACAGGTTGTTGATATCTTCTGAGGTACAGGCGAAGTGGATAAACTCGGAAACAGCGTGCAGTTCCGGGATATCCGCCACTTTTTCTTTCAGGAAATACTCAACGGCCTTCACATCGTGGTTGGTCGTGCGTTCAATGGTTTTGATGCGTGCGGCATCTTCTTCATTGAAGTTAGCGACGATCGTATCAAGGAAACCGATTGCGTCGGCAGCAAAAGCAGGAACTTCCTTGATCGCTGCGTGCGCGGCCAGTTTTTGCAGCCAGCGTACTTCAACCTGTACACGGAATTTCAGCAAACCGTATTCGCTGAAAATCCCGCGCAGCGCGCTGACTTTATCGCCGTAGCGTCCATCGACAGGGGAAACGGCGGTCAGTGAGGATAATTCCATAGATCACAACTCCGGGGTTAAATGAGCAAGAATTTGTTTTGCCTGAGTGGTCAGGCGATTACGAGAAAACATGAGTTGCAGACGACCGCCACCGACCTGGTGCCAGAGTACGGCAGCACGAATGCCGGCCAGAAGCGACGCGCGGACTTTGGCCTGAACCTGCGGGCTCTGGAGGATAGCCGGGGAACCCGTGACTTGAATACGTGGGCCGAGCGGGCTGATGACGTCAACATAAATGCCCGCCATCGCGCTCATTAACGTTTCTGACTGCAAATCGAAATGGTCTAGTTGGCGCTGCAAACCGTTAATACGGTCCCCCAGCGTGTCCATTGCGCCCTTGGCGGCTGACAGCTTGCGCTCCAGCACCATCAGGCTCAGCGTATAGCGGGTGAGTTCCGCGTTTAGCCCCTGACGACTGCTGGCGTTCAGTACGCCGAGCAGCGTTTCAAGACCCAGACGCAGATTGGCTTCACTGCCGCCAAACACGCCCAGCGTAGAATTGGGATTCATATCAATAACGCTGTTGAGTGAAACGTGCAGTGCATCGGCATCACAGTGCCCCTGGTGTGCCAGTTGTTGCACCAGGCGAGCCGACTGGCAAATGCCTGCCAGAGCGAGGGTGATGTCATAATAATTCTTTGCCACGTTCACTGCTTCCTTGTATTAGATATGTAGATAAATTATACCGGCAGAGGCAGACGCTGCTCGATAATACCGCCACCGAGGCATACTTCGCCGCTGTAAAAGACGGCCGACTGACCTGGCGTTACCGCCGCAACCGGCTCGTCAAAAATCACTTCAATACGTTCGTCATCCAGCGCCTTAACGGTGCACGGAATATCGGTCTGACGATAGCGGGTTTTCACCGTACAGCGCATTGTGCCGGCGAAGGGTTCGCGATCGACCCAGTGCAACTGTTGTGCGATCAGGCCAACGGACATCAGACGCGGGTGATCGTGACCCTGAGCGACAACCAGAATGTTGTTCTCAACGTCCTTATCGACCACGTACCACGGATCTTCGGTCCCTTCTTTGGTTCCGCCGATACCCAGACCTTTACGTTGGCCCAGCGTGTGATACATCAGCCCCTGGTGCTGGCCGATTTCTTCGCCATCCACGGTGATGATTTTTCCTGGCTGAGCCGGAAGGTAACGGCCGAGGAACTCGCGAAATTTACGTTCACCAATAAAGCAGATGCCGGTGGAGTCTTTTTTCTTCGCGGTAATCAGGCCCAGATCTTCGGCGATTTTGCGCACCTGCGGTTTTTCCAGTTCACCGACCGGGAACAGGCTTTGGGCGATCTGCTCGTGACCGAGCGTATAGAGGAAGTAGCTTTGGTCTTTATTGCCGTCGAGTCCGCGCAGCAGGCGGCTTTTTCCGTCGACGTCCGCACGGCGCACGTAATGACCGGTGGCGATGAAATCGGCACCTAAATCTTCAGCGGCAAATTCGAGGAAGGCTTTAAACTTAATTTCTTTGTTGCACAGAATATCCGGGTTTGGCGTACGACCCGCTTTGTACTCTTCAAGGAACAACTCAAAGACGTTGTCCCAGTATTCTGCGGCAAAGTTAACTGTATGCAGTTCAATGCCGAGTTTGTCGCAGACTGCCTGCGCATCCGCAAGATCGGCGGCAGCGGTACAGTATTCCTCACCGTCGTCCTCTTCCCAGTTCTTCATGAACAGGCCTTCAACCTGATAACCCTGTTGTTGCAACAGCCAGGCAGAAACGGAGGAATCGACACCGCCGGACATGCCGACGATCACTTTTTTTGGGCTTTCAGACATAGGAATACTCACGACATTGAACTTAAAGGCGGCATATTCTATCACGCAGCCCTTTACTTGACACCCTCTGTAAACGGCCAGTTAAATTCTCCGATCATTGCCAGCGGATACCGTTGTCCACTCTGATAACAGCGAATGCTCTCTGCAACCAGCGGCGAACGCAGGTTGGGTGCAGATAAAATATCTTCCGCGCTGACCCAGCGACAGCAATCTATATCGCTGTCATGCGGCTCGGTAGCGCACATATTGGCAAGCTCAAGAGAAAACAGAAAACGCAAGAACGGGGTTCTGTCCGGGGCTATCCATTGATGCATGCGAATAAAATGCTGCGGTTGCGCGGTGATGCCGGTTTCTTCCCACAGTTCACGTGCAGCGGCTTGTACCAGGGTTTCATCCGCTTCCAGATGTCCGGCAGGCTGGTTCCATAACGCTTTGCCGTTGATGGTCTCCTCAACGACTAAAAACTTATCCTCGGCATGCACAATGCAGGCGACGGTGACGTGCGGTTTGAACATGGTTCACCTCTTATTCTTCTTTAAAGCCTTCAGAAACATCTGGCCAGCTGATTTCGCCCGTGGCTTTATCGATACTGATATAGGCCACCGGAGGGGAGGTTTGTGGATCGGCGGCACCTCGGCAAAATTCGGTTTGGTGGTCTTCGCGCACGATGATTTCAATCGCATTTTTCGCATTCCAGCTCTCATAAAAAACACATTGATAGTCATAACGCAAACTGAGGGTGGCGACCCGCGTGGCTGTATCTGTAGAGAGTGGATTGATGTCGTCGCGATAGCGGTCACCGCTGTTTAAAGGTTGCAGCTGTGATTTTTTCAACCAGCCGCGCACGCTATGGCGATCGGTGGTGTAATAGACCACCTCAATAAAATCGTCTTTGGACTCTTCCTGAGCAGAAACCACGTCGCCGGGAACCAGGAACACGGAACTGTTGCGGCACTGCGCATTTGGCATTGAATAGAACTCAGCGCGCGTGCGGCCGATGACCTGATAATGGTTGCTGGCGGCGGGGGGCATTTTATCACGTTGTGACATCGCTTTATTGGCCCATGTCTGGCAGGCAGGGCTAACGGGAAGCGAGTTAGCTAACGGCGTAAGTCCGTCAGCGGTAACCCAACCGGTAGCGAAAGTGCCGTTTGCGCCCCGGTAGCGGACGTAACGAAAAGGTTCGTCTTTGGACAGCATGCCTGTGCTTTCATAACGCTGCGAACTTCTGAGCACCTCTACGGTGTCGCTATTGACCAAAAACGCCGGGAGCTGGCATCCGCTGGCCGGTGCAGAGTAGAAATGCAGGCGAGAGTCAGCACGGACGTTGGCAGAGGAGTAAAGATAATTTGCCTCTCCCGCCGCGATCCCGGCGAGCGTTTCACAATCCTGTTTTGCATAACAAAATGGTGAAATGCCGCACAACATGAGCGCTGCAACGATCCGTTTATCCATATGCCGTGTTCTTCCCTGTTAATAGTTGCGTTAAAAATGGATGCTACGGCTGCAGCTCACGCCATTCGCCGTTGGCGAGGTTATCCAGCGTGTAATCCCCCATGGCATAGCGGATTAACCGCAGCGTGGGGAAACCCACGTGCGCCGTCATGCGTCTCACCTGACGGTTACGTCCCTCATACAACGTGACTTTCAACCAACGGGTGGGAATGCTTTTGCGCTCGCGAATCGGTGGATTTCGCGGCCACAGCCAGTCAGGTTCGGCAACAACCTCAACGCCTGCCGGCAACGTTGGGCCATCATTGAGCGTCACGCCATTGCGCAGGGCATCCAGCGCCTCTGGCGTCGGCTCACCTTCAACCTGCACGTAATAAATTTTTCCGGTGCGCTTACCCGGCTGCGTTAATCGAGCCTGCAATGCGCCGTCATTGGTCAGTACCAGCAGACCTTCGCTGTCCCTGTCCAGGCGCCCCGCAGCATAGACGCCCTGTAAGGGAATAAAATCTTTTAACGTGCTGCGACCCGCTTCGTCAGTAAATTGTGGCAAAACATCGTAGGGTTTATTGAACAAAACCACGCGTTTTGGCTGGTTTTCTTTACGCTGCTTAGTGACTTGTCGTGAGCTGAATCGCTCAACCCGGTGATTTCTAAAAGAAGTTTTTTGCATGGTATTTTCAGATTATATCAATTGCCGCATTATAGCCTAAGAACGAGTGTCTTTCATGGCGGCGAACAATAGGGTAGTATTGACACGCTCATTACAAATCATTAACAAAAAGTTGCTCTAACGCATCCGTGTAGCAGGACGCAAATGCACATGCAGCGTGATGACAGACGAGCAGAACCAGAAGCGCTCGAAGGAGAGGTGAATGGAAAGCAAAGTAGTTGTTCCGGCGGAAGGTAAGAAGATCACCCTGCAAAACGGCAAACTCAACGTTCCTGAAAATCCGATTATCCCGTTCATTGAAGGCGACGGTATCGGCGTTGATGTAACCCCACCGATGATCAAAGTTGTCGATGCTGCTGTCGAGAAAGCCTATAAAGGCGAGCGTAAAATCTCCTGGATGGAAATCTACACCGGCGAGAAATCCACTCAGGTCTATGGCCAGGACGTCTGGCTGCCTGCTGAAACCCTTGATCTGATTCGTGACTACCGTGTCGCCATCAAAGGCCCACTGACCACCCCTGTTGGCGGCGGTATTCGCTCACTGAACGTTGCACTGCGTCAGGAACTTGACCTGTACGTGTGCCTGCGTCCGGTTCGTTACTACCAGGGCACCCCAAGCCCGGTTAAACATCCTGAACTGACCGACATGGTCATCTTCCGTGAAAACTCTGAAGACATCTACGCCGGTATCGAGTGGAAAGCCGACTCTGCTGATGCAGAGAAAGTGATTAAATTCTTGCGCGAAGAGATGGGCGTGAAGAAAATTCGCTTCCCGGAACATTGCGGTATCGGTATCAAACCGTGTTCCGAAGACGGGACGAAACGTCTGGTGCGTGCGGCGATTGAATACGCCATCGCCAACGATCGTGATTCTGTTACCCTGGTACATAAAGGTAACATCATGAAGTTCACCGAAGGCGCGTTCAAAGACTGGGGTTACCAGTTAGCGCGTGAAGAGTTTGGTGGTGAGTTGATCGACGGTGGCCCATGGGTGAAAATCAAGAACCCGAAAACCGGGAAAGAGATTGTTGTTAAGGACGTTATCGCCGATGCGTTCCTGCAGCAGATCCTGCTGCGTCCGGCAGAGTATGACGTCATCGCTTGTATGAACCTGAACGGTGACTACATCTCTGATGCCCTGGCGGCGCAGGTTGGCGGGATCGGTATCGCGCCGGGTGCAAACATCGGTGACGAATGTGCACTGTTCGAAGCCACCCACGGTACTGCACCGAAGTATGCGGGTCAGGATAAAGTGAACCCTGGTTCTATCATCCTGTCTGCTGAAATGATGCTGCGCCACATGGGTTGGGTAGAGGCCGCAGACCTGATCGTTAAAGGTATGAGCGGTGCGATTAACGCGAAAACCGTAACTTACGATTTCGAACGTCTGATGGATGGTGCTAAGCTGCTGAAATGTTCAGAGTTTGGTGACGCGATCATCGAAAACATGTAATCCAGATCCTGGGTTGTGTGAGAACGGGAGCCGAGTGGTTCCCGTTTTTTATGTCATTA
>NZ_JADABY010000066.1 GCF_015672735.1 Citrobacter sp. Res13-Sevr-PEB04-36 | reverse complement strand
TCTCTCCACCGACAGCGGCGGTATTGATGTGGGGAAATTGGTACTGGACTATAAAGAGAAACCACATCACTTCACTGTGAAAAACTTCGAGCTTAAAACCATTTATGCAGACGAGTGGAAACCAGATCCAAAAACGAAGTCGGTGATCGACAACTGGAATAAGAAACTTGATGAAGTGGTGCAACAAACAGTAGGACAGTCGCCAGTTGAATTGACACGCGCATATGGAGAATCGGCCCCACTGGGAAATCTGGCTGCGGATGCTTTGCTGGCGGCAGCAGGCAAAAATACACAGCTGGCTTTAACTAATTCAGGTGGTATCCGCACTGAGTTACCAGCGGGCGCGATTACTATGGGTGGAGTCATCAGTGTGTACCCGTTCCCCAACGAACTGGCAACGATGGATCTCACCGGTAAACAATTGCGTAGTTTGATGGAACATGGTGCAAGTTTAAGTAACGGAGTGTTGCAGGTCTCAAAAGGCCTGGAAATGAAATACGACAGCAGCAAACCCGTTGGACAACGGGTTCTGGAGCTTACACTTAATGGTAAGGCGATTGAGGATGCGACGGTTTATCACATTGCTACCCAGAGCTTCCTTGCTGATGGTGGTGACGGCTTCTCCACGTTTACCGAGGGTAAAGCACGTAACACAACAGGTGGGTACTACATTTACAACGCAGTGATCGATTACTTTAAAGCAGGTAACACCATCACCGATGAACAACTTAACGGTATGCGCGTTGCTGATGTGAAAAAATAAATGTTTTTTCCGCAATATGTTCTGAACGTAGTCATCAGCTGAAAACATTCGGCTTTATTGGTTATTTCTTACCTTTAAGCCGAACGTTGAAGCATTTCTGTAAAATAATAAAAACATGCAAACATCCGCATGAACTCTTGACTTAAATATAAATTATTCATAAGGCTGAAAGGATTGTATTATGAAGAGAAGAACAAAGCTTAGCTTGATTACATTGTGCCTGTCCGCAATGTTAGCCGCATCAGTTAGTGCAAAAGATGTGACGATCTATTACACCAATGACTTACATGCTCATGTATCTCCAGGGAAAATTCCGGCCGTCGACAAAGAACGTATGGTAGGTGGTTTTGCTAATATAGCAACCATCGTTAATGATGCGAAGAAAAAAAGCAAAGATGTATTTTTCTTTGATGCTGGAGATTATTTTACCGGACCATATATAAGCACACTGACAAAAGGTGAAGCAATTATTGATATCATGAACACCATGCCTTTTGATGCTGTCTCAGTGGGTAACCACGAATTTGACCATGGCGTTGATAACATGGTTAAACAGTTGTCAAAAGCGAAATTCCCGATTTTGTTGGGTAATGTTTTTTATACTAACAGTGACAAACCCGTCTGGAATAAGCCCTGGATAATTATCGAAAAAGATGGCGTAAAAATTGGTGTAATTGGTATACATCAGAAATTTGCGTTTTATGACACCGTTGCGGCCAAAGCTTACGCTGGTTCAGAAGCTCGTGATGAAGTACCTTATATTCAAAAAGGGCTTGATGCGTTAAAAGGTAAAGTTGATATCACCGTACTACTTATCCATGAAGGTACGCCAGCGCGTCAGTCAAGTTATGGAAATAAAGACGTAGCCAGAATGCTGCAAGCCGATATCGATACCGCAAAGAAATTTAAGGGTATTGATGTGTTAATCACAGGGCATGCACATGTGGGTACACCAGAGCCAATTAAAGTCAATGACACACTCATTGTTTCAACGGATGCGTATGGTACTGATATCGGTAAATTAGTATTGGATTTTAACCCGCAGACTAAAAAAATTGACGGCTATAACGGTAAATTAATCACTGTATTTGCAGACGAATATAAACCAGACCCTATAGTTCAAGCCAAGATTGATGAATGGAATGCTAAGCTGAAAAATATCACCGATCAAATCATTGGGTCGACAACAGCACCCTTCACTCGCTCTTATGGTGAATCGTCACTTGTTGGTAATTTAGTTATTGACGCCATGATGGCCAAAGCGCCGGACGCCGTCGTGGGATTACAAAACAGTGGAGGATTGCGTGCTGATTTACCACAAGGAAATTTGCGATATGGTGATGTTATTACTACCTTCCCATTTAATAACGAGCTTGTTGAAATGGATCTCACCGGAAAGGATCTCATCAATTTAATGATCCACGCAACTAATCTCACCAATGGGGTTTTGCAAGTGTCAAAAAGCGTTCATGTTGAATATGACAGTAAGAAACCGTTGGGTGAGCGGATAATTAAATTCACTGTTAATAATCAAGCAGTAGACCCAACCAAAACATATCGAGTTGTTACGCACTCATTTTGCGCGACGGGTGGTGATGGATTTGAAGCGTTTTTAAAAGGAACGAATATAAAAACCATCAACAGTACGACCTCTGCTGAGTCAATCATTGATTATGTTAAGACCCATAATCCATTGAAACCAGATCTTGAAATGAGAGTGGTCGATGTAAGTACGATAAAATAGTTTCACTAGTATATTTCCCATTATATGAATAATCTTTGTTAACAAACCTCTGTGGAAGGAACCCCTACTTATGCGAAAAATAAAACATATATTATCAGGTGCATTTATGTTTTTCCCTACGCTGACAATGGCAGCCTCTGGGAATAACGAATACCTATCAGACTGGTGGCATCAAAGCATTAATATAGTAGGAAGCAACTCTACTCGCTTTGGACCACAAAAAAGATCCGATCTATATCCAGAATATCGCGCATGGGCGCATGTGGATTGGTTTGATTTCTATGGTTATGCGGATTTACCTAAGTTTTTCGGTTTAGGAAATGATAACGATATCGGCATTTGGGATAATGGCTCTCCATTTTTTACCGAAATAGAACCGCGTTTTAGCATCGACAAATTAACGGGAATAGACCTGAGCTTTGGTCCATTTAAAGAATGGTATTTTGCCCACAACTATATCTATGATGCAGGCACTAACGAAGGACAGCGTCAGAGTACCTGGTATATGGGACTGGGGACGGATATTGATACCGGGCTACCGATGACTTTATCCGCAAACATCTATGCTAAATACCAGGGGAATAATTATAATGCTGCCAACGAAAATGAATGGGATGGATATCGTTTCAAAGTAAAATATGCTATTCCTATTACTACAATACTCGGCGGAAAACTAAATTACGTCGGTTTTACCAATTTTGATTTTGGTTCAGATTTAAAAGAAAAATCAGGTGGTGAGCAACCATTTTACTCCCGTACAAATGATTCGATAGTTTCCACCCATATACTCAGCTTGGTTTATCCTCACTGGAGTTATGGCGCGACCCTTCGTTATTTCTATCATGGTGGACAATTTGAAGAGGGTAGTAAAGCATTTAACAGCAAAGGGGATATCACCTCTATAGACTCAACGGGGTGGGCATACTATTTAACAGTCGGTTATACTTTTTAAATACTACTAAAAGGAATTGGCTATGAAGATAAAATTGATTGCAGCAGGTATTCTGTTGACGCTACCGTTCTGGGCTTGCGCCAAAGATGTCACCATTATTTATACTAACGATCTCCATGCTCATGTTGATACTTATAAACTCCCATATGTCGCAGAAGGTAAACGTGCAATTGGTGGATTCGCTAATATAACCACTTTAGTCAAGCAGGAAAAATTAAAAAATAAAGCCACATTTTATTTTGATGCAGGTGACTATTTTACCGGGCCATATATTAGCAGCCTGACTAAGGGTCAGGCAATTATTGACATTATGAATACCATGCCCTTCGATGCAGTATCAATTGGTAATCATGAGTTTGACCATGGCTGGGATAATCTCTTGCGGCAGTTGAGCAAGGCGAACTTCCCTGTTCTATTGGGGAATGTGTTCCATAAGGACAGTGAGATACCGTTCTGGAACAAACCGTATACCATCCTGGAAAAGGATGGCGTGAAAATTGGCGTTATTGGGCTACACGGTGTGTATGCGTTTAATGACACCATTTCAGAACTCTCAATCCAGGGGCTTGATAATGATAAAAATAACCGCTTTGATAAATCAGCCGCAGCCCTCAAGAACCAAGGGATTGAAGCTCGCAATGAAGTGAAATATCTGCAGCATTATCTGGATGAGTTGCGGGGTAAAGTTGACATCACCGTTGCGCTTGTTCACGAAGGCGTTCCAGCTCGTCAGTCCAGTATTGGTAATACCGATGTCAGGCGTGCTCTGGATAAAGATATTCAGACCGCTAGTCAGGTCAAAGGGCTTGATATTCTCATCACCGGACACGCCCATGTTGGAACACCGGAACCTATCAAAGTAGGGAATACGTTAATCCTTTCTACCGACAGTGGTGGTATCGATGTAGGTAAGTTGATACTTGATGTTGAACCTGGGGCTAATACCAAAAAAGTAAAAAGCTTCGAACTGAAAACACTTTATGCTGATGAGTGGAAACCTGATCCAACAACGCAAAAAGTTATCGATGGCTGGAATAAAAAACTTGCGGATATTGTGCGTCAGCCAGTCGGTGAATCACCGATCATGTTAACCCGCGCCTATGGCGAATCATCACAACTAGGCAACTTGTTTACAGATGCAATGCTCGTCGCTGCACCGGATGCACAGATTGCACTGATTAATTCCGGTAGTTTACGTGCTGATCTCAACGCGGGTCCCATTACTTTTGGTGACATTACCAGTACATTTCCATTTAAGAATGAGCTTACGGAGATGGATCTCAGTGGTAAGGATCTGCGTAATCTAATGGAACATGGGGCATCGCTCACAAATGGCATATTGCAAATGTCAAAGGGTGCTGAAATGCTTTATACGCCGCAAAAACCAGTAGGACAGCGTATGGTGTCTTTCACAATCAACGGCAAAGCGATTGAAGATACGCAGACTTACCATGTTGCGACCACGACATTCCTTGCTTTAGGGGGAGATGGTTTTCTGGCATTTAAAGAAGGGAAAAATGTACAAGTCCGAGCCGGACATAATATGTCAGATGTCGTGATTGATTATCTGAAGTCGGGGCACAAAATCGTTCCTGCGCAAGTTAATGAAATGCGGGTTGAAGTGAGTAAATAATAAAATGATGATGCCATCCATTCTACGGATGGCATCAAATATTGCAAAACAGATTAAGAAATAATTTTGTGAACATAAGAATCGTTGAATTTTATTAATTATAAATTCAGATACTCGTCTTATCATCCAGTCTGTTTAGCTCACCAACTAACATAAAATAATTCTCTTTCCTAATGGAACCGTTGACCAAAGGAAAAATGATAATGGAACATTGCCATATGATAGCAAAACACTCAACTGAATTATGTAATTTGTATTGTACGTGTTGCCTTTCCCTCAATAAGACACAACTCTACCCAGAGTGCCAAACGTACTGTACTGACGATACAACGCTTCAACTATTTATTCGTCAGAAAATTGATACTCGGGAAACTAAAGATATTTTATTTTCCTGGAAGGACGATGAATTAACATCTGACAGGCTAAATTTTTTTAAACGCGTTATCGAACTGCAACAGCAATTTGCACAAGGTAAAAATATTATCAACACATTGCTAACCAGCGGCATGCTGTTGGATGATGACTGGTGTATATTTTTCAAGACAAATAATTTTCTGATTAGCATTTCAGTAGATAGCGATATTCCCCTGCGCAACAATAACCCCAAATCGATTTCTAGCAAATCTACGACTCCGATGGTTGAGAAATCGATAAATTTGCTGCAAAAACATGATATTGAATTTACTACACTGACGGTCATTAACGCTTTAAATTGCCAGCAACCGCTGCGGGTCTACCATTATTTGAAGAGCATTGGTAGTCGACATATGCTGTTTATCCCCTTATTTGAACCGCTTGCACAAGGTGGTGTGGATGCAAAAAGCCTTGCGCCCGCCGCATTGGGGACTTTTTTGAAAACGATTTTTTATACTTGGGTACGCCTTGATATTGGAACGATTAAAATCCCCTTTTTTGAGCGTGCTTTCGTTACGTGGTGTGGGGTGCCTGCACCGGCCTGTGCTTTTACGCCATTTAATAATAACTATAGCGTGTTCGCATCGAAAATAAGCGATGATTTATGCCAGTGTGATCGCTTTATCAATTCTAAATTTTTGCTTAGTCCCCCCCATCAATATTCCACAACTACAATGCGGGAAAGCACAATAAATAAAATAGTTGAGCAGCGTAAACCGCCACTGGTAAAAGAATGTGCGAGTTGCAAAGTGAAATTAGTCTGCAATGACGGTTGCCCAAAAGATCGCATAGCGTTTTCCCAACGCGGAGCCCCTGAGCTCAATTATTTTTGCGAGAGCTATCAGGCTTTTTTCACTTATGTTGACCCCTATATGTTAATGATGAGAGCGCTGTGGGAACAAAACTATACGCCTTCCGATATTCGTCAGTATTTGGTCTAGTATAGCTCTCCCTACAGGCTGATGGATGAAACAGTCGCACCGACAGTATCTGTAAAACCGGGTTATTTTAGTGTCTGAGATTGGATTAAGCCCGGAGCCAGGAGTTTCTGTGATTATATAATAGCCGATATAGCTCAATGTAATTCATCCGTTCAAAACACGGCATTTCCCCTGAACATTTTGTGGGCATTCTGGTGGTCTTGACAGGGGAAAATTCAGGTTTAGCTTATTTATTAGCCAGTTAGTGGCAAAGGCGATCCCAGTCAGATGAGCCAAATTTAAGAAGCCTGCTTAGGAAACTAAGCAGGCTTCTTGCTTTTTAGGACTTAGTCTTCCGGGTCTCCCTTGAACTCCGTTTTGATCTGGTAAGTATGAGGCGTGTAGTAGCACCCTTTAGGCGGCGGTAGCTGATTCCTGACATAATGTTCATACCAGCCCATAAAGGTCTGAGGAACCGTGGGAACGCCATCGCAACAATTAACCACCCGGGTGATCTGCAAATGCGCCTGGTTCAAAAGGAAGTCGCCAAACTCATCGTCTCCAACTCGAGGACAGCCAAAAGTGATCAGGCTATCCGGGCGAATATAGGCCCCCAGCAAATTGGCTATCGCCCCGCCTAAACTGTGGCCACAAACCACCAAGCGGGTTCGCTTTGCTGTCATTTTATTTAGCCAGTATCTCACCGGAGGTAACATCGCCTGTGCGCTTTTCAGAAAGCCTGCGTGCGCCTGGCCGCGAGACATTGCTTTAGGTATTGGAGTGAGCGAAACCTGGATATTGGTCATAAAATCCTGATAGCGATCTATCTGCGTCCCCCGAAAAGCAAGCACACATAGACCACTGTCATTACAGCTGGCAAAACCGTAAGCATCATGAGCAACATTGTTCAGTAGCTCCGGGGTGCCAAAACCTGCCACTTTTAATATTCTCGCTAATTTTTCTTTTTCGCCCGTATTCGTTTCCGCCCTCAGATAAGCGAGTCGTGATAATTCTGCCGCCAGCGCAATTTCATTCGGCCAGCCAGCATTACTCAACAAAGTTAAGTCTCGCTCAGGGTAAAAAAGCGAGTGATTGTCTGCACTATAAGCAGCAGGCATAACTCTGCCCTCTCTATTTGTTTCAATAAGTTATGGACATACGCCCTTTTTTGATATCTCACCAATAGTCAGTAAACTCATTAAAAACAAAAAATTAATATAAAACGACATCAGCAATCAGGAAGATATATGAGTAACAATAGAAATAAGTCATCTCATTACAAAAAAGAATGAACGATGTTTTTAATTTAAAATAAGAAATCGCAGCCTAAATATGAATTAAAAATAAGTTCACAGCTAAAGGCTATTTCAGAGTGTAGTTTGAGGCTGTTATTTTGACAACCGCACCACTCACCGTGAACGCACTTTATTCACGATGGCATTAGATATACGCATCCAGATGCTAACCGTTTCAAGCTTCCATATTATACCCCTGCATTTTCACGCGCTATCTGCAGAAAAGCCTGTACGGCCCCCTTATTCTCCTGTTGTCTGCTAATGAGCATCAGATTCGCCGACAGTTCTGGCGCATCCAGTGGGCGGTATACCAGTCCAGGAATATTCACATGCTGCAGAGGATCCGGCACCAGCGCCAGCCCCTGCCCGGCGGCGGCGAGCGTAAGCACGCTTAGGGTGCTTGCGGTGCAATGGGCGATACGCGGAGCATGACCCATAATTGTGGTAAGTGCGGTGTAAAGCGACTCATCAGCCCCATGCGCGTCATAAAAAATGAGTGGCTGCTCGGCAAGCATATCAATTGTCAGCGACACCTGAGCGGCTAACGGATGGTCGTCAGCCATCGCCACCTGCCGGTGCCAGACACCGATCTGTTCAGCCATTAACGCGGCGTCATGGATTTTGTGGTGATCGGGGGTATAACCCACGTCGAGCTGACCCGCCAGAATAGCATCAGCTTGCAACAGAGGTGCCACCTCACTGACAACCAGTTCGGCATCAGGGTAGGTTCGGCGAAAAGCACGCAGATCGTTGGTCAGCTTGCCGCTAAAGACGGCATTACCGGCAAACCCTACGCGTACATGACCCGTTTCGCCGCGTAGTGAGCGCTGAACAGTCAGCCGGGCGTGATCCGCCTGCTCCAGCGTGCGCTGTGCCTCGGTCTGTAATAGCCGCCCGGCTTCGGTTAATTCCACTTTACGGCTGGTACGCACAAACAGCGGACCACCGAGCTCCTCTTCCAGCGCCTTGATTTGCATACTCAGCGCAGGTTGAACGATATTCAGACGTTTAGCCGCGCGACCAAAATGGCCTTCTTCGGCAACGGCCAGAAAATAGCGCAGGTGGCGCAGATCCATATCGTTACTCCGTCATCAAATAAAATGATTGATCAGTCACATCTATCTATTTGAGTTTATCTCCATTGGCGGTGAAACTGAAATCCAATCCCATACCGGAGTACATGTTATGCAAAATTATTTGGACGACCGCCTACAAATCACCGATCTTCTCACCGGCTGGATGCACCGCGATCTGGGAGAATGGGAGCAACTGCGTAATCTTTTTCACCCGGACGGCACCATCGAGATCACCTGGTTTGAAGGCCTCGCCAGCGATTTCGTTGATGGCTCAATACGAATGGGAGCGTCAGATGTGTGCACCAAACATCTGATTGGCACGCCAGTGGTGACTTTCAATGCCAACGCAACGAGGGCAATTGTTGAAACCAACGCAATGATTATCGGCGAGAACGTTAAGCTGAATCTGGGCTGCATTGGTCATAACCGTTTCTATGATATGGCAGAAAAACGCAATGGCGTATGGAAACTGTTCCATCGCCAAAGCATTTACGATATGGCCAGCTTTACCTTTCCGCTCGGTGTGGTCGCGATTGACCAAAATGTGGTGGAGAAATATCCACGTGAATACGCCGCGCTGGCTTACCTGCTGGAAAAAAGCGGCTTTCCGGTGCAGCGCGTCTTTGCCACCCGTGGCAGTATTCTCGAACAACAAATGAAAACGAGCGGTACACGCTGGTTAGCTAGCCAGACGGCCTGACAACTTAGTCCGCCGTTGGCTCTTCATCACCTCCGCAACACAAAGGAAATGTATGTGCACCCAAAAAACATCGGGAAAATATCTGGCAATGCTGTTCGTCGCCCTGCTGCTACCGACCACGGTTTCGGCTACGCAAACCTTGACCTACAGTGATCATGAACCGCTGGGTGGGATGCGCACTCACTTCCTCAACGATGTACTCTTCCCAGCCATTGAGAAAGAGTCAAACGGACACCTGAAAATAGAGGCGCACTGGGGCGGAGAGCTCAGTAACAGCTACAATGCGTTACGCAACGTCGGTAGTGAACGAAAGGTAGATATGGCGATTGTCGTGCCTGAATACACCGCCGACGCGCTGCCCCTGAATCAGATCTTTAAAAGCTTTCCCGTCGGCCCTGCCGGTGAGCAGCAGGTGGCCTTCTTCCGCCACGTCTACGCTGACATTCCGGCATTCCAGGCAGAACTTGAGAAAAATAATGTGGTGAGTATTTTTCTTGCCACCGGCTATCCACTGGCCTTTTTTAGCGCCAGGCCCATGACTACCCTGAGTAATATCAAGGGTGGGACATGGCGCTCCGCCAGCTTCTGGCACCGTGATTTTCTGCAAAACGCCGGGGCTAAACCGGTGACTATGCCCTGGGGAGAAGAGACCTATAACGCGCTAAAAACCGGTGCAATCGATGGCATGATGCTGAACGTGGACAGCGGCTACGATCTGAAGGCGTATCAGTTTGCACCCAATGTGCTTCTCGCCAAAGAGCTATGGCTGGGACATCTTTACATTCTGGCAATGAATAAACAGACCTGGGACGCGCTTTCTGATGAGGATCGGGCCGCCATTCAACGTGCGGCTGAAACGGCGTATCACGCCCTGGGCTCGGTGATGAACAACAGCTTTAACATCCAGATAGATGATTTACGCCAGGCCGGAGCCACAGTGCGTGTTATGCAACCCCAAGAGGTCACGCAATGGGAAGACTCTACCCGTTACCGGGCGGCGCAAGAAAGGTGGGTCAAAGAGCAGGAAGAGAGGGGTGTCAAAAATGCAGGTGCAGTAATGGCGCAGGTTAATGCGATTATGGATGAAACCCTGTCACAAAAATCGCACCGATAAATATTCGCTCCTTTTACAGTTACTATCCCAGAAGCGGGGAGTTTCACCACCTCTCCGCTTACCCAATCTCCCCTGTTAATCACCACATCACACCATTGCTTAAAGTTATGTAAATGTAAATCGTTTAAACTTTGCCATTGTTGTAAGTGCTAGTGATTATCATTTATTGTACGCAAGCTAAAAGAACGAGCGCCAGCTCGGGTCACTGTCCGTTCCAATTACTCTGGGATATAAACGATGAATGCTCTGCCTCGCACCGGACTGCGCCGTATTACGCTTGCATCTGCCCTGGTCCTCTCCGTCAGCCTGCCGGCTTTCGCGCAGGATACGTTAACGCTGTACACCACCCGAGAACCGGGCCTGATCCAACCCCTGCTCGATAGCTGGACAAAAACCAGCGGCATAAAAGTGAGCACGGTGTATATCAAGGATGGCATGCTTGAACGCGTCAAAGCGGAAGGGAAAAACTCCCCTGCCGACCTGCTAATGACCGTTGATGCCGGTAACCTCATCGATTTAGTCGAAGCGGGCGTAACGCAACCGGTAGAATCTGATGCGTTGAAAGCCGCCATTCCAGCTAATCTTCGCGGTGCAGATAACCAGTGGTTTGCGCTTTCCATGCGCGCACGCGTGCTCTACGCCAAGAAATCAATGCCTATTGACAACTGGCATTATGAGCAGCTCGCAAGCCCGGAATACAAAGGCAAAGTCTGTATTCGTTCCGGACAGCATCCGTATAATACTGCACTAATTGCCGCCATGATTGCCCACCACGGAGAAGCCAAAACGGAAGAGTGGCTGCGCGGCGTGAAGGCAAACCTGGCGCGTAAAGCGACCGGCGGCGACCGTGATGTTGCCCGTGATATCCTCGGCGGAATTTGTGATATTGGCCTCGCCAACTCCTATTACGTCGGTCATATGAAAAATGCCAAAGAAGGCAGCGATGCGCGTCAGTGGGGCGATGCTATTAAAGTAGTGAAACCGACCTTTGAGAAAGGCGGTACCCACGTCAATATCAGCGGGGCTGCCGTGGCTCGTTATGCGCCCAATAAAGCTGATGCCGTTAAGCTGATGGAATATCTGGTTTCCGCACCTGCCCAGCAGCAGTACGCGAAAGCGAACTTTGAATACCCGGTACTGAAGGGGGTAACGCTCGACCCGGTTATCAGCGCTACTATCGGTGAAATCGACGTCGACAAGATCCCGTTAACCGAAATCGTGAAGTACCGTAAACAAGCTAGTCTGCTGGTAGATAAAGTTGGATTCGATCAATAAACCGCTGTTGCTTCCGATGTTACGCGGCCTGGTTTCCGGGCCGCAGTCATTATTAACGCCATTACATCTTGGCGCCCTGTGTGTTGCACTCGGCGTCCTGACCCCGATTGTGGCGCTCATCTGGCAGGCCACGCAGGCTGATTTATCCCACTGGGATAATCTCATCACCTGGGTGCTGCCCTCCGCGTTAAAAAACACCGTACTGTTGCTGGCGGGCGTCGCGGTCATGGTTGGCGTGATTGGCGTTGGCAGCGCGTGGGCGGTCACTGCATGGGACTTCCCCGGGCGCAAAATACTAAGCTGGGCACTACTGTTGCCACTGGCGATGCCGACCTATATCGTGGCCTTTGCCTGGCTCGATTTACTGCACCCCATTGGCCCACTGCAAACCTTCATCCGTTTTTTACTCGGTTTTGACAGCCCACGACAGTTCCGCTTGCCGGATTTACGCTCCCTTTCCGGCGCGATCCTGCTGCTCGGTTTAGTGCTGTATCCATATGTTTATCTGACCACCCGCGCGATGTTTATCAGCCAGCCGGCGCATCTGCTGGAAGCCGCACGTACGCTGGGTTGCAGCGCCAGCGGAACCTTTTTTCGCGTCGCCCTGCCAATGGCCCGCCCGGCGCTGGCGGTTGGGATCAGCCTGGCGCTGCTGGAAACGCTAAATGATATTGGCGCGTCGGAATTCCTTGGGGTACAGACCTTAACCGTTACCGTATATACCACGTGGATCTCGCGCTCTGATCTATCCGCTGCGGCACAAATCGCCTGCATGATGCTGATGTTTATCTTCTTTATTCTGACGCTGGAATTTTACGGTCGCAGAAAACAAGGATTCAGCAGCCGTAGCCTGCGAGAAATTCAGCCCACGCGCGTGCATGGCTGGCGCGGTTGGCTGCTCGGCGCCATCATTTCGCTCCCGGTCGTACTGGGATTCCTGGCCCCGGTATTGTTTTTAATGTGGGAGAGCGCCAAACGGTTAGGTGATGAGAACCCGCTGTCTGCGTCGTTACTTTCTGCGTTGCAAAACACACTATCGCTGGCAGCCGGCACCACGCTGGTGGTGATATGCGTCAGCATGCTGGTGGCGTGGAGCGCACGCCACAGCGCGGCAGACAACGCTATGCCCGGCTTTCGTCGCGGCGTAATGCGTCTGGCGTCGTTAGGTTACGCGGTGCCTGGCACTATTCTGGCAATTGGTTTTCTTCCCCCGGCGATGGCAGTTGACCGCTGGCTGGCCGATCTGCTCGATATGCGCAGCTTACCGCTGATGTCTGCCGGTATCTTGCTGATTATTTGCTGTGCGATGCGTTTTCAGGCCATCGCCATCGGCGCGCTGGATTCCGGCCTGGGCCGCATTCCCCCGTCCCTTGAACAAGCCTCACGTTTGCTGGGAGAGAATGGTGCCGGGACCTTTGCCCGCGTGCATTTCCCTCTGCTGCGCCCGGCGTTAGTAAGCAGTGCATTGCTGGTGTTTGCCGATGCGATGAAAGAGTTGCCCACCACCCTGCTGCTACGCCCGGTAGACTTTGAAACGCTGGCCACGCTGCTGTATGCCGAAGCGGCGCGAGGAACCTACGAAGAAGGGGCCATTGCCGCGCTAATGATTGTTTTGGCGGGCACATTACCGGTTATTTTGTTGGTACGTCAGCAGATGACGCGCCGTGGTTAAGAGAGCAACAATGTCAGAAATCGCGTTACGACTCCAGGATGTACATGTTGCCTACGGCAACAGTCAGCAATCGGTGCTGACTGGCTTTTCAATGTCGGTGCGCAAAGGCGAAATCGCCTGCCTGCTGGGAGCGTCCGGCTGTGGCAAGACCACAGTTCTGCGCGCAGTCGCCGGATTTGAACGGCTGCAGCGCGGAGAGATTTATGTTTCACAGCGGCGGGTTGCTGGCCCTGGCGTGCATCTGCCGCCGGAAAAACGTCATGTCGGCATGGTGTTTCAGGAATATGCGTTATTCCCACATCTGACGGCCCAACAAAACGTGGCCTTTGGTTTGCGCCGCCTGCCGCGAGACGCACAACAGGCCAGAGTCGCCGAGCTGTTAAAAATGGTGGAATTGCACAGCCACGCCAGCCATTACCCTCATGAGCTTTCCGGCGGGCAGCAGCAGCGTATCGCCCTGGCCCGCGCCCTGGCTCCGCATCCAGACATCTTACTGCTGGATGAACCGTTTTCCAGCCTGGATAAGAGCACCCGCGAGCGCCTGGGTAGCGAGGTGCGCGATATTTTGCGCGCAGCCGGACAAACGGCACTGCTGGTCACCCACAGTGAACATGAAGCGCAGTTGATGGCAGACCATATTGGCTTTGTGAAAAAGGGGCAGTTTCAAACGAAGCACGCGGCCTGACGATAACGTAAAGGCCGCGTGAGGTGATGATTAGAATTTCTGCACCTGGCTGATATTCACCGGCATCCCGGAGCGGCGTTCCAGCGTCGCATTGGCGCGACTGACGTCCACCCCCTCTCCGGTCACAAAACTGCGTAACGCTGGCGTGACCGGCAGCGGGATTTTTTTATCCGACTCATATTCGCTGCGGTTGCGTGACAGCGGTTCATGAACTTCAACCCAGCGACTACCGTCTGGCTCGGTACTGTATTTCACCGGTCGGTCGATAAGTTGAACCCGAGTTCCCACCGGCACGGTATCAAACAGGTATTTAATATCGTCATTGCGCAGGCGAATACAGCCCTGACTTACCCGCAGCCCAATTCCGAAATTGGCATTAGTGCCGTGAATAGCGTACAGCTTACCGATATAAATGGCGTACAACCCCATCGGATTTTCCGGCCCGGCCGGAACAAACGCAGGCAAGCTCTCCCCACGTGCGGCGTATTCCCGGCGAGTATTCGCAGTTGGCGTCCAGCTGGGTGCCTCCTGCTTGCGCTCTACCGTCGTCACCCAGTTGCGCGGCGTTTCTCTCCCCGCCTGACCAATCCCAATAGGTAAAATTTCAACCGTACTGCTGTCTTTGGGGTAATAGTAAAGTCGCATTTCTGCAACGTTAATAACGATGCCCTCACGCACGGTATCCGGCAAAATAACCTGCTGTGGCACCACCAGCGTAGAACCCGATTTCGGCAAATAGACATCCACGCCCGGATTAGCTTCCAGCATATTGCTCAGCCCTTGCCCATACTGCGCAGCAAATGCCTCCAGCGGTTGCGTATTAGCTGGCGGAACCGTAATAGTCAGCGGACTACCGACCAGACGACTGCCCTCTGGCGGCAACGGATAACTCACCGCCTGCGCTCCCTGACAGGCCAGCAACATGATAAGTGAACACAACAGTTTTACACGACGCATCATTGTCCTTTCCTTCGCCGCAGCAGCTATCCGTTAATTATAGCTTTTTTATCTGTTTAACGGGGGGTTACGACGAGAGCCCCGCCGTTGAGCGGGGTACGGCTTGACTAGGCTTCCTTACCGTCCGGAAGTACAATATTGCTGGCGGCTAAATGTCCCATATTGTTGTACATAGCGCAGGCGGCCTCGACAATCGGCATCGCCAGTGCAGCGCCGCTGCCCTCACCTAAGCGCATGCCCATATTGAGATACGGGTCCAGTTCCAGATGCGCCAGCGCGGTGCAGGCACCCTTCTCAGCGGAGAAGTGCGATGGGATCAGATACGGCTTAATCTGCGGTGCAATCTGGCAGGCTGCCAGCGCAGCGGAGTACGAGAGGAACCCATCCAGCAACACTGGTAGACCGCAGGAGGCCGCACCTAACATCACACCTGCCATACCGACAAGATCAAACCCGCCTACCTTAGCCAGCACATCAATACCGTCATTACGATCCGGCTGATTGACGGCAATTGCCCGACGAACAACGTCTACCTTGTTAGCCACACGAGAAAGTGGCAGGTTAGCGCCAATACCCACCACATCTTCAGCATCACTGCCGGTCAGTACGCTGACAATCGCCGCCGCAGGCGTGGTATTAGCCATCCCCAGTTCACCCACGCCAAACAGCGTGACGCCCTCTTCCGCCAGCTCTCGGGTGTAGCGCATCACTTCCAGAAGCAACTCCTCGGCCTGAGAACGACTCATTGCAGGGCCTTCAGCAATATTGCCGCAGCCGCGCGCAACGCGCATATTCACCACGCCGGGGATTAGATCAGCATCAATCCCCACATCAATCACATGAACCTTCGCGCCAGCCTGGGCCGCCAGCACGCAGACACCGGTCGTGCCACGCGTCATATTTGCCGCCTGAATCGCCGTAACCACTTTCGGCGAAACGGCCACACCTTCATCCCAGACGCCGTGATCGGCGCACATCACCAGCATCGCTTTTCTCCCCACGCGCGGCACGCCCTTCAGGCCTGGCATACCGGCGAGTTGCACGGCCAGGGACTCAAGACGTCCAAGGCTGCCCGGTGGTTTAAGTAAGCCATCAATATGCTGCTGTGCACGCAACATCGCAGCACTATCGGGTGTAGGGATCGCGTGGAGTAAAGCGGATAAAGTCTGCATAAGGGTTCTCAATGTGTTGACTGGATCAAAGCAGAGCCAGTAAGAAGATCAACTCGCCAAGTTCGATGGCCGCCCCAAGCGTATCGCCGGTTTGTCCGCCCAATGTGCGTTTTAGTAATTGCCCAAGAATGAAAATTGCCACTATCGTGACGACCAGAGCCGCCACTCCACGCATGCCGGGAAGCAGCACGGCGGCGAGTATTGCCGCGAACCCCAACGTGACGCAGGTTTGTCGTCCGGTTACTTTGCCTATAAAGACATTTCCCAGCCCTTCTTCGCGGGCATAACGATGCCGGTACATCAGCAAAACCGCAGTTCCACGCCCCGCCACGCAGGCTGCTGCCAGCGCAGCCAGCATTGGCGTTCCGCGTAGAGCCAGTTCACTCACCACCAGCACTTTAGCCAACAGAACAAAGATCAGTGCCAGTCCGCCGTGGGTCCCCAGGCGGCTGTCGCGCATTATTTCCAGCATCCGTTCGCGCCGACGTGCAGAAAACACGCCGTCACAGGTATCCGCCAGACCGTCAAGATGAAAACCACCGGTTAACAGTGCCAATGCCAACACGCTAAAGAGTGCCGCCAGTGGAATACCACACCAGGCTTGCAAGGCCATGAAGACCAGTCCTGTCAGCCCTCCTAACACCACGCCAATCAGCGGGAACATGACAATGCCGCGGGAAAACTGTTCGAAATCCAGTCCTTGCGACCAGCGCGCCGGAACGGGCAAGCGGCTGATAAAAGAGAGCATTGCCCAAAACAACTTACTCATTTAATTTTGACTCCAATTCCAGATACCACCAGCCAGACCTCATCTGCCACAGCCGCCAGACGCTGGTTTACCCGTCCGGCAATATCGCGAAAATGCCGCGCCAGACGATTTTCCGGAACAATCCCCATCCCCACTTCGTTAGTGACCAGCACGACTGTTGCCGGGCAACGCTGACAAGCGTCAATCAGCACTCGGATCTCATCCTCAATGGATTGCTCCATTGCGGCGTAGTCCCAGCCATCCGGTGAGCTGTCGCCGCCTAGCGCAAACAGCTGGTTGGTCACCATCGTGGTGATGCATTCCAGTAAAATCGCCTCGTGCGGATCGTTCTCGGCTGTAATCAGCTCATCAAGATGTTGCCAGCGCTCGGCTGTACGCCAGTGCGCGGGACGCCCATCGCGATGGTGCTGAATTCGCGCCGCCATCTCCTCATCGAAAATTTGCGACGTCGCGATATACAGCACGTTCGGGGAATCCGCGATCAGCGCCTCAGCGTGACGGCTCTTGCCGCTACGGGCGCCGCCGGTAACCAGAATCATCATACTGGCTCCCGGTGTTGCTGCATGATGGTATAAATTTTCTCAATATCGATGTGTTGCCGCATCGCATCCGCCAGCAGATCAAACTGCTGTGATTTATATTGCGCGTAATGGAAGGTTGAATCCAGTGGTGCCAACCCTTTACGTACCCGCAGGCCATTCACCAGCGCACGGGTGAAATCATCGCTATCAAACAGACCGTGGAGATAAGTGCCGAACACCAAACCGTCGTGAGTCACCGCGCCGTCCGCGACGTTACCGCCGTCTTTTTGCAGTGTCATCACCGACCGACACTCGCCGGATAACGCCGTTTCGCCCATGTGAATTTCATAACCACGAACGGATAACCCGGCAGCGTCGGCCAGCCAGTCCGGCAGCGTGGCCGACATTTGCCCTTCAACCTGGGTCGTGGTTTTGTGCTGGGCAAAATGGGTCACGGTATCAAGCAGGCCCAGACCTGGCAGCGTACCCAGCCCCGACTCCACGTCATCAATAATGGTCTCGCCGAGCATCTGATAGCCACCGCAAATTCCTACTACCGGCACGTTCTGACGGTGTAACTGCAACACGCTGTGCGCCATGCCGCTTTCGCGAAGCCAGACCAAATCACCGAGCGTATTTTTGCTGCCCGGCAGAATCACCAGGTCGACGCCCGCCAGCTCTTCCGGATGGCGAACATAGCGCACCCGAACATCCGGCTGTGCGGCCAGCGCATTGAAATCCGTAAAGTTGGAAATATGCGGCAGTTGCACCACAGCAATGTCGATATCGCGTTTGTCAGTGCGTAAATACTTCCCTTTTTGCAGCGCGACGCCGTCTTCATCTTCGAGATCGACATCCAGCCACGGCATCACGCCGAGTACGGGAACGCCGGTCAGCGCTTCAATTTGTTCAATTCCGGAATAGAGCAGCGCCACATCACCACGAAATTTATTGATAATCACGCCTTTTACGCGCGCGCGTTCATGGTCATGCAGCAGCGCCAGCGTGCCGTAAATCGAGGCAAACACGCCACCGCGATCGATATCTGCCACCAGCACAACCGGGCACTGCGCCATCTCCGCCATCCCCATGTTGACGATATCGCGATCGCGCAGGTTAATTTCAGCCGGGCTTCCCGCCCCTTCCAGCACAATGACGTCAAATTCCTGCGCCAGGCTGTTATAAACCGAAATAATCTGCTCACGCAGACGCGGTTTGTACTCGTGGTAGCTTACCGCATCCATATCGGTCGCCACCTTACCCATCAGCACTACCTGCGCTTTGCGGTCGCTGGTCGGTTTCAATAGCACCGGATTCATACGCACATCCGGGATGATGCCTGCTGCTTCAGCCTGGAAAATTTGCGCGCGCCCCATCTCTTTTCCCTCAGGTGTAATTCCCGAGTTCAGCGCCATGTTCTGCGATTTGAACGGCGCGGTACGTCGTCCATCCTGATAAAAAATACGACACAGCCCGGCGACTAATACGCTTTTGCCTACATCAGATGCCGTTCCCTGCAACATTATTGCCTGCGTCATGACGCCTCCTTCAGTGCGTTCTCTCGCATACAACGATAAAATTCAGCCTCTGTTTTACACAGTGGGAAGCCTAACTCCGTATGCAACTTCACCAGCCAGGGCTGAGTTAATCCTGCTTGTTCAATGAGATCCGTGCGCGCGAATACCTCGCCGGGTGTGCCGTGCGTCAGCACTTCTCCCCGGCGCAAAACATAAACCGCGTCGCTCACTTCATAGATAAGATCGATATCATGGCTGGAAATAACCACATGGTTTCCCTGCGCCACAATCCGTTTAATAATCTCAATCATCTGCGTACGGCCCGAGGGGTCAAGGCCCGCAGTCGGTTCATCCAGCAGAAGATACTGCGCCTGCAGCACCAGTGCGCCTGCTATTGCCACGCGTTTTTTTTGTCCGTGGCTTAGGCATTGAATAGGTTGATGACGAAAATGTTGTGCATCCACCAGCGTCAGGGCATCTTCTACCCGGCGAGCAATTTCTGTTTCATCCACGCCGATATTGCGCAGGCTAAAGGCGATGTCGCTGTCGATGTCGGTATAAAAGATTTGCTGATCGGGGTCCTGAAATACAGTTGCCACCTGCTGACGCAATGCCAGTAGGCCACGCTTGCTGTAATCCAGCGGTTTTCCTTGCCACATCACCGCCCCCTGCTGTGGACGAAGTAACCCACTCAGGTTCATAAACAGCGTGGATTTTCCGCACCCATTGGCCCCCACCAGCCCGGTGACGGCATGTGCAGAAAAATCCAGCGTTAGCCCTTTGAGGATCGGGTCATCCTGATAGCGAAACCAAAGCGCTGAGGTGGCAAGCATACTTTTCCTTACAGGTGAAAATCACCCTGATACAGTTTGATATCCAGTGTGGTGGTCATTTGCTGATAGCGGATTAACACACGCGTAAACAACAGTCCCACCAGCATTGCCAGCGAGCGATAGCCCAGCGGCAAGCTACGATAACCAAAACGCAGCGTTTGTGCGCGATGAATGGCGAGCGCTTCGTCTAAAAGAATAAAAATAAATCGCCAGGTCAGCAGGATCTGTTCAGTCAGCAGGCGCGGGACATGCGCCCGTTTCAGCAGAATAATTAACTGTGGAAACGGCAGATTAAGTACCAACCAAAAGGTGGATGCCAACGCCGCCAGGCTTCGCCAGAATGTTTCATTGGCGGTATGTACCCCCGCCTCGGTGACGCCTAACCAGTAGCTACCCACCGGCAGACTAACCAGTAAGCTATGAGGATCGCGACTCACACTGAATAGGATCGTCACCACACCGACCAGCAAAAAGCCAAACGGCAACGCCATCCAGCGACACCAGCGCCAGAAAGAGATGCGCAACAGCCAGCAGCTCAGTGCGGCAATAAGTAACAGCTCAATACCCTGCCCCAACGGGGGCAGGGTAAACGCCAGAATCATCATCACTAACCACAGCAGAAACTTGCGCTGCGGTGAGACATGAAACCAGCGGCTCTGGTAGCTCAGCCTGTCAAGACCGGTCATCACGGCGTTGTCTGCCCTTGGTGTAACCCAGAATGTAAAAAATCACCGCTGCACCCAGCGATCCCTGAAGCGTAAACAGCAGGCTTTCAATCTCGCCGCTGGCAGGCTCATACAACGGCTGGAACCACGGTTCATAATGCGGGGCAATAGCCTGAATCTGGCTTTCCGCTTCGCCATCTGACCCCCCGTATTCTCCACCGTGGTTGATGAAGAAAGGTAGGATCACCAGCGCCACCACCATTGCTAACAGAATCAGCGTCTTTTTCATGGTTAATGTCCTTGTGCGGTGATGAGCTGCCGTTTGGTGAGCTGGTCATAAATCATCACCGTGAGCAAACCTTCTGCGATAGCGATTGGGATCTGCGTCAGGCAGAAAATCCCCATGAACTTGATGATGGAGCCCGTAGCACCTGTGGACGGGTCCGGGAAAGCAACACCCAGTTGTACCGACGTGACAAAATAGGTTACGAGATCCGCCAGCATCGCGCACAAGAAGACGCAGACATCACGACGGAACCCCGCGCGACAAGCCATCTTCCACACCATATAGCCGACAACCGGACCAATGACCGCCATTGACATACCGTTAGCGCCCAGCGTGGTTAAACCGCCATGTGCCAGCAATAATGCCTGGAATAACAAAACGATGGCCCCGAGAATGGCAACAACGCCAGGCCCGAACAGAATCACAGCCAGACCCACCCCGGTCGGATGCGAGCAACTCCCGGTGACTGAGGGAATTTTTAGCGCAGACAGCACGAAAATAAACGCGCCGCACAGGGCCAGTAACACTTTCTGGTGGTTATCTTCCTGCACAATTTGGCGCAGGCGCACCAGCCCATACCACAGGCAAGGTAAAAACAGCAGCCACCAGGCCAGTGCCCACATCGGCGGTAAAAAACCCTCCATAATGTGCATGGCAAACGCCTGTTCAGGCACAATCATCAGTAATAGTGCCGCAGCCAACCCGCTGAAAGACAGCTGTTTTAGCTGGTGTTCAAGCTTCATCTTTCATACTCCCACTGTTTATTGACCAGAATGGTCGAGAAATACGGTAGCGGCTGATCGTCACTCACGTCACTGAGCTGGCGCCAGCATTGCTCACCCGGTAGCGTGGCTTCGGACATCATTAACGCACAGTCCAGAATGCCTTCTTCTTGCAGCAGCGCCTTGATGCGCGCAAAACGACCGTATACTTTCATCAACACCAGGCTCTCATGCTGCTTTAACGCCTGCCGGATTTCCGCCTCCGACGCAGTGCACGAGACGACCGCCAGCGACTGCTGTTCCATGGCGAGCGGCGTTTTTGAGCGTGCGGCAATAGCAGCAAATGAGGTCACACCGGGGACGATTTCTAACCAGTCAGGATTACCAATTCGCTGGAGCAAAAAGACCCAGGTACTGAACAGCATGGCATCACCGAGGGTGATGAAACCGACCTGCTTGCCGGCCTCCACTTCCGCAACCAGCGCGGCGGCAACCTCGTCCCAGACGGCTTCTTTTTCGGTGCTATCGGCACTCATCGGGAAATGACAGCAGCGGATTTCGGTCTGCTCGCCGACATACTCCCGGACGATGGACAGCGCCAGGCTGTCGCCACCTTTACGCCCCGCGGGTGCATAGAGAATATCCAGCGAACCGAGCGTACGCGCCGCACGCACGGTTATCAGATCGGAGGCACCTGGCCCAGTGCTCAATGCGTACAGTTTGCCGCTCATGCTGCTTCCTCCAGCGCCATGCTCAGCGCCTGCTGTAAATGTGCCACGAACATGGCGCGTACCGCCGGGTTCTCACCCAGACCGCTCAGCCACGGCGTGGCAGGAATGCCCGCGGCGTTGAATAACGTTTTCCACGAATCATCTTCGTCGGAGGCCATGTCGTTGATGGCATGGTCACCCGCAACCAGCATTAACGGCATGAGATGTACCGCCGTTATCCCTTCGCGACCTAAACTGTCGATTAGAATATCCACTTCCGGGTAGCTCTCCACCGCGCCGACCCGCGCCGGGAAGCCCTGCACGGTCATCATGTGATCGAGGCAAGCATAAGCAGCAAAAGCGTGATGACTGGCCCCGTGTCCCATAAACACCACTTTTTCACGCTCACCAAGTGACGGCATCTGCTGTTGCAGCGCCTGCATCAACTGCGCGTAATCATCATGACTGCTCAATAGAGGAACGCCCAACGTCAGGCGGGCAAACAGCGGGCGCATGCTTTGTACTTCACGGACAATTTTTTCGTACTCGTCACCGTTAATGATGTGCAGCGACTGAATGGCCACATCCTGATACCCCTGCTCAGCCAGCTTTTGCAGGGCCTGCAGCGGCGTGTCAATATCAATGCCGTCACGCTGTTTGAGTTTGCGGATGATCATCCCGGAGGTAAACGCCCGGAACAGATCACGATCGGGGCAACTGGCCGCAAGATCGCGTTCGCAGGCCACAATATTTTTCTCACAGGTGTCGTGATAGCTGGTGCCAAAGCTGACCACCAGAAGCGCCTTTTTCATCTCTAACTCCTTAAGCCGCGGCCAGCCAGCGCGTTAAACGCGCCGCGAATGCGGCCTGACTTTCCAGTAATTCTTCTCCCGCCACCAACGGTGCCGGACGTGTAATCACGATGCAGGGGATCCCGGCATCCAGACAGGGTTGTACTTTTTCCTGATAACCACCTTCCGCACCTGACGCTTTGGTGATCACCACATCAGCCTGACACTGACGGTAAAAGGCGGCGTTAAACTCCGCGCTAAACGGCCCGCACATGGCGAATACTTCACCAACACCAAATCCTAAATCGGCGCATTGCTGTATAACGTCAGGCACCGGCAATACGCGGGCCAGCAGCGTTTTTTCCGGTAGTCCCGCGCGCCAGGTAGCCAAATCTTTGCTACCCGTGGTCAGCAACACGCGCTCCCCGAAGCGGCGCGCCATATCGCAGGCTTGCTGAATACTCTGCACGGCATAAAGATGCGGATGTGTCAGACCGCTCAGCTGCTCAGGGCGCTGATAGCGGCTTAGTAGCACGCCCGCCGTTTCACAGGCGCTCATGATGTTACGGCTTACCACTTCGGCATACGGGTGTGAGGCATCAATCACCCAGCGCGTATGGTTTTCCTGCAGCCAGGCAATCATGTGCTCCCGCTCCAGACGTCCGCAGCGCACCTGACCTTTAATATCGCCCGCCAGCTGTTTCCCCGTTGGGGTCGCCACCGACAGGGTATAGGCCACGTTTGCCGCATCCAGTTGCTGGCACAGCATGCGCGCATCGCTGGTACCGCCCATGACCAGCACATCACCGTAATTCACAGTACGTAACCGCGTGGGGTGATCATCAGGCCATCCTGAACATAGGTCGTTTTGTTGCCGACAATCACCAGGCTGGTCATATCCACCGGTTCAAAGTCCATCTCACCGAGCGTAGTCAGCCATTTTTCCTGTTTTTTACGTCCCGCTGACTTCACGATGCCCACCGGGGTTTGTGCGCTCTTGCTGGCAGAAAGCAGCTCAAAAGCACGCGCCAGATGCCCTTCACGGCCACGACTACGCGGGTTATAGAAACAGATTACGAAGTCAGCTTCGCCTGCGGCCACAATGCGTTTTTCAATCACCGGCCACGGTGTTAACAGGTCGCTTAAGCTGATATGGCAGAAGTCGTGCATCAGCGGAGCACCGAGCAAAGAGGCGGCAGCAATACTGGCGGTCATCCCCGGGATCAGCTTGACCTCAACCTCCAGCTTTTGCTTGCTAACCAGCTCAAGCACCAGCCCGGCCATGCCGTAAATCCCGGCGTCACCGCTGCTGATTAGCGCCACATTATGACCAGCCTGCGCCAGTTCGATCGCCGCCTGGCAGCGTTCGATCTCTTTGCACATCCCGGTTTTGATCACTTGCTTATCGCCGGTGAAGGCTTTTACCAGGTGGGTATATGTCTTGTAACCCACAATAATCTCTGCCGCCTTCAATGCTTCAACGGCTTCCATGGTCATCATTGCCTGCGAGCCAGGACCAATTCCAATTACGGTTAACATCAGTGTGAAACTCCCAAAGTAATAGTGACGCCCTGTTCGCGCAGGGTCTCGCCTAACAGTTGACCATGGCTCAGCAGCCAGGCTGCAGGACCGGAGACGCTTCCCGTACCGACCGTTTTACGCACAAACGATGAAGCAGGAAAACGATGTTCATGCTCACGCAGTGCGTCAGCAGTAAAGGTTTCGAAAGGAACACGACAGCAGGAAGCCAGTTGGATAAGCCCCTGTTCATCTTTCTTAAGCGTGATGCTTCCGATGGCTTTTAGCGCCAGCGGATCAAGCCGCTGGGCTTCAAGCTGGCGGGAAAGCAGTTCGGCTAACAACGGAAACGGCGTATCGCGACGACAACCAATTCCGGCAACAACCCGCTGCGGCACCAGTTTCCAGTGCGGGAGAGGCAACTCGGGGAGATCGGTACGCAAGGTGATACAAATCAGCGCATCCAGCTCAGGGAGGTGATGCAGGTCAGTCACCGTGATAAAACCACGACGATCGCAATGACTGACGTCCTGCGTCAATTCGTCGTCCCACCACAGGCCGACCCGCTTGTTGCTGACCAGCATCTGATTGACGATTTTTACCACCGAACGAAAATCGGTCATTCGCGCATTCAGTTGAAATGCCAGCGTATCGAGAGCCGCCATATCATTCACATCCGTCGCCGTGGTAATCACTGGATCCGCACCCAGCATGCCCGCCAGGTAACGCGCCAACGTGTTAGCGCCACCTGCGTGGCCAGACAGCAGACTGATGACATGCTGCGCACGCTCATCGATCACAACCACCGCTGGGTCACAAAATTTGTCGTTGACCAGTGGGGCCAGCACGCGTACCGCAATACCGGTCGCACCGATAAAAATCAGCGCCGAATAGTTCGCAAACGCATCGCGGGCCGCATTGGCAAAACCGTTTTCGAAGGGAATAAACCCCTCCTCCAGCAATTTTTCGCTGGTGAAACAGGTCACCGGTAGCATTGCCGCCAGACGCTTAGCCAGCAATACACCGCCGGGCGTCAGGCAGAACAACGCAATAGACTCAGGCTTTACGGTATTCATGGCTAAAGTCCGCCGCATAGAGTTTGGAGTAGTGATACTCCGAGCCCAGGAAATTACCGACCAGAATAAGTGCCGTTTTGCGGATCCCCGCATCGCGCACTTTGTCGCCGATATCTTCAAGGGTCCCACGCACGGTCTGGCTTTCAGGCCAGGTCGCTTTATAGATGACTGCCACTGGCGTGGTTGCCGGATAGCCGCCCTCAATCAGACGTTCAGCCACCCGATGAATACGCTGGACGGAAAGATAAATCGCCATCGACGTCTGATGGCTGGCAAACGCCTCCAGCTGCTCACGCTCCGGCACCGGCGTACGCCCCTCCAGACGAGTAATGATTAGACTCTGCGACACTTCAGGCACCGTATACTCAACGCCGAGTTCTGCCGCAGCACCCAGGAACGCGCTGACGCCAGGCACCACCTGCCATTCAATCCCGCGCTTGGTCAGCTCTTCACCCTGCTCGCGGACCGAGCCGTACAACGAGACGTCGCCAGTTTGCAGACGTACAACCGTTTTGCCCGCTTTCACACCGGCTTCCATCAGGTCGAGAATTTGCTCCAGATGCAGTTCGGCACTGTCGTGACATTCAGCATCGGCGGGGCAATATTCCAGTAACTCAGTGTTAATCAACGATCCGGCATAGATAACCACCTGCGCCTGCTGCAGCAACCGGTAACCTTTGAGGGTAATCAGCTCGCGATCGCCAGGACCAGCGCCAACAAACCACACACTACGGGGATCAAATATCTCAGACATGGTTTCCTTCCTTCTGACAGGCGATAACAAAAACGGGATTATTCGGTTTGAAATAGTGACCACTGCCGAGCGTGGTCAGAGATGAAACCTGCATTTGCAGGCAATCCACACCCTGCACGCCAAGATGTTCCAGATGCGCCAGCGCGGTATTCAGGTTTTCCTGAAGAATAAACGTCATTACCAGCCGTCCGGCGGGATGCAGTTGGCGCATCGACCAGTCGATCAGGTCGGTCAGATGGCCGCCGCTGCCGCCCATAAAGATGGCATCGGCTTTTTCAGCAACGGTCATCGGCGCAATACCAGGATAAATATCGACGTTGGCGCAGGCAAAATGCTGGCGATTCTCGTCCAGCAGCCTGAGTGCCGCCGGGTTACGCTCAATCGCCGTCACGCGCAGCGACGGATATTGCAACGCCGCCTCTATCGATACGCTGCCGGTTCCTGCGCCAATATCAATCAGGTGCGTGGCGCGGTGTAATTCAAGTTTTGAGAGGGCAAGAGCACGGACCGCTTCTTTGGTCATCGGCACCTTCTCTCCACGCAGAAAAAGCTCATCTTTCATCGAGGATCACCACTGCATTCATGTCATAGTCGGCATTTACTTCACTGAGCGGCAGGCAGCGGATGCGTTCGTTTTCCATTGCCAGGTTTTCGCCAATCACCATCCAGCGATGTCCCTTGCCTCGTGCTATAAGCTGCTGCGCGATTTCACGTGGGCCACACAGGCCGTCCGTGACCATCGCTACCTTGTTATGTCGTGCCAGTTCATCGAAACAAACGCTACGACCATGACTGCTGGTGAGCCACATGTCGTTCATATCAATCCCGGACTGCGCACACAGATATTGCACCGCGCTGATGCCAGGAATAATGCGCACATGCTCAATGCCAAAATGCGCCACCATCCGGGTACCAATGCCGTAGAACAGCGGATCGCCAGACGCCAGTACCACCACGCGCTTCCCCTGATGCTCGCCAATCCAGGTTAATAACTCAGGGATATTGGCGCCAAGGGCAAACCGCTCACCGGTAAAATCCGGGAACTGCTGCAGATGCCTTTTACCACCGACCAGCACTTCCGCCGTGGCAACCGCATCACGCGCTGCTGGGGTCATCAAATGCAACCCCGCAGGTCCCATTCCTACAACGGTAAGCATGTCATCTCCTGTGCAATCTCTGCGACCGGGCGGTTGCTGCCGAGGATCTGGTTATCAAAAGAGAACATGATGGCGTCGCAGGTCGGCGGGTTTTTGGTAAAGCGCAAGGTCTGCAGGACACGCATGCAGATACGTTTGGCCAGATGGTTATAAATATGCTGAAAACCGTAGGCGTCGATATGCTCCATCGCCGCTTCGGTAGTATCGCAGTCGCTGACCAGCGTCAGTAATTCCAGTGGCGCACCGAGTAGCGCCAGGTGGGCGACCAGGGTTTCCATACGCGCGTCGGCAATATGGCTATGGGTATGGAAAATACCCGCTGCAATTTTGATGAGCTTGCCCGGATGCCCGACGAGGACGATTTGTTTGAATCCAAGGCGAACCGCCTCTTCAATCATGTAACCAACAAAGTTGCTCATGGTGACAACAACTTGCGTGTCGATTCCCATCTGTTCGCGGACGAAACGTTCGCCGTGGTTACCCGGCACCAGCACCACGTGCTCCAGTCCCGCCGCACGTTTGATTTCCAGCTCCAGCGACAGTGAGCGCTTCCAGCTTTCTTCCGACATGGGCGTAACAATGCCGGTGGTGCCAATAATGGAAATGCCGCCCAGAATACCCAGACGCGAGTTGTACGTTTTCTGCGCTCGCTCTTCGCCTTCCGGGGCAAAAATTTCAATCTGCGCCCCGCGGTTCGGGCCGATCGCCTCACGAACCGCTGACTCAATAGTCTGACGTGGCGTGCGATTGATCGCCGAACTGCCCACCGGCAGACCAATTCCTTTACGGGTGACTGTGCCGACACCTTCTCCGCCCAGTAATGCGATTTCTCCGCTATCGTCTAACGTCACGCGAGCAAAAATCAGCATCCCATGGGTGGCGTCCACATCGTCGCCGCCGTCTTTGCGAATAGCAGCAATGGCCTGCTGTCCTTCAATATGCGGTGACTCCACGTTCAGGCATAGCGTGACACCGGACGGTGTAACAATGGAAACCTGATGGATCAAATGCTGACGCAATACCATCAGCGCAGCCACTTTGGCTGCTGCCGTCGCACACGATCCGGTGGTGTACCCTTTGCGCAGCGCTTTACCGTTGTGCCATACCGGTGCGTCAAAGGGTTGGTCGCTCATCGCGCCCCCTGCATGTGGTAGAGCATCGCGTTGACGATAGCGGCGGCGACGTTGCTTCCGCCTTTGCGGCCCAGGGCAGCTATGGCAGGCAGATGGCTTTTCGTCAGCGCATCTTTTGACTCCTCCGCACCAACAAACCCTACCGGCACCCCGACCACGCCGCTCACGGAAACATCATGTTCCATCAGGCGGAACAGCGCCGTCGGCGCATTGCCAAAGACAAACAGCTTTTCACCTTCTTCCTGCACCGCAATGTCGACAGCCGCCATCGAACGGGTGATCCCCTGTTCTTTTGCCGCACGCACCACGCGCGGGTCACTGATGTAGCAGCGGCATTCACCGCCAAATTTTGCCAGCAACGTTTTGTTGATCCCGGAAAGAGCCATCGTGGTATCGGTGTAAATCACGCTTGAGCGGCCTAACGCAGCGCAAAACTGCGCCAGTACATCATCGGAAAACCACAAAATGTCCAGCCAGTCGAAATCTGCGGTAGTGTGGATCACCCGCTTGATAATGGCCTCATGCAACGGGCTGGCAAACTGATAGTCCGGGCGGGTTTTACGAATAATTTCGCCAATGATGTCGAAACTTTTGGCTTCAATCGCCTGGGGTTGCTGAATATATTGCATCGTTTTGTCCTCAGGCCACACCGACCAACAGCCACCGCAGCGCGATAAATAGCGCCAGGGCCAGGGTCGATGCTACCCACATCAATCGTATCGTTTGGGAAATGTCGTCTACTGAAATATCTCGTTGTGCATCACCGATCCACGGTTTCTCAACGCGTTCGCCAAAGTAGTCGTTAGGACCACCCAGTCGAATGCCTAATGCCCCGGCAACGGATGCCTCCGACCATGCACAGTTTGGGCTGCTGTGGTTGTAGCGATCGCGCCAGCCAATCTGTAACGCACGCGCTCCGTCTTTACGGCACAAAAATGCAGCCACGCTGAGCAGCAGCCAGCTCAGGCGGGCAGGAATAAAGTTCGCGACATCATCCAGACGCGCGCTGACCATACCGATAGCGCGGTACTTTTCATGTTTGTACCCCACCATAGAATCCAGCGTATTCACTGCTTTGTAGGCCATCGCCAGAGGAGCGCCGCCAAGGAACAGGAAAAACAACGGCGCAATGATGCCGTCAACGGTGTTTTCAGCAACGGTTTCCACCACTGCACGATTGATCTGTTTAGGCTGCAATTGCGAGGTATCACGCCCTACAATCCAGGATAGTTTTTCCCGGCTCTCCGCGAGATTATTGGCGCGCAGTGGACGTTCAACATCAAGGGCGGCGTTAGCCAGACAGCGACCCGCCAGCACGGTGAAGATCATCCACACCTCGACGCCCCAACCCAGCCACGGATGAAGCGATTGCGCCAGCGCCAGCACGCCCCAGGACACTGCCCAGGTCAGCCCGACCACCACTACCCACATCACTGCGCCACCGAAACGCAGCATGCTGTCACTATGACAGTAGCGGCGTACCAGGCGCTGCACGGTGGTAATGAGATTGCCAATCCAGCGCACCGGATGCGGCCAGTTCTGCGGATCGCCAATGATGAAATCAAGCAGCCAGGCGACACACCACGCGAGCAGTGTCATTTCACACTCCTCGCGGCGACCAGCCAGTGATTAAGCATTTCAGGGTGCTGAGCAAAATGAACGTGCAGGTAGCTGGCAAACGTATTGCCAACCTGCCAGCCGCCGGACCACGTTTGTAACGTTTTGCCATCGCGGATTTTGCGACAACTCATCACAGCCTGGGTTTGAGGGGTAAAATCGGAATAGTGGAATTCATGTCCGCGCAGCACTTCGCCAGGTGCGGCCAGCAAGGTTTGCTGTTCGGCCTGCGCTTCACAGTAGCCAAATCGGGTGAGGCGTTTGCCCATTTTACTGTGGCCGGGAATAATATCCGCCATCGGCCAGCTATCGCCGTTGCTGTCTTCCAGCGTACTCCCCAGGTACATCAGACCGCCACACTCCGCGTAAATCGCCACGCCGCGCTGATGCGCCATGCGCAGCTGCGCCAGCATGCTGGTATTACTGGCAAGCATGGCTGCATGCAGTTCAGGGTATCCTCCACCTAACCAGATCATCTGGCAGTCAGGGAGACTGCTGTCGTGTAGCGGGCTGAAACGGACAATATTGAGGCCCGTGCGCGCCAGTAGCGTAATGTTATCCGGATAGTAAAAGTTGAATGCTTCGTCATCGGCAATGGCAAGCGTCAGACCTGCTCCTGCATCGGCGGCAGGAAGTACGGGCCATTCGCCCACAGGGAGTGTGTCCAACTGGCTTAATGCCAGCAGTGCATCGATATCCAACGTTTGCTCGAGCGTTGTAGCAAATTCCTGCCACGGCAACTGGTTGACGATTGATTCGCGCGCGGTCACCAGTCCCAGATGACGCTCAGGGAGCGTCACGCCATCCACACGAGGTACGTAGCCCAATACCGGTATCGAACAGTAACGTTCGATCGCGACTTTGAGTAGCTGGTAATGTGTTTCGCTGTTTACCCGGTTAACAATCACGCCAGCAATATTCAACGTTGGGTCAAAATGCTGAAACCCCATCACCGAGGCGGCAATTGACGTTGAGACTGCTTTACCATCCACCAGCAAAATAACCGGACAGCCAAGCTGTTTTGCCATCGCAGCAGAACTGCAGTAGTTGGGATCCGTACCATAGCCGTCATACAGCCCCATAACGCCTTCAATTACAGCAACATCTGCGTGCTGCATCTGCTCGCAAAATAAGGCATTCAATGTGGAAGCGGGGAGCATGAAACTATCAAGATTGCGGGAGGCCGTGCCGCACACGGCGGTATGCCAGCCAGTATCAAGATAATCAGGGCCGACTTTGCAAGGCTGGACGCGCAAACCGCGTTTTTGCAGCAGACTCAACAAGCCCAGCGTCACCGTGGTTTTGCCACAGCCGCTTCCGGTACCTGCAAGAACAAACGCGCGAAAATTAGCCGCCATACCCTGATCCTGTTCAGGGTGGTAGGGGTGTAAAGATACCCAGTCTTTCGACTGTATGCATCTGAGCAACCCACTTCCCACCGAAGTTGTTGGTAGTCACTGACAGGCAGGTCTTCTGGCTTAGCGTCATTCTCGCCCGCCCTTCCCAATCTTGCGATCAGTGGTCTATACGGGGTCGTCAGCATCACAGCAGCGGGGGCTGCGGGGGATTCTCACCCCCTTCCCTACCACAAACGTGGTAAACCTGTCAGCTCAGGAGCAAATTCAATTAAGCTCCAGGCATGAGATGAATTAACACACCTCATGACAAAAATTCATTTTAATATGTTTTTACGTTCATTCAGCCAATGTTATGGCGTCACTAAGCTTATTCTTATGTCTGTATTCCGAATGAAAGCTTCAATTAATAATAAAGAAAGTCATTCACACAGACACTGTATCTCATCACAAAAATAAAAACTGGTGCAGTTTATCCTTCCAATCCTATTACTTTGTTGCGCTATGACAATTTATTGTCTGCTATTCTTATTTTTCATTTTATAATGACGGACATACAATACGATATCAAAAATCGGCAATAGCAAAATATTGCTATTTATGCTGAGCCTTCAGACGAAACAACACTAATTTGTTGGCGAAAAGCCTGCGGTGTCACCTGGTATGTCTGGCGGAAAACTTTGCAAAAATAGCTGGTTTGCGAAAAGCCTAAATTTCGCGCAATGCTGGCAATGCTCCAGTCGCTATGACAGAGCAACTCTTTAGCACTCGCCATTCGTTGTTGGTTTACCCAGGCATTAAAACCAATCCCCTGATATTTTTTGAACAGCTTGCTGAAATAGTACGGGCTGAGATAAACATGCGAAGCGACATCTTCAAGACGAAGCTCATCTGATAAATGTGCATCGATATAGCGCAGTGCTTTTTTCATTTTACTGTCATGAGGGGTCGGACTACGGGCCGGTCGCACCGACTCTGACTGTTGTGGATTATCTTTAATAACAACAAAATTCAATTGTTTTTTAAGGCAATTTTCCACAATGAGCTTCAGTAACTCTGCAGAGGCGATAACCCGAGAATAATCCATCTCCGGAACATTGCGAAACTCATTAACCAGTTCGGGATCGGCTTGCCAGCGGTCGTCGACATTCAAAATATCAACCAGTCCTACATCATTGCTTAAGCGCACCTGACCGCATAGGACAAATCCAACCAGATGCCCTGCAATCACTAAAGGGATAGAAAAATCGGTAAGACCCGCATGACAGCGATAAATACACGGCTGGTCAGATTTTGATGCCTCCAGTCCCCCACAGCGATCGCTCATACGGCATCGCGTACTGTGCTGTGGATGTTGGCGCATCAACTGACAAAAAGGGGTAAAATTAAAGAGTTCAGAAATTTCATCACCGTGAATATTGACCACCACAACGGCCAGACTGGTGGCCTGCGCAAAATCCTGTGCGATTTTATTAATGAGTTCTGAGTTCAGGGCACTCGCAGAAATCATGATAAAACCTCTCAGTTAATTTATTGTTATAAACAAAAAACATATTATTTACATTCGTCTTTCATCTCACTATCTGGAGCAATGATAAAAGGCTGAATGGACCATAACAAAAGTCTCCCATTGTGGGGAGACTTTTTAAGTCGTTCAGGAAACCGGATCACGAAATCAGTTTTTGCATTTCAAAAATAAACATTTTCCGTGAAGCTAGCTCTCGTTTTCCTCCAGCTTACAGGTATTACACGGTAAATTTTTGCCAATAAAATAGCGATAAATTGCTGCCCCGGCGCAAGCACCGATGATCGGTGCCACAATCGGGACGATGAAGTATGGAATATCGCGTCCCCCTGTCATCGCAACATCACCCCACCCTGCAAACCAGGCGAACAGTTTAGGACCAAAATCACGCGCTGGATTCATGGCAAACCCTGTGAGCGGGCCTGTAGATGCACCAATGACGGCAACCAGAATGCCAATCAGCAAGGGGGCAAGCGGTCCTTTAGGCACGCCATTGCCGTCATCCGTCAGCGCCATAATCATGCCCATCAGAATGGACGTGATGACCACTTCCACCAGCGCGGCTTGCCATACGCTCAGCGCTGAGGCCGGATAAGTACTAAAAATACTGGCCAGTTGCAGGCTTTCCAGGCTACCGCGTACCATATGGTGCGCCGTCTCATACTCAATAAATAAACTGCCATACAGCAAATAGGCTAACAACGCACCACCAAAAGCCCCCGCCACTTGCGCGACCGTATAGGGTAAAACTTTGCGCCCAGGGAAGCAGGCAAACAGCCACAGTGCGATGGTAATGGCAGGATTGAGGTGTGCCCCAGAGATTCCGGCAGTCAGATAGACCGCCAGCGAGATCCCAAGACCCCAGATAATGCATATTTCCCATAATCCCAAACTCGCCCCGGCAACTTTAAGGGCACTCAGGCATCCAATGCCAAAAAACAGAAACAGCCCGGTACCTAAAAACTCGGCAATACATTGCGCTTTTAGTGAATCGTTCATTGTGACACCTTCTAAGCAGAGTTCGTGTCTGTACCAGCGGACTCCCTGCTGGCAGTAGAGTACTTCAAGGCTTACTATAAAAAGCGCCGTCGGCAAATTGTTGGCAACCTGAGTACCGCCGCCTTTTTTAAATCGTGTAGTGATAGCAAATTTTTGCTATCGGAATTATTAAAACAGCTAACAAAAACGGGCCTTAGCTCTATTAAATGCGCATAATTAAAATATTAAAATATTGCCAACAACAGATTCCTGTTTTCAAACAAACATCACAAATTCATTTTCACCACGTAGCAAATGATATTTATTTTGTCACTACAAAAAATGTAAATCTGCTATTGACATAGCCAAATAATCACATCACACAAAATACAAAATATCATCAAAAACAAATAGATAAACAAAAACAAAGCAATTTTATATCACTACTCACTCACTATTTTTTCGTTCTCCATTTCAAGTCAGCCATTCTTTTTCCTCGCTTCTTTTTATAGTCATGAAAATCGGGACAACCCAGGCGAGGTCTTTATGCAACAAGAAGCGTTAGGAATGGTAGAAACCAAAGGCTTAACAGCAGCCATAGAGGCCGCAGATGCAATGGTGAAGTCAGCCAATGTGATGCTGGTCGGCTACGAAAAAATTGGTTCAGGACTGGTCACCGTGATTGTTCGTGGTGATGTTGGCGCGGTAAAAGCAGCAACAGATGCTGGTGCCGCTGCCGCACGTAACGTGGGTGAAGTGAAAGCCGTACACGTGATCCCACGCCCTCATACCGATGTCGAAAAAATCTTACCGAAGGGAATTAGCTGATGAGCAGCAATGAGCTGGTTGAACAGATCATGGCGCAGGTGATTGCTCGTGTGGCAACGCCGGAACACAAGGCTATCCCTGAAAATAATCATCCAACACGAGAGACGGCTATGGCAGAGAAGAGCTGCAGTTTAACGGAATTTGTCGGTACCGCAATTGGCGACACTGTCGGTCTGGTGATCGCCAACGTCGACAGCGCCTTACTGGACGCGATGAAACTTGAAAAACGCTATCGCTCCATTGGCATCCTTGGTGCCCGTACTGGCGCAGGCCCACACATCATGGCCGCAGATGAAGCGGTAAAAGCCACCAATACTGAAGTCGTCAGTATTGAGCTTCCCCGTGATACCAAAGGCGGCGCAGGTCACGGCTCGCTGATTATTCTCGGCGGTAACGATGTTTCCGACGTGAAACGCGGAATTGAGGTCGCACTAAAAGAGCTGGATCGCACTTTTGGCGATGTTTATGCCAACGAAGCCGGTCACATCGAGATGCAATACACCGCACGTGCCAGCTATGCGCTGGAAAAAGCCTTTGGCGCACCGATTGGCCGTGCCTGTGGCGTTATCGTCGGCGCACCAGCGTCCGTTGGTGTTCTGATGGCTGATACCGCGCTGAAATCCGCCAACGTAGAAGTTGTTGCCTACAGCTCCCCTGCCCATGGCACCAGCTTCAGTAACGAAGCCATCCTGGTCATTTCCGGTGATTCCGGCGCTGTTCGTCAGGCCGTTATCTCTGCCCGCGAAATCGGTAAAACCGTACTCGGGACTCTCGGCTCAGAGCCGAAAAACGATCGTCCGTCCTACATCTGATATCAGTGAGGCTGATTCATGAGATCGAAAAGATTTGAAGCACTGGCGAAACGCCCTGTGAATCAGGACGGCTTCGTTAAGGAGTGGATCGAAGAAGGCTTCATTGCGATGGAAAGCCCGAACGACCCAAAACCGTCTATAAAAATCGTTAACGGTATGGTCACCGAACTGGATGGTAAAGCCGCCAGTGAATTTGATTTGATTGACCATTTTATTGCCCGCTACGGTATTAATCTGGCGCGTGCAGAAGAAGTGATGGCGATGGATTCGGTCAAGCTGGCCAATATGCTTTGCGATCCTAATGTGAAACGCAAAGACATCGTTCCGCTAACTACCGCAATGACGCCAGCAAAAATTGTCGAAGTGGTTTCGCATATGAACGTCGTCGAAATGATGATGTCGATGCAGAAAATGCGTGCTCGCCGCACCCCTTCTCAACAGGCGCACGTCACCAACGTTAAAGACAACCCGGTGCAGATTGCTGCCGATGCAGCAGAAGGCGCATGGCGTGGGTTTGACGAGCAGGAAACAACTGTTGCCGTTGCACGCTATGCCCCGTTTAACGCTATTGCTCTGCTGGTCGGTTCACAGGTTGGGCGTCCCGGCGTATTAACCCAGTGTTCACTGGAAGAAGCCACCGAGCTCAAACTCGGCATGCTAGGCCACACCTGCTATGCAGAAACTATTTCCGTGTACGGTACTGAGCCGGTCTTTACCGATGGCGACGACACCCCATGGTCAAAAGGTTTCCTGGCCTCTTCTTACGCCTCGCGCGGTCTGAAAATGCGCTTTACCTCCGGCTCAGGCTCAGAAGTGCAGATGGGTTATGCCGAAGGCAAATCCATGTTGTATCTGGAAGCCCGCTGCATTTACATCACCAAAGCCGCTGGCGTGCAGGGTTTGCAGAACGGGTCCGTTAGCTGTATCGGCGTACCTTCCGCCGTACCGTCAGGTATCCGCGCGGTGCTGGCAGAAAACCTGATCTGCTCGTCGCTGGATCTGGAATGCGCCTCCAGTAACGACCAAACCTTTACCCACTCGGATATGCGCCGTACCGCGCGTTTGCTGATGCAGTTCCTGCCAGGAACTGACTTCATCTCTTCCGGTTATTCCGCCGTGCCGAACTACGACAACATGTTTGCGGGCTCGAACGAAGATGCCGAAGACTTTGACGACTACAACGTTCTCCAGCGAGACCTGAAAGTCGACGGCGGTTTACGTCCGGTTCGTGAAGAAGACGTTATCGCCATTCGTAACAAAGCTGCCCGTGCACTGCAGGCGGTGTTTGCCGGAATGGGATTGCCGCCTATCACCGATGAAGAAGTTGAAGCCGCGACTTACGCTCACGGTTCGAAAGATATGCCGGAGCGAAACATCGTTGAAGACATCAAGTTTGCGCAAGAGATCATCAGCAAAAACCGCAACGGACTGGAAGTGGTGAAAGCCCTGGCCCAGGGCGGGTTTACCGATGTTGCTCAGGACATGCTCAACATCCAGAAAGCCAAGTTAACCGGAGACTATCTGCATACCTCCGCCATTATCGTCGGCGACGGACAAGTGCTTTCCGCTGTGAATGACGTTAACGATTATGCCGGTCCGGCAACAGGTTATCGCCTGCAAGGCGAACGCTGGGAAGAAATTAAGAACATCCCCGGCGCACTTGATCCCAACGAGCTTGGCTAAGGGGTGAACTATGGAAATCAATGAAAAGCTGCTGCGCCAGATAATTGAAGATGTGCTGTCTGAAATGCAGACCAGCGATAAACCAGTTTCTTTCCGCTCGTCTGGTGCGGCAACCGCCCCACAGATGGCGACTGTGCAAAGTGACAGTTTTCTGACCGAAATTGGCGAAGCCAAACAGGGTCAGCAACAGGATGAAGTGATTATTGCCGTTGGCCCGGCATTTGGACTCTCGCAGACCGTCAATATCGTCGGTATTCCGCACAAGAATATCTTGCGCGAAGTGATCGCCGGTATTGAAGAAGAAGGCATTAAAGCACGCGTAATCCGCTGCTTTAAATCCTCCGATGTGGCATTTGTTGCCGTGGAAGGCAACCGTCTGAGTGGTTCGGGTATTTCCATCGGCATTCAGTCTAAAGGCACCACGGTTATCCACCAGCAGGGGTTACCGCCACTTTCTAACCTGGAGCTATTCCCTCAGGCTCCGCTTCTGACGCTGGAAACCTACCGTCAGATCGGTAAGAACGCCGCGCGTTACGCCAAGCGTGAATCTCCGCAGCCGGTCCCTACGTTGAATGATCAGATGGCGCGTCCGAAGTACCAGGCAAAATCGGCCATTCTGCACATTAAAGAGACCAAATACGTCGTGACGGGCAAAAACCCGCAGGAACTGCGCGTGGCGCTTTGATAAAGGATAACTCCATGAATACCGACGCAATTGAATCGATGGTTCGGGATGTGCTCAGCCGTATGAACAGCCTGCAGGGAGAGACCGTCACTCCTGCCGCGACTGGTTCATCAGCGCATACCGCGAAAGTGACGGATTACCCGCTCGCAAATAAACATCCTGAGTGGGTTAAAACCGCCACGAACAAAACGCTGGATGACTTCACGCTCGAAAATGTATTGAGCAACAAAGTGACCGCACAGGATATGCGCATCACCCCTGAAACGCTGCGCCTCCAGGCTGAAATCGCCAAAGATGCAGGACGTGACAGGCTGGCGATGAACTTTGAGCGTGCCGCAGAACTGACCGCGGTACCTGACGATCGCATCCTTGAGATCTACAACGCGTTACGTCCGTATCGCTCAACCAAAGAAGAGCTGATGGCCATCGCCGACGATCTCGAAAATCGTTATCAGGCAAAAATTTGCGCAGCTTTCGTGCGTGAAGCGGCAGTGCTGTACGTCGAGCGTAAGAAACTCAAAGGTGACGATTAATTTTAGGGAAGAATGATGCGATATATAGCTGGCATTGACATAGGCAACTCATCAACAGAAGTCGCCCTCGCGACCCTGGATGACGCTGGCACGCTGAGCATTACAACCAGCGCACTGGCAGAAACGACTGGAATTAAGGGCACATTACGTAATGTGTTTGGTATTCAGGAGGCGCTTACGCTTGCTGCAAAAAATGCAGGCATCAATGTCAGCGATATTTCGCTCATACGAATTAACGAAGCCACGCCGGTCATTGGTGATGTGGCGATGGAGACAATCACCGAAACCATCATCACCGAATCGACCATGATCGGCCACAACCCTAAAACGCCAGGTGGGGTCGGGTTAGGTGTTGGCGTCACAATTACGCCGGAAGAATTGTTAACCCGTCCGGCGGATATCCCTTACATCCTTGTCGTGTCATCGGCATTCGATTTTGCCGATGTCGCCACAATGATTAACGCTTCTGTTCGAGCCGGATATCAGCTAACGGGCGTCATTTTGCAGCAGGATGATGGCGTATTGGTCAGCAATCGTCTTACTACGCCGCTGCCCATCGTCGACGAAGTACTTTATATCGACCGGATCCCATTAGGGATGCTGGCTGCTATTGAGGTCGCCATACCCGGAAAGGTGATTGAAACGCTCTCGAACCCTTACGGTATTGCGACCGTATTTAACCTGAATGCGGACGAGACCAAAAATATTGTCCCGATGGCGCGTGCGCTGATAGGCAACCGCTCTGCTGTCGTCGTGAAAACGCCGTCGGGTGATGTGAAGGCGCGAGCGATTCCTGCCGGAAACCTCGAACTCCAGTCGCAAGGCCGTACTGTTCGCGTCGACGTAGCCGCAGGCGCGGAAGCCATTATGAAGGCGGTAGGCGAATGCCCAAGGCTTGATAACGTCACTGGAGAAGCGGGAACCAATATTGGCGGTATGTTGGAGCACGTTCGCCAGACCATGGCAGAATTAACCAACAAGCCCAGCCATGAAATCTTCATTCAGGATTTGTTGGCGGTTGATACTTCCGTTCCCGTCAGCGTAACGGGGGGACTTGCCGGAGAGTTCTCGCTGGAACAGGCGGTAGGCATTGCCTCAATGGTGAAATCAGATCGCCTGCAAATGGCAATGATTGCCCATGAGATCACGCAAAAGCTCAACATCGATGTGCAGGTTGGCGGCGCTGAAGCCGAAGCGGCCATCCTGGGTGCCCTCACCACGCCGGGCACGACACGTCCGCTGGCTATTTTGGATCTCGGCGCAGGCTCCACTGACGCCTCTATCATTAATCCAAAAGGCGAAATTATTGCCACACACCTGGCGGGTGCGGGCGATATGGTCACGATGATTATTGCCCGTGAACTGGGGCTGGAAGACCGCTACCTCGCCGAGGAGATCAAAAAATACCCGTTGGCGAAAGTAGAAAGCTTGTTCCACCTTCGCCACGAAGATGGCAGCGTTCAGTTCTTTCCTTCTCCCCTGCCACCGACGGTATTCGCCCGGGTCTGTGTGGTGAAACCCGATGAACTGGTGCCATTACCTGGGGACCTGGCGCTGGAGAAAGTTCGCGCCATTCGTCGCAGCGCCAAGGAGCGCGTTTTTGTTACCAATGCGCTGAGAGCACTTCGTCAGGTTAGCCCCACCGGAAATATTCGCGACATCCCGTTTGTAGTTCTGGTCGGCGGATCTTCACTGGACTTCGAAGTGCCACAGCTGGTGACCGATGCCCTTGCGCACTACCGGCTGGTTGCAGGTCGCGGCAATATTCGCGGTACCGAAGGCCCACGAAATGCTGTCGCAACTGGACTCATCCTCTCCTGGTACAAGGCATTTGCTCATGGAAAGTAACCTCAGCGCGCCGGCTATCGTGATCTTCACTCAGGGAGACTGCACGTCGCTCTGGAATGACGTTCTGCTGGGTATTGAAGAAGAAGGGATCCCCTTTGTCGTTCAGGAAAATCATTCGACCGACATCATCCACAGCGCATGGCTGGCGGCATGTCAGTCACCGCTGCTCGTCGGAATCGGATGCAACCAGGAGCAACTGGTTGTGCACTACAAGAACTTACCAACCTCAGCGCCACTTTTTACGCTGATGTATCAACAAGATAGCCACGTTCGTCGGAGCATAGGCAATAACGCTGCGCGGCTGGTTAAAGGCATCCCCTTCCGGGAAGGCCACTCATAATCCACAGGAGAAAAGCAGTATGAATAACGCACTGGGACTGGTTGAAACAAAAGGGCTTGTCGGCGCTATTGAAGCCGCTGATGCCATGGTGAAATCCGCTAACGTGCAGTTGGTTGGCTACGAAAAAATTGGCTCGGGCCTTATCACCGTCATGGTTCGTGGTGATGTCGGCGCAGTTAAAGCTGCTGTCGATGCGGGGAGCGCTGCTGCCAGCGCCGTTGGCGAGGTGAAATCTTGCCACGTTATCCCGCGTCCGCACAGCGACGTCGAAGCTATTTTACCTAAATCCGCTTAAACCGTCGCAACAAGGAGCACAGCGTGAAGCAATCACTGGGATTACTTGAAGTTAGTGGTCTGGCATTAGCCATCAGTTGCGCGGATGTCATGGCGAAAGCCGCTTCCATCACGCTGGTGGGCCTCGAAAAAACCAATGGTTCAGGCTGGACGGTGATCAAAATCATCGGTGATGTGGCCTCCGTTCAGGCGGCCATTTCCACCGGGGCCAGCTTTGCAGACCAGCGGCAAGGTCTGGTTGCACACAAGGTCATTTCCAGACCCGGGGAAGGCATCCTTTCGCACAGCGTTGTTTCGATGCCTGAGCCCATCCCTGAACCAGCACCTGTCGAGGTGGAAGTCCAGGTAGTTGTGGAAAGTGAACTACCCGAAGCACCACAAGATGCAGAGCTGATTAGCTGCAATTTATGTCTCGATCCCGCCTGTACACGCCAGAAGGGAGAGCCTCGCTCACTCTGCCTGCATTCTGGCAAACGAGGTGAAGCGTAATGGATAAACAGCAACTGGAGACAACGGTCAGTAAAGTACTGGATGAAATGCGTGAGCGCCCTATTCCACTAGGGATCTCTAATCGCCATATCCATCTTTGTGCTGAAGATTACGCCCGTTTGTTTCCAAATCAGCCCATCAGCGAGAAAAAAGGTCTGCTGCAGCCCGGACAATATGCGGCAGACCAGACCGTTACGCTGGTGGGACCAAAAGGCCAGCTAAAAAATGTGCGTTTGCTGGGACCGCTGCGTAGCACAAGCCAGGTAGAAATCTCCCGCACCGACGCCCGCACGCTGGGTATCGCTGCGCCGTTGCGTATGTCAGGCAATATTCAGGGAACGCCTGGCATTCGCCTTGTAAGTCCTTTTGCTGAACTGGACATTACATCCGGGGTGATTGTCGCCCAGCGGCATATTCATATGTCACCGCTTGATGCGTTGATCCTACGCGTATCGCATGGCGATAAAGTTTCCGTCGCTATCAATGGTGATGAACGCCGGCTAATCTTCGATAACGTTGCCGTTCGCGTCTCGCCGGATATGCGTCTTGAAATGCATATTGATACTGACGAAGCCAATGCTGCTGGGGCGGATAACCCACAAGCATTCGCCACGCTGGTGAACTCACGATGAGCACTGAACTGCTGCAACGCATCATCGAGGAGGTCGTCTCCCGATTAAAAAAACGCGCGGAAAGCTCGCTCTCCCTGAGCGTCGCGCAGTTACGGGAAGCCGATCCCCGGGTACTAGTTTGTCAGTACTCCTCTCTCTGCATCCTGCAGGCTAATCTGCCGCTGCTGGAGCAGATTGCGCATCACGATTCATCCGATGTATCAGCGATCACGCTCCACGAAGCCCTGGCCTGCGGCGTTCGCGTGAAGATATCGCTGCAACATCAATTGCTGCCAGCAATTCCCTTACGAAAACTCGCGCGACTGCCGCTGGAATTCAGTGATGAACGGGGGCAAATCGTCATTCTGCATCCCGAAACGCTTTTAAGTTATGCCGATGTAGCCCGATTACAGGGGGGATTTCTGGTGCTGCGCCGTCGATGTGTCGTGACCGCGCTGGCAAAGGAAGCCGTCAGTATGCGAAATGTCCAATTAATTAAGCAGGAGTGAACCATGCATCTGGCACGCGTTACAGGCGTCGTGGTATCCACGCAAAAATCACCGTCACTGGTTGGGAAAAAACTGTTGCTGGTCCGTCGAATAAGCGCCGATGGTGAACTTCCTGAACAGCCAACCACGGGTGACGAGGTGGCGGTTGACTCAGTAGGTGCGGGTACTGGCGAGCTGGTTTTACTCAGCAGCGGCTCCAGCGCCAGACACGTTTTTAGCGGCCCCAATGAGGCTATCGATCTGGCCATTGTCGGCATTGTCGACACGATTTCTCGCTAGGAGGAACTATGGCGATTTATACCCGAACGGGCGATGCCGGTACAACAGCACTCTTTACCGGACAGCGCGTCAGTAAAACGCACCCACGCGTTGAGGCTTACGGCACGCTGGATGAGCTCAATGCGGCGCTGAGTCTGTGCGTCTGCGCGACAAAAAACCCACAACACCGCACTTTACTTGAAGAGATTCAGTTACAGCTGTTTTGGTTCAGTGCTGAACTTGCCAGTGAAAGTGAGCAACCAACGCCTGCTCAGCGCTACATCAGCTCGGAAGACATTGCGGCGCTCGAAGCCACCATCGATACCGCGATGGGGCGCATTCCTCCCCTTCGCAGCTTTATATTGCCCGGACGCTGTGAGACTGCCAGCCGCCTGCACTTTGCCCGCACGCTTGCCCGTCGCGCTGAAAGACGGCTTGTCGAACTCTCAGCAGATGTCTCCATCAGACATGTACTGATGCGTTATATCAATCGCCTGTCCGACTGTTTATATGCGCTTGCGCGAGCTGAAGACTTTGACGCCCACCAAAACACTATCATCCAGAAGGTAGCTGAGCGTTACGTGGAGGCTACTCAAGCATCAGCCATTCAGGTTTCTTCTATATCATTGTCTTTTCAGGAACTTCATCAACTTACTCGTACGGCGGTGGCGCGAGCGGAAGCGCTCAAAGTCCCTGTCGTCATCAGCATTGTGGATGCAAACGGTACACAAACGGTGACCTGGCGCATGCCCGATGCCCTGCTCGTCAGTAGTGAGCTTGCGCCGAAAAAAGCGTGGACCGCCGTGGCGATGAAAACCGCCACGCATGAACTGAACTCAGCGGTGCAACCGGGCGCCGCCCTTTACGGTCTGGAAAGTCATATGCAGGGAAAAGTCGTCACGTTTGGCGGCGGGTACGCACTATGGCGAGAGGGTTTACTCCTTGGGGGTCTTGGCATCAGCGGAGGAAGCGTTGAGCAGGATATGGATATTGCAGAAACCGCCATTGCGGCGATTAACGTGAGAACACATCAATGAATACATCAGAACTTGAAACCCTTATCCGCACCATTTTGACTGAACAGCTCGTACCGGCAAAAGCAGAGATAAAGAGTGGCGGTATTTTTCCGTCCGTCGGTGAAGCAATAGATGCCGCGCATCAGGCCTTTTTACGTTATCAGCAATGCCCACTGAAAACCCGTAGCGCCATTATTAGCGCTCTGCGGGAAGAACTGACACCTCATCTAGCCTCGCTGGCGGCAGAAAGCGCCAGCGAAACAGGAATGGGCAACAAAGAGGATAAACTCCTCAAAAATAAAGCCGCACTGGATAATACCCCCGGTATCGAAGATCTGACCACAACCGCTCTCACCGGTGATGGTGGCATGGTGCTATTTGAATACTCCCCCTTTGGCGTAATTGGCTCCGTTGCCCCTAGTACCAACCCAACGGAAACTATTATTAACAACACTATCAGTATGTTGGCTGCGGGGAATAGCGTTTACTTCAGCCCACACCCGGGTGCTAAAGCTGTTTCACTCAAACTGATTGCCATGATTGAAGATATTGCCTTCCGTTGCTGCGGGATCCGAAATCTTGTTGTCACAGTCACAGAACCCACTTTTGAAGCTACCCAGCAGATGATGGCACACCCTAAAATCGCAGTTCTGGCGATTACCGGTGGCCCGGGAATTGTGGCTATGGGTATGAAAAGCGGGAAAAAAGTCATTGGCGCTGGTGCCGGAAACCCACCCTGCATCGTTGATGAAACCGCCGATCTGGTGAAGGCTGCAGAAGACATCATCAACGGCGCCTCGTTTGATTACAATCTGCCCTGTATTGCCGAGAAAAGCCTGATTGTTGTCGAGGCAGTTGCCGAACGACTGATTCAACAAATGCAGTCTTTTGGAGCGTTACTGCTAAACAGCGAAGAAGTAGACAAACTACGCGCCACCTGTCTGCCAGAGGGAATGGCAAATAAGAAATTTGTAGGAAAAAGCCCGGCAACGTTACTGGAAGCTGCGGGTATATCAGTTCCGGCAAAAGAACCCCGCTTGTTGATGGGCATCGTCAAGGCTGATGATGCTTGGGTCACCAGCGAACAGTTGATGCCCATGCTACCTGTCGTGACAGTAAACGATTTTGACAGTGCGCTAACGTTGGCGCTGAAGGTTGAAGAGGGATTGCACCATACCGCCATTATGCACTCGCAAAATGTGTCACGTTTGAATCTTGCTGCTCGCACGCTGCAAACGTCGATTTTTGTGAAAAATGGCCCCTCTTACGCCGGTATTGGCGTCGGCGGTGAAGGCTTCACTACCTTTACTATCGCCACCCCAACCGGTGAAGGGACAACGTCTGCGCGAACGTTTGCACGTTCTCGTCGTTGCGTGCTGACCAACGGTTTTTCTATCCGCTAATGAGGCCGTAATGAATAGCTTTTCACTGCAAACTCGATTGTACAGCGGTCAGGGCAGTTTGAGCGTGCTCAAGCGCTTCACAAATAAGCATATCTGGATTATTTGCGACGGTTTTCTTGCGAGCTCACCGTTGATTGCAACGTTGCGTGATGCACTGCCTGCCGACAATCGCATTAGCGTATTCAGTGACATCACCCCCGACCCCACCATCAATACGGTAGTACAAGGGATTGCACAAATGCAGTCCCTGCGACCAGATGTGGTGATTGGCTTTGGGGGTGGATCTGCACTTGATGCAGCGAAAGCGATTGTCTGGTTCAGCCGTCAGTTTGGCATCGAAATCGAAACCTGCGTGGCCATCCCTACCACCAGCGGCACAGGTTCTGAAGTGACCAGCGCCTGCGTGATCGGCGATCCGGAGAAAGGCATTAAATATCCGTTATTTAATAATGCCCTCTACCCTGATATGGCAATCCTTGACCCAATGTTGGTGGTCAGCGTACCGCCTGCCATCACCGCAAATACCGGAATGGACGTACTGACGCATGCACTTGAAGCATACGTTTCCACAAAGGCCAGCGACTTCACCGATGCGTTGGCTGAAAAGGCTGCGCAAATCGTTTTCCAGTATCTGCCCGTCGCCGTCAGCAAAGGCGATTGTCTGGCTACCCGGGGAAAAATGCACAACGCTTCGACGCTCGCGGGAATGGCGTTTAGTCAGGCCGGTCTTGGGATTAACCATGCCATAGCGCATCAACTTGGAGGCCAGTTTCATCTACCGCACGGACTTGCCAACGCACTACTCCTGACCTCTGTGATTCACTTTAATGCCTGCGATCCCAGGGCTGCGAAACGCTATGCCCGCTTCGCGAAATCCTGCCATTTATGCCCTGATACCGCAAACGATACGGCGGCACTCAATGCGCTAATTCATCATATTGAGCAACTCAAAAAACAGTGTGCGTTACCCTCTTTTACTGACGCGCTCAAAGACGGAAAGCAAACCTGGTCACAGCGTATCCCCTCGATGGTTCAGGCGGCGCTGGCGGATGCCACGCTGCAAACGAATCCACGCGTTGCTGATGCCGCTGCCATTCAGGAACTGCTTGAGGAATTACTATGAATACAGCCATGACGGCGGAAACAGCGCTTTATGATGCACAAACGATACGCGAACGCGTGAGGGCTGCGGGTGTAGTGGGTGCCGGTGGCGCTGGCTTTCCCGCACACGTCAAACTGCAAGCGCAGGTCGATACGTTTCTGGTCAATGCAGCAGAATGCGAGCCGATGCTGAAGGTCGATCAGCAGTTAATGTCCGTGCAGGCGGGCCGACTGATACGCGGCATACAATATGCTATGAAGGCGACAGGATCCATCGCCGGAATTATTGCTCTTAAGGAAAAATATCAGAAAGCCATCAGTGCGTTAACACCTCTCCTACCCGCCGACATCAGGTTACACATTTTGCCTGATGTCTACCCGGCTGGCGATGAAGTACTGACAATCTGGATGGCAACCGGACGTCGGGTGCCTCCTGCCGCGCTCCCGGTTAGCGTCGGCGTGGTGGTCAATAACGTTCAGACCGTACTTAACATTGCCAGAGCCGTTGAACAGCAGTTCCCCGTTACGCGTCGTACATTAACCGTCAATGGCGCAGTTGCCCGGCCGGTTACCCTGACCGTACCTATCGGTATGTCGTTACGCGAAGTGCTGGCGCTGGCTGGCGGTGCTACCGTCGATGACCCCGGATTTATTAACGGCGGTCCGATGATGGGCGGTCTAATTACCTCGCTGGATACGCCAGTCAGTAAAACGACCGGGGGTCTGCTGGTACTACCGAAATCCCATGCGCTGATCCAACGACGGATGCAGGATGAACGGACCGTGCTTTCGGTTGCAAAAACCGTCTGCGAGCAGTGCCGCTTGTGCACAGATCTGTGTCCACGCCATTTGATTGGTCATGAGCTATCACCACATTTGCTGGTTCGCGCCGTTAACTATCAGCAGGCCGCCACACCGCAATTGCTGCTCACCGCCTTGACCTGCTCAGAATGCAACGTCTGTGAAAGCGTGGCCTGTCCGGTGGGGATCTCGCCAATGCGTATTAACCGCATGCTCAAACGCGAGCTACGTGCGCTCAACCATCGTTACGAAGGGCCGCTAAACCCTCAAGATGAAATGGCGAAATACCGGCTGATTCCGGTGAAACGGCTGATTACTAAACTGGGCCTCAGTGACTGGTATCACGACGCGCCGTTAGACCAGACCGATCATCCCACTGAAACCACAACGCTGTTGTTACGCCAGCATATCGGTGCCAGCACCATCCCATGTGTACAAAAAGGTGAACGCGTTACGCGCGGTCAATGTGTTGCTGATGTTCCCGCAGGTGCATTAGGTGCACCGATTCACGCCAGTATTGACGGCATTGTCAGTGAAATCACTGACCAGTCCATCACGGTAATTAGAGGTTAACCATGTCTCAGGCTATAGGGATTTTAGAACTCACCAGCATTGCCAAAGGGATGGAAGCCGGCGATGCAATGCTGAAAAGCGCCAATGTGAATTTACTGGTCAGTAAAACCATCTGCCCGGGAAAATTTTTGCTGATGCTCGGTGGTGACGTTGGCGCTGTACAGCAGGCGATTGCCACAGGGACCTCCCTTGCGGGAGATATGCTCGTCGACAGCCTGGTGCTACCCAACATTCATGCCAGCGTTTTACCGGCGATCAGTGGTCTTAACAGCGTGGATAAACGTCAGGCGGTAGGGATTGTCGAAACCTGGAGCGTTGCGGCCTGTATTTGTGCCGCCGATCGCGCGGTTAAGGCCTCTAATGTCACGCTGGTAAGGGTACATATGGCATTTGGTATTGGCGGTAAGTGCTACATGGTAGTCGCAGGCGATGTTTCCGATGTGAACAACGCCGTGACGGTCGCCAGCGAAAGCGCAGGTGAGAAAGGTCTGCTGGTCTATCGCTCTGTGATCCCACGCCCGCATGAAAGCATGTGGCGACAAATGATTGAGGGGTGATGGAAATGCAACCAACAACGGATCGTATGATTCAGGAATATGTGCCCGGCAAGCAGGTTACGCTGGCGCATCTTATTGCTAATCCTGGTAAAGATTTGTTCAAGAAACTGGGCCTGCAGGATTCAGTCTCGGCGATTGGTATTTTAACCATTACGCCCAGCGAAGCCTCAATCATCGCCTGTGATATCGCTACTAAATCGGGTGCGGTGGAGATTGGCTTTCTTGATCGCTTCACCGGCGCAGTCGTATTAACCGGCGATGTCTCAGCCGTAGAGTACGCGCTAAAACAGGTTACCCGCACGCTGGGCGAAATGATGCGTTTTACCGCCTGTCCGATTACCCGGACGTGACGCGATGAAACGCATCATGCTCATTGGTCCCAGCCAGTGCGGGAAAACATCGCTCACCCAATGTATGCGTGGTGAAGCGCTTCATTATCAGAAGACCCAGGCCATTGTCTGGTCTCCCACGACAATAGACACACCCGGTGAATATCTTGAGAACCGCTGCCTGTACAGTGCGCTGCTGGTCAGCGCCTGCGAAGCAGACGTGATCGCGCTGGTGCTTAACGCTGACGCCCCATGGTCACCTTTTTCTCCCGGGTTTACCGGCCCCATGAACCGGCCGGTCATCGGTCTGGTGACCAAAGCCGATTTAGCGGACCCGCAGCGCATTGCCCTCGTCGAGGGGTGGTTGGTGCAGGCAGGAGCGCAAAAAGTCTTTATTACCAGCGCGGTGAACAATACCGGTGTTGATGAGATGTTCAATTTTCTGCACGCAAAGGAACCGTCATGTCTCACAAAATAATGGCCATTAACGCAGGCAGCTCTTCACTGAAGTTTCAGTTATTAGCTATGCCGCAGGGTAAGATGCTCTGTCAGGGGCTAATCGAACGTATCGGAATGCCTGACGCGCAGGTCACGATAAAAACCCCTGCGCAAAAATGGCAAGAAACCGTACCGGTTGCCGACCACCGCGAAGCGGTAACGCTGTTACTGGAAAAACTGCTCAGCCATCACATCATCAATAGCTTACAAGACATCGACGGCGTTGGGCATCGCGTGGCACACGGAGGCGAATCCTTTAAAGATTCCGTCTTAGTCACCGACGAATCATTGGCAGAAATAGAACGTCTGGCGGAACTGGCACCGTTGCATAACCCGGTTAATGCATTAGGCATTGCTGTTTTTCGCCAGCAGTTACCGGCCACACCTGCTGTGGCGGTTTTTGATACGGCCTTTCATCAGACGCTCGACGAGCCCTCTTTTATCTATCCCCTGCCCTGGCGTTATTATTCGGAACTGGGTATTCGTCGCTATGGTTTCCACGGTACCAGCCACAAATATGTCAGCCATGCGCTGGCTGAAAAACTGGGCGTGCCGCTAAGTGCACTGCGGGTGGTGTGTTGCCATCTAGGCAACGGCAGCAGCATCTGCGCCATCAAGGGGGGGCAATCCGTTAATACTTCAATGGGCTTTACCCCACAGTCTGGCGTGATGATGGGCACCCGAAGTGGTGATATCGACCCGTCCATTTTGCCGTGGATTGCCCAACGTGAAGGCAAAACACCCCAGCAGCTAAATCAGTTACTCAACAATGAGTCGGGGCTGCTTGGCGTTTCCGGCATCTCACCTGACTACCGTGACGTGGAACAGGCGGCAGATAGCGGAAACCAGCAGGCAGCACTGGCGCTGACGCTGTTTGCCGAACGAATTCGTGCCACCATTGGCAGCTACATTATGCAAATGGGTGGTCTGGATGCGCTGGTGTTTACCGGAGGTATCGGCGAAAACTCTGCCCGCGCCCGGTCGACGATTTGCCGCAACCTGAATTTCTTAGGGCTGGCCGTAGATGAAGATAAAAACCAGCGTAACGCGACCTTCATTCAGACAGAAAATGCGATGGTCAAAGTAGCTGTGATTAATACCAATGAAGAGTTGATGATCGCACAGGACGTGATGCGTATAGCGATAGCGGAAACTGTGACGTTGGACATTCCCGCATAGTATTGCCGCACCGCAAATTGCGGCACATCATGGTAATAGCGCGATCGCCATGACACTATGCGCCGAGGATTGCTAATCACATAGGTGAAGACGTGGCTGTTGCGCAATGCCCCGCATCATGCGGAGAACTTATCCAGGGCTGGATTCTGGGCAGCGAGAAATTGGTCTCCTGCCCGGTAGAATGGTACAGCACCGTTGAAGTCAGTTCCGGTTCGCCACGGGGAGATGAACGTCCTCTTTCACGGGCGATGGTTGAGCGGTTGTTGCAGTACTGGCAATACCCGGCCCAGATCAGTCAGGATATTCGCATAGATATCCACTCCACCATCCCCATTGCCAAAGGGATGGCCAGCAGCACGGCAGATATTGCCGCCACTGCTATCGCTACCGCACACCATCTGGGGCATCCGTTAGACGAAACCACGCTAGCGCAACTTTGTGTTTCGCTCGAACCTACCGACAGTACCGTTTTTCGCCAGTTAACCCTTTTTGATCATAACGACGCATCCACTCAGATTGCCTGTGAAGCACAGCCCCAACTCGACCTGCTGGTTCTTGAAAGCCCGGAAACGTTACGCACGGCAGATTATCACCGGATACCGCGCCAGGCCGGATTACAGGCTGGTGCACCTGCCCTCAAACGAGCGTGGGAAAAAGTACAGGAAGCCTGCATGAGCCAAAACCCGTACCGGATGGGCGAAGCGGCCACATTAAGCGCCATCGCCAGTCAGACATTGTTGCCAAAACCGGATTTCGATTCGTTATTGTCGCTGGTTGAAGAATGCGATTTATACGGTGTGAATGTTGCCCACAGCGGTAGCGTGGTTGGCCTGATGCTGGACAGAACGCGTCACGACGTTGACTACATCAAATGGATGCTGGTGCAGAAAAAACTGACTACGCATTGGCCGGAGCAGCATTTGCTGCGGATGGTAACAGGTGGGGTTGTATTACAATAAGAGCGGTAAGGGCCTGATAGCGGCCCTTACCGTGATGCATTATTACTCTGCTTTCGCTTCGCCGTTTTTCACTTCGCCCATGGCTTTGAGCTTTTTAGAAATGTCGCGACGCTCTTTAGAAATCTCGGCATTTTTGATGATGTAATCATCCACGCGATCTTCGTAATCACTTTTCATGCTGGCAATAATGCCCTGGATCGCTTCGACGCTCATGCCGGGTTTGATGTAGTCGCTCAGGTTGTCCAGCAGCAGGACACGTTTCTGGTTGTCACGGATCTTTTTCTCAACGTCCTGGATTTCACGTTGCAGTTTGTTCTTACGACGGAACAGACGAACAAATTCCAGCACGTCCTGGAAAGAAGGCTTGGTAGTTTCCATTTTTACACCCCTGATAATGTGAGATTCGGATTCGTTTAAACAACGGCTAAAGTGGGTCAACATTACTTTCATGCCCGCCATACTTCAAGTTGCATCTGCATCGACAATGCACGGTTGAAACCTGAGTTATCGAGGGTAAAGCCATTGCCGTTACCAATGGTTTTAGCCTTTTTCAGTATCATACCCTTAATCGTTGCTGAATCGAAGCAGCAGTGGAACCAATCCCCTCATCTGCGCTTTATTTGCGCAAAGCACGACAGATTAAATGTGAGAGCAGTTCCAGCTGTCGCGCCATCTCCATATTCAGCCAGACATAGCCATGGATAGGCGTTTCTGCAACGTTGTCGCCCCGATGCTCGTCAATCAGCTGACGAAGTTCGGTCACCGTGTCATTGAGTTTTTCGGTGTTGGCAAGCACCGGCTGCGGATTACCTTCATACAAGGCGTGCGTTATCGTCAGCAATGCCTGTTGCATTCTGAGCTGAGTTTCACGCAGCGTATGCGCATTCAGCATCACAAAATGGCTGGTACGCGTTGCCCACAGCGCGTTAATTTGCAGTTCAAGCATGCACACCAGATTTCGATTAATCGTTTGTATGGCCTCAAAAACTGACTTTTGAATGCGGGTTTCTTTGCTGGCCGGGATGATTAATCCGCGCATTTTAACGACATCACTCAACAACTGCTGTAAGTGCTTATCCAGCCGGGGTTGTTCAAGTAAGTTGGGTGATAGCGCGGCCTGATACACCCGGTTATAACCGGTGATGCAGTGCGCCAGCTGAATACGCCAGTGTATAAATGCGCGTTGCGGCCAGACCCAGGTAAACAGCATCGCCAGCAGCGAGCCGAGAATCACATCTCCCCCACGCCAGAGCGCCGTGGTCATATCGCCCGCAGGTGCGCCAACTACGACTGCCAGCGTAATGCCGATCAGCAGCGCCTGATACGGCTTTTTGCCTAAGGCCAGCCAACCGCACAGGAACATCGCCACCGCACACCATATCAGCATCAGCGGCAATGAAAAGAGCTCCAGTCGGAGCGCCACCAGTCCAAGAACCGAACCCAGAATCGTGCCACCAATACGCTCAAAAGCCCGGGGAACGACATTGCCCCAAAAGGAAATCGGCCCCATGATCACCACCAGCGTGATCAGAGGCCAGGTACCTTCAGGGATGTCCAGCAGGCGAACCAGCAGAAAAGTGAGAAGAAACGCCAGCGAGATGCGAATACCATGCACCACACGATAATGACGATACAACCGAATTTCAAAAGGACTCAGTGACTTATCTGCACGCACTCATGCACTCCGTCAGGGAATAGCAAAGAACAGAATTGTACCTGTTTTTTCAGTGAAAACATCACCGTTATCAACAGGACTTTTATCCTGATTAACGCCCAAAACCGTTACTTCGCTTGCACCGGCACGTACATTTCGATGTCCCAGTATCCGTCCTCCATGCCATTGTTCCGGTAAATTTCAAAACACGGTTTGGCCGATAACTGCCAGGATGAATCCTGCAACAGACGGTCAAAAAATTGATACCAGGGTGCGGCAAAGTCATGATTTTCAACACGAGCAACGGCCATGGCATAGTCGCCGCCCTCCAGTTCCGACAGGATCACCCCTTCGCTGTTTTCCGGGATCTCAAAATCTTCAGGCACTGAAACCACGGTATCGCAGCGCAGTTTATCTGCCGGAACCACGTCTGGATTGTCGTAATAGACGGCTATCCATTCCAGCGGCACAATCTGCTTATCGTCGACCCACATTACCAGTTGCTCAAATCCCTGCTTTACCGTGTGTTTCCACGGTCCAACCATGTGAAAACCGGCAATCCTGCGTTTATCTGCCTGCTTTATCTCATACTCCATATACCCTCCCGCATTACACTGTATAAAAATACAGTGTAATTTCTGCGTTTTGTGGCCACAAGGAAACAGTGATTATTATGTGAGCAGATTCGCAGTCTTGCCAGTTTGGCCCACAAACAGAAATCTACACCTTATGGTGAAAATAATCGCTTAGCCGCGAAAACACGCCGCCCTCACCGACTGACTCCAGCGTCATCAGCGGCCAATGCGCCACCAGCTGATCCCGATCGTAGAGTTCAATTTCGCCCACACGCTGATGTGCGGCAATGGGTGCCACCAGCTCCTTTTTATCAAGCACATACTTTGCTTTAATATTCGCCACTTCAGCTTTAGGGAGCGCCATCCAGAAATCCTGCTCAGTACCGAGACTGATTTTTTCTTTATCGCCATACCAGATCCGCTCAACGCCGACCTGCTTACCACTGCGTAGAACCTGCACCGTGTCGAAGTTTTGCTGTCCCCATTGCAACAGTTTTCGCGCCTGATCTTCACGCCCCTTCGCACTCTCGGCCCCCATAACAACGGCAATTAGCCGACGCTGGCCGTCAACCGCAGATGCAATCAAGTTAAATCCAGCGCCAGATGTGTGGCCCGTCTTCAGCCCATCCACGTTCAGGGTTTTATCCCACAACAAACCGTTACGGTTTTGCTGGGTGATCCCGTTCCAGGTGAGACTTTTCTCACTATACATATGATAAAAATCAGGCTCACCGTGAATGATAGCCCTCGACAACACGGCCAGATCGTAGGCCGAGCTGTGCTGACCAGGGGCATCCAGTCCGTGCACTGTTTCAAAATGGGTATCCTGCAACTTCAGCTTTTGCACATAGCTGTTCATCATGGCGACAAACTGTGGCTGCCCACCAGCAATGTAATCAGCTAACGCGACGCAGGCATCGTTACCGGAATCAACAATTAAGCCGCGACTTAAATCACGCACCGAGACGCGATCGCCTTGTTTTAAAAACATTAACGATGAACCAACGAAGACCGGATTATCTTTCGCCCAGGCGTCGCGTCCAACGGTGACTATGTCTGTCGGGCTAATACGATGGCTGTCGATGGCGCGATCCACAACATAGCCGGTCATCAGTTTGGTCAGACTGGCGGGGTTACGCTGCTGGTGCTCATTACCTGCGGTAAGAATTTGGCCCGTGGTGTAATCCATCAGCACCCACGCGCCCGCATTTATGGCTGGAGGTTGGGGAGCAAAACTGGCGACATCCGCAGCAAAGGCGGATGAAAAACTCATCGCGAAAAGGGAAGCGGCAATAAACAAACGGCGTTTCAACAGCATGTCCTCAGGAAAAGGAAAAATAGCCGTTCTTTTTACGGAATTTCTGAGGAACAAACAGGGATAAATTGCAAGAAAATGTGACTTAAAGCGCATTTTCTTGCAATGGAATGCAGGTATCAGACCAACGGGTAGTGAAAAATACGCGCTACATTATCCTTTACGGGGTGATACGTCTGCGTGATGGCTGCGATGTCGGTGATATCCGTCGATCATGCTACGAAAGATTTGCCCCGGCGTGTCGCCCAGCGTGCACAGGTAGATATGGGCACAGATAAAAAGAATGCCAATAATCGCCAACGCCATATGCAACACCAGCATAATTGGACCTGCGCCGATGACCTGCGGGTAAAGACAGAGCAAACCGGTGATGATCAACAGCGGTACCAGCGCATACATGATGGCCAGATAGGCCAGTTGTTGTAGCGGGTTGAATTTACTTTCTGCCGTTGCAGCAAAAGGATGCGCTTCACCTTTCATAATTCCATACAGGTAAAAACGTGTCTGCTGCAGGCAGCGCGAAATCAGTCCGCTACACTTCACCCGATAGTGGCAGCCGTTGCCTGTGGTGGCGTTTATCAGCACAAAACCAACCCAGAAGGCCAGTAATGCAAAACCACACCAGGTGTGAACCTGCACCATAAGCGCCACCGGCCCAATCGAAAAGTGACCAAACAAGCCGCTCACCAGCAGCAGAACGAATAACAGCGCATTTCCCCAATGCCAGCGGCGGACCGCTAACGAGTAGAGGTAGTCACGATGTTCTTCACCGGTTGCCGTTTTAGGTGCCAGCATCCGGCGCAGCAGCGCGTGCGCCACCAGACCAACAATCATCAGCAGGATGACCACCCCTGCGTAAATGAGCCACAGCGGCCAGTAATCCGGCGCATAGTTAAGCTCTGCTCCCCAGATAGAATTCATACGTTCCCCTCCTGATGATACTCTTTACGCCGATAAAGACTCACCGCACCACTATGCGCATCCTGCTGGCGATACACCTCTTTTTGGCTTATCCAGTGCTGGATCTCCGGGTCATCACGACGGCCAAACTTCAGCGCATCGGTTGGACAAACGGAAACGCAGGCGGGCGATTGCCCGGCATCGAGGCGGGTATCCGCACAAAAATTGCATTTATCAGCAATACTCGTTTGCGGATTCAGATAACGCACATGGAACGGACAAGCGGCAACGCAATAGTCGCAGCCAATACAGCGCGACTTGTCCACCTGCACAATGCCATTTTCGTCACGAAAAGAGGCACCGGTCGGGCAAACGCTCACGCAGGGCGCATCTTCACAGTGCTGGCAAGAAACACGCACAAACTGAAAGTGAGACAGGACGTCTGACTCTTTTTCCGGGGTACGGATCTGCACTTGCAGGCGGCTGTATCCTTCCGGCACATCGTTCAGAACCTTGCAGGCAACCGTACACGCCTGACAGCCAATGCAGCGTTTTTCGTCATGTAGCATGACATAGGGATTAGTGGATTGATTCATGATGTTCTCCTTGTTCATGCCCGACTCAGCGTCACGCCAGCGGTGTGCACCACCGTTCCGGAAACCGGACTGGTCACGTGCGGGAGTAAATTACCGCAGTGAATACCGTGCGTTGTTGCCGCCGTTTTAGCTCCAGCCTTGGCGCCAAATCCCATATAAACAAACAGCGTATCGGGTCGAATACCGGCCGTGACCAGCGCCTTGCCTTTTTCTTTGCCGGTGGCGTTTTCCAGCCAGATGTCGTCGCCGCTTTTAATCCCTTTTTCGCGCGCGGTTGTCGGGTGGATCCACACCGCGTTGTCCCACATCAGTTCACTGAGTAAAGGTACATATTGCGTCGCACCGTTGGTGTGAACCGCCACCTTGCCCTGGATGAAATAGAGTTCATTGTCACCCTTCAGAGCAAAATTGCGGGCGCGTGGAATACCGTAGCCGGGGAGTAACGATTCCAGCTCTGCGGAATAAAGCTCGATTTTGCCTGACGGGGATTTGAATCGCAGTTGCTCGCCGTAGGTACCGTCGCTGTCCGCCGCCACCGCGCCGGGATAGCGCTCGACAAACTGGCGCACGGCCTCAGGTTCACGATATAACAGCGGTACCCCCCACTCCCGATATCCCTTCTGACGCAGTTCTGCTGATAAGGCGTGATCGCCATTAAGCTGGTACAGCTGGCGCGTCTGCATATCTTGCCACGGGTAAAACTGCCCGAGGCCCAGCTGTTGCGCCAGCTCTTTCCAGATTTGCCAGCTTGGGCGTGCCTCACCAATTGGCTCAACTACCTGTTGGCGCAATGCATAAGCCGGATTTAGCCCCGACATATCAGAGACTTCTTCGTCACGCTCAAGATAAGTGCATTCCGGTAACAGATAGTCGGCATAGGCCGCGCTTTCACTTAAATAGACGTCGCAGCTGACCACCAGATCCAGCTGTTCCACTGTTTTGACCAGATCGGGTCGGCAGGTCACGGTCTGGAAAGGATTATGCCGGGACATGATCCATCCCTTCACCGGGTAAGGTGTCTGCTTTAACACGGCATCGATGATGCTTTGTACGACCCCACCGCCTGCGGCGATGTATTTAAACTGCGGTGCCACCATATCAATACGCTGTGCGGTTGGCTTCGGCAATTTTACATCCGGTTTCGCCAGCACTGGCGCGACCGTTTCTCCGGCCAGTTTGTTGTAGGTTGCCGCCGCTTTTTTCTGGTACATGCCGCCTTCACGTTCAATATTGCCCAGCAGCACATTGAGGGTGAAGATCATCCGCCGCATGTCGATCTCTTCCTGAGAAAACGTCGCACGGTGGCCTGGACTGACGATGGCACGAGGCGCACAGGCCGCCATTTCCCGGGTTACGCGGGTAATAACGTCAGCAGGGACGTCAGCCAGTTTTTGCGCCCATTCAGGCGTTGTCTCCTGGACTGCCTCTGCCAGTTGTGTAAATCCCGTGGTGTAACGTTCAACGAACTGCGCGTCATACAGGTTTTCTTTAATCATGATGTGACACATCGCCATCAGTACCGGCAAGTCTCCGCCAGGTCTGATTGCATGCCATTCATCCGCTTTACTGGAGAATACGGACAAGCGAGGATCGAAGCTCACCATCTTCGCACCTCTCTCCTGCGCGGTCATTAGTTCGTGCGTGTCAGCAACCTCAATACCTTCATAGAGATTATGGCCAAAAGAGACCATGTAACGGGTATTGGCAATATCCATGGCCAGATCGCCGCCCATCATCACTTTGGCGGCGATAGATTTCCCGGCGGGACATGTCGAGGCATGGGTAAAAGTATTCGGCGAACCAAAGGCCGTCGCTAGGTGAAATAAATGGCCGGAAAGCGAGCCTGATTTAGAAGAAAAAACAACGCCCTGAGGGCCATACTGCGTCTTTATCGCACCCATCTTTTCGGCAATTTCTTGATAGGCTTGTTGCCAGCTAATGACCTGCCATTCGCCACTGCCACGCGGACCAGTGCGCTTCATTGGTTTAACAATACGGTGCGGATCGTTCACCAGACTCACACCGCTGCCCCCTCGGGCGCAAACCCGGGTACCTTGCTGTGGCGCATTTGGGTTCCCCTGGATGAAAACGGTTTTATTATTAATAACCTGGGCCTGAATGGGACAGCGAAAAGAACACATTTCGCACAGGCTTGGCGTGAGTGAAGTTTTTCCCTTGATGCCTTCTGGCGCATTGCGCGCCAGAGCCCCCGGTGGAAAAGTTCCTATTGCGCAAGCGGAGCAGCCAATACCCACGCCGCGCAAAAAGTTACGCCGACTAATGCTCATATAACCTCCTGTTATTAGATATATCCAATTATTATATTAATTTTATATTA
>NZ_JADABY010000065.1 GCF_015672735.1 Citrobacter sp. Res13-Sevr-PEB04-36 | reverse complement strand
CATGCCCACAAACTTCGGTTTTCGTATCATATCCCATCGCACGCAAGGCGCTGTTTACAGTGTTTTCACTCATAACCTTAGTTGCATCATGATCACCCGGAAATAGCAGCTCTTTATCACCACTAATTTGCTTTAGCTTTTCTAACAAAATCATCGCCTGCCGACTAAGCGGAACGATATGCTCCTCTTTCATCTTCATGCCACGGTACGAGTAGCGCACGCCTTTAATTTCTTCTCGTTTTGCAGGAATACGCCAAAGAGATTTATCGAAGTCGAACTCATCCCAACGCGCGAAACGTAACTCACTGGAACGCACAAAAGTTAGTAAGGAAAGCTCGACCGCGATCCGTGTCATTACGCGGCCACGATATGCAGCAAGACGTGCAAGAAACTCAGGGAACCGGCTGGAGGGTAAAGCGGGGTAATGTCGCGCTTTGGTTGTTGATAGCGCACCGGCCATATCACTGGCTGGATTTGAGTCGATGTAATCGTTCTGTACGGCGTAACGCATTATGGCCGTGACACGCTGTTGCAGGCGCTGAGCAACATCATGCTTACCACTGGCATCAACTTTTTTAATCGGGGCTAACAGGTGGCTGGTTTTGAGCTGGCGAATGTCGGACGAACCGATATGAGGGAAGATATAAAGCTCAAGATAGCGAAGAACGCGCGATCGATGGTCTTCGCTCCAGCGCTTGTTACTGGCATGCCATTCACGAGCAATGGTTTCGAAAGTATATGCACCCGAATTCTCGGCCTGAGCTTCCTTCTGTTCGGCTTTTGGGTCAATGCCCTGCACTAACAGCTTTTTAGCTTCATCACGCTTTGCTCGTGCCTGAGCAAGCGTCACAGTAGGCCAAACACCAAACGCGAGGCGATCTTCTTTTTTGTCAGAGGGGCGTCGGTATTTCATGCGCCAGTATTTAGAACCCTTGGCCGAAACCTCGAGATACAAACCACCGCCATCGGCCATTTTGTAGTTTTTGTCTTTTGGCTTTGCGGTCTCGACCTGTCTGGCGTTGAGCTTCATTTGGGGGCACATTTCTAATCGAAGTTAAGATGCCCCCAATTATGCCCCCAATGACATCCGGATTTCAACGGACTATCTCGGACGACTCAGGACGTAAAAATCGCTGCAAGCATTGATTTTAAAGGGATAATTGGACTTTCTCGGATGGTCTTGGAAGTACTAATGGTGCGAAGGCCGGACTCGCACATAATGATTAAACCTTTGATTTAAAATCAATAAAAAATAACATTTAGATAATGTACCAACATCGATACCAACACATTAAATCGTTGATTTTGGGACTCGAATCGGGGTCGAGAACCACTGTGCTGACTTAGCAAAATTCTAACGTGCTGCCAACATCCCTGGGAAGTGTTTAGCAATAATGTCATTCATCTTCTCTATCAGGTCTAAACGTTTAAACGTCAGATGCGCGGTTCCTTTCTGAAAATAACGGATACTGAAGAAATCATCTTCGTAAACATCCTTAGAAGGGTTGTCCCGAATATGCTCCATCAAGCGAGTAGTAACATCGCCACGGTTGTCGGGTATCGGTTTACCATCCAGCAGAAATAACATTCGTTCCAGGTCCGCTAATTGATCCCGCCGCCAGCCCCAGTTTAAGCTAAAGCCCCAGCGGCTGCGCGTCACCAGATTGTTGACGATGATCTTTTTACCAAAGCTGCAGGGACTATTGGTTTTGTAATCCCACGACAGCCCTTTGAAGACATTGATAATGCCACGCTCAAATACATCCATTTTGTTCAGATGTAGCTGCTCAAAAGTACTGAGGATATTCGCCTCGCTGATGGCAGGCAACTCCCCCTCATCCAGGTTCTTATGCCACTGGTCACGGGCCTGAGCATCCATCAAGGCCATCATGCCAGACTTCAACATCAAGTCTCGCCAGATACTACGGTCAATATTGCGGGTGACGGCAAGCAGCGCTTTATCTACCTTTTCGGTCATCCAGCTATCGTAACGGTGCCCGGCTTTCATCGCCCAGTCTTGCGCTGTACCACCGCCAATTTCTGAGGTTAGCCGTGAAATGGCATCAAGCTGCTGAATAAGTTGTTCAATCTGTTTCAGTGCGGAATCGCGGCCAGTGACCACACGTTCAATATTGGTCGAAAGGATGAGTTCGTTGTGATCTGTTAACACGTCGGGTTCTGTTTGCATCGTTAATCGTCCGTAAAAGCAAACACGCCTGCCGGAATTGGCAGGCGCATTATGCGAGGAATAAAAAGAGAGGAAAGTACAGAGGTAAAAATCAGGAATGAGGCTCGAAGAATTTACGTATTCATTAATCCGGTAGCTCGCTTTGCTCTGAGAATATCGGTAGCGGTCAGGAACGGTGTCTGCTCCTGCCATGTAAACCCTTTGCGGTCAGTGCGTATCAGTTCATAGCGTTCCACAAGGAAATTCACCGCATCAGCAAGCGTTATACCCGCTTCGATGTGCTCATGAATAGCTGAATCATCGTGGAATGGTGTGTCGTTGAGTGTGAGGCCGTAATGGTGCTCCAGCAGATACGTTAAGAGTTGTTGCCACACCTGGACGGGAGACAGGCGTGATGAAACCAGCACCGTGGCCGGTACAGTTGAGGTTTGCATGAGTTGAGTCTCTTAATAAAGGAAGAAAAGGTTTGAAGGATTACGATGCAGGGATAAGGCTAAAATCAGTCTTTAACCTGTTTTGCGGGATAAATTGCGATATATACATACCCATAACTACCCAGCGTATCGGCTTCACAGGTCAGCTTGTTACGGTACAGTGTGACGCAGTGCACGCACCGGGGATTCAGCTCACCGGAAAGCAGCATCAATTCCATATGCGCGACAAAATGCGGAAAGGCTTCCTCCAGATCTCGGGCCTGCATCTCGCTGAACAAACCGTTGAATCCTGCCCGGTCCGCCAGAAAATGCAGACGGTTACCTTCCTGCACCAGTCGGGCTCCGAAGCATGGTGTGATTTCTCGTTTAAGACCCCAGATTTGAGTCGCGTCTTTATTCATCATTTTATTCCTGTTAAAGAAGACCATGTTCGGCGAATGAGAATATTTGCCTGCCACCGACAATAAAATGGTCCGGCACCCGGATTTCCACCAGCATCAGTGCTTGCACCAGTCGCTGAGTGATAGCCTTGTCGACTTGGCTGGGTGTTGTCTCACCGGAAGGATGGTTATGCGCCAGTATCACCGCCGCTGCATTGAAATACAGGGCGCGTTTGACCACCTCCCGGGGATGGACTTCAGTGCGGTTAATCGTGCCGGTGAAGAGCGTCTCATGGGCAATCAACTGATTCTGGTTGTCCAGATACAACACCCGGAACTCTTCCCGCTCAAGTGCGGACATATGCAGTCGCAGCCATTCACGTACGGCGTGGGTAGAGGTGAAGGCCACCCCGGGCTCATGCAGGTGGCGGTCCAGAACCCTGAGCGCCCGCTGAATGAGACGCCGATCCTGTGGCGTCATCTCGCCGGGTAAAAAGGAAAGCTGTTTCATTCGTTGTTCCTCCGGTCAGTCAATGATGCGCAGAATGGCGTGGGCTTCTGGATGCTGCAGGGCATAGTCCCGCAGGCGGTAATAGTGCGCGGTCATTGCATCGCATGCGGTGCGACAGGCATGGTGGCTGTATTCAATCAGGCAGACCGCGATACCGGCAGCGTCTGCACTCATTTGCGCATCGTTGCCGTTCATGCCATTGAACAGATGCCATGTCTCATCACTGTCAGACTCAGGGGCCATAAACGCGCCGCCATTGCTGAGGGTGTAAAAGGACCAGATACCACCGCTGTAATCCGCACAGAAGCGCTCCATCCAGGAGAACATATGGGGTTCCAGCGTTATCCACTGCGGGATAACGCCAAAGTATAGCGGCCAGAAATCGAGACGCTGCTCGTCAGGTACGGGTGTTGCAGTGAGGTCAAATTGAGGTTCATTAGCGGACATCAATTCGTATTGCGTTTGTGTCGTCATGGATATTCTCCGTCATTAAAAACGCCAGCGACGATGGCTGGCGTATGGGAAATAAAGGACATGCAGGGATGATGAATGGGTGTGGTCAACAGGAGGATGCTCTGAGGATGCCGTATTGCCGGATATAGCGGTTAAGTCCTTCACCGGCATCCGTTTCAAAGCTCCACGCCCGCCAGACCATTCGACCTTCAGAGTCACGAACCACCAGGCGGAAGTGGCTACTCTGGTCGTCTTCAATAGCGATATTTTGATACCGGCGGGTAACCGCTTCGGCCTGCTGTCGGGTGAACTGTCCCGATGGCAACATATGAGATTCAGACATTGGGTGTACCTTAAAAGCAAAAGCCCTTGAGGCAGAAGCGTCAGGGGCTGTGGGTGTATGCAGGTGTGGGATGATTATCAGTAACCGGTTTGTACCTTATACAGCTGCAGGGTTTTACTGCCCCGGACAATTTTCACATACAAGGCATTATCTTTTGTGCCGCGCACAAACCCGGCCTGTACATCGCCCTTACAGTCACCACCGTCGTAAGGAATGTTGACACCGGTCTGGCGCACCAGGTCGATAACCCCGAAGCTTAAGTCTTCACAGGCCGGGCCCGGCAGGTCCTGAATCAGGGCAAATTTATGGTCGTCGCTGATACCGGTCAGTGAGCACATGGAGGTGTTGATGTCGTTTCCCTGGCACCAGTACTCCTGGCCGGGATTGCCCTTATCCATCAGGCTTGCCGGAAGCTGAGCGGCACCGGCACTGAAGGCGGCAAGTGACAGAATGAGGGCGGGTACAGCAGAGGTCATTATTTTCAGCATGGTCTTCTTCCTGAATTAATCCAGCCCGCTGTCGGGCAAAATAAGAGAGGTTGATATCGGGTGTTATCAGAAGCGCCGGTAGCGAAACAGCTCTTTGCCCTGGTAAAGTGCCACCAGGTCGTCATATTCCGGCTTTTTCTGGTTAGGCTTAAAGGTCACTACCGTGCCCGGACGGCACAGGTCTTTTACGGTGAGACCGAATTTCTTGTCCGGAGTAATGGTGAATCCCTTCGACACATCGTTGTGCATGATAGTTATCCAGCCCCACAGGCCGCCTTCGCAGTCTTTAAAAGGTGCTGAACGCACCGTAACCATACCGCCCTTACGGTCAGCGAACATGGCTTCACACTTCCCCATGACCTGACGATGGGCATCACACCAGAAAATATTCCCGTCGTTGTCATTAACTACCGCAGGTAGCGTCCGGTTGTAAGATTGTGCCTGAACGCCTGTGCAGAGCAGCAGGCTGCCTGTAATGCTCAGTATCTTAAGCAGTGTTTTCATTATGTTATTCCTCAAAGGGGTCGATATCCGCAGGTGATGGTTCAGGCCATCACCGTCAGAATTAACATCACCAGCCATACCCAGAAGTAAGCCGGTTTCTGCCTGAGGGCTTTCGCCCGTCGCCACAGATAGAACGGTACCAGCCAGGCCAGTTTGCCGAACGTGGTGGTGTCCACTCCGGCCTTACGCAGACGTCGCTCATCGAGATACCCCAATGCGATATTGAGCAGCAGCGTGATAAACCAGTACTGCCCGCCCGAGACGGCCTCATACGCTTCCTCAAACGCCATCCCGTTCAGCCCTGCCGTCCAAAGCTCAAGCGCATAACCAATGAAGGGAGCAAATGCCAGCGTCCACACAACGCCACCCGGAATGCGGTTCCCCGGCAGCGCTGGTGGTGTGGTGCTGTGGAGCAACGCCGAAGCCAGCGGGGTGGTGGAGACCGGTTGCCAATCCGTCATACCCTGTCGCCATACCAGAGTGGATGCAGTCAGTTCACCGCGCATAATCAGGCCAGTGATGTCGTCTTCGGTCACATTGTCGTGACGTATGCCATTTTTCTCGTAATGCCAGGTCATTGTTTTTCCTTCTTAACAGAGGTAATTAAATCAGTGTGTTGCCCTGCTCCTCCTCAGAGGGCCTAGGAGACAGGACTTCGCGAATACAGCTGAAGTGCGGAAGAGCCCGGATAAAGCTCGCCTGTGTGGTTAACTGGCTGAAACGTTTTCGCGGGGTAAAAGTGGTGTTCAGAACTGTCACCGCATGGATGGTCGCCAGAGGATGCACGGTGATATGCCCATTTAGTTCACCGGTGAGGTACCAGCAGCCATCGAGTGATATCAGGCGGTACGGTGCCAGTCCGTCACAGCGTTCACCATCAGCGAGCAGCAGTACTCGTTGGCTGCCGGTGATGGCGCTGACCAGCCGGTAAAATACCAGCGGGCTGGTGGCCGTTATCGGCTGTGGTGATTGCCACACCAGGCAGGGGGTTCCATCCGATGCCAGTAGTGCGCCCGCCAGACGCCGGTCCAGCCCAGGAAAGATATCGGCCAGACCGGCCCGATATGCAAAGGTCAGTACGTCCAGCTCACCCTGCGGACCTGCACCGGTCCGCAGGCGATAACATCCCTGATGACATTCGAGGTCCAGATACATCAGTCGTTCACGAAAATCCCGGTACAGGGTACGGACCGACACATCAAACTCGGTCGCCAGTTTTTGCATCTCTAACGTTTCACCCGCCACAAGACGGCTGATAATCAGCGACAGCCTGACCGCCAGCCTGTCGTAGCGGCGCTCTGTCAGTGGCATGGAGGTTCCTCCGCATTGTTAACTAACTGAAAGAAATGAGATTCTAAAGGAGGGCATTGACAGGATATGTCTATGACGGGAACTATTTTGGGAAGCGTATGAGGCCCGTGGTTATCAGGCCTGTGCGAATTTCTGATGACTTAATCGGCAGGTTATGTGCTCCCGAAATGACAGGGAGTGTCATTTATTCACATTTTCATAACCCTGCCAGGGGCAAAATGTGAACTCACACAGGCCGGAAACCACTAAGCATGGCTTCCGCCATCACCCAAAGAGCCCGGTTGAGCTTCACATCACCATCAATACCGCGCACTGCACGGGTATGCGTTCGTCCGCCTTTTGCACTCCGTCCACTGAGCCCGCCCTTAATCAGGTTTTCCTGAATACGCTGGTAAGTGGTCCAGAGGTCGTTACTTTCATCCTGCCAGCGCCGGGGGGAAAGCACCTGGGGTGCAGTCACTGGCTGGTGGTCCTCACCGAAACGGTACGTCAGTGCAGCCTGTGCCAGAGCCTGTTGTGCAGGTGGAGGCAGCATCAACGACTGCATGGCATCCCGTTTCTCTTCTACACGGTCAAAAATCCCCAGTACTTCATAGGCCCCCTCAATCACCTGACTCACCACATCGCCTTTGTGCGGCACCCGCACCTCGCCAAACGACTCACCGCAGACAAGTCCGTTCTGGCATACCGCACGGAATAATCCCGGCAGCATCTGATACGAGCTGGTGCCATCATGGGAGTTGAGCAGAATAATTTCCGGCACCTGCTTACCGGTAATCTGCCCCTCCCGACGCAGGCGCAGCATATGCTTCGTATATTCACGACGACCCGGATCACGCACCCGGGTCTGGCAAGCAAAGAATGGCTGGAAGCCTTCACGCTGCAGGCTGTCGAGCAGGTAGATGGTCGGGATGTAAGTGTATTTGTCACTACGAGACTCGTGTTTGTCCTCGCTGAACACACTGGGCACTACGCGAAACAGCTCTTCACGGGTTAACGGGCGGTCACGGCGAATAATATTTGCTGCGCCAAAGCGCGAAGCCAGACGGGTCATAAACAGACTCCTCATTACGGGAAAACAATAAAAGAAAGCCCTGTCGCACAGGCGACAAGGCTCGGGGAAGGTGAAAGTGAATAAAAACGATGATTCAGAAGAAGAAATCCCACACCGCACGGGCTACAGACACTACGGTATCTCGGACATGGCTTATCAGGGTTTTGACCGGCGCGGGGATAAACGGCAGAGAGAGCACCGTATCAATCACGTCACCCGTAGCCTCACCAAAGCGGTCACGGGCCTGCGACTTTACCGGCTCTGTACGCAACTTCTCATGCAGTTGCGACGCCAACGGGCTGCTGGCTCTTGCTGGCAGGCTGCACATCAGTGCCTCCACCAGTGGCCCAATGCCCCAGCCGGTGCGAGCTGACACCGCACAGACCGGGTGCTCCGAGGAAAACAACCTCCGAATATCGCTCAACTTGCGGCTGAGATTGAGTCGCTGGCGGGACGATGGTGAGTGATGCTGGTGGTGCCATTCGTTGCAAGGCTCGATCTTATCGGCTTGGTTGACCACAAACAGCACCTTTTCTGAATACGGGCTAATAACTTCCCGGTAAAAGCGCTCATCCACCGACAGCGCCCGGTCATCTGCCTTAATCACCCACAGCACCAGGTCCATCTGCGCCAGTTGCTGCTGGTACAAAAGCTTGTATTCCCGGTCGCGGCAGGCACTTTCACCGACACCCGGCAGGTCCACCAGCAGCAAACTGTGTTGCCCTATTCGAAGCCGAAAACGCAGGGGCTCACGGGTACAGGCCGAGACATCACTGACCGGCGTGACCTCACCGGCAAACAGCGCATTACAAAGCGACGATTTCCCTGCCCCGGTTTTGCCCATAATGCCAATCACCGGCTCGTAGTGAATAAGCTTATCAATGTGGTCAAGAATATGGCTACGGATAGTCTTCGGCAGTAGCGCCAGTGGCTTCTCCAACGCCTGCAGATCTTCAGTTTTTTGCATACGATTGTCTCAGACAGAAAAAAGAAAACCCCCGATCCAGTGAAGGAGCGGGGGCGGTTCGTGGAGATAATATCTGTCTGAGATTTTTTGGGATGGGGTTATGCAGTGGTTTTTGCGTATTCCCGCTCAATCAGCTCTGCCATCATTTCTGTTGTCGACATCCTATGCATACGCGCCAGTCTGGTAAGCTGCTTTGTTATCTTGGCCGGTAATTTTATGACGTCGGCCTTTTCTTTTCTGCGTAATAACTTCAGCCCCCATGCTTTTTCAAGTTCGCTCAGTAATGTTTTTTTATGCTCCAGGGATGGGAAAGGTGACGCCTTTAGGTTAAGAAATTGCTGACTGGCTTTTTTACGATCTGCTTTTAATTCTTCAAGTTGATCATGCGTCCAACCATGCCAGAAATCAAACGTAGCGCAGATGAAATGCCACCGCTGATAATTATTAAGCGGGTTTACTGGCGGTGAGACTCCTTTTTTTTGCATTGTCTTCCAAACCCATAAACACTGTTTTTCGTCTTTAATATCCATCCATGAAAAGGCCTCAGGAAAATCACTTTTTGCTTTTGCCCAAGCAATATTAATGGCTTTTGTCAGCCCGAGAATATCCTTTATATTTAGATCCAAAAATATCTCTAGAATGCATCCTGTAATATTCTCAACACCCAGAGTATTTACAGTAAAATGTGGAAAGGAAACACCATTGGCAGACCTGCTTTTTAGTGCAGAAGTAGCAGACAGCGCCAGAATTTTATCCAGCGTTTCGTCCATATTTTCCTGAGAAACTGACTCTGATCGCATCGGATTTTCAGGAGCCACCTGCCGCTCAGATTTCTCTGGCTCAGAAGTTTTACCCAGCGCCTCAAGATCAACATCCGATACCATTACACCTAATGAAGCAACTCCTGTCCCCTGAGAGCCTGATGTTGTTTTACTCACCGTAAGGTCAAACTTACTGGTACCCATAGCCTCCGTTGAGAATGGATTGACGAAGCCGTCATCTGTCTTCCTGACACACATCCCTCTGACTTTTTCAAAATAGAGTGCCAAATAAAAAAAATAAAAAAATGCCGCACGGGGCTCTTTATCCAGCCACTTTAGTTTGTTTTTTAACAATGCACGTTTTTCGGCACGCTCTTCTTCCCCTTCATACTGCTCTTCAGTCGATCCGTTTCTGTTCATTTATTCACCAATCCCACACATTATGTCATGATGATTTTACGTAGTAAAAACGTCAATAATCAACATGATTTATGTTGATAAAGTGAATTTTTATTACATTAAAAACAGAGAAAAAATGAAGTAAAATCGTACCAAAAAATGAAATAAGTAAATTACAAAATCAATGAGTTACAGAAATACTCTTTTGTAATAACAATAAAACCGCGTGCTTTTGATACAAAATCCATTATCGCACCACGCCAGAAGGGACACTGGGATGCCCGGAAAACCATGAAACCATCCGCTGCTGCTCGCCATTTTTTTACGTCATCCCGGGTTATTTGTGCCAGAACGGAATCCCACAACACACATCCACCACTGGGCCCCTGCTTAAAACAACGCCGCGAGTCTGCCATCTCATCTACCTGTGACACCCGCTCTGGAGCAAACAGTTCCGGTTCTGTGGGTGAGACATGTATCACTGGTGGACTTACTGGAAAACCGGCAACGCAAAGCGACTGGAAGAAATGCACTTGAGCCGGGATGACGACTGACGGCTTACCCGTAATGTGGCACACGATTTGGGCACACAGGATGAACCGGGTAAACCTGATTGATTCTGCGAACACAACACGTTTTATCGCCGCAGAGTCACTCATCAGCTTACAGGGTTATTTCGGTATTCATGTCACCTAAATGTTCATATTATGAGCATGATAACTTCAGAGTAAAATTCACACTCAGATAAGGTCTTAACCCCGTGCAGTAACAGGGTTGACTCTTCGCATGATTGCCGGATAGGTATTATTAATAATTCAATATCTGTTATTATTAATAATTCAATATCTGTTATTACCCTTTATTTAACACAGCACCAAAATAATATAACAACCTTATCCATAGCCAGTTACTGAAACTCTTAATTAAATACCACCCCCCCCAGAATTAACACCATCAATTATCAGCATCCATAGCAACCATAACAGCTGAAGAAATAAACAACTGACAATCCTTAATATTGAATCACCATTGATTACTGGTAGGGCGTCGCCTTGCCTGAAATATATCTCACAAGGAATATCATCATGTTTGACAATATCTGTCTTGACCATCGGCATGCCCCTTTTAATCACGCTTACCTGCGTAACCTGTTACGCGTTATTGATCATGCACTGCAGGAACATGCCAGTATCACCGTTGTCAGGGTGGATCTGCACTTACCTGAATACGCTGACACAGGTGACAGCATCACCTGTGATCCTAATTTAAATCCGGGGTTGATATCGCGCTTCATTGCGTCGCTCAATGCCAAAATAGACGCTCGTCGAAAGAGCACCCAAAAACGGGGTAAAAGAACCTACCATACCGATCTGACCTATTTGTGGTGCCGGGAAACGGGGGATAACCAGCCTGAATGGGGTGTCAGAAAATCGCACTATCACCTCGCACTGTTCGTCAACACCGATGCCTGGCACAGCCTGGGCAGCTATGGCGAAAAGGGGACCGGACTGGCCTCACTGATACAGGCCGCCTGGCTGAGTGCCTTACGCATGAGTGAATATACTGAATGTCGCTCACTGATCCATTTCCCTGAGCATCCGCTCCATTACCTGGATAGCCAGAAAGCAGACTTTAAGCAGCAGTATGATCATCTGACGTTTCGGCTGAGTTACTTCGCGAAGGAACGCAGTAAATCCTATAGCCGTGAGGAACGGTCTTTTGGCTGTAGCCAGCGCTGAGTTGTGGCTGCGACTCTGGCTGTGATTACCCCGTGGCAGGTCAGGCCTGCCATTTTTTACGTCATCCCCGATAGCTATGGCATAGCGGACAGTGATAACCCATCACGCCGATGCCGGTTTCCTTAAGCTACCGGAGAATCTTATCATGACCACGACCTTACATCTGCTCGAAGACCAGTTTGTCGATATGACTTTTATCACCCGCCTGACCGGGTTAACCGATAAGTGGTTTTATAAACTCATCAAAGACGGTGAGTTTCCTAAACCGATCAAACTGGGTCGCAGTTCACGATGGCTGCAGAGTGAAGTCGAACGCTGGCTACAGGCACGTATCGATGCATCCCGTCAGTAACCCGTTACCCACAATCTTAACGCTATTCCCTTAGCTGTCATCCCACCCGTTGCACCACGCCTGCCTACCCGTTCAGAGACGGACCTCGCCTGTCTGCAATCAGGTGAATAGGAGCTATATAATGTACGCCAAATCATTTCTTGCCCGTGACGGTCAGCAACGACTGACCTCAGCCCTGACAGCACAGCGCTATCCTTACGACCGCTATACCTGCCATCTCTGTGGCAGCGAGTTGATCTTCCATCCAGAATATCTCGGTGAACGTCCATGGTTTGAACACCAGCAGGAGGCGTTAGTGGATAAAGGCCATCAGTGCTGCCCGTACGTGAAGCCTGAACGCGCTGAAATCCACTGTATTAACCAGTTACATCGCTACGTGCCGGATACGCTGCCATGGATACGTAAAACCGACTGGCACTGCAGCGGTTGCAACAGCGATTACCACGGTGAACGCTATTGCCTGAGTTGCCGTACCGGTGAGCACAGCAGTGAAATCAGCATCAAACAGTAACAGCACAGAACCCTCCCCGACACTTCCCCCAGCCATTCACAGGCAGCCTGAACCCGTTATCCGCACTGCCGGAGGTCTTCTGCTGCCTGTAAGGATATTGACCGATGATGTATCACGAAGATCTTCTCCATTTCTACCAGACCTGGCTTGATGATTTTACCCGTCTGGTGATCCGCATGACGGCCTGTCATCAGAATATAACCTACAACCATAAACTGACGGTGGGCAGCCTGACCTTTCCAGAACAATCAGCGGTGACAGCCATTGTCCCGCGTAATCTGTATCGCATTATCAATGGCAATACACCACCGGTTATCGTTCCACCGGCCCCTGCGGCAGGCCTTTATGCAAAAGAGTTCCTACTGATCCACCATCCAATGCTGGAAGGGGTCCTGCTTAGCGAATGTATACGCCTGAACCAGCGCTCACTGGTCAATAAGCTTGCCAGTCTGTTCCACCAGTATCAGAGAACTGAACTCCACCAGAAGCTGGTTTGGCTCTGCTGGTACGATTTGATGCTGGGGGCCCCAATGACTGACTGGCTGGAGAAGCTGAAACACAAAAGCCGTGCGGAGATGATTGTGTGGATTAACGACAGACAGGCAGAGAACGATGTCCTGACCCGTATGATAGATGAGTACGCCATGCTCTCCTGTCTGGACAATTTTACGGTGTAGCGAGGCGGCCCGGAACCCGTCAGCTTCAGTCTCTGCCTTGGGCTACTGCAGCACGAGCAGTACTCCAGACTATACTACGTAACTCAGATACAACCCTCGCGTTCAATAGAGAAGGTCATCTGGTGCGTGTTACACAGGCCAAGCCAGAGATTGGTCAGCGTTACACCTACCATCTGTACCACTGCCTGATAGCCTTTTATCCCGACACTCTCGACCAGAAAGCCTGCTTTAAACGTATCGAATCCGAAATCACACTAGTGCATATAACCCATTGTGATTATCTGGAGGAAAGCGCCAAAACTCAGGCCCAACTTCAAGCTTAGAAAAACTCCTCTATGAGCTTCTTGCTCCATTACCGATGCGTGACTGGCATTGCGTCATCCGTAAGACGGGTTTTCGTGGTGAGAAAAAGTGTCCTGTGTGTAAGACGGCGATCTACTGTAGGAAGTGGGAAGAGATGGGCCAATTTAGTATTTAATTTACGAAATTATCAAACGTCTTGAAGATATACAAATTCCAGCGCATGATATCATCAATTTGATTACATTCTCGGTGTGGTATGAGTTACAGAAATAAACGTTCTTCTCTTTTGGCCTGCGCGCATGGTTAGCACATCCTCTCAGCATGTCGAGGATTTAAGTCTTGCCCAGCGCGAGCGACTTGCCTATATCGATTTCCGGCTTTACTTCTTCGGTGTGATTGGCCGTCCTGACCTAATCGAACGTTTCGGTGTAGCACCCGCAGGAGCCACGCGCGATCTAGCGCTGTATAGGGATATCGCGCCGCAGAACATCACTTTCGATGGTAGCCATAAGATTTACCGCATCGGGCTGGCCTATTCCCCATTGTTCGAGCACTCTTCACAACGCGTTCTGTCCGCACTAGCTCTGGGCTTTGGAGATGGAATAAACGGTGAATCGCAGCCGATGTTACCTTGCGAATCTCCTACTGCTTTAAGCACCCCCAAGATGGATGTACTTGCTCCTATCTGCCGTGCAATCCATACCATGAAACCAGTCGCTATCCGTTATCACTCAATGAGCAGTGGTGAATCTGAACGGATCATCGTGCCCTTAGCTTTAGTCGATACAGGCTTGCGCTGGCACGTTCGTGCCTTTGATCGGAAGAGCGGCGAGTTCCGCGATTTCGTCGTTACACGCATCGAATCACCAAACCTGCTCGACGAAGAGGTTCATTCGAATGAGCGCTCAGACAACGACATTCAGTGGACCCGGATAGTGGAGTTGAGCTTAGTGCCACACCCCCGCCTCCCTCGACCCGAGATAATCAAGATGGATTACGGGATGATTGAAGGCTCAATCCGGATGCGCGTGCGTGCAGCAGTGGCTGGTTACATGTTGCGACGATGGAGCGTGGATTGCTCGCCGGACTACCGCCTCAAAGATGAACAGTACCGCCTCTGGCTCAAAGATCCGCTGGCATTATACGGTATAGATAACGCCAATCTGGCTCCTGGTTACCAAGCGCCAAACAGCTCCCAAAAGTGATAAAAAAGAACAAACACAATGGCCAAGACACTTGAAGCGCACGACAAGCTGATCCGCGAGATTTTTGAAGGTAGCTACCAATTCAAAATTCCGGATTACCAGCGGCCCTACGCCTGGACTATCGAACAGGCAACAGAGTTATTTGATGACCTGTATTCCGCAATGCTGGATGCCCGCATCTCTGGAGCCAACAGACAATACTTCCTTGGCAGCATTGTTCTGATCAAGAACGACAGAGACCCTCAGTCATCAGTGGTTGACGGCCAGCAACGTCTGTCTACACTCACAATGTTATTCGCCGTACTGCGGATCGTTATGCCGGATGCCGCAGACGACATCACCGATTTCCTTTACAAAAAAGGCAAAATAAGTCTTGGTGAGAAAAACGAATACCGGTTGATTGCCCGCGAGGAAGATGCCGATTTCTTCTGTACTCACATTCAGGAGCCGAGTGGCATTGCGCAGTTAGTCGCCAGTACCAACAAACTGGAAGACAGCCGTCTGCGTTACCGAGAAAATGCTACGCTGCTGCTGGAAAAAGCAAAGGCTCTGTCACCTTCAGATCTCATTGCCTTGTGGCAGTTTCTCGCAAATGAATGTTCACTGGTTGTCATCTCCACACCAGATCTTGACGCTGCGTACCGCATCTTCTCCGTGCTTAACAACCGGGGACTTGACTTAGCACCCATCGATATCATCAAAGCACAGATGCTAGGCATGATCCGCACCATGGTAGGCGAAACCCAGAGCCGCGCCTACGCCAAAGAATGGAGCCGTATTGAAAGCTCGCTGGGTCGCGATGCTTTCGGTGATTTGTTCGGCCACATTCGTAGCATTTACGCCAAGAAAAAGCAGAAGTACACGCTGGTCAAAGAGTTTCAAGAACACGTCATTGGGGATAAAGCCCCCATCGACCTGATCGATCAGGTCATTAAGCCTTATGCCGAAATGTGGGGATTCGTGCGTGATGCAGATTTTGAGGCGACTGAACATGCTGAAACAATCAATGAATACCTGTCGTGGCTCAACCGCGTGGACTTCAAGGATTGGGTTCCACCTGCTCTCGTCTATTTCAAGCGATTCCGACAGCAGCCCCAGCAGCTTGCCGACTTCCTCCAATCGCTGGAACGCCTGACCTACTTCCTCCTGGTAACTAAAGTAGGGATCAACGAGCGTATCGAAACCTACGCCGCGCTAACTAAAGAAATCGAGCTAGATGCTTTCAAGGGGTGTGTTGATGCGCTCACGACTCTTGCTCTAACGGATACACAAAAGAAAGAGTTTCTCACAGCACTTAATGGTGATATTTACCGTAAGCTGACAAAGGCGCGGATGGCACTAATACTGCGTCTCGAAGCTCTGTCTAGCGATGGCAGCAAAAGACTGTCATTCGACTATCTGTCGCTGGAACACGTTCTACCACAAAACCCGCCAGTCGACTCAGATTGGCTCAAGTGGTTCCCTGACGATGATGAGCGAGACGCCTGGACACACCGACTGGCAAATCTGGTACCTCTACATTTCCGTAAGAACCCAGCCGCCAGTAACTACGACTTCAAAACCAAAAAGGGCGTGTACTTCAAGGGTAAGGGCACCGCATCTCCCTTTGTACTTACCCAAGAAGTCAGATCAGAAAACGAATGGACGCCTGCGATTCTGGCCGAACGCCAGCAACGCCTTGTCGGCGTACTAAAAGAACATTGGAACCTCGCTTTTACCGACAGCACTGGCACGGTAGCGAGTTAAGGAATATATAGATGCAAAAGAAACAACAAGACCTTGGCAACCTGAAGTGGATTGCTGACTTTATTTGGAACATTGCCGATGACCGTCTTCGTGATGTGTATGTACGTGGTAAATACCGTGATGTAATCCTTCCCTTCACCGTATTACGGCGTCTGGATGCAGTGCTAGAATCAACCAAAAAGGCGGTACTTGAGCGCAAGAAATTCCTCGACACGCACAATATCGCAGAGCAAGACGGTGCGCTGCGGATGGCGTCAGGACAGGCATTCTATAACACATCTCAATTCACTCTTACCACACTCACAAGTAGTGGGCATGGGCAGCGCCTTCGCGACAACTTTATTGACTACTTGGATGGTTTCTCTCCGAATGTTCAGGATATCCTGGCGAAGTTCAAATTTAGAGATCAGATCCAGACGATGGTTGAAGCCGATATTCTCGGTCATCTGATCAATGACTTCCTGGACGCAGGAGTCAATCTGTCTCCGCTGCCGGTAAAGGATTCGGATGGTCGGATTAAGTTGCCTGCCTTAGACAACCACGGTATGGGCACTGTATTTGAAGAGCTGATCCGTCGTTTCAACGAAGAAAACAATGAAGAGGCCGGTGAACACTTTACCCCGCGTGATGTAGTCAAGCTGATGGCTAAATTGCTGTTCCTGCCTGTGGCTGATCAAATCCAGTCAGGTACTTACCTTCTTTACGACGGTAGTTGCGGCACCGGTGGGATGTTAACTGTTGCCGAAGAGACACTGCACGAGTTAGCAGCCAGCCACGACAAAGAAGTATCGATTCACCTATTTGGGCAAGAGATAAACCCGGAAACCTATGCAATTTGTAAGGCGGACTTATTGCTCAAGGGCGAAGGAGATGATGCAGAGAACATTGTCGGTGGTGCGGATAAGTCGACATTATCGGCCGATCAATTCCGGTCTCGCGAGTTCGACTTCATGATTTCCAACCCGCCTTACGGCAAAAGTTGGAAGACCGACCTTGAGCGAATGGGGGGCAAAAAAGAGTTCAGCGACCCGCGCTTTATTGTCAATCATGGTGACGATCCTGAGTTTAAGCTCATAACGCGCTCAAGCGACGGACAGCTTATGTTTCTTGTGAATAAGCTCCAGAAAATGAAGCACAACACAGCGTTAGGCAGCCGAATCGCATTAGTGCATAACGGTTCAGCATTGTTTACTGGTGATGCCGGGCAAGGCGAGAGTAACATTCGCCGCTGGGTGCTGGAAAACGACTGGCTAGAAGCCATTATCGCCTTGCCGCTTAACATCTTTTACAACACCGGCATCGCAACCTATATCTGGGTGTTAGCTAACAAGAAACCCGAACACCGACGAGGTAAGGTACAGTTAATCGATGCTTCCCAATGGTTCCTGCCTTTGCGTCGAAATCTTGGCAAAAAGAACTGCGAGCTAGGGGACGCAGACATTGAACGCATTATGAAACATTATTTCGACCAACCACCCGCTGATATAGAAGCCGCAAAGGCAACGCCTGAGTCTAAATGGTTTGATAATGCAGACTTCGGTTACTGGAAGATTACTGTCGAGCGACCTTTGCGCCTTAAGAGCCAACTGAAACGAAGCAGCATCGAAAGCCTACGCTTTGCTACTGGTGACGAAGAACTGCGTAACGAGATTTATGGAAAATATGGTGACAAGCTGTATACCGAATTTACCAAGTTCAAACCAGAAATAGAGCTATGGCTGAAAGGTGACGACGAAGACACTGAAGATGAGTCTGATGATGATAATTCCAAGGTCACCAAGAAGGTAGTACCTGAGAAGCGGCGTAAAAAACTACTCGACCCATCAACGTGGTTACGTGATAAAAACATTCTGGAAATAGCCAAACTGGCGCAACAGGAACTTGGTTCCGATGTATTTGAGGACCATAACGAGTTCCGCTTACGCTTTGATTCAATCATGAAGGCACATAATAAAAAGTTGAGCGCTGCCGAAAAGAAAATCATATATAAAGCCGTGAGCTGGCGCGACGAGACAGCTCCACCGGTTATAGCTAAACGCAGTAAAATCAAGGCATCCGAGTTTTTCGAGCAGGGCTATGATGGCGCGTATTTGGAAACAGTTGGCAAGGACCGTTTTATAGTTGAATACGAGGCGGATACCGACCTGCGTGACACAGAGCAGGTGCCGCTTAAAGAGCCTGGTGGAGTCGAAGCCTTCTTCATGCGTGAAGTACTTCCCCACGCACAAGATGCCTGGATCGCCATGGATGCCATAAAGATCGGCTATGAGATATCGTTCGCTCGCAATTTCTACAAACCGACGCCACTTCGGACACTAGAGCAGATTCGCCAAGACATTCTTAAGTTGGAAGCACAGACCGATGGTCTATTACACAAGATCATAGGAGCTGAGTAATAGCAATGAAGAACATCTATCCAAGCTACCGCACAGCATGTATGCGCTGGTTACCACCTGTGCCGGAACATTGGAACGAACAGCGTGCCAAGACCTTCTTTCGCGAGATTGATGAGCGCTCCAAAACGGGGCAGGAAGAATTACTCTCCGTATCGCATTTAACGGGTATTACGCCGCGTAGCCAGAAGAAAGTCACGATGTTTAAGGCCGCTAGTTATGTTGGTTCCAAGCTATGCCGTCCTGGTGACATTGTGATCAACACACTATGGGCCTGGATGGCAGCGCTTGGTACTAGTAGGCACGCTGGTATTGTAAGCCCCGCATACGGGGTTTATCGGCCACATCGAACCGATAGCTTTAATCCCGGATATCTCGACTATCTTCTGCGCACCCGCGCCTATGTCGCTGAATACATTGGTCGCTCGACGGGCATCCAATCCTCGCGCCTGCGCCTGTATCCAGACCAGTTTCTCGATATCAGATTGCTGCAACCTCCACGCCTTGAACAAGACCAAATCGTTGTCTATCTGCAGGCGCAGGATTCCCGTATAGCGCGCTTTATCAAGGCTAAACGCAATCTCATCGCCTTACTTTTAGAACAGAAGCAGCGCATCATCGATCACGCCGTGACACACGGTTTGGAGACTGCTGTACCTTTGACGTATTCAAATGTCGAATGGTTGGGGGACATACCTGAGCATTGGAATGTCGCATTACTCAAGCACGTCGCTGATGTGCGCTTCAGTGGTGTAGACAAGCATTCACATGGCGGCGAAACGCCAGTTCGTCTATGTAACTATACCGATGTTTACAAGAATGACCGCATCACTGAGGATATGGATTTGATGCGAGCAACCGCGACTGCGGCTGAAATCACCCGCTTAACGCTGAAAGCGGACGATGTCATCATCACCAAGGACTCGGAATCGCCAGACGATATCGGGGTGCCCGCATGGGTTCCGAAAGATCTACCAGGCGTAGTCTGCGCCTACCACCTCGGGCTGTTGCGACCTGAACCCGAGCGAGTGATGGGCGAGTTCTTATTCCGTGCTATTGGCTCAGCACGCATTGCCCAACAGTTCCATATTCTGGCTAGCGGCGTTACTCGGTTCGCACTCGGCAAGCACGATGTGAAAAACGCCATTATTGCTCTGCCGCCAATTGAAGAGCAAAAAGCCATCTGCGATTGGATCGCCAAAGAATGCCAACCGCTTGACGATGCTGTAGCGCGCGCAAAAGAAGAAATCAAGCTAATCCGCGAGTACCGCGACCGCCTTATTGCTGATGTCGTAACCGGCCAAGTGGACGTGCGCAACTGGGTACCAAGTCCTGACGATCTGATAACCGAGGAAGACTTAGTGGCACTTGGTGATGACGAGGAAATCGACACCGATCTGGAGAACGAAAATGACGATGACTGACACCAGCGAGAAAGGGTTGGAAGCCCTGATCGTGAGCGACCTCTGTAATAATGGTGGCTACGTTCAGGGCAAATCAACTAACTACAACCGCGATGTAGCAGTGGACGTAGTGCAACTATTGTCATTCCTGCAGGCCACTCAGCCTATAGCTTTTACCGCATTGGAACTGGGCAATGAGGGTATTAAGCGCACGCAATTTTTGCACCGACTCCAAGGCGAAATTACAAAACGCGGTGTAGTTGACGTATTGCGCAAAGGCATCAATCACGGTCCTGAGCACCTCGACCTATACAAGCTGCTACCGACCCCAGGCAACGTCAGTGCTACCGAGAACTTCAGCAAGAACATTTTCAGCGTTACACGACAGTTGCATTACAGTAACGACGAGTCACAGCGCTCACTGGACATGGTGATTTTTATCAACGGTCTCCCGATACTAACCTTCGAGTTGAAGAACTCGCTTACCAAACAAACGGTGGCTGATGCTATCACGCAGTATCAGACTGACCGTAATCCGACAGAATTACTGTTTCAACTAGGTCGCTGTGTTGCACACATGGCGGTAGATGATGCTGAAGTGCGATTCTGCACTCACCTCACGGGTAAGACCTCGTGGTTCTTACCATTCAACCAAGGCTGGAATAGTGGCGCAGGCAATCCTCCCAACCCTCACGGTTTGAAGACCGACTATCTGTGGAAACAGGTGTTGAAAAAAGAATCTCTTGCCAACATCATTGAAAACTTTACACAGGTAGTGTTGGAAGAGGACGAAAAGGGCAAGAAAAGGCGCAAACAGGTATTCCCACGTTTTCACCAGTTACGTACTGTTCGAGCTTTGCTCCGCCGCACGAGTGAAGATGGGGTCGGTAAGCGCTACTTAATTCAGCATTCGGCTGGCAGCGGCAAGAGCAATACCATTGCATGGCTAGCCCATCAGTTTGTTGAGTTAAAAACCACCTCCAATAACATGCTGGCTCAGTTTGATTCCGTCATTGTCATCACCGACCGCCGCGCATTGGACACCCAGATAGCCCGTACCATCAAGAGTTACGATCACGTAGCTTCGATCTTTGGTCATTCCGAGGATGCTGCCGAGCTGCGAACTTTTTTGCGCAAAGGCAAAAAAATTATAGTGACGACGGTACAGAAATTTCCCTTCATTCTCGATGAGATAAGTGATTTCGGTAACAAGAAGTTTGCACTTTTAATTGACGAAGCGCATTCCAGCCAAGGAGGAAAGACAACAGCCAAGATGCATATGGCTCTGTCTGGCACAAATAGCGATGATGATGAAATTAAGGACGAATCTGTTGAAGATATAATTAACAAGCTGATCGTTTCACGGAAAATGCTATCTAATGCTAGCTACTTCGCTTTCACCGCTACGCCGAAAAACAGGACGTTAGAGTTGTTCGGTGAGCGCTATCTGGAAGGTGGTGAGGTGCACTTTCGCCCACCGGAGGAGCTGACCTATACTACTAAGCAGGCAATTCAGGAGGGATTCATTCTCGACGTGATTGCTAACTACACTTCGGTGGACAGTTTCTACCACGTCGCCAAAACGGTCGAAGACGATCCCGATTTTGACAAAGTTAAGGCGCTGAAAAAGATTCGCCACTATGTAGAGTCTCACGACAAAGCTATCCGTAAGAAAGCCGAAATAATGGTCGATCACTTCATGGCCCAGGTGGTAGGAAAGCAGAAGATCGGCGGAAAAGCCCGAGCGATGATCGTCTGTAACGGCATTGCACGAGCCATAGATTATCATCGAGAAGTATCTGACTACCTTAATACTCTTAAGATCCCGTTCAAGGCTATCGTGGCATATTCAGGCGACTTCGAAGTCAACGGGGAGAAGAAGTCCGAGGCTGATCTGAATGATTTTCCAAGTAAAGATATTCCATCAAAGCTCAAACAAGATCCATATCGCTTCCTGATAGTCGCAAATAAGTTCGTCACGGGTTTCGACGAGCCCCTGCTACACACTATGTACGTGGATAAACCGTTAGCAGGCGTGCTTGCGGTTCAAACGCTTTCAAGGCTAAACCGTGCTCACCCACAGAAGCGAGATACCTTCGTTCTGGATTTTGCCGACAACGCTGAGGCCGTGAGGACAGCCTTCCAAGACTATTATCGTACAACAGTCCAAGCTGGTGAAACCGATCCTAATAGGTTGCATGACTTGAAGAGCGATCTCGACGTGAAACAGGTTTACAGCTGGCAGCAGGTTGAGGACTTAGTGGTATTATATGTTACGGGCGCTGACCGGGACAAACTCGACCCAATCCTCGACGCCTGCGTTGTGGAGTACATTGATAATCTGAACGAAGATGACCAAGTTGAGTTCAAAGGCAAAGCCAAAGCCTTCGTCCGTAGCTATGGTTTCCTCTCCGCAATCCTAACTTACGGCCATCCAGCCTGGGAAAAGTTGGCCATTTTCCTGAACTTCCTGATTCCCAAGCTCCCTGCACCAAAGGAGGAAGATCTTTCCAAAGGCGTGCTGGAAGGTATCGATATGGACAGCTATCGGGTTGAAGCACAGGCATCGCTCAAGATGTCGATGGATGATGCAGATGCCTTCATCGCCCCCCCCCCTCCCGGTGGTGGTGGTGGCAGTGGTACACCAGATATCGACAAACTATCGAATATTATTAAGGCCTTCAACGATATGTTTGGCAATATCGAATGGAAGGACGGAGACAAAATCCGCAAGGTCATCACTGAAGAGATACCTGCCCGCGTCGCACAAGATAAGGCCTACCAGAATGCTCAGGCCAACTCAGATAAAGAGAACGCGAAGCTAGAGCATGACAAAGCGCTAAATCGTGTAGTTCTTGAGCTAATCTCCGATCACACTGAGCTGTTCAAACAATTTAGCGACAACCCCAGTTTTAAACGTTGGCTAACAGATATGATTTTCGACTCGACATATCATCCGAGTGGTGTGTTACCGAAGACATCGGCGCACACTGGTGTATCTGTGGTGAAAACTTGACACACTAATGCTCAATATCTGTACCGGCGTTAGCCTAATGCATACTTCGAAAATTATTTAACTGCCCGAAGTTACTAATCGGGTGGTTAAACGAAAAAAAACAATAGTGCGACTTATGTGGCATGACAATGAGACCACCGTTGATGACGTTAATTTTCGCCTAGTAGCAAAAGTATGTGCGAAACTCATACAAGATAACAGTGGGGGGCCAATCTCGATTGGGATCTCGGGAGGCTGGGGCCCAGGAAAATCGTCGCTTGTACGGATTTGAGCTAACAATGTTGCGGCACAATACTAAACCTAATCTGACAGGCAACTCTGTGCTAATACAGCTAAATTGAGAGGAGCAGGCCACACCGTCATATCAGTTTAAACAATGTGTTACATCCATCGTTTGAACTCAAAATCGAAAGCAAGCCGTAAATAGTCATTCCGCTACAGGCTTGCCTGGGGCTGACCGTCATCACGGCCAGGGGGTGTACTGAACCGCCCTGACAATCATCATATTTTTCTAAGGGAATTATCGGAGGAGTCATAAAGATAAGATATATTGTAAATCGATCTATATCTTAACTTGACCGTAAATGCGTTATTTTGGGCCCTTAATACTTTATAAAAGTCTTCATACGTTTTTTTGCACTGAGCTAATGAAGCCACACCCGCACCAAGTGCCAGAAGAGTATTCATCTCACCCAGCGATACCGAATCGCCCTTCCTTGGATGCCCATAAGCAAAACAGTCTTTATTAAAACCAAAATAATTAACAATCTGTATCAAGGCATCTGAATTACTACCTTCAACTTTTCTTCCATTGAGAAAATATTCAATATGTTCAACATACCCTTTGCCCATGCCAGCATTGTAAAGATAAAAGCCATACTCATTCTTTCCCGGCTCAACAGTTGGTACAAGAGTAATGTAAGGTTGAACTGAAATCTCGTAATTATTTTTTTGCAGCCAGCCCATGTAAACCGAGAATCCCAGCGCACAGAGCGCAATGATGACACCGCATACCGATACAATCAGGCTAGTTATTGCAAGTCGATTACTATTTTCCATCTTTCTCTCCTCCGTGCCAAAGCGAACATTGCTAACTCAGCGCTAGATTTATTGAAGGGGAGTAGGTCAAACTGACGCTGAAAGAAACCATATTTTCCCTAAAAGGTTAATTATGTGAATTAAAAATTAAGATCGGTCTAGGGCTAACCATTCTTCATTGCTGATAAATGAGTCACTGGTTTATAAAATTTATTCATCACTTATTTTTATGTGGAAAACTCAAACCCAGTGTATACGTCCGTGTTTTAGCCAGAAATGCGATTTACAGCCTTTATTTAGCCAGACTGATGGATAAAGAGAGGGAATGTTATTTTCATCAATGCTACAACGCCAGTGTGGTTTGGCCTCTTCAAGAAGAAGCAGCTCAATGACAGAACCGCATCCGCAGGGGCACTTAAACCCCACACTCCAGTCTTCTCCCCCATCTCTTGTCAAAATGACTTTCCGCCATGGCATTTTTTCAGGCAAGATATCCCCATCAACGATCACCAGACGCCTTGCCGGAAGGATTGGTTCTGCCTTATACATTAATATTGAGAACATCTTTTTTAGAAAATTCATTTTGCAGCCCTCAGTTCAGACATACCAAGCAGGGGCTCGCTGCCTCCACCGGCAAGAAGTAGATTATTCCTTTTTGAAAAAGTATCTTCCTTATAAAAATCCTCTTCTGCACCTGCGAGGCTAAAACGAGTACGGGAAAAGTGACCATTAGGGTCTTCACGAAAAGGGAAGCATCTTGCAATAAACTCAGAAACGCACGCAGAGGCAGCCCGCATATTCAGTGTAATGACCGATGGTGCTTCTTCTTGAACGCCGGTGATATATCCCTGAGCCAGTTGCTGTTCATAAAGCTCAGGCTGACTCTTTGCGAGCATCTCTCCATGTAGAAGGGCTGGCGTATAAACTTCGCGATCAAACAGCGTTGCTCCACCGGGTTTTACGTAGTCAATTCTGCCGCTTACGTCGGTTATCTTTAAGCCATCATCGGGTTCTATATGCGTGGGTATTATTACGCCGACATCAATCAGCGGGATCAAGAAAGCAGAAGAAATACGATCAGCTACCATTCTTCCTTGGTAGCTGTCCACGCAGCAGAAAATTACGTCAGCATCCGCAACCGCTAATACCGCTTCTCTGGCAAAGATTGAGCTGTGGATTGCGGTCGCGACGTTTTCCCCACGTAATCTGCTAACAGCAGCGGCGAACATCTCAACTTTTGATACATTATGTGAGGCATCTTCCTTCGTAGAATTAAGGATTCGGTTCAGATTCTTCTCTTCGATGTGGTCATCATCGATGAGTAATATTTTGCCAAAACCCAAGCGGCTAACCTGCTCAGCGACAATTGAACCGGTACCTGAAACGCCTATGACCGCTGCGGTCAGATGACTAAAGCACGCAGTCATTCCTGAGGTGAATGCGATGACTGCCTTTTGCGGCACCTTATCGTCAAACCGCCAGAGACAAACATCATCTCCGGGAACACTCACAAGATCTACATTTTGAGCCTTGAGACCATCACTATAGTAACGAGCCCGCATTCTGCCATCGGGTATCATTATCGCAGAACCATGTACTGCTTTGACGCCCTGATAAAGAGCAGGAATTGTGATGGCATCGCTCGCATCATCTAACTTTGAAAATTCAAAGCCCCCCCCTGGGTGTGAGTGAACCAGAATAATAGACATTGAAGCTGATTCCGCAGCGTCAATTGCCTTTTCCAAGTAAAGTCCAGGCCAGGAGATGAAATCATTTTTACGTGATTCGCATTCATCGTCCGGCACTGGAATGATCTCTTTTACGAGCAGCTTAAGGCGGCTTCCTTCATTGCGGTTACAGAGCAATATTGCCGCCGATTCCTTGCCGTCGCCTGGAAAGAGATGTTGCTGAAGTTGCTGGTGGATACCTTCTGGTATCACCATATTTGAGTTTACGCTCACTGACCCACCTCCTGAAGTAAACACCCGTTAGCCATGGCCAGCTGGGAAATGACGGAATCAGTGTCCGGATCCCATGGACGATGGCGAGACCATCCCTGGAAAGTGTTCTGATCGATAACCGCTACAATATGTGTCGCCGGGATATCCGCGCCATTTGACAGTTTAAGCGCAGGGAAAACGTAGAACATATCCAGCAGGCTCATGGGATAGCCTGCCGGGATAAGTAAAGCAAGCTGGACCTGTTTCTGGTTGTAGCCTTCAGGCACTACATAATCGCTTATAACGAGCCAGCGTGATTGGTCAATGACACACGTTTCCCACTGGAACCCCATCTCATCAAGATACTTCTCGTCCTTGGCGAGAAGTTCAAAATTGCGACGAAGAGCAACTGCAGTTTCACCATTTGAAACATTGCGTGGCGTCAATCGCAGTTTCTCAATGCCTGGGGTCGTCAAATCAAGATGGTCGTTGATGGTTTTTTCTTCTTTTGGTTTTCCTTCAACAGTGAAGAAGATATGCCAAGACTGTTCAGGATTGAGGCCCGCTCTCACAACTGCATCTCTGACGCTGATAATGGGGGTATCAAAAGAATACACTTTACCCTGCACATTGAGCTTCCAGACCGGATCGCGGCTGATAAATCGCTCAACCCCATCTGGTTCAAGAGAAACAAACTGATGCCCCTGGATCTCTTCATCAGCAGTATCCTCTTTTTCGAGCAGCAGGCGTTTTCCTTCAACCACCTCCCCAAGTTTACGGACAGTGTGTCCTGTGATCTGATTAAATGGCCACTCCAGGCGCACCCCATCAACGGAGAAGAAGTAGGTCCGGTCAGATATAACAACAATAAATTTATTATTGTCAGCACCTGGCCGAGCGAGCTCGCCTGGACTGAGGCTTTCGAGCGTACCGTTTGCCAGCATCTGCAGGATCACTGGGAACTGGTCAGGTTTGAAACCCGCTGCAGCACCGATCTGGCTGCCAGTAAGAGTGAGGTCATCGACATTCACCTGACGGAATTGTAGGTCCTTACCCGCAATTTCAATGAAGTGAAGTGGTTTACTGCTTAGGTTATCGTGAGAATTCATAGATTTTAGTCTCATCAGGTAGCGGTCTAATATCATCTGATTAACTTAATGAGATTTATCAGATGATGCATGTTGGCGAACCAACAAGCAGGACAATACCGTCAAACTCTGATTAACACAAGCAGATTTAACAGAATTATTTTATCGGAACATACACAAACTCATGCCCGCCGGATTCAGCCACTTCTTTTTTGCCCAAGATGAATCCTTCGCGATAAAGCTTTTTGAGTTTACCGCTTGCATTTTGCGTTGAGAGATCGAACGCGGATGCCACCATACTGGTCGTGGTAAATTCATTTTGCATAATGAAATCAATGAGCTGTTTTGTGCCCTCGGTCAGCACAGAACCGATGATCGTATAACTGCTGTCATAGACAAAAATTGGCTGGTCTTTTGCTGTAGCGGCATATGACCAGTTATCCAGCAGATCTTTAGACGAGACATCTATGAGGTAAAAGCCTTTATCTCCACGAAGCAACTTTGCAAGCGAAACGACGCTTTCTCTTGGGAATGACGCATCGGTGGCGTCAATTCCTTCAAGAGAAATGCCGAACACATTCTGCTGAGGGTTATTGTCCACTATATTCTGGAGCTTACCAAAGACAGCTCTTCCCATTTCGTTGCCGAACGCAAAAGAGTCGCCGACAAGCTCGATAAGGTTGATGATGAGTGATTTCTGTTTCATCTGATTAAATTAATCCGTTTTACTCAGGGGTGTCAATAAAGAAATCGACGCAGATATGAGTGCCGTCTATCAAACTCAGATTGTCCTTAACCTCTTCTTTAACCAGTTCACCATCTTTGTAAGTTAGCTCAATGCTAAAATGTGTTTGTCTGATGATGAGCAACGCTTCGTTTTTGGAGGCTTGCTTTCGGGAACTCTCAAAACCAAGGCCTCGTCCTTCTTTTGAACCATGGCGGCTAATTCTGCCGTTAGAAAAAACGTGTTTAATCAGAGCTATGTCGGAACTCAATGAACCAGCAGGGAATTTTGTGTGTAGTTCAGGATAATTACCCTTGAGCGTTGCGCGTAAGGTTGTCACCACTCCAAGTCCGCTATCCGAAATCACCGTCTGTATGTGCTTTCTCCTTCCCTTTCCATTGTAGCTCTGCAGAGCAGCAAAACCAGGAATGAGGCTATTGCTGTGATCCTTCACATTATTAATGAACTCACTAAAAACTGTCATAATGACAGTAAGATAATCTTTGGAGGTTTCAGAAACGAAGCGTTGGCCCAATCGCTTGATTAGCACACTGAGTTTGTCCTCTGTTGAGTCCATATCTATCGCGCCGAATTCAACCAGACCCTCACTGTTATCCAGATATTTTACCGCATCAGAATTGCCAGGCTGGGGTCTGCTGGGAAGGACAGTGATCTTCTGGTCAAGCAAATCGTAAAAACCAGAGCGATTGAGGAAATCTCGCGTTCTTTTAGATTTATTTAAATCGATAGTAACCGCGATATTTCGAGATGCCAGCTGGTTAAGCAAAGACAGCGTCCTAGCAATGGCCACCATCATCAGAGAACAATTTTTGGGAAAGGTTATGACGGCTGCTTTGTAAGTCCCATCCAGAGGGTTTCCAGTATTGGCAAGAGCCTTCTCAAAGTCATCTTGGGTTATCCATGTGTCAGCAGGAAAAGAAAGAACAAAAGTTCTGTTCTTGGACTGAAACCACTTGTAATCCTTATCCTGATTAAATAAATCCCCACTTCGGCTCAGGAATGAATTGACCTTTTTTTTATCACATCCAAGATGCTTGGCGATCTCCCGCCCCGTCAGGCCTGGATTTACGTTAAGAAGCTTATCAATATCACTGAACATTATTACATTTGTTCCTGTCAATCTTCAGCAGAGGTCATGCCAGTTATTCTAATGAATCGTCTATGACATCGCTACAATTTCAGCCTGTAAGTTTCAGTGGTGGTTTTCAGACGTGGGATTCTGGCGCAGAGGGAAACATGTTTTATCTCTTGAGAGTCTAGGAAATCGTCTGCCCCCAAAAACGGCCATAAATCTTGGCGTTGACATCTCTAAACGCTAAAAAATAGACTGGGGCTGTAAGGTATCAGGAACGCACTGACTGACCTGATCCCCATTTCTTAACGCACAGCAATTAAGCTATGACCTAAGCAGCAATAAAAACAATTGCGAACTTCCGCTTTGCTCATAGCTGACTGTAAGATTTGATTGTGTGCTGCACGAGAAAGCTGTCAGTATCCCCTGGTAATCACACTAGTACACTACAGAAGTCCCGAATAACTACTGAGCAATTTCTAGTAGGCATAACATTGTACTGTCATTAGGTTACGTAGTAGCACAGTTAAACATTGATATTGCACAATTTCGATCGTTATCAATAGTAAATTCAAAAAAGACATCCCGCCATCAAGATGGCGGGATGTCTTTTTTATTTATAATAATGCTTTACCACGTGAATTTTACACAGCGGCGCTGTCGCCCTGTCTATTTCCCCAAATTAATTTTCGCAAAATCAAACGGACTCACTACCCCTTCCCGATTCGCATCCAGAAAATCAGCCCACCACTGCAGCATCAGTTTGCGCTCATCAAGATGCTCGGCTTTGTGAATGTAAGCCGCACGCACAGAGTTACGTTCCATATGGCTCATCTGCCGCTCAACTGCATCCTTCGACCACAACCCAGATTCAATCAACGAACTGCACGCCATTGTCCTGAAACCGTGGCCGCACACTTCAACCTGTGTGTCATATCCCATTACTCGCAATGATTTGTTCACCGTATTTTCACTCATCGGTTTGCGAGGATTATGATCACCAATAAAGATCAGTTCATGGTCACCACTGAACGTCTTTATCTGCTCCAAGATATTTAATGCCTGTTGGGAAAGCGGTACCAGATGGGGCGTACGCATTTTTGAGCCACGCTGCGAGTGCTTTACCCCTTCGATAGCTTCTCGCTCGGCTGGAATCGTCCACATAGATGTTTCAAAATCGATCTCAGACCAACGCGCAAAACGCAGTTCGCTGGAACGTATAAAGACCAAAAGCGTTAACTCCACAGCCAAACGTGTTAGCGGTCTACCTGAGTAGCAATCAATGCGGTGGAGTAACTCAGGAATACGTTTGAGTTCCAAAGCTGCTCGATGTTGCCTTTTCGCCGTAGCAATCGCTCCAGCCATCTCTTGGGCGGGATTGTAGTCAATATAACCACTTTGCACAGCATAACGCATAATCGCATTTGTACGTTGTTCAAGGCGTGAAGCCACTTCTAAACGCCCCGTTGCTTCTACTACTTTGATTGGAACAAGCAAATCTCTAGTACTCAGATCCTTGATATTTCTTGTTCCAATTGCCTTAAAGAGGTTGTCCTCCAGGCTTTTCAGCACTCGTCGACTATGTTCTTCCGACCACTTTTTATTTGTGGCATGCCACTCAACAGCGATCTCTTCGAAAGTGCGCGCTTCTTCCTGTTCAACTTTATCATTCTTCTTTTTGTCTCCCGGATCGATACTGTTTGCCAAAAGCTTACGAGCCTCATCACGACGAGCTCTGGCATCAGCAAGAGACACTTCAGGATAAACACCTAAAGCCAGCATCTTTTGCTTTCCGCCAAAGCGGTACTGCAGACGCCAGTATCTTGAACCATTTGGGTGGACGAGAAGATGCATACCGTTGCCATCGGTCAACTTATATTGCTTATCCGTTGGTTTGGCTGTTCTGACTTTGATATCTGTTAGAGCCATGCTTATCCCCTCCCTGTTGGTACAAGCATTATCGAACCGGAAATACCATCATCTGTACCAACATGTGTTGGTAGATGTACGTTGAAGTCGGTTGACCTTGAGAGAGTTAATATAGCGAGAAAGGTAGGTAAATGCTGGATTTTAGGCATAAAAAAAGACCTCAGTTGAGGTCTATTTACATACATATGGTGCCGAAGGCCGGACTCGAACCGGCACGTATTTCTACGGTTGATTTTGAATCAACTGCGTCTACCGATTTCGCCACTCCGGCACGGAAGGGATGCGGAAAACGTTGTGGATTATACCTGTCGCACGCCACCATGCAAGCGGCAGCGCACGATAGTCGCGCTAAGTGTTGAAAAAAACAGCGTCATTGCGGTTCGATCGCCCACACGCCCTTCTTCCTCCCGCTATTCTCATCTCTAACCTGAATTTTTCCGGAATTTACCTCGCAAAAAAATGCAACGTGACCCGCTCGGTTTACATTTGCTGCTGTTTACTATGAGATGTCGTTACTGAATCCAGTAATAGCAGTTACCAACCGTTCTCAGGACACCGTTATGCGTTTCTATCAGGTTGAACCCACGCTGGAAAACTACTGGCGCGGGATTATCCTCTTTGGCAAGAATGTGGCTTCCTACAAGTTTGCACTCGCCCATGCATTGCACGAACTCAAACCTGATGGCAGCGATCTCATCACGCTTGAAGATCTGGCTGTACCGTTCAGCAGCCATTTATGCCGCCATCTCAGACATGCGCCAAAGCAGATAACCTCACGCAGCAGCCAGTTTATTGCCGCCTGTACGCAATTTAATAACGGCGAGATCACGCGTGATGAACTCACCGCCATCACGGTCCGGCAAGGGTTTAATAACGTGATTGATGCCTTTCATAATGTGAATCAGGGCGAAATTGAAAAACGCTTTTTTATTGATGAGCGTAAAACGCATAAAGGCATCCGGATGACGGATAATTTCTACAATCTGGGTGAGCGCCTGCAATACCGAAACCTTATTTTTGAAACAGATGCGCGCTGGAGCCTCGTCGAACAAGCCTGGGCAATGAATATCTCCAGCCACCTGATAAATGTCGAGTATGACAACGATGACCAAATGCTGTTTAGCAGGAACAGTGACCGGCGGCTGACGATCTCCAGCTGTCGGGACAGCCTTAACGGTTATCAGAAGGGGCGCTGCTTCTACTGTTTTGCGCCTATTAGTTTGCTCCCTGGCGACGACACCTTTGCCGATGTTGATCATTTTATCCCGTGGAAAGCTCGGGGACAGGTCGCAAATATCGATGGCGTCTGGAATTTGGTACTCGCCTGCAAAGAATGTAACCGGGGTGGGAAAGGCAAATTTGCCCAACTTCCCTCACCCAGGCTACTTCAGCGTCTTCGGGACAGAAATGAATATTTCATAAACAGCCATCTTCCACTGCGTGAAACATTGATTCGCCAGACGGGCGCGACCCCGACGCTGAGAAACACATTTTTGAACGACAGCTGGAACGAGGCGCTTAAAATACTCTTTCACCAATGGGAACCCCTTGCACAAGGAACGGATACATTCTGATGACTCTCGAATATTACCAGCGCCACGCGCAGGATTTTTTTAGCTCTACGGTTAATGTCGATATGGAATCGCTTTATCTCCCCTTCCTGCGACACCTCCCGCAGAGCGGACGTATTCTGGATGCAGGCTGCGGCTCCGGCCGCGACAGTAAAGCCTTCCTGGAAAAAGGTTATCAAGTCGAAGCATTCGATGCCTCTGCAGAAATGGTTAACCTTGCCAGCCAGCATACCGGACTGTGCGTCAAACAGATGACATTTAACGATATCACCGACACCGAACGCTATGATGGTATCTGGTGCTGTGCATCGTTGCTGCATGTGAGCGCCGAAGCGTTACCCGGTGTAATGAGCAAACTCGCCCACGCGCTTAAAACCGGGGGAATATGGTATGTCTCGTTCAAATACGGCGAAACAGAAAGAGTGAAAGACGGCCGTCACTTTACCGATCTCACCGAGCAGGGACTGGAAAAGCTGATCGCACCGCTGAGCGATATCACGCTAATCAGCAGTTGGACGACGCTCGATAAGCGTCCTGACCGCGACGAAATGTGGCTCAACGCATTGCTGCAGAAAAGGCCCTAATCCCCCCTTCTGCGAAGCACCCTATTTCCCCATGCTCTACACTTCCTGTTCAACACCACACTGAGGGAAACACGATGTCGATGATAAAAAGCTACGCCGCAAAAGAGGCGGGCAGCGAACTCGAACTCTATGAATATGATGCGGGCGAGCTAAAGCCGGAAGATGTCGAGGTGCAGGTCGAATACTGTGGTATCTGCCATTCCGATTTGTCGATGATCGACAACGAATGGGGGTTCTCTCAGTATCCACTGGTTGCCGGACATGAGGTAATTGGCCGCGTGGCGGCGCTCGGCAGTGCGGCGCAGGATAAAGGCCTGAAGGTCGGCCAGCGCGTCGGCATCGGCTGGACGGCGCGCAGCTGCGGGCACTGCGATGCCTGTATCAGCGGTAATCAGATTAACTGTCTGGAAGGCTCCGTTCCCACGATTCTCAATCGCGGCGGTTTTGCCGAGAAGCTACGTGCAGACTGGCAGTGGGTGATCCCACTGCCGGAGAGCATCGATCATGCGGCTGCGGGTCCGCTACTGTGCGGCGGCATCACGGTGTTCAAACCGCTGCTGATGCACCACATCACCGCCACCAGCCGCGTCGGGGTGATTGGTATCGGCGGTCTGGGGCATATCGCCATTAAGCTGTTGCACGCGATGGGGTGCGAAGTCACCGCGTTCAGCTCCAACCCAGCGAAAGAACAGGAAGTGCTGGCGATGGGGGCCGATAAAGTGGTTAACAGCCGCGATCCGGATGCGCTGAAAGCGCTGGCGGGCCAGTTCGATCTCATCATTAATACGGTTAACGTCGATCTCGATTGGCAGCCCTATTTTCAAGCGCTGGCCTACGGCGGCAACTTCCATACCGTCGGCGCGGTACTGAAGCCACTGCCGGTGCCGGCATTTACATTAATTGCCGGCGATCGCAGCGTCTCCGGTTCGGCAACCGGCACGCCGTTCGAACTGCGTAAGCTGATGAAGTTTGCCGGGCGCAGCAAGGTCTCACCAATCACCGAGCAGTATCCGATGTCGAAAATTAACGAAGCGATCCAACACGTGCGTGACGGCAAAGCCCGTTATAGAGTGGTGCTGAAAGCCGATTTCTGATGCCGGGCTCAGTCCCGCAAGGGGCTGAGCTTATTGCCCGTGACGAAACGCGAGCACCGCCTGGCGGCACTGTTCTGTCACATGCTCGATGTCGTGGTTCACGTCGATACGGGCAATATCGCGTTCATCTTCCTGCGGGCACTCCAGCGCGTCGAACTGACTTTTCAACAAGCCCACCGGCATAAAATGCCCTGCCCGGCGCTGCATGCGCGCCAGAATGGTGTCGTAATCACCGTCCAGCCACAGAAAATGCACATTCGGGCTGCCCTGGCGCAATATATCGCGATACTGTTTTTTTAATGACGAGCAGACAATAAATCCGGTCTCATTCTTTTTATACAGACTGTATGACGCGTCATTTAATCGTTCTAACCACGGTAGCCGGTCTTCATCAGTTAATGGAATGCCTTCAGACATTTTATCAATATTTTTGGCGGGATGGAGATCGTCACCATCTATGAATTTAGCGGATAATACGGCGGCAACTTTGCTGCCAATGAGTGATTTACCGCTACCAGAAACACCCATCAAAATATAACTTTCCCCGGCCATCTTATAAACTCCAGATTCATATTCCATGGCGTGATATTACGCCTGGCTGATGAGGGAATTCACGCTTTTTCAGTACCACTGAGCAGATTTACAAGGCGCATCACGTTATGCGTAACGTTGTAGTGTAACAATTTTCCAGCGTGATCTATGTCACAAATAATAACAATCAAAACCGTTTAAATGCTGCCGAGGTTACTACCTGACCAGTGAGGCATTTATGCAAGTCAAAACCCAATCCTGCGTTGTTGCGGGTAAGAAAACTGTTGCCATAACCGACCAAAATATTGAATGGAATAATAAAGGAACACTGGTGCAAATTACCCGAGGGGGAATTTGTGGTTCCGATTTACATTATTATCAGGAAGGCAAAGTCGGTAATTTTACCGTTAAAGCGCCGATGATTTTAGGCCATGAAGTTATTGGTAAAGTGGTCCAGAGTGATTCATCTGAATTACATGAAGGTCAGTCGGTGGCGATTAACCCGTCGAAGCCCTGCGGCCACTGCAAATACTGTCTGCAGCATGAAGAAAATCAGTGCACGGAAATGCGATTTTTTGGCAGCGCCATGTATTTTCCCCATGTTGACGGCGGCTTTACCCGGTTTAAAACCGTCGATACCGCGCAGTGCATCCCTTACCCGCAAGAGGCCGATGAAAAAGTCATGGCCTTTGCCGAACCGCTGGCGGTAGCGATCCACGCCGCGCATGAAGCGGGCGACCTGCAGGGCAAGCGCGTATTTATCTCCGGCGTTGGGCCAATTGGCTGCCTGATCGTCAGCGCAGTGAAAACGCTCGGCGCAGCAGAGATTGTCTGTGCTGATATCAGCCCGCGCTCGCTGTCGCTGGCGCAACTGATGGGCGCAGACACGCTGATTAACCCGCAGCAGGACTCGCTCGACGCATGGAAAAAAGAGAAAGGCTACTTCGACGTCAGCTTCGAAGTCTCCGGCCATCCATCCTCAATCACCACCTGTCTGGAAGTCACCCGCGCGAAAGGCGTGATGGTGCAGGTCGGCATGGGCGGCGCGGTACCAGAGTTCCCGATGATGATGCTGATCGGCAAAGAGATCGCACTCAAAGGCTCGTTCCGCTTTACCACCGAATTCAATACCGCGGTCTCGTGGCTGGCAAATAACGTCATCGATCCACTGCCGTTACTTAGCGCCGAATATCCGTTTACCGACCTTGAACAGGCGCTGATCTTCGCCGGGGATAAAACCCAGGCGGCGAAAGTCCAGCTCGTTTTTGAAGACAAAAAATAAGGAATAGCATGATGAACGATCTTTTTTCACTGGACGGCAAAAACATTCTGATCACCGGTTCGGCACAGGGTATTGGTTATTTACTGGCAACCGGGCTGGGCAAATATGGCGCACAGATCATCGTCAATGATATTACGCCAGAGCGTGCTGAAGCCGCCGTCGCCAAACTGCAGCAGGAAGGGATCCGCGCCGTTGCCGCGCCTTTCAATGTTACGCATAAACAGGATATCGACGCCGCCATTGACCATATCGAAAAAGATATTGGCCCGATTGATGTGCTGGTGAATAACGCCGGTATTCAGCGCCGCCATCCATTTACCGAGTTCCCGGAACAGGACTGGAACGATGTGATTGCCGTTAACCAGACGGCGGTATTCCTGGTCTCGCAGGCGGTAACGCGTCGCATGGTGGAACGTCAGGCCGGGAAGGTCATCAACATCTGCTCCATGCAGAGCGAACTGGGCCGCGACACCATCACGCCGTACGCCGCCTCCAAAGGCGCGGTAAAAATGCTCACCCGTGGGATGTGCGTTGAGCTGGCGCGCCACAATATCCAGGTGAACGGCATCGCGCCGGGCTACTTCAAAACCGAGATGACCAAAGCGCTGGTCGAAGACGAAGCCTTCACCGCCTGGCTGTGCAAACGTACGCCAGCCGCGCGCTGGGGCGATCCGCAGGAGCTGATCGGCGCGGCGGTTTTCCTTTCGTCCAAAGCTTCTGATTTTGTTAACGGGCACCTGTTGTTTGTCGATGGCGGCATGCTGGTCGCCGTCTGATACAACACAACGCAATATCACGCAGCGCCCAGGCGCTGCATTTTTGGCTCCCCCGTCATAATTCGAGTTGCAGCCAACACACCTGCAACTTGAAGTATGACGGGGATATAAGAGAAAAGATTATGCCATTAATTATAATTGCGGCAGGCGTCGCGCTGCTCCTGGTCCTGATGATTGGCTTTAAAGTTAACGGCTTTATTGCTCTGGTCCTGGTAGCGGCGGTCGTCGGTTTTGCCGAAGGGATGGATGCCCAGGCCGTTTTGCACTCTATACAAAATGGGATCGGCGGTACGCTTGGCGGGCTGGCGATGATCCTCGGGTTCGGCGCCATGCTCGGGAAGTTAATTTCCGATACCGGCGCGGCTCAGCGTATCGCTACCACGTTGATTGGCACGTTTGGTAAGAAACGCGTGCAGTGGGCACTGGTGATCACTGGTCTGGTGGTTGGTCTGGCGATGTTTTTCGAAGTCGGTTTTGTTCTGCTGCTACCGCTGGTGTTTACGGTGGTCGCCTCGTCTGGCCTGCCGCTGCTGTACGTCGGCGTGCCGATGGTGGCGGCGCTGTCCGTAACCCACTGTTTTCTGCCGCCTCATCCGGGACCAACGGCGATTGCCACGATCTTCGAGGCTAACCTTGGCACCACGCTGCTGTACGGCTTTATCATTACTATCCCGACGGTGATTGTTGCCGGGCCGCTGTTTTCCAAGTTGCTAACCCGCTTTGAGAAAGCGCCGCCGGAAGGCTTATTTAACCCCCATTTATTCACCGAAGAAGAGATGCCATCGTTCTGGAACAGTATCTTTGCGGCGGTTATCCCGGTAATACTGATGGCGGTAGCGGCAGTGTGCGAAATTACGCTGCCAAAAACCAACAGCGTGCGGGTGTTCTTTGAGTTTATCGGTAACCCTGCAGTCGCGTTGTTTATCGCCATCGTGCTCGCCATTTTCACCCTTGGCCGTCGTAACGGACGTACGATTGAGCAAATTATGGATATCATTGGCGACTCTATCGGTGCCATCGCCATGATTGTGTTTATCATCGCCGGGGGCGGTGCGTTTAAGCAGGTGTTGGTCGACAGCGGCGTGGGGCAATATATCTCGCACCTGATGACCGGCACGTCGCTTTCTCCACTGCTGATGTGCTGGACGGTCGCGGCGTTGCTGCGCATCGCGCTCGGTTCAGCCACCGTGGCGGCGATTACTACCGCGGGCGTGGTGCTGCCGATCATTAACGTCACCCATGCCGATCCGGCGCTGATGGTGCTGGCAACCGGTGCGGGCAGCGTGATTGCTTCACACGTTAACGATCCAGGATTCTGGCTGTTTAAAGGCTATTTTAATCTCAGCGTCGGCGAAACGTTGCGCACCTGGACGGTAATGGAAACGTTGATTTCCATTATGGGTCTCCTCGGGGTTCTGGCGCTTAACGCCATTCTGCATTAGTTCGGCATTTCCGGGGAGCAAACATCAGCGCTCCCCGGCTCAGGAGAGAAGATGAGGAACCACAGAATTTCTTTGCAAGACATCGCCACCCTGGCGGGCGTGACCAAAATGACGGTGAGCCGCTACATTCGCTCGCCGAAAAAGGTCGCAAAGGAAACCGGCGAACGCATCGCGCAGATTATGGAGGAGATTAACTACATCCCTAATCGCGCGCCGGCAATGCTGTTGAACGCGCAAAGTTATACGCTCGGCGTGCTGATCCCCTCGTTTCAAAACCAGCTGTTTGCCGACATTCTGGCCGGGATTGAATCCGTGACCTCGGACCATAACTATCAGACCCTGATCGCCAACTACAACTATGACCGGGAGTCCGAGGAAGAGTCGGTTATCAACCTGCTGTCATACAACATCGACGGCATTATTCTTTCCGAGAAATACCACACTTTACGTACCGTGAAGTTTCTGCGTTCAGCGACTATTCCGGTGGTTGAGCTGATGGATATTCAGGGCGATCGCCTGGACATGGAGGTGGGATTCGATAACCGCCAGGCGGCGTTTGATATGGTCAGCACCATGCTGGATAAACGCCCGCGCCACAAAATCCTGTATCTGGGTTCGAAAGACGACGTCCGTGACGAGCAGCGCTATCGCGGCTATTGCGATGCCATGACCCGCCGGGGTCTGGAACCACTGCGCGTGAATCCGCGCGCCATCTCCTCCATCCATCTCGGTACCCAGATGATGCGTGACGCGCTGGCTGCGCACCCGGATGTAGACGGCGTGTTCTGTACCAACGACGATATTGCGATGGGCGCGCTGCTACTGTGCCGCGAGCGCGATCTGGCGGTGCCGGAGCAGATCTCGATTGCCGGATTCCACGGGCTGGAAATGGGCAGGCAGATGATCCCAAGCCTCGCCAGCGTAATCACCCCGCGTTTCGACATTGGTCGCATGGCGGCGCAGATGTTGCTCAGCAAAATCAAGAACAACGACCATAACCACAACACTGTGGATTTGGGATATCAGATTTATCACGGCAATACGCTTTAAGTCATTTTCTCTCCCCTGCGCATATTCTCTTTCAACGACATTGCCTATACTCCAGGCAGGATAAATGGAGGAAATCTCAATGAGCGCCCCCCTGTTAATTGCCCGCACGCCGGACACCGAACTGTTTTTACTGCCCGGCATGGCCAACCGCCACGGGCTGATTACCGGCGCGACCGGGACCGGTAAAACCGTCACCTTGCAGAAGCTGGCCGAATCGCTGTCGGAGATCGGCGTGCCGGTGTTTATGGCCGATGTCAAAGGTGACTTAACCGGCGTGGCACAGGCAGGTCAGGCATCTGAAAAGCTGCTGACCCGCCTGAGCAACATCGGCATTACCGACTGGCAGCCACATGCTAATCCGGTCACGGTGTGGGATATCTTCGGCGAGAAGGGTCACCCGGTGCGCGCTACGGTGTCGGACCTCGGCCCGCTGCTGCTGGCCCGTCTACTGAACCTGAACGAGGTGCAGTCCGGCGTGCTGGATATTATCTTCCGCATTGCCGATGACCAGGGGCTATTGCTGCTCGATTTCAAAGACCTGCGGGCCATTACCCAGTACATCGGTGATAACGCCAAATCCTTTCAGAATCAGTACGGCAACATCAGTAGCGCCTCGGTCGGGGCGATTCAGCGCGGACTGCTGTCGCTGGAGCAACAGGGTGCGGCACACTTCTTTGGCGAGCCGATGCTGGATATCAAAGACTGGATGCGAACCGACGCCAGCGGCAAGGGGGTAATCAACATCCTTAGCGCCGAAAAGCTCTATCAGATGCCCAAACTGTATGCCGCCAGCCTGCTGTGGATGCTCTCCGAGTTGTACGAGCAGTTGCCGGAAGCAGGCGATCTGGAGAAGCCGAAACTGGTGTTCTTCTTCGACGAAGCCCATCTGTTGTTCAACGATGCCCCGCAGGTATTGCTGGATAAAATCGAACAGGTGATCCGCCTTATCCGCTCGAAAGGCGTCGGCGTGTGGTTCGTGTCGCAAAACCCCGCTGATATTCCGGACAACGTGCTCGGGCAGTTGGGTAACCGCGTGCAGCACGCCCTACGCGCGTTCACGCCCAAAGACCAGAAGGCGGTGAAAACCGCGGCACAAACCATGCGCGCCAATCCGGCATTTGATACCGAAAAAGCCATTCAGGAACTGGGAACCGGCGAGGCGCTAATCTCGTTCCTCGATGCCAAAGGCAGCCCCTCGGTGGTAGAGCGGGCGATGGTAATTGCACCGTGCTCGCGCATGGGACCGGTAACCGACGATGAGCGCAACGGGCTAATTAACCACTCTGCGCTGTACGGCAAATATGAAGAAGAGGTCGACCGCAAGTCAGCCTATGAGCGCTTACAGCAAGGCGTGCAGTCCAGTACCGAGCAGCAAAATACGCCTCCCGCCAACGGTAAAGCGGTTGATGTGGACGGCGGTATTCTCGGTGGGTTGAAGGATATTTTGTTTGGCAGCACCGGACCGCGCGGCGGTAAGCGCGATGGCGTGGTGCAGAGCGTGGCGAAAAGCGCAGCGAGGCAGGTTACCAATCAGATAATCCGCGGCATGTTGGGGAGTTTGATGGGCGGGAGAAAACGCTAGCCCCGTGTTACGTTGCCGGATGGCGGCGTAAACGCCTTATCCGGCCTACGGGTCCGGAGTAGGCCTGAAAAGCACAACGCCATCAGGCCTACGATTACTGTGATTACGACTTACGCAGCATCAGCCACAGGCTTATCAGGAAGAAGCTAGCACTTGGCAGCAGCGCTCCGATAATCGGTGGAATACCGTACACCAGCGTCAGCGGGCCAAAGATCTGGTCCAGCACGTAGAACACGAAACCGAAGCTAATCCCCGTCACCACGCGCACGCCCATCGGCACGCTGCGCAGCGGGCCAAAGATGAACGACAGCGCCATCAGCATCATCACCGCCACGGACAGCGGCTGGAAGACTTTGCTCCACATGTTGAGCTGGTAGCGTCCGGCGTCCTGGCCGCTCGACTTCAGGTACTTCACGTAGTTATGTAAGCCACTGATCGACAGCGCGTCTGGATCCAGCGCCACAACGCCGAGTTTGTCTGGCGTGAGGTTGGTCTTCCAGGTGCCGCTCACAGTTTGCGAACCGGTGACCTGCTTCGGATCGGTCAGGTTGGACTCATCTACCTGCGACAGACGCCAGACCTTATTGTCTTTATCAAATTTGGCGGAAGCCGCATAGCGCACGGATTGCAAACGACGCTGGTCGTTAAAGGTATAAATACTGATGCCCCCTAACTCTTCGTCGCCCTTCACCCGCTCGATGTAGACAAAGCTGTCGCCGTCTTTCGCCCACAGACCTTGCTGGGTAGACAACAGCGAGCCACCATACATCTGCTGAGCACGGTAGTTACGCGCCATCTGTTCACCTTGCGGCGCAACCCATTCACCGATGGCCATCGTCAGCAGCACCAGCGGAATAGCGGTTTTCATCACCGACAACGCAACCTGCATGCGGGTAAAACCGGACGCCTGCATCACCACCAGTTCACTGCGCTGGGCCAGCATACCCAGCCCCAACAGCGCACCGAGCAGCGCCGCCATCGGGAAGAAGATTTGGATATCTTTCGGGGCGCTGAGCAGGGTATACAGCCCGGCCCCCATCGCATCGTAGTTCCCCTGCCCGGCCTTTTTCAGCTGATCAACAAACTTGATGATGCCAGAGAGCGACACCAGCATGAATAACGTCATCATGATGGTGGTGAAAATGGTTTTACCGATATAGCGGTCAAGTACACCAAAGGGCTGCATTATACCGCTCCTTTACGCAGAAAACGGGCACGCAAGCGGCGCACAGGCACCGTATCCCACAGGTTAAGCGCAATCGCCAGTGCCAGATAACTCAGGTTCACCACCCACATCCAGAACGCCGGATCCAGCTTACCTTTACCACCGTTCGACTTCAGCGAGGTCTGGATCAGGAAGAACATCAGATACAGCAACATGGCAGGCAGCATCGACAGCACGCGTCCCTGACGAGGGTTCACCACGCTCAGCGGCACAACCATCAGCGCCATCATAAACACGGTGAATACCAACGTAATACGCCAGTGCAGCTCCGCACGGGCGCGATCGGTGTCAGTCGCCCACAGCGTGTGCATATCCATCTGGTCGGTATCGTTAGGATCCAGCGCCACGGCCTGATGCCCAATAATCGCCTGATAGTCCTTGAAATCGGTAATGCGGAAGTCGCGCAGCAGCGCGGTCCCCTCGAAGCGCGTACCTTTGTTGAGCGATACCACCTGAGAGCCATCGCGCATCTGCGTCAGATGTCCGGAATCGGCCACCACCACGGAAGGACGGGCGTTACCTTTCGGGCGGATCTGCGCGAGGAACACATCGTTGAAACTGCTACCATCAACGCCTTCGATAAACAGCACCGAGCTACCGTTGGTGGCCTGTTGGAATTGACCCTGTGCAAGCGCCGCCATACCGGGGTTCGCTTTCGCTTCCGCCAGCACTTCGTCCTGATGCTTTGAAGACCAGGGACCGGCCCACATCACGTTGATCGCGGCAAAAATACTGGTAAACAGCGCCAGCACCATCGCCGCTTTCACCAGTACAGCCTTGCTCAGCCCGCAGGCGTGCATGACCGTAATTTCACTTTCGGTATACAGTTTGCCCAGCGTCATTAGCAGCCCGAGGAACAGGCTTAATGGCAAGATCAGCTGCGCCATTTCTGGCACGCCCAACCCCAGCAGCGAGAGCACCAGATTTGCCGGGATGTCACCGTCAACCGCCGCACCGAGGATCCTGACCAGCTTTTGACAAAAGAAGATCAAAAGTAGGATGAATAGGATCGCAAGTTGGCTTTTGAGCGTTTCCCGTACCAGATATCTTATGATTATCACTTTAAATACGCCCGTAAAAACCCGTCTTTTGCCGGAATTTAGCTTGTTTCATGGCTTAAACGTCATTTATTCTCTTGAGTCGTCGAAATCGTCGCTAAGATCATTATACTCAACGGATCCACCTCTCAGAAATTGTTCTGACGTGCCAATGCCGTAATAACGTTAAGATTAACACGAAGTCATCGCAACAGCGGGTATGAGTTACGAAAGCTTGCAATTCTATCCGTAGCCACCGCCGTTGTCTTTAAGATTCAGGAGCGTAGTGCATGGAGTTCAGTGTAAAAAGCGGTAGCCCGGAGAAACAGCGGAGTGCCTGCATCGTCGTGGGCGTCTTTGAACCACGCCGCCTCTCTCCGATTGCAGAGCAGCTCGATAAGATCAGCGACGGGTACATCAGCGCCCTGCTGCGTCGTGGTGAACTGGAAGGCAAACCGGGTCAGACCCTGTTGCTGCACCATGTTCCTAACGTTCTGTCTGAGCGAATTCTCCTCATTGGTTGTGGTAAAGAGCGCGAACTTGATGAGCGTCAGTACAAGCAGGTCATTCAGAAAACCATCAATACCCTGAATGATACCGGCTCCATGGAAGCCGTCTGCTTTCTGACTGAGTTGCACGTCAAAGGTCGCAACAACTACTGGAAAGTGCGTCAGGCTGTAGAGACCTCGCAAGAAACGCTGTACAGCTTTGATCAGTTGAAGACCAACAAAAGCGAGCCGCGTCGCCCGCTGCGTAAAATGGTGTTCAACGTCCCAACCCGTCGTGAACTGACCAGCGGCGAGCGCGCGATTCAGCACGGTCTGGCGATTGCCGCTGGCATTAAAGCTGCGAAAGATCTCGGCAACATGCCGCCGAACATCTGTAACGCAGCGTACCTGGCTTCCCAGGCACGTCAGTTGGCCGACAGCTACAGCAAAAATGTCGTCACCCGCGTGATTGGCGAACAGCAGATGAAAGAGCTGGGTATGCACTCTTATCTCGCCGTCGGACACGGTTCGCAGAACGAGTCGCTGATGTCGGTTATCGAGTACAAAGGCAACCCGTCAGAAGACGCACGTCCTATTGTGTTGGTCGGTAAAGGGCTGACCTTCGACTCCGGCGGTATTTCCATCAAGCCTGCTGAAGGCATGGATGAGATGAAATACGACATGTGCGGCGCGGCGGCAGTATACGGTGTGATGCGTATGGTGGCGGAACTCCAGTTACCCATCAACGTTGTCGGTGTACTGGCGGGCTGTGAAAACATGCCGGGCGGGCGGGCGTATCGTCCGGGTGATGTGTTAACCACCATGTCCGGTCAAACGGTTGAAGTGCTGAACACCGATGCCGAAGGCCGCCTGGTGCTGTGCGACGTGTTAACCTATGTCGAGCGTTTTGAACCTGAAGCCGTGATCGACGTCGCCACCCTGACCGGTGCCTGCGTGATTGCGCTGGGCCATCACATCACCGGCCTGATGTCGAACCACAATCCGCTGGCACACGAGCTGATTGGTGCGTCCGAACAGGCTGGCGATCGCGCATGGCGTTTACCGCTGGGTGATGAATTCCAGGAACAGCTGGAGTCCAACTTCGCGGATATGGCTAACATCGGTGGACGTCCTGGCGGCGCGATTACCGCAGGCTGCTTCCTGTCGCGCTTTACTCGTAAGTACAACTGGGCGCACCTCGACATCGCGGGTACTGCATGGCGTTCAGGAAAAGCCAAAGGCGCAACCGGTCGTCCGGTGGCGCTACTGTCGCAGTTCCTGCTTAATCGTGCCGGTTTTACTGGCGAAGAGTAAGTTTGCTTGATTGCCGGATGGCGCCGCATACGCGCTTATCCGGCCTACAGTGAGTATTTAACCGTAGGCCGGATAGGCGTAGCGCCGTCCGGCTTTGCATTTAAATCCACAACAAGAAGCCCCATATTATGAGAAACGCAACGTTCTATCTTCTGGATAACGACACACAACAAGATGGCTTAAGCGCCGTTGAACAACTGGTGTGTGAAATTGCCGCAGAACGTTGGCGGGCTGGCAAGCGCGTGCTGATCGCCTGTGAAGACGAAAAACAGGCTATTCGGCTGGATGAAGCACTGTGGGCAAGACCGGCAGAAAGCTTCGTGCCGCATAATCTGGCGGGGGAAGGCCCGCGTGGTGGTGCGCCGGTCGAAATTGCCTGGCCGGAAAAACGCAACAGTAGCCCGCGAGATCTGCTGATAAGCCTGCGAGTCGGCTTTGTAGATTTTGCCACCGCTTTCACAGAAGTGATAGACTTTGTCCCTTACGAAGATTCTTTGAAACAATCGGCACGCGAGCGCTACAAAGCCTACCGCGTGGCTGGTTTTAACCTGAATACGGCAACCTGGAAATAATGGAAAAGACATACAACCCACAAGATATCGAACAGCCGCTTTACGAGCACTGGGAAAAGCAGGGCTATTTCAAACCTAACGGCGATGAAAGCAAAGAGTCCTTCTGCATCATGATCCCGCCGCCGAACGTCACCGGCAGTTTGCATATGGGTCATGCTTTCCAGCAAACCATCATGGACACCATGATTCGCTACCAGCGCATGCAGGGTAAAAACACCCTGTGGCAGGCCGGTACCGACCACGCGGGTATCGCAACCCAAATGGTGGTTGAGCGTAAGATTGCCGCTGAAGAAGGTAAAACCCGTCACGACTACGGTCGCGATGCGTTTATCGATAAAATCTGGCAGTGGAAAGCGGAATCCGGCGGCACCATTACCCGTCAGATGCGCCGTCTGGGCAACTCCGTGGACTGGGAGCGCGAGCGCTTCACCATGGACGAAGGTCTTTCCAATGCCGTGAAAGAAGTCTTTGTTCGCCTGTACAAAGAAGACCTGATTTACCGTGGCAAGCGCCTGGTAAACTGGGACCCGAAACTGCGCACCGCCATCTCTGACCTCGAAGTGGAAAACCGCGAGTCAAAAGGCTCAATGTGGCACATCCGCTATCCGCTGGCTGACGGCGCAAAAACCGCAGACGGGAAAGATTATCTGGTGGTCGCCACCACCCGTCCGGAAACCGTTCTGGGCGATACTGGCGTGGCCGTCAACCCGGAAGATCCACGTTATAAAGATCTGATTGGTAAATTCGTTATCCTGCCGCTGGTTAATCGCCGTATTCCGATTGTTGGTGATGAACACGCCGATATGGAAAAAGGCACCGGCTGTGTGAAGATCACCCCGGCGCACGACTTTAACGACTATGAAGTCGGTAAACGCCACGGCCTGCCGATGATCAACATCCTGACCTTTGACGGCGACATCCGCGAAACCGCGGAAGTGTACGACACCAAAGGCGAAGAATCCGACGTTTATTCCAACGAGATCCCGGCTGAGTTCCAGAAGCTGGAGCGCTTTGCCGCACGTAAAGCGGTGGTTGCCGCTATCGACGCACTGGGCCTGCTGGAAGAGATTAAACCGCACGACCTGACCGTGCCTTACGGCGATCGTGGCGGCGTGGTTATCGAACCGATGCTGACTGACCAGTGGTACGTCCGTGCCGATGTGCTGGCAAAACCGGCGGTTGAAGCGGTTGAGAATGGCGATATTCAGTTCGTGCCGAAGCAGTACGAAAACATGTACTTCTCCTGGATGCGTGATATTCAGGACTGGTGTATCTCCCGTCAATTATGGTGGGGTCACCGCATCCCGGCATGGTATGACAACGACGGCAACGTCTACGTGGGCCGTACCGAAGACGAAGTACGTCAGGAAAACAACCTCGGCGCCGACGTTGCGCTGCGTCAGGACGAAGACGTTCTCGACACCTGGTTCTCCTCCGCACTGTGGACCTTCTCTACTCTCGGCTGGCCGGAAAACACCGACGCGCTGCGTCAGTTCCACCCGACCAGCGTGATGGTTTCCGGCTTCGACATCATCTTCTTCTGGATTGCCCGTATGATCATGATGACCATGCACTTCATCAAAGATGAAAACGGCAAACCGCAGGTTCCGTTCAAGACCGTCTACATGACCGGTCTGATTCGTGACGACGAAGGCCAGAAGATGTCCAAGTCCAAGGGTAACGTTATCGACCCGCTGGATATGGTTGACGGTATCTCCCTACCAGATCTGCTGGAAAAACGCACCGGCAACATGATGCAGCCGCAGCTGGCTGAGAAAATTGCCAAACGTACCGAGAAGCAGTTCCCGGACGGCATCGAGCCGCATGGCACCGATGCCCTGCGTTTCACCCTGGCGGCGCTGGCCTCAACCGGTCGCGATATCAACTGGGATATGAAGCGTCTGGAAGGTTACCGTAACTTCTGTAACAAGCTGTGGAACGCCAGCCGCTTTGTGCTGATGAACACTGAAGATCAGGATTGCGGCTTCAACGGCGGCGAAATGACCCTGTCGCTGGCGGACCGTTGGATTCTGGCGGAATTCAACCAGACCATCAAAGCGTACCGCGAGGCGCTGGATAACTTCCGCTTCGATATCGCCGCGGGCATTCTGTACGAGTTCACCTGGAACCAGTTCTGCGACTGGTACCTGGAGCTGACCAAGCCGGTCATGACCGGCGGTTCCGAGTCTGAACTGCGCGGTACTCGCCATACGTTGGTTACCGTGCTGGAAGGTCTGCTGCGCCTGGCGCACCCGATTATTCCGTTCATCACTGAAACCATCTGGCAGCGTGTGAAGGTCATTTCTGGTATTACCGCTGACACCATCATGCTGCAGCCGTTCCCGGAATACGATGCGGCGCAGGTTGATGAAGCCGCGTTGGCCGATACCGAATGGCTGAAGCAGGCGATCGTGGCCATCCGTAACATCCGTGCGGAAATGAACATCGCGCCGGGCAAACCGCTGGAGCTGCTGCTGCGTGGTTGCAGCGAAGCCGCGATGCGTCGTGTGAACGACAACCGCAGCTTCTTACTGAACCTGGCTCGTCTGGAAAGCATCACCGTACTGCCTGCTGATGATAAAGGTCCGGTTTCCGTGACTAAAATTATCGACGGCGCCGAGCTGCTGATCCCGATGGCAGGCCTCATCAACAAAGAAGATGAGCTGGCACGTCTGGCGAAAGAAGTGACCAAAATCGAAGGCGAGATTGCCCGTATCGAAAGCAAACTCTCCAACGAAGGTTTCGTCGCCCGCGCACCGGAAGCGGTGATCGCCAAAGAGCGTGAGAAGCTGGAAGGTTACGCAGAAGCAAAAGCGAAGCTGATTGAACAGCAGGCCGTTATTAGCGCACTGTAATTGCCGTTGAGATTGTGCCTGCTTGTTTGCCGGATAGCGCTACGCTTATCCGGCCTACATTCAGGCGTTATCAGGTGATCAATATCAAAGGCCGGAGCATGCTTCGGCCTTGTTGTATCAGATGAACGGGAAGTAGGTCATCACACCGCGTGATAGCCACATTGCCGGACCCGTTTCTAACGCGTGTTCGCTGTCGGTCAGTTCCAGCGAATCCAAATCCCCCTGAACATGGGAGTTGCTTGCCAGCCATCGGACCTGCCACATTTTCATCCACGGGTAAGCCAACCCAAACGTTATGCCCGAAATAAGCATCACGAGCGCAAAGCGCCAGACCATACCCGATGCCGTCACTGAAGAATGAAAACGAATCTTGCCCTCTGCCAGAGTCAGGTTATTCATGAACAGGTTACGCAGCGTGACGTATAAATAGCTGATCAGCACAATAATCCCGACAAAATAAAGAAAATAACACGCCATAATCCGACTGTAGTTTTCCAAAATAAAGGCATCGTTAGCCACGCCCATCACGGCAAGCATCACCATTTGTAGAAAAATAGGGGCGATCAGCCAGGCGATTACCACCACAAAGGGCAGAAACACCAGCACCGCTTTTATACAGCCAATCACGCACGCTTTCATATCTACGTTTATCGCAAAATGATGAATACCAAAATGCCCGCCATTGCCCACCAGCTGCATCCATTTTGCATAAGTAATACCGTAGGTGATCCCCATACCTATAATGCCAACCATTGCAATAAACGTTATTCTAAAGAGTGTTCCCGTGCTGCCCTCTAACCATTCGGTAGCAACACTCAGCAGATAAACCACGCCCCAGTTCACCAACGAAAGTACCAATGGCACTGCCAGCATATAGAGCCATGCGTATAATTTTGAACAGCTAAAACCAAAGCGAACGCCATTCAGAGAGGTCATCATCGCCTGATACTGCAAGCTTTTTACTGCCATCAAAGGGATGGCAATAACGAGCAACCCTATCAAGGTAAACCCTAAGAAATGACTACCATTCACGATTAAACTCACGCTGGCACCGTAAACGATCATAATAAGTAAGAAGCTAACAAAAATCGCGCCCCCCGTTGCCTTATAAACAAAAGATTGCCCGTTTAGCGTCATTTTTTGATAAATGTAACGACGGCATTTCACCATAGCCCAAGGCGTATAAATACCTAAGGTGATAATACTCAGCAAAAAATTAACAAGGCAAATGAGAAAGTATTCCCATCCTTTCCCGGTAAAAATAAATGTGTGGCGTTGGTTATCCTGAGCACCGATAACATCATTCATGAATAATATCCCTAATACCTATTCCATTAATTAAAATTATAAACACCAGCATTTATTTACTGGTTTTACTACAATACTATTTCTGTTTGTTTTATGTATTGTATTTTTTCTGAATCAGGAACACCTTGCACCTGGCAGAAGAGAGTGGTATTAAAGAAATATATAAATGTATTTTTGAAATTGAGTCATGTTATGAATGTTGTTCTGTCCCCCACGCTTGCACTGCGCCGAATCACTGAACCCGATAACCAGGCCATCGCCGCGGTTATCCGCCAGGTTTCCGCAGAATATGGGCTTACTGCCGATAAAGGCTACACCGTGGCCGACCCCAATCTGGATGAGCTGTTCCAGGTTTACAGCCAACCGGGCGCGGCCTATTGGGTCGTTGAACAGAATGGACTGGTGGTTGGCGGTGGGGGTGTCGCGCCATTAGGTTGTAGCGAACCGGACATTTGTGAACTGCAGAAAATGTATTTTTTACCCGCGGTTCGCGGAAAAGGTATGGCGAAAAAGCTGGCGCAGATGGCGCTGGATCACGCCCGCAAACAGGGCTTTAAACGCTGTTACCTGGAAACCACCGCGTTCTTACACGAGGCTATTGGCCTGTACGAACACTTAGGATTTGAGCACATCAGCGAGCCGCTAGGTTGCACCGGGCACGTCGACTGCGAAGTGCGGATGCTCAAATCCCTGTAAGCCAGCGTTTAAGAGGTGGCGGGCACACCACTATGAAAACGAAACTCATCGTCCGGCGATAAGATAAGAGACGCTTCTATCTGACCAAAAAACCGCACCCGGTCACTGATGTCATGGTCTGCAACCTGCTGCGCCAGCGCCAGATAATCCTGATAATGGCGCGCCTCTGAGCGCAGCAGCGACAGATAAAACGCCTGTAATTCATCATCCAGATACGGTGCCAGCGCGGCGAAACGTTCGCAGGACCGCGCCTCTATGTAAGCGCCACAGATCAGCTTATCTATCAGCGTCAGCGGCTCATGGGTGCGTACCTCTTTGAGCATGCCTTTAGCGTAACGACTGGCGGTAATTTTGATATACGGAATTTGACGACTCAGCATTGCTTCACGCACCTGCCAGAAGTGGTGTAATTCCTCTTTGATCAGTAGCACCATACTGTCGATCAGTTGTCGCCCCCACGGATCGTCGGTCTGGGGCATTATGCTTTTGCTTATCTGCTTGTTCAGCAAGGTGAAATCCGGCTCTTCCCCTTCTCGGAAGGCAAAGGCTTCATAGGGTTTCAGCCACGCCAGCATTGCCTGCGATCCCTGCTTATCCGCAACATATTTACGCACCAGCAGCATCGCGGTTTGCGCCGCTTTCAACTCGCAGACGAGATGGTCGGTCAGCAACAGAGGAAGATTTGCCGGGTCACGCGCTTTATCAAGCCAGGATTGGGGCGTTTTACAGTGCAGGAAATCCAGAATCGGGGAGAGTATTTGCGGGTAATCCATACGTTGTCCTTGCCCTACGGCAGCAAACGCTGCCGTAGGTCAGCAGATGACTTAGTGACGCACGCCGTCATCATCTTCGTCGACGAGATCTTCATCGTCGCCGTCTTCACCTTCTTCGCCGTTAGGGTCTTCAAAATAAGTGCCCCACCCGTCGTATTCCACGTCAAATTTTTCAGCCAGGTTCATCAGCTGTTCAACCTGAGCGTCGATCAGTTCAGCGTTCAGCGCACATTCACTGAGGATGTCACAACAAATGACCGTGTCGCCTTCTTCCACTTCCAGCTCTTCCGGCTCGGTGACTTCATAACCCAGCTTGAAGGCTTCTACTGCCGCTTTTTCCAGGGTTTCAAAGTCATCCGCGGAAAGGTGATGCTCGATGGTATAAAGTGCGTCAGGATCGCTACCATCTTCAAGTAACTCTTCAATAATCAAGCGTGTTTCTTCACGCTGTTCTTCCAGGTGTTCCGGGTTTGCCATGGCTCGTATCCTCATAATGTCCTACCGATACTCTTATTGTCACATACCGCTGACATTGCCTCCACCTTTCCAGGAAAGATTTGTTAAACAAGGTTGCAAATGAATAAACATACATATAAATTGAATTTTAATTCAATAAATGGCCTAAGCCATGTGAGGGAACCATGTCTGCATTTTATCAGAAACACTTTTTGAAATTGCTCGATTTCACCTCTGCTGAACTCACGTCACTGCTACAGCTCGCCGCCCAGCTCAAGGTAGAGAAGAAAAACGGCACGGAGGTCGCTAAGCTAACCGGCAAAAACATTGCGCTCATCTTCGAAAAAGACTCGACCCGAACTCGTTGCTCTTTCGAAGTTGCCGCTTACGATCAGGGCGCTCGGGTGACGTATCTCGGGCCAAGCGGCAGCCAAATTGGTCATAAAGAGTCAATTAAAGACACCGCCCGCGTACTCGGTCGCATGTATGATGGTATTCAGTATCGCGGCCACGGTCAGGAGGTAGTGGAGACGCTGGCCGAGTATGCCGGTGTTCCGGTATGGAACGGGTTAACCAACGAATTCCACCCCACCCAGTTGCTGGCCGATCTGTTAACGATGCAGGAACATCTTCCGGGAAAAGCGTTTAATGATATGACACTGGTGTACACCGGTGATGCCCGTAACAACATGGGCAATTCGATGTTGGAAGCCGCCGCGTTAACCGGACTGGATCTACGCCTGGTTGCGCCGCAGGCCTGTTGGCCTGAAGAGAGTCTGGTTGCTGAATGCAAAGCGCTGGCACAGAAAAATGGCGGCAATATCACCCTGACCGAAGATATTGCGGCAGGCGTGAAAGGTGCGGACTTCATTTATACCGATGTCTGGGTGTCGATGGGCGAGGCCAAAGAAAAGTGGGCTGAACGTATTGCCCTGTTGCGTAAATACCAGGTCAACAGCGCGATGATGGCGCTAACCGGCAATCCGCAGGTGAAATTCCTCCACTGCCTGCCAGCATTCCATGACGACCAAACTACGCTGGGTAGAAAAATGGCGCAAGAATATGGTTTGCACGGTGGGATGGAGGTGACCGATGAAGTCTTTGAGTCGCCTGCCAGTATTGTCTTTGATCAGGCAGAAAACCGCATGCACACCATTAAAGCGGTGATAGTGGCGACATTAGCGAAGTGAGGGTGTCGATGAAAATAATGCCGGATGGCGATGCTACGCATCTTATCCGGCCTACAATCGCGCTCCCGGATGCCGGATAAGACGCGATTTCTTCGTCATCCGGCATCATAAAATCGCTTATTCCACCAACATTTTTACCACGGCTTTGCGCACCAGCGCTGGCGCACCTACCGCACACAGCGGCTTATGCACTTCGCCCGGATAGAACACCACAAAATCACCTTCATTCAGCACCACCGTCTTCTCTTCCGCTCCTTCCGGCAAGAAGGCGATATCTTTATCCGCCAGCCAGTCGGTTTCCAGCGCACCCGCAGGCAGCGTGCTAAAGGTCATCCCTTCCTGGCCTTTGAGCAGGATCTGAATATCCAGATAGCGGGCATGGTACTCGGCGCGGCGCTGCTCAAACGGCTCGGTCATATCTTCGGCGATCAGATAAAACAGACGGTCACCGTCGATGTCATGCTTACCTTTTTTCGTTGCGTCCGTTACGTGCGCTTTAATGTGTTCAATTGCCTGACGCAACTCTTCCGGTAGCCATGCTTCCAGGTGGTGAATATTGCCGATAATCATTTCAAACCCCTTAACTAAAACATCGTTTCATTTTAGTTGTTATACGAAAAAACCGTCTGCCATACCACTGCTATTTGTGGATATTTTGCGTCAACGCATGTTTATCGCTGATGATGTTATCCAATTGTTAACTCTCCGCATCGAGTTATGCATAAACTCTGCATAACTCATGTTCCCCGCTTTCTCAATCCAATCCTAATAGACTGTTCTACAAGTTTTTATTAGAAAAACTGGCAGTGGGTCACAGTTCACTTCCCGTTGATTATCTCCATATATCATCATATTTATTTGCAAATAAACGTCATAGTTAAAATAATAAAATAATAAAAACGCATAAAAATTCAATATCAAATAAAATATACCTTGAAATCAATTAGTTATATATTTTATTAAATTTAATAAAACACACAAGGCATTAACAAAGACAAATAACAAGACATATTCCTGCGTAGCAATTCAATTACCTGCTTTATTGTTTTTTAATTTCTCAGAGCCATGTCATATATTAAACAAGAAAAAACAATCATCCCCTCGACTGTGAAACAAATCACATTTCCATTGCAGATAAGATCTAAATATAGATTCCGAAATCAGCTGAAAGATCATGACTGCAAAATAATATTTTTGCAGGCGTCTCCTCTTTATTTTTTAAAATCGTATTAAAGGAATAATGATGGAAAAGCATTATGTCGGTTCCGAAATCGGTCAATTACGTAGCGTGATGCTACATCGTCCTAATCTCAGCTTAAAAAGGCTGACACCATCGAACTGTCAGGAGCTGCTTTTTGATGATGTGCTTTCAGTCGAACGTGCAGGTGAAGAACATGACATTTTTGCCAACACGTTGCGCCAGGAGGGAATAGAAGTCCTGTTACTGACTGATTTACTGACACAAACCCTGGATACCTCTGAAGCTAAAAGTTGGTTATTGGATACACAAATTTCAGACTATCGTCTTGGTCCAACCTTCGCCTCAGATATTCGTGCCTGGCTTGCCGATATGTCGCACCGGGAACTCGCCCGACATTTAAGCGGCGGTCTCACTTACGGGGAGATTCCCGCCTCAATTAAAAATATGGTGGTTGATACCCACGATATTAATGACTTTATTATGAAGCCATTACCGAACCACTTATTTACCCGAGATACCTCATGCTGGATTTATAACGGCGTGTCGATTAACCCGATGGCAAAAACGGCCCGTCAGCGTGAAACCAATAATCTACGCGCCATTTATCGCTGGCACCCACAATTTGCCGATGGTGATTTTATTAAATACTTCGGTGATGAAAATATTAATTATGACCACGCCACGTTAGAAGGTGGAGATGTGTTGGTCATTGGCCGCGGAGCGGTGCTGATTGGCATGTCTGAACGAACCACGCCGCAGGGAATCGAGTTCCTTGCTCAGTCGCTATTCAAGCATCGCCAGGCTGAACGCGTCATCGCCGTGGAGCTACCAAAACACCGCTCCTGCATGCATCTCGACACCGTTATGACCCACATTGACGTCGATACCTTCTCGGTCTACCCGGAAGTCGTACGCCCGGATGTGCAGTGCTGGACCTTGACGCCAGACGGCCGCGGGGGCCTGAAGCGTACGCAAGAAAACACGCTGGTACATGCCCTCGAAAAAGCGCTGGGTATCGACCAAATTCGCCTGATCACCACAGGTGGCGATGCCTTCGAAGCCGAACGTGAGCAGTGGAATGACGCGAACAACGTCCTCACTCTGCGTCCCGGGGTGGTCGTGGGCTACGAGCGCAACATCTGGACCAACGAAAAATACGATAAAGCGGGCATCACCGTTTTACCCATTCCTGGCGATGAACTTGGACGCGGGCGCGGCGGTGCGCGCTGCATGAGCTGCCCGCTGGAACGCGACGGTATTTAAGGAGACGTCATGGAAAATAAACCGACTTTGGTCGTCGCACTGGGCGGCAACGCGCTGCTCAAACGCGGCGAGCCGCTGGAAGCAGATGTTCAGCGGAAAAACATTGAACTGGCGGCAAAAACCATCGCCCAGCTCACCCTGCAATGGCGTGTGATTCTGGTACACGGTAACGGCCCGCAGGTTGGCCTGTTGGCATTGCAAAACAGCGCTTATGCCGCCGTCACGCCCTATCCCCTCGACGTTCTCGGCGCAGAAAGTCAGGGAATGATTGGCTACATGCTACAGCAGGCGCTAAAAAACCAGCTGCCACAGCGAGAAATTAGCGTCCTGCTGACGCAGGTTGAAGTCGATGCCAATGATCCGGCTTTCAGCAACCCAACCAAATACATCGGGCCGATTTATGACGCGACTCAGGCCAAAACATTACAAACGGAAAAAGGCTGGATTTTCAAAGCCGACGGCAATGCATTTCGTCGTGTAGTGCCCTCTCCACAGCCCAAACGCATCGTTGAAAGTGATGCAATCTGCGCGCTTATCGCTCGCGATCATCTGGTTATCTGCAACGGCGGCGGCGGTGTGCCGGTGGTGGAAAAAGCAGATGGCTACCACGGCATTGAAGCGGTGATCGACAAAGATCTCTCCGCAGCCCTACTCGCCAGCCAGATCCACGCCGATGCGCTGCTCATTCTGACCGATGCTGACGCGGTGTATCTCGACTGGGGAAAACCTACACAACGTCCGCTGGCTCAGGTCACGCCGGAGCTGCTCGGCGAAATGCAATTCGACGCCGGTTCAATGGGCCCCAAAGTCACCGCCTGCGCAAAGTTTGTCTCTCACTGTCACGGGGTTGCCGGCATCGGCTCATTGGTTGACGGCCCGGCCATTCTCGCCGGAGAGAAAGGCACATTGATTCGCCTCGAAACCACAGACGTTAACGCTTAAAGCTTTTGCCGGATGGCGGCTTCGCTTATCCGGCCTACATAAGGACATTTTCATGACTGTTAACCTGAAAAATCGCAATTTTCTAAAACTGCTGGACTACACCCCAACGGAAATCCAGTACTTGATCGATCTGGCTATCGAGTTGAAAACGGCGAAAAAAGCCGGGCGCGAAAGACAAAGCCTGGTCGGTAAAAACATCGCGCTGATCTTTGAAAAAACCTCAACCCGAACCCGCTGCGCCTTTGAGGTCGGCGCTTTCGATCAGGGCGCACAGGTGACCTATCTCGGCCCAAGCGGCTCACAGATTGGCCACAAAGAGTCGATGAAAGATACCGCTCGCGTATTGGGCCGGATGTACGACGGCATCGAATACCGTGGGTACGGCCAGGAAATCGTTGAAGAGTTGGGGGAATTCGCAGGCGTCCCGGTATGGAATGGGCTGACGAACGAATTTCACCCCACACAAATCCTCGCCGATCTGATGACCATGCTGGAACACGCACCGGGTAAAACCTTGCCTGAATTGAGCTTCGCCTACCTCGGTGATGCCCGTAATAACATGGGCAATTCACTGATGGTCGGCGCCGCAAAAATGGGGATGGACATTCGCCTGGTGGCACCAAAATCCTTCTGGCCGGATGAAACGCTGGTTGCCGAGTGCCGCGAAATCGCCAGCATAACGGGTGCACACATCACGCTCACGGACGATGTTGAGGAAGGCGTTTACGACGTCGATTTTCTCTACACCGATGTCTGGGTCTCAATGGGCGAACCAAAAGAAGCCTGGGCGGAACGCGTCAGCCTGATGACGCCTTATCAGATTAACCAGCAGGTCATCAACGCGACCGGCAATCCTGATGTGAAATTTATGCACTGCCTGCCCGCTTTTCATAACGAGCACACCAAAGTTGGGCGTGAGATCGAAGCGGCTTACGGCCTGAAAGGACTTGAAGTGACGGAAGAGGTCTTCGAGTCAGCTCACTCAATCGTCTTCGACGAAGCAGAGAACCGGATGCATACCATCAAAGCGGTCATGGTAGCGACACTCGGCGACTAACCCCTGCGGGCATATGCCGCCTGCCGGCGTATGCCCGAGCTATCCGGAGAACATCATGGGCAAACTCAAATTTCCCAGCGCGTATACCATTCTGTTTATTCTCATTGCACTCGTCGCGGTTATGACCTGGATTGTCCCGGCAGGGAAATACCAGATGGCGATGAATACCACACTGGGTAAAGAGGTTCCGGTTGCGGGCACTTATGCCCCCACGGAGGCGCATCCACAAGGTATTACCGCCGTACTGCTGGCACCAATCGATGGTCTGTATAACCATGAGACCTACACCGCTGGCGCTATCGATGTCGCGCTTTTTGTCCTGATCATCGGTGGCTTTCTGGGCATAGTGAATAAAACCGGAGCCATCGACGCCGGAATCGAACGCGTGACGGTCAGGCTAAACGGCAAAGAAGAGTGGATGATCCCCATCCTGATGGGATTATTTGCGGCTGGGGGAACGATTTACGGGATGGCGGAAGAGTCGCTCCCGTTCTACACACTGCTAGTGCCGGTCATGATGGCCGCCCGATTCGATCCGCTGGTTGCCGCAGCGACCGTTCTGCTCGGCGCGGGAATTGGTACCCTCGGCTCCACCATTAACCCTTTCGCAACGGTTATCGCAGCAAATGCTGCCGGGATCCCCTTCACCCAAGGAATGCTGATGCGCATTCTGCTGCTGATCATCGGCTATGTTATCTGCGTCATCTGGGTGATGCGCTATGCGCGAAAAGTTCGCAGCCATCCAGAGTTGTCTATCGTGGCGGATAAAATGGATGAAAATCGCGTCCATTTTCTCGGTAATCGCGCCAATACCAACCTTGAATTCACGGCAACGCGTAAATGGATCCTGCTAATTTTCGCAGCGGCCTTTGCGGTAATGATATATGGGGTTGCCGTACTCGGATGGTGGATGGCGGAAATATCCGGTGTCTTTCTGGCCTCGGCAATTATTGTCGGCGTTATCGCCCGGATGAGTGAAGAGGCCTTCACCAGCACGTTCATTGACGGCGCGCGGGATCTGCTCGGGGTAGCGCTGATTATTGGTATTGCGCGCGGCATCGTCGTGGTGATGGATAACGGCATGATAACCCACACCATTCTGCACAGCGCCGAGAATTTAGTCTCCGGTCTCTCTACCACCATTTTCATCAACGTGACCTACTGGCTGGAGGTTTTACTGTCCTTCCTGGTGCCTTCATCTTCAGGTCTTGCGGTTCTCACCATGCCGATTATGGCCCCGCTGGCCGACTTCGCCCATGTCCCCAGGGACCTGGTCGTCACCGCGTACCAATCCGCTTCCGGCATTGTGAATCTGATTACCCCCACTTCAGCCGTCGTGATGGGAGGGCTGGCCATCGCTCGCGTCCCTTACGTGCGGTATCTGAAATGGGTCGCCCCACTGGTGCTCATTCTGACGCTACTTAACATGGCAGTCCTAAGTATCGGTGCCATGCTGTAACCCTTTTAGCCGTCGGAAATCGACGGCTTTTTAGATCATTCTCTCGTTTTTCTACACAACCGCCCGTTTAAGCCGTTATTGATACTGTAAATGTGGTGAATTCCTCCATCACATTGATATGAATAATAAATATAAGGTGTTTTTATGAAGGAATTCGATGACTGCTCTGCCAAAGAGCAGCAACAACTGGCGATTTGCCAGCGTCTGATTACAGAAAGAAGCTATTTGTCTCAGGAGGCTATTCGCCGAGATCTGCAAAACCAGGGCTTTGCCGGCATTAGTCAGTCAACGGTTTCTCGCCTGCTAAAATTGCTCGGCGCCATAAAGATAAGAAATACCAAAGGGCAAAAAATTTATTCTGTAAATCCTCAATCTCGGCCGGCGCCTGATGCCGCGCGATCCATTGCTGAAATGGTGGTTAGCATTGAACACAATAGCGAGTTTATCCTCATCCACACCGCTGCGGGATATGGTCGCGCGGTTGCCAGAATCCTCGACTACCACGCTTTGCCAGAAATTCTTGGTGTCATTGCGGGCAGCAGTATTGTCTGGGTCGCACCACGGGTAGTGCAGCGAACTGGCCTGGTTCACAAGCAGATTAATTATTTACTTAAGATGAATTAAAATTCATAAGAACCGTTTGCGATGAATAATTTGTGCATTATTCGCTTGATCCTATAACGCAGCTGAGTATAATCGCCGACAATTTGCCGGGAGGATCTATGGTTCAGTGTGTACGACATTTTGTCTTACCGCGTCTGAAAAAAGACGCTGGCCTGCCGTTTTTCTTCCCGTTGCTCACCATTCTAAGCCCCTCAATTGAGGGGCTTTTTTTTTGCCCAGGCGTCAGGAGATAAACATGGCTAACCCGCTCTATCACAAACACATCATTTCCATAAACGACCTCAGCCGCGATGACCTCAATCTGGTACTCGCGACGGCGGCGAAACTAAAAGCCCACCCGCAGCCGGAACTGTTGAAACATAAGGTGATTGCCAGCTGTTTCTTCGAAGCCTCAACCCGCACCCGTTTATCTTTTGAAACCTCGATGCACCGTCTGGGCGCCAGCGTGGTGGGATTCTCTGACAGCAGCAACACCTCACTGGGCAAAAAAGGTGAAACGCTGGCTGATACTATTTCCGTTATCAGCACCTACGTCGACGCCATTGTAATGCGTCATCCGCAGGAAGGCGCCGCACGTCTGGCCACCGAGTTCTCCGGCAATGTGCCGGTACTGAACGCGGGCGATGGCTCTAACCAGCATCCAACCCAAACGCTGCTGGACCTGTTCACCATTCAGGAAACGCAGGGACGTCTGGACAATCTGCAGATAGCGATGGTGGGCGACCTGAAATATGGCCGTACCGTTCACTCTCTGACCCAGGCGCTGGCGAAGTTCGAAGGCAACCGCTTCTACTTTATCGCCCCGGACGCGCTGGCAATGCCGCAATACATTCTGGACATGCTGAATGAAAAAGGTATCGCCTGGAGCCTGCACGGTACGATCGAAGAAGTGATGGCGGAAGTAGACATTCTCTACATGACTCGCGTACAGAAAGAACGTCTGGATCCGTCCGAATACGCCAACGTGAAAGCACAGTTTGTTCTGCGCGCCAGCGATCTGGCTGGTGCCAGAGAGAACATGAAGGTGCTGCATCCGCTGCCGCGCATTGATGAGATCACCCCCGACGTCGATAAGACACCGCACGCCTGGTATTTCCAGCAGGCAGGCAACGGCATCTTCGCCCGCCAGGCGTTACTGGCACTGGTACTGAATAGCGAACTGGCACTGTAAGAGGACATGACGATGACACACGATAACAAACTGCAGGTTGAAGCCATCAAACGTGGCACCGTGATTGACCATATTCCCGCGCAGGTTGGTTTTAAGCTGCTGACGCTGTTCAAACTGACAGAGACCGACCAGCGTATCACCATCGGTCTGAACCTGCCGTCTGGTGAGATGGGCCGTAAAGACCTGATCAAAATTGAAAATACCTTCCTGACCGACGAGCAGGTCAACCAGCTCTCGTTGTACGCCCCGCAGGCCACGGTAAATCGCATTGATGACTATGATGTTGTGGGTAAATCACGCCCCAACCTGCCGGAGCGTATCGATAACGTGCTGGTCTGCCCAAACAGCAACTGCATCAGCCACGCCGAGCCAGTTTCATCCAGTTTTGCAGTGAAAAAACGCGCCGATGACATCGCACTCAAATGCAAATACTGTGAAAAAGAGTTTTCGCATTATGTGGTGCTGGCCAACTAATTGGGGTTGGTTATGAGATCCCGGCTCCCGTTACACATAATCGTTCGTGATGCATCGAGGCGGCAAGTCCGATTATCCCAGGGAGCATAGTAAACTATGTGACCAGGGTAAGAGGACGTAGCCAACGAGGAGGCAGTGTGAAGGATGACGTGTATAATGGCCGGGAACATTCTATTACCGCTGTAATTCAGGAGAAATCATGAGCAAGACTATCGCGACGGAAAATGCACCAGCAGCAATCGGCCCATACGTTCAGGGCGTAGACCTGGGTAGCATGATTATCACTTCCGGTCAGATCCCGGTTGATCCAAAAACCGGTGCAGTATCGGAAGACGTGTCCGCTCAGGCGCGTCAGTCGCTGGAAAACGTGAAAGCTATCGTAGAAGCAGCAGGCCTGAAAGTTGGCGACATCGTAAAAACTACGGTCTTCGTTAAAGACCTGAACGATTTCGCAACCGTCAACGCCACCTACGAAGCGTTCTTCACCGAGCACAACGCCACCTTCCCGGCACGCTCTTGCGTGGAAGTGGCCCGTCTGCCAAAAGACGTGAAAATCGAGATTGAAGCGATCGCCGTTCGTCGCTAAACCTTCTTGTGCCGGATGGCGGCTTCGCCTTTTCCGGCTTGGGGAAGCGTAGTTTGCAGGCCCGGTAAGCGCGAGCGCCACCGGGCATTTATTACAGTACGCCAAACAATTTCGGCAGGAACAACGAAATCGCCGGAATATACGTCACCAACATCAGCACCAGGAACAGCACCGCATAGAACGGCAGCATCGCCTTCACCACCTGCTCAATCTTCTGCTTACTCACCGCACTGGCGACAAACAGCACCGATCCTACCGGCGGCGTAATCAGGCCAATCCCTAAGTTCACCAGCATGATCATGCCAAAATGCACCGGATCGATACCCAGCGCGTTAGTCACCGGCAGCAGGACCGGAGTCAGGATCAGGATCAGCGGCGCCATGTCCATCAGCGTGCCGATCAGCAGCAGCATGATGTTAATGCACATCAGGATGACGTATTTGTTGTCCGAGATGCTGGTGAAGGCTTCGGTGATACGCATCGGCAACTGCATATAGGTCATAACGGCGCCGAATGCAGCGGCAAAGCCGATCAGGATCATCACGATAGTGACCGTTTTCACCGTACGGAACATCAGCTTCGGCAGCTCAGACCATTTATAGTCACGATAAATAAACATAGTGACAAAAAAGGCCCACAGACAGGCGATGGCCGCGGATTCCGTTGCGGTAAAGATACCTGAGAGGATCCCGCCCATGATGATCACAACGGTCATCAGGCCCCACAGCGTGTCGACAAAAATCTTCAACGCCTGGCGAAACGGTACGCGCTCCCCTTTTGGATAACCGCGTTTGTGCGCAAACGCCACGCACATCACCATCAGGCTAAAGCTCAACAGCAGACCCGGTAAGATCCCAGCAATGAACAGCGCGGCGATAGATACCGTGCCGCCGGTCGCCAGTGAATAAATCACCGAGTTATGGCTGGGCGGCGTCAGGATCGCCTGAACCGATCCGCTGGCGGTCACCGCCGCCGCAAAATCGCGCGGGTAACCTTTTTTGTCCATCTCCGGGATCATCACTGAACCAATAGAGGCGGTGTCGGCCACGGACGAGCCCGAAATCGCGCCAAAAAAGGTGGAGGCCACAATATTCACCAGCGACAGCCCACCGCGAATAAAGCCCACGAAAATATAGGCAAAATTCACCAGCCGACGCGCAATCCCGCCTTCGGCCATAATCGCCCCGGCCAGAATAAAGAATGGGATCGCCAGCAATGAAAATTTATTCACCCCGCTGGTCAGCTGGATCATCACCGCTTCCAGCGGGATATCAATGTACCAGGCGCCAATAATCGCGCTAATACCCACCGCGTACGCTACCGGTACCCCAATCGCCAGCATAATGCCGAGCGTAAAGACGAGAATAAATGCATCCATCTGCTTTCCTTTCTGAAATGGGGGCGGTAACTAGCTGGTCGAACCCAGCATGACAACAGGACGTTGGTACTGCGGACCACGGCAGATCTTCTCAACAATAAAAAGCAGCGTGATGGCAGAGCCAATCGGCAACGGCAGGTAGTTTTGCCCGGCGCTTAATAGTGGGAATTCCGCCACCGGCTGTTCCCACAGTTCAAGACACAGCGTGGTGCCGTACCAGAGAATAAACAGGCTAATCGCCGTCAGCATAATATCGGCGACAAGAGAGCAGTAACGGCGGGCGGTTTCACCCAAACGATCGGTCACCATACTTACCGCGATATGCGAACCTGCGCGATAACTCACCGCGGCGCCAATAAAGGTGAATGTCACCATACAGAGAATAGCGACAGGCTCAGGCCATGACAGGGCATTGTTCAGAACATAACGTGCAAATATCCCAACAGGAATAATGGCGACCATCACTAATAATGCCATACCGGCAATCCACATTGAGACCCGGTAAAAAAAATCCATTACCGATGAATAGCATTCACCCATAATCATCACCTCAAATTAATCAAAAGACTCAGGCAGATGGCGTGTACCATCCGCCTGATGAACTACTTCACATCCTGAATACGTTTGATCAAGTCTTGGTGATCTTTACCGTAATTATCCCTTACTGACTGCGTGGCTTTATAGAAAGCATCGGTATCAATATCGTGGAACTGCACACCATTGGCTTTCATGGTTTCCAGTGATTTCGCATTATAAGCTTCCCACAATTTACGCTGTTCTACCTGCGCTTCTTTCGCGAGCTTAATAATGAGATCCTGATCTTCTTTTTTCAATTTATCCCATTTCGTTTTCGAGAACAGGAATAACTCAGGAATAATAAAATGTTTGCTCCAGGTGTAGTTTTTAACCACCGGTAAATAGTTGTGCGCCACAAACGTTGGCGGGTTGTTTTCCGTGCCATCAATAACGCCGGTCTGCATGCCGCTAAACACTTCGCTGACGCCCATGACAATGGAGTTCGCCCCCATCGCTTTTAAGGTATCCAGTGCGATTGGACTGGCCTGTACGCGGATTTTCATCCCGTGTAAATCCTCTGGCTTCACAACTGGGTTTTTGGTGATCAGGTTGCGCGTACCGGCATCCATCCAGCCAAGGAACACCAGTCGTGATTTGCCGTTTGCCGTCAAACGGTCGCCAATCTCCTGGCCAATCATCCCATCCAGCACCTTATGCATATGGTCTTCATCGCGGAAAATATACGGCAGGGTAAAGACGTTAATTTCAGGGAGTATGGCGGCGACCGGGGTCATTGAGACACGAATAATATCGATGGCGCCTAATTGCGCCTGCTCAATCATCTGTTTTTCGTCGCCTAATACACCGCCGGGGAAGGTTTTAATCTCCAGACGCCCGTCGGTTGCCGCACTGAGTTTCTCCCCCATGTGCTTCACGGCAACAACGTTCGGGTAATCAGCCGGATGCACATCGGCTGCGCGGAAGGTTTGGGCTAACGCGGTATGACTGGCCAGCAAGACTGACGCGCCAATACACAGACTTAACAGGTTTTTTGTCAGTTTCATTTGTCCTTCTCCAGAAGTTCATAATTTCCATTAATAGAAATGGCGTGCAGAGCAAATGACTGCCGGAATTAAAAATGGGCAGTGAGAAACTTTCTTAACGACGTTACCTGAGCAGACTAGCTGGTGTAACAATTTATTTCGATGACTATCTTCACAAAAAAACATCAATGCTAATAATTTTTAGCACGCTGTTTCATTTTTGCAACGGAGATCGTTTTATTGAGAAAAAACAAAAGGCGAGAACGGGATATGTTAATACTTTACCCCGTTAGTATTTCAATAAAATTAAAACACAAATATTGCGAGGGAATATCTTCGAATGAAAAAGAAAAATGCCGAATGGCTGAACCCGCACCATTCGGCAGAGAAACGAAACGGTTATTGCCAGCCGTAACGGCGGCTATAAAAACCTTTCACTAATTGGGTCAACGTCATGTAACCCGCCAGAATCGCAATCAGCCACGGGAAGTAGCTCAGTGGCAGTGCCTGCAATTGCAGATAGCCCGCCAGCGGGGAGAATGGTAGCGCAATCCCCACCACCATCACTACCAGCGTCATCAACATTAACGGCCATGCGGCGCGGCTCTGGATAAACGGCACGCGGCGGGTACGGATCATATGCACAATCAGCGTTTGCGACAGCAGTCCCACCACAAACCAACCCGACTGGAACAACGTCTGGTGCTCTGGCGTATTGGCATGGAAGAAGAACCACATCAGGCAAAAGGTCAGAATGTCGAAGATCGAGCTAATCGGTCCAAAGAACAGCATAAAGCGCCCCAGTTCGGCGGGATTCCAGCGCTGTGGTTTTTTGATCTGCTCTTCATCGACGTTATCAAACGGGATTGCCACCTGGGATACATCGTACAGCAGGTTCTGGATAAGCAAGTGTAACGGCAGCATTGGCAGGAACGGCAGAAATGCGCTCGCTACCAGCACGCTAAAAACGTTACCAAAGTTAGAACTGGCCGTCATTTTGATGTACTTCAGCATGTTGGAGAAGGTTCGACGTCCCTCGATCACCCCTTCTTCCAGCACCATCAGGCTCTTTTCCAGCAGGATGATGTCTGCCGCTTCACGGGCGATATCGACCGCACCATCCACGGAGATACCAATGTCCGCCGCGCGCAATGCCGGAGCATCGTTGATACCATCCCCCATAAAGCCGACCACGTGGCCTTCACGTTTGAGTAGGGTCACAATGCGTTCTTTGTGCATCGGCGTCAGGCGGGCAAACAGCGTGGTGCGCTGGGCAAGCGCTGCCAGCTCGTCATCACTCAATCCTTCAATGTGACTACCAATCACCACCTCTCCTGCATCCAGACCGACTTCATGACACACCTTCGCCGCCACCAGTTCGCTGTCGCCGGTGAGGATTTTCACCGTAATGCCGCTGGCCTTCAGCGCCTTCAGCGCCGGGGCGGTGGTCTCTTTCGGTGGATCGAGGAATGCGATGTACCCTTCAAGGATCAGGTCAGACTCATCAATACGCTGGTAGTCCCCTTCACGTGCGGGCAGGTATTTAGTTGCCACCGCCACCACACGTAGCCCCTGACGGTTCAGCGTGTCGGTCACGCGCTTCACCCGACGCAACATGTTGTCGTCCAACGGAACAATTTCGCCATTGTGGCGCACCTGGGTACAGACGTTGAGGATCTCCTGCAGCGCCCCCTTGCACACTAGCTGGTGTACATCGCCCACTTCTGCCACCACCACCGACATGCGGCGGCGTTCGAAATCAAACGGGATCTCATCGATTTTCTGCCAGCGGGTCGAGAGTTGACGCGCCGACTCTTCATCCACGCCTTCCAGCACTGCCGTATCCAGCAGGTTCTTGAGTCCGGTCTGATAATGACTGTTCAGCCATGCGGAATGCAGAACATGCTCGCTGGGCTTACCGGAGATATCGGTATGATTCTCCAGCACAATTTTATCCTGAGTCAGCGTACCGGTTTTATCGGTGCACAGAATATCCATCGCACCAAAGTTCTGGATGGCGTCGAGGTGCTTAACGATAACTTTTTGTTTTGACAGCTTCACAGCCCCACGCGCCAGCGTTGAGGTGACGATCATCGGCAGCATTTCTGGCGTTAAACCTACCGCCACGGACAGGGCAAATAACGCCGCTTCCCACCAGTCGCCTTTGGTATAGCCGTTGATGATCAGCACAATCGGCGCCATCACCAGCATAAAGCGGATCAGCAGCATACTGACGCGGCTGATCCCTTTCTGGAAAGCATTTTGCTCGCTTTCCTGCTCGGTCACGCGACCTGCCAACTGCCCAAACCAGGTGTTAGCCCCGGTAGAAATGACGATCGCCTGCGCCGTACCGCTCACCACGTTGGTGCCCATAAAGCACAGGGTATCGCACTCCAGCGGGTTGTTTTGCTGCGGGTCACGGCTGGTCGCCACTTTCTCAACCGGCAGTGATTCACCGGTCAGCGAGGCCTGCGCCACAAACAGATCGCGCGCCTGAACGATACGTAAATCCGCCGGGATCATATCCCCCGCAGCCAGTTTGATGATGTCGCCGGGCACGAGCTGATCGATAGGCAGCTCAACCCAGCCGTTTTCTCCTGTCTCGTTAACCACCCGCAGAACCGTGGCGGTGTTGCTGACCATCGCTTTTAGCGCATCCGCCGCTTTAGTGGAACGCGCCTCCTGGACAAAATTCAACAGCGTCGAGATACACACCATCAGGGCGATCACACCTGCGGCAAACAGATCCTCGGTGGCATAAGAGATCCCGCCCAGAATAGTGAGCAGAATATTAAACGGGTTGCGGTAACAGACCCACAGATGCACCCACCACGGCGACGGTTTCTGCGCTGGCAGCTGGTTTTCGCCGTGCTGCTCACGGGCGCTTTCCACTTCTGCGGCATTCAAGCCTTCAGGGTGTGTGTTAAAGGTTTTCCACAGCGCCTCTTCGTTCATCAGCGCCATCTGCAGGCAATGTTCACTCAGAGAAGGCGGGATCGGCGTGCTGGCAACGGTCTGGGCATTCGGTAACGGATCGCGGTGCACCAGACGATGCGGTAAATGACGGTTCAGCCGGGCAAACAGTTGGCGGGTGATATTTTTAAACATAGGCAGTCCCTCTGCACCGGTATCAACAGGTGCAGTGAATCCTTCAGGCGTGGCAAAGCCTTGCCTGATGGCAATCATAAAATCACAACAGGGACGTCAGAACGTCACTGTCTTACGCATCCGGTAAGACAGTGAAAACGGGCTTACCGGAAAGAGGGGGTTCTCCATTTCGGGAGAGGGGTGGGATCGGGATCCATATAGCCTCCGGTAAGTGAATGATTTGCGCTGCGGATTATACGCAGAAAACCATAAGGTTTGTGACAATTATGGCGGTATGATAAAGCACTAAAACTAAACATATACACAATAGCATTCAGGTTGCATCAAGACGGCAAGTGAATAAATCCCCAGGCGCGTACAGAGAGTACGTGACCAGGGGAAATGAACGCAGCCAACGCAGAGACTGCCTGAAGGATAAAGTGTATAAAGCAGACTTTGCCCATTGCACTGTGCTTGAGTAAAGTTATTCTCTTTTAGCATAACTTCACACGCGACACGGGAAAACAGGATGCAAAATCGGCTGACCATTAAAGACATCGCCCGCTTAAGCGGTGTGGGAAAATCAACCGTTTCCCGCGTCCTCAACAATGAAAGCGGCGTCAGCGAGCGCACCCGCGAACGCGTTGAGGCGGTGATGAATCAGCACGGTTTTTCGCCTTCCCGCTCAGCCCGCGCCATGCGTGGGCAAAGTGACAAAGTGGTGGCAATTATCGTCACGCGCCTGGACTCACTTTCCGAGAATCTGGCCGTACAGACCATGCTGCCCGTGTTTTACGAGCAGGGTTACGATCCCATCATGATGGAAAGCCAGTTCTCGCCCGAGTTAGTAGAAGAACATCTGGGTATGCTCAAACGCCGCAACATTGACGGCGTGGTGCTGTTCGGTTTTACCGGCATTACCGAAGCGATGATCGCCTCCTGGCAGGACTCTCTGGTTCTACTGGCAAGGGACGCGAAAGGCTTTGCCTCTGTCTGTTATGACGATGAAGGCGCAATCCATACCCTGATGCAGCGTTTGTACGATCGCAAACACCGCCATATCAGCTTCCTTGGCGTTCCGCACAGTGACGTGACCACCGGCCAGCGCCGCCATGAAGCCTACCTGGCCTTTTGTAAAAAACACAAACTGCATCCTGTTGCCGCCCTGCCGGGTCTCGCCATGAAGCAGGGCTATGAACACGCCGCCGATGTCATTACTCCGGAGACCACCGCTTTAGTGTGCGCCACAGATACCCTGGCTCTTGGTGCCAGCAAATATTTGCAGGAACAGCGCATTGAGCATCTGCAGTTGGCGAGCGTAGGCAGTACACCGCTGATGAAATTCCTCCATCCGGAGATCGTCACCGTCGATCCTGGTTACGCTGAAGCCGGACGACAGGCGGCTTTACAGCTGATCGAGCAGATCAACGGCCGCAGCGAACTCCAACAAATCGTGGTTCCCGTCACCCTTTCCTGATCGCTTTCTGAACGCTAATTTGTGATCTTCGCTGCGTTTCGGGAACGTTCCCATTTTTAAATATTCAGTGAAGATATACTCTGGCGCCAGGTCAACAACAGGGCTTAATCATGAGCAAAGTAAAACAAGCGGATATCGACCGGCTGATTGAGCTGGTAGGCGGGCGCGACAATATAGCCACGGTGAGTCATTGCATCACGCGCCTGCGTTTTGTGCTGAATCAGCCCGCGAATGCCAGGCCGAAAGAGATCGAACAGCTGCCGATGGTCAAAGGTTGCTTCACCAACGCCGGGCAGTTCCAGGTCGTGATTGGCACCGAGGTTGGCGATTACTACAAAGCGCTGCTGGCCACCACCGGACAGGCCAGTGCCGACAAAGAGCAGGCAAAAAAAGCCGCGCGACAGAACATGAAGTGGCACGAGCAACTGATCTCGCACTTCGCGGAGATCTTCTTCCCACTGCTACCTGCGCTCATCAGCGGCGGCCTGATCTTAGGTTTTCGCAATGTGATCGGCGATCTGCCAATGAGCAATGGTCAGACATTGGCGCAGATATACCCGTCGCTGAAAACCCTCTATGACTTCCTGTGGCTAATCGGTGAAGCGATCTTCTTCTATCTGCCGGTTGGGATCTGCTGGTCGGCGGTGAAGAAAATGGGCGGCACGCCGATCCTCGGCATCGTGCTCGGCGTCACGCTGGTTTCGCCGCAGCTGATGAACGCATATTTGCTGGGCCAGCAGGTGCCGGAAGTATGGAACTTCGGCCTGTTTACTATCGAAAAAGTCGGCTATCAGGCGCAGGTCATTCCGGCTCTGCTGGCGGGTCTGGCACTTGGATTAATTGAAACTCGCCTGAAACGCCTCGTCCCGGATTACCTGTATCTGGTGATCGTTCCGGTATGCTCACTGATCCTCGCGGTGTTCCTCGCCCACGCGTTTATTGGTCCGTTTGGTCGCTGGATTGGCGATGGCGTCGCCTTTGCCGTGCGTCATCTGATGACCGGCAGTTTTGCCCCGATCGGCGCGGCGCTGTTTGGCTTCCTGTACGCCCCGCTGGTGATCACCGGCGTACACCAAACCACGCTCGCCATCGACATGCAGATGATCCAAAGCATGGGCGGTACGCCGGTATGGCCGCTGATCGCACTGTCAAATATCGCCCAGGGTTCGGCGGTAATAGGGATTATCATCGCCAGCCGCAAGCAAAACGAACGTGAAATCTCGGTACCTGCCGCTATCTCCGCCTGGCTCGGCGTGACCGAACCAGCGATGTACGGCATCAACCTGAAATACCGCTTCCCGATGCTGTGCGCAATGATCGGTTCCGGCCTCGCCGGTCTGCTGTGCGGCCTGAACGGCGTGATGGCGAACGGAATTGGCGTCGGTGGTATACCTGGCATCCTCTCCATCCAACCCACTTACTGGCAGGTGTTTGGCCTGGCGATGGTCATCGCGATTGTTATCCCGATGGTGCTGACCTCGTTCGTCTACCAGACGTAAGTACCGTCAGGGCACATTACAAATTGTCTGACTCTTTTTTGGGGTGCCATTGCACCCCTTCGCATTTGCAGGAAACCACAATGACTATTCCACACTGGTGGCAAAACGGCGTTATCTATCAGATTTACCCCAAGAGTTTTCAGGACACCACCGGCAGCGGCACCGGCGATTTGCGCGGCGTCACGCAGCGCCTCGACTATCTGCAAAAACTGGGCGTCGATGCGATATGGCTGACCCCTTTCTACATTTCGCCACAAGTTGATAACGGCTACGACGTAGCTGACTATCTGTCCGTCGACCCGGCCTACGGCACGCTGGATGACTTCGACGAACTGGTGGCGCAGGCAAAAGCGCGCGGCATACGCATTATTCTCGATATGGTGTTTAACCATACATCGACGCAGCACGCCTGGTTTCGTGACGCGCTGGATAAAGACAGCCCGTATCGTCAGTTCTATATCTGGCGCGATGGTACGCCTGAGGCCTGTCCGAACAACTGGCGCTCCAAGTTTGGCGGCAGTGCCTGGGACTGGCACGCCGCAAGCGAACAGTATTATCTACACCTCTTTGCCCCGGAACAGGCCGACCTGAACTGGGAGAATCCGGCGGTACGCGCCGAGCTAAAAAAAGTGTGCGAGTTCTGGGCCGATCGTGGCGTAGACGGACTGCGCCTCGACGTGGTGAATCTGATCTCCAAGGATCAGCACTTCCCGAGCGATCCTGACGGCGATGGCCGCCGTTTTTATACCGACGGCCCGCGTGTGCATGAATTCTTACGCGAGATGAACCGCGATGTCTTCACCCCACGCAGCCTGATGACGGTGGGTGAAATGTCCTCCACCACGCTGGCACATTGTCAGCAATACGCCGCACTGGACGGCAGCGAATTGTCGATGACCTTTAACTTCCACCACCTGAAAGTCGATTACCCGAATGGTGAGAAGTGGTCGTTAGCCAAACCGGATTACGTGGCGCTGAAAGCCCTGTTCCGCCACTGGCAGCAGGGCATGCACAATCAGGCCTGGAACGCGCTGTTCTGGTGTAATCACGATCAGCCACGCATCGTTTCACGCTTTGGCGACGAAGGACAATACCGCGTTCCAGCCGCCAAAATGCTGGCAATGGTGCTACACGGGATGCAGGGCACGCCTTATATCTACCAGGGTGAAGAAATTGGCATGACCAACCCACATTTCCGCCGGATAACCGATTATCGCGACGTCGAAAGCCATAACATGTTTGCCGAGCTGAACGGCCAGGGACGCGATGCGCAAGAACTGTTGGCGATCCTCGCCAGTAAATCCCGCGATAACAGTCGCACGCCAATGCAATGGGACACCAGCAAACACGCAGGATTTACCCAGGGTGAGCCGTGGATCAACCTATGCGACAACGCGGCAGACATCAACGTTGCTGCAGCGCTAAGGGAAACCGATTCGGTGTTTTACGCCTATCAGAAGCTGATTGCCTTACGCAAAACAGAGCCGATTCTCACCTGGGGCAATTATCAGGATCTGTTACCGGACAGCCCGCACATCTGGTGCTATCAACGCGAATGGCAGGGACAGCGACTGCTGGTCGTTGCCAACCTGAGCAACACCTTCCAGCCCTGGCAACCCACTTCCTCCCGCGAAAACTGGCAGGTATTGATGCACAACTATGATGAGGTCGCCAGCCAACCTGCAGATATGACGCTGCGCCCTTTTGAAGCCGTCTGGTGGCTGCAAAAATAGCTTGATTTTAGCTTCTGGCCCGGTACGCATAGCGCTGCCGGGCTTCGCTGTATATGCTCAGCTTACCTTCCTGTTTTTGCTGAATAAATAATCAGAATATTCCAAGGCTCCTTTACAATCGCTGTACTGCCCGTCATCTGTACGCTCCAGTTTTTACTTTGCGCTACATCAATAAAATCGTAAACATCCTTGATGCAAATCACTACATATAGAACTTAAAATGCACGCCGACCCAATATGTTGTATTAATCGGCTACAATTGCTACAACGACATTTCCCTCGGTAACGGTGGAAATGTGGATAAATAGGGTCTGGATTACGGGAAGTCATTGGATAGAGAGATGAATAAACCAATGAGCGCTTCCCAACCTCTGTGGATAACCTGTTCTTATAAATATGGAGTGATCATGACACCGCATGTGATGAAACGAGATGGCTGTAAAGTGCCGTTTAAATCAGAGCGCATCAAAGAAGCCATTCTGCGTGCAGCTAAAGCAGCGGGAGTCGATGACGCAGATTACTGTGCCACCGTCGCAGAAGTCGTTAGCAGCCAGATGAATGAGCGCAGCAAGGTCGATATCAACGAGATCCAGACAGCGGTGGAAAACCAGCTGATGTCTGGCCCGTACAAACAACTCGCCCGTGCGTACATCGAATATCGCCACGACCGTGATATCCAACGTGAAAAACGTGGCCGCCTGAACCAGGAAATTCGTGGTCTGGTTGAGCAAACCAACTCCGCGCTGCTGAACGAAAACGCCAACAAAGACAGTAAAGTGATCCCGACCCAGCGCGATCTGCTGGCCGGTATTGTTGCCAAGCACTATGCGCGCCAGCACCTATTGCCACGTGATGTGGTCCAGGCGCACGAGCGCGGTGATATTCACTACCACGATCTCGACTACTCACCGTTCTTCCCAATGTTTAACTGCATGCTGATCGACCTGAAAGGCATGCTGACACAGGGCTTTAAGATGGGTAACGCGGAGATTGAGCCGCCAAAATCTATCTCTACCGCGACCGCTGTCACCGCACAAATTATCGCGCAGGTTGCCAGCCACATTTACGGCGGCACCACCATTAACCGTATCGACGAAGTTCTCGCCCCGTTCGTGACCGAGAGCTTTAACAAGCACCGTAAAACCGCAGAAGAGTGGCAGATCCCGGATGCAGACGGTTATGCGCATTCCCGTACCGAGAAAGAGTGCTACGACGCATTCCAGTCTCTCGAGTATGAAGTGAACACGCTGCATACCGCCAACGGTCAGACGCCGTTTGTAACCTTTGGTTTTGGTCTGGGAACTAGCTGGGAATCACGTTTGATCCAGCAGTCCATTCTGCGTAACCGCATTGCCGGTCTGGGTAAAAATCGTAAAACCGCCGTGTTCCCGAAACTGGTGTTCGCGATTCGTGACGGCCTGAACCACAAGTTTGGCGATCCGAACTACGACATCAAACAGCTGGCGCTGGAATGCGCAAGCAAGCGTATGTATCCGGACATCCTGAACTACGATCAGGTAGTGAAAGTAACCGGTTCGTTCAAAACCCCGATGGGCTGTCGCAGCTTCCTCGGCGTATGGGAAAACGAGAACGGCGAACAGGTTCACGACGGGCGTAACAACCTCGGCGTCATCAGCCTCAACCTGCCGCGTATTGCGCTGGAAGCACACGGTGATGAAGCCACCTTCTGGAAACTGCTCGACGATCGCCTGATACTGGCGCGTAAAGCACTGATGACCCGCATCGCGCGTCTGGAAGGCGTAAAAGCGCGCGTGGCGCCAATCCTGTATATGGAAGGTGCCTGCGGCGTGCGTCTGAAAGCCGACGATGATGTGTCTGAAATCTTTAAAAACGGCCGCGCGTCGATCTCTCTGGGCTACATCGGTATTCACGAAACCATCAACGCGCTGTTTGGCGAAGAACACCTGTACGATAGCGAGCAGCTTCGCGCCAAAGGCATTGCCATTGTTGAACGCCTGCGTCAGGCGGTCGATCAGTGGAAAGACGAGACCGGTTACGGCTTTAGCCTGTACAGCACGCCAAGTGAAAACCTGTGCGACCGCTTCTGCCGTCTGGATACCGCCGAATTTGGCGTGGTGCCGGGCGTGACCGACAAAGGTTACTACACCAATAGCTTCCACCTCGACGTGGAGAAGAAGGTTAACCCGTACGACAAAATCGATTTCGAAGCGCCGTACCCGCCACTGGCAAGCGGTGGCTTCATTTGCTACGGCGAATACCCGAACATTCAGCACAACCTGAAAGCGCTGGAAGACGTCTGGGATTACAGCTATCAGCATGTGCCGTATTACGGGACCAATACGCCAATCGATGAATGCTACGAGTGCGGCTTTACCGGTGAGTTCGAGTGCACCAGCAAAGGCTTCACCTGCCCGAAATGCGGTAACCACGACGCTGCTCGCGTGTCGGTCACCCGTCGCGTCTGCGGTTATTTAGGCAGCCCGGACGCACGTCCGTTTAACGCCGGTAAGCAGGAAGAAGTGAAGCGCCGCGTGAAGCACTTAGGTAACGGGCAGATCGGTTAATTTCCGTTTGCAAAGGCCGTAGGCCTGATAAGACGCAATCGCGTCGCCATCAGGCATCACAATGTTGCCGGATGCGGTGCAAGCACCTTATCCGGCCTACATGCTTTCTGGACATCCTCTATGCAATACCATCAATATTACCCCGTCGACATCGTCAACGGTCCCGGCACGCGCTGCACGCTGTTCGTATCAGGATGCGTGCATGAATGCCCCGGCTGCTACAACAAAAGCACCTGGCGGCTGAACTCCGGCGAGCCGTTTACCAAAGAGATGGAAGATAAGATCATTGCCGATCTCAACGACACGCGCATTCATCGCCAGGGGATCTCGCTGTCCGGCGGCGATCCGCTGCATCCGCAAAACGTGCCGGATATTCTAAAACTGGTACAGCGCATTCACGCTGAGTGTCCTGGGAAAGACATCTGGGTGTGGACCGGCTACAAGCTTGATGAACTTAACGCCGCACAGATGCAGGTAGTCGATCTCATCAACGTGCTGGTCGACGGCAAATTTGTGCAGGATCTGAAAGACCCGGCGCTTATCTGGCGCGGCAGCAGCAACCAGGTGGTACATCATTTGCGTTAATTTGCCAGCATCTTTATCGCCGTGGTGGGAAAATGCCTATTAAAAACGGCTCACGCACTCCATGGCGACCGTTTTGAACTCGGCAAAATTCTGACACGCACAAAGCCGCGTCATGGCGCGTTCGCGCAGGAAGGTGACAAAAATATCGTAGATGGCCATCGCTTCTTCATATTCACTTTTACTGATAGCGAGCAAGAAGATCACGTGCGCGGTTTCGTCTCCCCAGGCGATACCCTGTGGGGCGAGCACCGTATAGACCACCGTTTTTTTAGCCAGCAAACCGAGGGAGTGAGGCAGGGCAATACTGTCACCCAGCAGGGTGCTGACGATAGCCTCGCGCTCAACGACGGAGTCGAGAAATTCCGCATCGACAAAGCCTTCATCCTGCAGTTGGCGACATAACGTGTTGAACAGCGTCTGTTGATCCATCTGTTCATTAATAATGCGAAAATGGGCAGCATCGAAGAATTTGTTCAGCATCCACGGGCGGGTTCGGTCCACCAGCACCAGCTTACCTATCTGCTCCAACTGATAATCAGTAGGAAACGGGGCGATCATCACCACGGGCTTATCTTTTTCATTAATCCGTGCGGTAGAAATCACGAAGTCTTCACTGATGGCGTCCCGTTGCTCGTATTCGCGCAGCGTCACGGTGCCGGCTACCTCAATCTGCGGATATTTACGCGCCAGCACCGCTTCAATCATGCGCACCATGGCGTTTCCCGCGTCGCAAACCAACAGCACACGAGGCTGTCGCTGGTAACCGATGTTGTAACTACGTTCCAGCCCAACGCCAATGTGCAGCACGAGGAAGCCAATCTCATTTTCGCTAATGGTATACGGGGTGTATTTCCCCCACCCCGACACGGCGGCCAGCGTCATGTCCCATGCCATCGGATAGTGCTGTTTAATATTTTCCAGCAGCGGATTGGGGATCATGATCTGGTAGCGTACCCGGGTGATCATGGTCTTAATATGGGTCAGTAGATCGGCATGCAGTTGCCGATCGTTCATCAGGTTGTAATTGTACTGGGTATTGATAAAACGCAGGATGTAATTGACCAGCGCTTCGTCATCATCGGCATTGATGGTGCTGGGAGGGATCTCCTGTACCTGACGGGCGGCAATATGCACTTTCAGCCAGTTCTCCTCAAAAACGGAGAGCGGTTTGTCTGCTAACTGGTGCAGAACCGATGCAATTTCCCGCGTTGCCAGGCACACTTCGCTCTCCACCTCTTCTGCGACGAATTCCGGCAGCGGATAACCCTCGCTAATCCGGCGTACCGCCACTGCACAATATAAGCGCAGAAAAAGCTCACCCTCGTCGGTCAGGCGAATATGAAAGCGGGTAAAAATATCCTGTAAAACCGGCTGCAGCTGTTGTGGGACACCTGCATTGAGCGCTTCTTCCATCACCAGCGGATGGGTCGGGTCATGCTGCGCCAGCGTCCACAGAAGATCGGTCAGACAGGCGCGGATCGCCATCTCACTGCCAAACAGCTTCATCCCATGTCGGGGGCGCGTTTCCAGCGTCAGTCGATACCGTTGCAGGTGCTCACGCACGTCCGCCATGTCGTTTTGCAGCGTCGCCCGGCTGATGAACCATTCATCAGCTAAATCTTCCAGCTTCAGCGAAAAGGCCGATGTCAGAAAACGAACCACCAGCCAATGTACCCGCTCCTGGCTGGTACGTGGGATGCGCAGCAACCGCTCGGGCTGCTGCGTTTGCAGTGCGCGGTAGCTTGCTGGATCGTCAATTTTCAACTGGTAGCCGTTGCCTCTGCTGAGGACAAACTGCGCGCCATACGGGGTGAGGAGCGCGTTCAATGCGGTGATATCAGCCCTGACCGTGCGTGTGGAAACCGACAACCGCTGCGCCAGCTCATCCTGCGGCAGCGCCTCGCTTTGCAGCATGTCAAACAGCTGCGCTAAACGTTGGTTGGGGAATCGCACATCAGTTTCCTCACTAGTCAGTTAACCTACGCAGGCCCGGGTCATTGCCAACAGCTGGCGCACATCGTCAGGCCGGGTGTTGCCGCTCACCTTATCAATAATAGAACTATAAATGTGAGGAATGATTTTGCTCACACCGGCATCAAGGGCAATCTGCAAAATCTCAGCGAAGTTATCCAGGTCGATGCCACCCGTGGGCTCCAGCCAGAAGTCATGATGAGCGCAGGCTTCAGCTACTGCTTTATACTCGTCGCGGCATTGCAGACCGCCCATCGGAAAGTATTTAATCGAGCTGCCGCCCATGTCTTTCAGCAGTGCAATGGCGGTTGCCACCGGTACCACGCCATCCGCAGACTGGCTGCTGAGCGGGCCGGTGGAGATCTTCACCCAGCCCGGCGTGCCGGTGGGCGAAACCAGACCGTTGACCACCGTTTGACGTTGCCCCAGCAGCGCCCGGCTGGTCGCCACGCCGGTGAACACCTGGTTAACGTGCTGCGGCTGCACATGACGGGAGATTTCACTGACCATCGCCGACTGATTCGGATCGCCCGCTCCGAGGCCAACAGAGAGTGCATTATCGATAAGCGCCGCGTACTCACGCATATCCGCCACCGCGCTTTCAACGCTCGGGTAATTTTTAGAGAGCACGCCGACCAGCACATGACCTTCGGCCGCCGCGTAAATATCGCTGGCGTTCTCTTTTGACCCCGCCAGCACGTTCAGGCAGACGCGATCGCGATAAAAGTTAGGCGTCAGTTTCATGCTTTTTTCTCCTGCCCGGTCACGTCCGCAATACGACGAGCCACAATCTCCAGCTGCGCGCGGTCTACGCTGCGCACGTCCGCTTCAATAATGCCTTCGTTGGCCTTGTAGCCACGGAAGTAGATCGCATACTCGCCCTGCTTAAGCGCCTCAACCAGCTCACCGGTGGCGATCCCGGTTACCGCTTCGTCAAACTTAATTTCGGTACGCGCAATATCGCGCCCTGCGCTGTCCCACACCACGCGCGCGCTGACGCCATTGAAGGTATTCAGCGTATTAATAAACGGCGTCATTTTTTCGACCATCTCTGCGCCGCTCTCTTTCTGCGCGTTGAGGTACAATTCAATAGCGCAGGTCAGCCCGAGAATACCCTCTTTGCCAACCTTCATCGCCCGGCCAATGCCCGCAGTCTGGCGTTTCACCCACTCCACATATTGTGTTTTACCAATCACCAGGCCGCTGGTTGGCCCTTCGATCGCCTTGGCGCCGCTGTAAATCACCAGGTCCGCGCCGACACGGTAGTAGCACTGCAAATCCTCTTCCGCCGCCGCATCCACAATCAGCGGCAAATTATGCGTACGTGCGACCACGGCGGCCTGCTCTACGCTGAGCATGCTTTTTTGTACGCAGTGATGTGATTTGATATACAGAATGGCCGCCGTACGCGGTGAAATAGCGGCTGCCAGCTGCGCCGCCGAGCATTCATTGGCATAACCAGCCTCGACTAACTTGCCGCCGCCAAGCGCCACCATGCTGCCAACCGGTGCGCCAAAATTAACGTTGTGGCCACGAGGCAGCACGATTTCGTTGTTGTCGATTGGCGTGGCGTGCAGGTTTTCCAGCAGCCAGTCGCTGTCTTTCACCAGCACCGCCGCCACCGATAAGGCAATCCCCGCCGAGGCGCAGGACACCACCGTGGCGCCCTCAACCTCGAGCAACTTCGCGATGTAGTATCCGGTTTTATTGACCAGATCTTTCATTTCAAAGTACTGATTCATCCCCGCCATCGCGGCCTGTACCACTTCAGGTCGCGGCGTGGAGACGCCGAGTGCCGTCATACGGCCAGAGGTATTAATCACCTGTTTTAAATGGTATTTCTCAAAAATCGAAGGCATGTTCCGCGCTCCCTTGTTCGGTCATATAGCCCTTGCCTGCACGTATTGCAGCAAGCGGCACCAACAGTTGCTCAGCCTGCAGGCTGATATTTTCTGCATCCACCAGCACGGTAGGCTGGCGCTTCAGCGTAAAGAGGGTCAGGTCAGCATCCAGACCAACCCGAAGTCGGCCTTTATTTTTCAGGCGCAGGCCGTCGGCGGCACTGGCGGTCACGCACTCGATGACCTGCGGGAGCGACATACCGATGGCGAGAAATTTCGACATTACATTCGCCAGCGAATGCACCGGGCCACTGATACGGTTGCGGCAGTAAATGTCTGAGCTGATGGTGTGCGGCAAAATGCCTAAGCTAATAGCGCGTTTCGCCACCGCAAAGCTCAGGCTGGCGGTACCGTGTCCGACATCGAGGCGTACGCCGCGCGAAATCGCCCGCGTCACCGAGGCCCGCAGTTCGCCTTTTGGCGTCAGAATACGGTTCGGTTTACCGTTATAGCAGTGGGTAATAATGTCGCCCGCCGTCAGGCGTTCGGCTACCTCATCCAGATCCGGCGGGTTGTTACCGATGTGCACCATTAGCGGCAGGTCACCATTCTGCGCTTGCATGGTTTTGGCGTGGTCCAGCGGGGTAATGCCATTTTCGCCGACCACGCTGCTGCTCATCCGCGCCTTCAGGCCGACAATAAAATCCGGGTGACGTTGCACCGCCTGCTTTACCGCGTCAGCGTCGATATTAGCCATATTGGCCAGCTCGTTTTGCGCAATCAGCCCCACACGGGAAATGTTCAGCAAGGCATAAACGTCGGTGGTCGCTTCGCGAGTTAAGGTATAGAAATCATCAATATCGTCAGCGCCGGTGCTGCCGGCATCCACCACCGTGGTCACGCCGGTGGCAATCCCAATGCTGTCAGGCTGGTCATGATAAATCGGGGATTTCGGGTAGCAGTGGACGTGAGAATCAATCCACCCGGCGCTGACGTAGCACTCACCGCGTAAATCGACAGTTTTCACCGCCGGATCGGTTATCTCGCCCAGCGCCGCAATTTTGCCGTCCTTGACCGCAATATCGCTCACCGTATCGTCTACCAGACGCGCATGGCGCAGGAGTAAATCAAACATCACACTCTCCTGTAGAAAGAGGAAATCGGTTGCCGGATGGCGACATAAATGTCTTATCCGGCCTACAACGAGTACGATGCTGTAGGCCTGATAAGCGCAGCGCCATCAGGCAATTAGCTAATCGCAATCGGGAAAATGGAACCGAGGATCATGGCCCCGAGGATCGCACCGCCAGTGATCGGTTTCTGCCACAGGTAAAACAGCAGCGCCCCGGCCAGAGAACCGACGCCGATAGGGATGGAAGCCGTCATGGCGCTAAGGATGATCAGCGGTCCAAGGAAGCGACCAGAGGCGTTACCGGCGCCCATCATCACGTCCGCCCCGTAGGTCGAATCGCTCTGGTTGATGGTGAACTTACGCGCCAGAATGATGATGTAGCCAATCGCCAGACCAATCACCAGACCGGTGACCAGCGAGGCAGCAAAGTTAGCGACCGGGAAAATAATGCCAGCACCCAGCAGCAGTGCCGGCACGCCCAAGCCAACGCCGGTCTGGATGGCCCCGCCGATGTCCAAAATCCCCACCAGCGAACCTTCAATAATGCGGGCAAACAGGAAGCTCGCGCCAAACGCCGCTACCGCTCCGTAAGAACCGGTGTCCATTCCCGCTTTCAGCATTGCCACGAAGGCCACTTCGTTAAACGCACCGATGCCATACAGGTAGTACATGTGCGTCCCGGCAAAGACGCCGGAGGAGAGCAGGCCCACGAAGATCGGGAATGACCAGTCGGCGAACCAAAAACCTTTATTCTGTTCCATTGTGGCCTCCGTTATTTGCCGCTGAGTGAGTTGTGGATCAGTTCCAGCCAGTTCGGCACGGTCAGATGGAAGGATTCGATCATCTTCATATCGAAGCCGCGGAAGAAACCGCTCAGCACGAACAGTGCGACGATAGCCACCATCATCACTTTAGTGACGTGGTTCCAGCCGCTCTCTTCGACGCCTTTACCAATCAAAATACCGAGTACCAGACCCGGTACGGCGTTGCCCATAATCAGCTGCGCCGCGCCACCAAATACGGTCGCCCAGAAGCCCGATTTCTTGCCGGCATCGATCGCCGCCAGCCAGAAGATCACCGGCATCACGGTGTTGACCAGCAGGTTTGCCGCCGGTACCAGCACCTTCACGGCGGTAACCTGCAGCGCAGCCGGTACGGATGACGCAGTGAGGTTCAGGAAGGTCACAACAATCATGCCAATCACGCCACAGGCAATCGCCATGCGTCTGGGGTCATGCAGCGTTTCACCGACATTACGGTTTTTGAGCATCAATGCCGCCGCACCCCAGTTAGGGATGATGCGGTGGTCAACGTCCTGCGTGAACGCGCCCGCCGCAACGGATGAAGCCCAGGCGTTGAAGAAGAAGCCCAGGCCAAATGAGAAGTGAGAAGCAGGATCCCCTTCACAGGAATTCAGCTCCCCCAGAGTACGAAACGCGCCCATCCCCTGAGAGGTAGGCGCATGAAACATGCGTGCAGCCCCAGCGCCGACACCTACGCCGACCAGCGCGCCGATGATGAGCGATTTTATTAATATTATCAGGAACATAATTATGCCTTTTAATAGTGAATCAGCGTTGCGTGACGAAATCCACCTTCTCAAGATTGATGGCAGTCACGTTGACGGTCACATCCAGCTCCACGCTGAAGGTGCGTCTTTCGCGGCGCAAAAAGAGGAATAAAAACGCCTCTTTACGCACCGTTTCACGCGCTTGAACAACCTGCACATCCTGTGGCTCAATACGCAGTAAGATATGCGGCGACCCTTTCATCACCGCGGCCTGAACGTGGTTCAGGGCATCAGCAAAGGCGCGCGCTTTGGCGTCACCCTTACCCGTGACTCTCACCGTTGTGGTGAATTGCTCTTTCATACTTAAGCGCCGTATTTCTTTTGCCACGCCTGCACCAGGCGCTCGCCGAGCTCTTCTTTATCCATAAAGCCGAATCCCAGCACGTTGCAACCTTCGTTGATGGCGGTGACGCCCTCTTCAACTGAGCGCATACCGTATTTGGCTTTGTAGCCATATTTGGTCTGCGCGGTGATAGCTCCCGCGCCGCCGCTGCCGCAAAACGAAATACCAAAGGTGGCATTTTCCGCTTTCATCATGTCGCCCAGCTTCATATCTGCCGCCACGCCTGGTACCACGACCGCACGTCCACCTGCTTTCTCGACGCCTGCCGCCACTTTCTGGCCTTTACCCAGACGATCGCCAATCACCACGGTAATCTGTTCCATCTTTTGCTCCTTAAAGGTTCTCTTTTGCGACTTCGAAATGTACCGACAGCAGCCAGGCCTCTTCTTCAGGAAGGTTGCCAAACTCCGCCACGATGTCGCGGGCAAGTGCCATTGATTCGGCTGAAATTTCATCAAATAAACCGGCATCCACTTCAGGTAAGGGCTCGCCCGTCACCGAGCGGTGCGCCATGGCGCGAACATGCGATGTCAGCATTTGTTCCTGTACGGCATTGGGAATGATGTGGCGTGCATGCAACAGGGCATACACCTTTGCCAGCATGCGGTCGGCCAGTTCACCAGACGGTGTCACCGGTTCCCCCCTGTCATTCATTACAGCTCCGTTATTCACTCGTCTTACCCCACTAATGGCTCTGAGGGTAAATTAGCGCTGGGGGTTAAAAGTTTGTAGCGAGTTGTTTTCCACTTCGAAGTGGAAAGGTGAGCAACGATAGTGATCTGTGCCGCAAAAAGGGCGGGATTGGTTATTTATCGCCTGGATAACGTGATGGGGATCGCACGAGATAGCAGGGAAACCGCAAGCGGCAGGAAAAACGGGCTGGCGTTAAAAGTTAAAAAATGTGATGGGTATAGCGTTTACTTATGGGGGACGGTGCCGGATGGATACGCTGTCGTGTCTTATCCGGCCTACGACGTCGCGCAGGCCGGATACATAAATTAACGGTACTTCTTATGGTAAGCGTTACGGGTGGTTTTTAGCTCTTCCGCAGCCGCTTTCGCCTCGTTGACTTTACCTTCGTTAGCCAGTTTTAACGCGCCGTCGATCTGGCCGATCAGCGTGTCAAAGCCGTGGCGGAAATCTTTCATCTCCGGGCTGTCCGGAGATTTATTTTCCAGCTTCGGTGGCGTTCCTTTTTGTGCATCCTGCGCGGCTGCACGCATTTTGGTTAACGCGTCTTTCAGTTCAGTGGCGTTATCCGTTTTTTCCACGATTTTCAGGTTGTCGTTGAGGATCCCCATATCATCTTCGAGATCGGCCGCAAACGCAGACGAACCCAAAACCAGCGTTGAAGCCGCGACGATCGCTAACAGGTGTTTACGCATTGCTCACTTCCTTTATTATTATTAAAAAATAAACAAACGCCAGATACTCTAAATAATTCGAGTTGCAGGCAGGCGGCAAGCGTGTGAATCCCAGGAGCTTACATAAGTAAGTGACTGGAGTGCACACGTGAAGCCAACACACCTGCAGCTTGAAGTATGACGAGTATCACTGCCCGGCGATTTTCATCTCCGGCAGCAGCACAGAACCACACTGTATATTACTGCGCGTTTCAATATCGTTACCGACGGTGACAATATTGCGCCACATGTCTTTCAAGTTACCGGCGATGGTGATTTCACTCACCGGGTACTGAATTTCACCGTTTTCGACCCAGAAGCCAGCCGCGCCGCGCGAATAATCGCCGGTAATACCACTCACGCCCTGCCCCATCAGCTCGGTTACTACCAGACCAGTGCCCATCTCTTTAAGCAACTGCTCGAAGCTTAGTCCTTGTCCCGGAATACGCCAGTTGTGAATGCCACCGGCATGACCGGTGCTTTTCAGGCCCAGTTTACGAGCAGAGTAGTTGGTCAGCAGCCACTGGGTCAGTACGCCGTCCTTGATAATATCGCGACGTTCCGTGCGCACGCCTTCGCTGTCGAATGGCGAAGAGGCCAGCCCTTTCAGCAGGTGCGGGTGTTCTTCAATGGTCAGCCATTCCGGCAGAATTTGTTGGCCCAGCGAGTCCAGCAGGAAGGTGGATTTACGATACACCGAGCCACCCGCGATGGCCCCGACCAGGTGTCCAAACAGGCCGGTCGCCACTTCATTGGCGAAAATAACCGGTGCTTTCATAGTGGACAGTTTACGCGGCGACAGGCGGGATAAAGTGCGGCGCGCACAGTCGGCACCGACCCATTCCGGCGTTTGCAGATCGCCGATTGCACGGCCAATGGTGTAGGCGTAGTCGCGTTCCATGTCGCCATTCTCTTCGGCGATCACACAGCTGGAGAGGGAATGACGCGTGGAGCAGTAACCCTGCAGCATACCGTGGCTGTTACCAAACACTTTGATGCCGTAGTGGCTGTTAAAGCTGCCGCCTTCGGTGTTAGTAATGCGCTTATCAGCCTGCAACGCCGCTTGTTCAGCACGTGCCGCCAGTTCGATGGCTTCATCAGGCGAGACTTCCGCCGGGTGGAACAAGTCTAAATCTGGTGCATCAAAAGCCAGCAGTTCTTTATCCGCCACGCCTGCGCACGGGTCCGGCGAGGTGTAACGAGCAATATCCAGCGCGGCCTGCACGGTACGCGCAATCGCCTGTGGACTTAAATCGGTGGACGACGCGCTACCTTTACGGTTCTGGTGATACACCGTAATGCCCAGCGCCCCGTCGCTGTTGAATTCTACGTTCTCCACTTCACCATAACGGGTGCTGACGCTAATACCCGTCGTCTTGCTTACGGCGACTTCTGCACCGTCCGACTGGGCTGACGCTAATTCCAGTGCTGTCGAGACTGCTTCTTCCAGAATCTTACGCTGCGCTTCAACTTGTGAGATTACTTTCATCGCAAATGCCATAATGTAGAGAGAGTTTCTCTGAAGTCTAACAGAGAACCGTTTTTCAGTGCGCATCTTAACTGGTAACATTAGCCTCTTTTTTTAAGGAGCCTGACATGACTAAGCAGCCCGAAGACTGGCTCGACGACGTTCCCGGTGATGACATCGAAGACGAAGACGATGAAATTATCTGGGTTAGTAAAAGTGAAATAAAACGTGACGCCGAGGAGTTGAAACACCTGGGCGTGGAACTGGTAAAACTGGGGAAAAATGCGCTGGATAAAATCCCGCTCGATGCGGATTTACGTGCCGCCATTGAGCTGGCACAGCGTATTAAGATGGAAGGCCGTCGCCGCCAGCTACAGCTGATTGGCAAGATGCTGCGCCAGCGCGATGTCGATCCTATCCGTCAGGCGCTGGATAAGCTGAAGAACCGTCACAACCAACAGGTTGTAATGTTTCACAAGCTGGAGCAGCTGCGCGATCGTTTGATCGTTGAAGGTGATGATGCGGTAGCGGAAGTCCTCAGACTGTGGCCGAACGCCGATCGCCAACAGCTTCGTTCCCTGGTACGCAATGCGAAGAAAGAGCAGGAAGGCAACAAGCCGCCGAAATCAGCACGTCAGATTTTCCAGTATCTGCGTGAGCTGGCGGAAAACGAAGTCTAATTTCTTCGTATGCTGAAAGTGCCGGATGGCGGCGTAAACGCCCGATCCGGCCTACAGTCGATCGTAGGCCCGGTAAGCATTGCGCGCCACCGGGCATTTTTTTACTCTTCCGCTTGTGCCTGGGCTTTCTTCGCCAGACCATCCAGCAGCTTTTGATGGATGCCACCAAACCCACCGTTGCTCATCACCAGAATGTGATCGCCAGGCTGTGCGGTTTTCACCACCATGTCCGCCAGTGTGTCAACATCGCCGCTCCAGTGAGCTGGCTGAACGCAGGCTTCCGCGACTTCTGATACCAGCCACGGAATGTGCGGTGGTTGCAGCAGGAACACTTCGTCAGCACGACCTAACGACGGCGCCAGATCGTCTTTGCACAGCCCCATTTTCATGGTGTTAGAGCGCGGTTCCAGCACGGCAATAATCCGCGCCGTGCCGCCGACTTTTCCGCGCAGCGCGGCAAGCGTCGCCAGAATCGCCGTCGGGTGATGGGCAAAATCGTCATACACCGTCACGCCATGAGCTTCACCGCGCAGTTCAAGACGACGACGGGCGTTGATGAAAGAGCCCAGCGCATTGGCGGCATCGGCAGGAGTCACGCCAACATGGCGGGCAGCGGCAATCGCCATCAGGCCATTGTGCATGTTGTGTTCACCGACCAGGCCCCACTTCACTTCGCCCACTTTCTCACCGTCTAATAGCACTTCCCACTCGGAGGCATCGGTGGTCAGTTTCTTCGCCAACCAATGGCCTTGCTCGCCGACCAGTTCTTGCTCGCTCCAGCAGCCCATCGCCATCGTCTGTTTCAGATTGATGTCGTTTTCCGGGTAGATGATGCGTCCCTGGCCCGGCACGATACGCACCAGGTGGTGGAACTGTTTCTGAATGGCTTTCAGATCGTCGAAGATGTCCGCGTGATCAAACTCAAGGTTATTGAGGATCAGCGTACGCGGGCAGTAATGCACAAATTTGGAACGCTTATCGAAGAACGCGCAGTCGTACTCATCCGCTTCAATAACGAAAAAGTCACTTTCGCCCAGACGCGCAGAAACCTCGAAGTTACCCGGCACACCACCGATGACGAAACCCGGCTTATAGCCACAGACTTCGAGGATCCAAGTCGCCATTCCCGCAGTGGTGGTTTTACCGTGCGTTCCCGCTACCGCCAGCACCCAGCGATCGCGCAGCACAAAGTCATGCAACCACTGCGGGCCAGACATGAACGGAATGTTCTTCTCCAGCACCGCTTCCACGCACGGATTACCGCGAGTCATGGCATTGCCAATAATCACCAGGTCCGGCTGTGGGTCAAGCTGGCTGGCATCGTAACCCTGAATCAGGGAGATGCCCTGTTTCTCAAGTAAGGTACTCATCGGCGGATACACATTGGCGTCCGAACCCGTTACTTCATGACCGAGCGAGCGCGCCAGCATCGCCAGACCGCCCATGAAGGTGCCACAAATTCCCAAAATATGAATGCGCATACGTCACTATCCTTTTTTAATCTGGGGGCCATTTTACGCATATGTCAGGCAACTGAGAAACGCATTTCAGGATAATCCGCAGTTTGCTGGCGCGATTCACCTAAGCGCGAGGTCTGAAATATTTGTTAAGATTATGGCGGTCGCTTTACTCCATACAATTTGCAGGGAAAGTGTTATGAAAACGTTAGGTGAATTTATTGTCGAAAAGCAGCACGAGTTCTCTCATGCTACTGGTGAGCTGACTGCTTTGTTATCGGCAATAAAGCTGGGCGCCAAGATCATCCACCGCGATATCAACAAGGCCGGTCTGGTCGATATCCTGGGTGCCAGCGGTGCTGAGAACGTACAGGGAGAGGTTCAGCAGAAGCTCGATCTGTTCGCAAACGAAAAACTGAAAGCTGCACTGAAGGCACGCGATATTGTGGCGGGCATTGCCTCTGAAGAAGAAGATGAAATCGTCGTCTTCGAAGGCTGTGAACACGCAAAATACGTTGTACTCATGGATCCACTGGATGGTTCATCGAACATCGATGTTAACGTCTCTGTCGGCACAATCTTCTCGATTTATCGCCGTGTCACCCCTGTCGGTACGCCGGTAACGGAAGAGGATTTCCTGCAACCGGGCAACAAGCAGGTTGCTGCAGGCTACGTCGTCTACGGCTCATCCACCATGCTGGTATACACCACCGGCTGCGGCGTACATGCGTTCACCTACGATCCTTCACTGGGCGTGTTTTGCCTCAGCCAGGAGCGCATGCGCTTCCCGGCCAAAGGTAGCACTTACTCCATCAACGAAGGCAACTACATCAAATTCCCAAATGGCGTGAAGAAATACATTAAATTCTGCCAGGAAGAAGATAAAACCACTCAGCGCCCGTACACCTCGCGCTACATTGGCTCTTTGGTGGCGGATTTCCACCGCAATCTGTTGAAAGGCGGGATCTATCTGTACCCGAGCACCGCCAGCCACCCGGATGGGAAACTGCGTCTGCTGTACGAATGCAATCCAATGGCCCTGCTGGCCGAACAAGCGGGCGGCAAGGCGAGCGACGGTAAAAACCGTATTCTGGATATCATCCCGGAGAGCCTGCACCAGCGCCGTTCGTTCTTCGTCGGTAACGACCATATGGTTGAAGACGTCGAACGTTTAATCCGTGAGTTCCCGGACGCGTAATCATCATTGATCGCTCGGACGTAGGCCGGATAAAAAGCGCAGCGTTGCCATCCGGCAATTTATTGCCTGATGGCGGCTTCGCCTTATCAGGCCTACGTTCGGTTACGTTGTCTGTAGCTTAAATGCGGCCATTGCTTCGAGCAGCGCATGTGACTGCTCTTCCAGCGAGCGGGTGGCCGCTGAAGACTGTTGTACCAGCGCCGCATTTTGCTGCGCCGTTTCATCCATCTGAATCACCGCAATATTCACCTGCTCAATACCACGACTCTGTTCCTGCGACGCACTGGCGATTTCACGCATCAGTTTGGTCATGCGCATCACTTCATTGGCAATCTCGTCCATGGTTTCTCCCGCCTGCTGCGCCAGCTCACTACCTTCCCCCACGTGTGTGTGTGAATCGCTGATTAACGTGCGGATTTCTTTTGCCGCTTCGGCGCTGCGGCTGGCCAGATTACGTACTTCCCCCGCGACGACCGCAAAACCCCGCCCTTGCTCACCAGCACGTGCCGCTTCAACAGAAGCGTTGAGCGCCAGGATATTGGTCTGGAAAGCAATACCGTCAATCACGCTGAGGATGTCGGCGATTCGGCTGGAACTGCCGGAAATATCGCGCATTTTCTCGATCACATAACACACCATCTCGCTGCCACGATCGGCCGTGTCCGACACCGATTTTGCCAACTGGTGTGCCTGTTCTGCGTTTTGCGCATTCTGTTTCACGGTCGCCGTCAGTTCTTCCATGCTGGCTGCAGTTTGCTCCAACGAAGTGGCTGTCGATTCAGTGCGCTGCGCCAGATGCTGGTTCCCGGCCGTCAGTTCGCGACTGCCGATGTCAATTTGCGAACTGGCATCGCGTACGCGTTGCACTGAATCTCCTAGTGCATGGCGCATTTCATCCATCGCCACGTTCAGGCGGTTGAATTCGGCGCTGGCCGACAGCGCCGTAACCAGCGACAAATCCCCCGTTGCCAGGCGTTCCAGTTGCTCCACAATGTTATCCAGCGGTTTGAGAAACTTATTTCGCAGCATAAACCAAATAACTGCCAGCAATATGATAGAAACCACCATCGCAGCGCTCATAATACCGTGGTAAATCAATGAAGTAATGATTCTGGTAGAAGCGTATAGCCCCATACCTCCGGTCAGCAATAGAAGGAACGTCAGCAGAGACAATAACACCAACAAACTTGATCGAATTGAAAGGGATTTTGGCATTGTTATATTTCCGGTTGTAGGATTAAAACAGACCTGTAAAGAACCTATCGACTACAACCGGAAAAAGTTTAGGTATTTAGATGTTTTGTGAAAAATCAGCACGTTACTTTGGCATTACCGTCGTACTCACTCTGGTCACTGGCGAGCTTTGACGGTTTTCCCACAACACAGTCAAACCGCGTTGTAAGGCAATAAAAATAAACAATAAAATGCCAATCGCGATCTTCGTCCACCAGGAACTTAATGTGCCATCAAAATTAATGTAGGTCTGGATCAGTCCCTGGATCGCCACGCCAAACAGCGTGCCCAGTACCGTGCCCACCCCGCCGCTCAACAACGTGCCGCCAATCACCACCGAGGCAATGGCATCCAGTTCTACGCCGACGCCTGCCAGCGCATAACCGGCCTGGGTATAAATGGAGAAGACAATCCCAGCCAGCGTCGCCAACCCGGTAGAGAGCATATAGATGCGAATTGTCGTACTACGGGTTGAGATCCCCATCAGATTGGCTGACGTCGCGCTACCGCCAATGGCATACACCTGATTACCAAAGCGCGTACGGTGCGCAAGGAAGATACCGATCACCACTACGCCCAGCATCAACAGTCCCATAGCGCTCAGACGCCCCCCGCCGGGGATCTTCCAGGCAAGGCTGGAGAGCGTGTCATAAATCGGGTGGTTGATCGGGATAGACTCTTCGGAGACCAGATAGCTGACGCCGCGCAGGAAGAACATTCCCGCCAGCGTAATAATAAACGCCGGGATCTTCAGGGCATCAATCAGTAACCCCATAAAGGCGCCAAACGCGCAGCCCATCGCCAGAACCAGCGGGAACGCCAGCAGCGGAGAAATACCCCAGTAACCAATGGCTTTTGCCAGAAAGACGCCGGTAAAGGCAATCACCGAACCAACGGAAAGATCGATGCCGCCAGAGAGGATCACGAAGGTCATACCCACGGCGATAATGCCTAAAAAGGCGTTGTCGGTCAGGATATTGCAGATCACGCGCGTCGAGGCAAAGGCCGGGAACTGCGTCAGGCAATAGAGGTAGCCCAGCACAAAGACGCCGAGGGTGATCATCAGCGGTAAGTTACGTTTTATCATGACCACGCACTCCTTTTATCAGGCTGATAAAGCGTTGTGACTGGACGATCAGCACGCACAGCACTACCACAGCTTTGACCACCTGGTTCAACTCCGGCTGGAAGCCAGACAGTAAAATCCCGGTATTCATGCCCTGAATAATCAACGCCCCCACTACCGACAGCAACAGGTTAAACCGCCCGCCCATCAGCGAACCGCCGCCGATAACTACCGCCAGAATGGCATCTAATTCCAGCCATAACCCGGCATTGTTGGCATCGGCCCCGCGAATATCCGCCGTGACGATAATTCCGGCGATGGCCGCGCACAGACCGCTCAGCACATAGGTGAGCATCACGATGACGCGGGTATTCACCCCGGCATTTTTCGCCGCCCGAATGTTGATGCCGACCGCCTCAATGAACATGCCCAGCGCCGTTTTACGCGTCAGCAGCCAAAAGGCCACCAGCGTCAGCAGGGCGATGATCACCGGCGTCGGGAACAGCAACAGCGATCCGCTACCGAACCATGACAGATCGGGCGAGTTAAACGTGACGATCTGCCCGGAGGTGATCAACTGCGCCACCCCGCGCCCGGCCACCATCAGGATCAGCGTGGCAACAAACGGTTGGATCTTGAGGATGGCTACCAAAATCCCGTTCCACAATCCAGCCAGGATACCGGAGCCTAACGCCGCAAGCAGGACCACCGGGAGGCTGTGCCCGGCAACCGTCATCGCGGCGGTAGTAGCCCCCGCAATGGCCATCACCGCGCCAACGGAAAGGTCGATACCGCCGGTGGCAATCACCAGCGTCATACCAATCGCCAGTAGCGCCACGGGCGCGGCACGGTTGAGAATATCAATCGGGCTACCGAACAAGCGGCCATCCTGCAAAATCACCTGATAAAAATGCGGGGCCACCAGGCTGTCAACCAGCAGCACCAGCAGCAGCGCCACCAGTTGCGGCATGCCCTTCGGCCAGCGAAACCGTCGCTTCACGGGGTTGGATTGAGGGAGAGATTGAGGCATCACAACAGTCTCCTTAGGCCGCAATGGCGTTCATGATCGCCGGTACGGACAGTTCAGCCAGTGGGATCTCGGCCACCTGTTTGCGATCGCGCATAATAATGACCCGATCGGCGTAACCCACCAGTTCTTCCAGTTCAGAGGAGATCACCAACAGCGCCAGGCCGTCGGCGCACAGTGTTTCGATCAGGCGGATGATCTCGGCGTGCGCCCCGACGTCGATCCCACGCGTGGGTTCATCGAGGATCAAGAACTGCGGTTTGGTCAGCAGCCAGCGCGACAGCAGAACTTTTTGCTGATTGCCGCCGGAGAGAAATTCGATCGGCTGTTCGGCGTTGGGGGTTCGTATACCCAACTGGCGAATAAAACGCTCGGCAATTTCATTTTGCTCTTTGCGCGAAATCGGCCGCAGCCAGCCTCGCTGCGCTTGCAGGGCCAGGATGATATTTTCCCGCACCGAGGCGGCAGCAATAATGCCGTCCGTTTTGCGATCCTCCGGGCAGAAGCCGATCCCCAGACATGAGGCTTGATGCGGCGATCGCAGGGTCTGCGGTTTGCCTTTGATTAGCGCACTGCCGCTGTCAGCGGGTTTAATACCAAAGATCACTTCTGCCGTTTCTGTACGTCCCGATCCCAGCAACCCCGCCAGGCCGACAATCTCACCGGGACGGACCTGCAGATCGAATGGTGCGATCGTGCCTTTTTTGCCAAAGTTGCTGAAAGCGGCCACAGGTTTATCACTCAGCAAAGTACGGCCTGCGCGCTGTAACGCGTGGGTATCCAGTTCCCGACCGAGCATCATCTTCACCAGTTCGATCTGCGGCAGGTCACGGGTTTCGCGACAGCCAACAAAGCCGCCGTTACGCAGGACGGTGATCCGATCGCTGACTTGATAGACCTGATCGAGAAAATGGGTGACGAAGATCAGGCTGACGCCGCGATCACGCAGATGGCGCATCAGACCGAACAGCATGTCGACTTCCTGGGTATCCAGGCTGGCGGTGGGTTCGTCAAGGATCAACACTTTCGCCGACAGATCGATAGCCCGGCAAATGGCGACGATTTGCTGCATCGCCACCGAAAAACGGTTTAACGGCTCGCGTACATCAAGGGAAAAACCGTAGGAGGCCATCAGCTCCGTAGCACGCTTTTCCATTTGCTTACGCTGCAGCAGGCCAAAACGTCGCGGCTCGCGGCCAATAAACAGATTATCTGCCACCGACATATTGGGCAGCAGGTTCACTTCCTGATACACGGTGCCAATCCCCAGTTGCTGGGCATGGGCGGTATTTTTGGGTGAGATAGCCTGGCCTTCAAGCCAGATGGTGCCGCGATCGGCATGGTAAACGCCAGTCAGTGCTTTGATCAGCGTCGATTTCCCGGCCCCGTTTTCACCGAGCAGCGCCATAATCTCACCGCGGCGCAGACTGAAATCCACGTTATCCAGCGCTTTGACGCCAGGAAAAAATTTGCTTAATCCTTCGGTACGAAGGATTTCCTGATGTTGGTCGGTGGTCATGGCATTCCTCCGGTATTGTTTAAACCGGTCTGGATGTAGGCCGGATAAGACGCATTTGCGTCGCCATCCGGCATCTCAACGCCTGATGGCGCTGCGCTTATCAGGCCTACGGGTTATGCTCTGTGAAAATTAGTAGCCCATGTTTTTCTTCTTCTCTAACTCTTCTTTCGCGGTATCCGGCAGATAGAGGATAGATTTGGTAATGGTCAACTTCTCAGGCATGGTGCCGTCTTTTTTGAATTTCTCCAGCGCATCAAAAGCTGGACCGGCCATGTTCGGCGTCAACTCGACGCTGGCGTTGGCTTCGCCGTCAATCATCGCTTTGTAGATATCCGGCACACCGTCGATAGAGCCGGTCAGAATATCTTTGCCCGGCTTCAGGCCTGCTTCTTTGATTGCCTGGATAGCCCCGATCACCATGTCATCGTTATGGGCATAAACCATGCAGATGTTCTTGCCGTTGTTTTCCGCTTTAATAAAGCTCTCCATGACTTCTTTGCCTTTACTGCGGGTGAAGTCGCCGGACTGGGAGCGAATAATTTTGATATTTGGCGCATTGGCAATGGCTTCAGCAAAGCCTTTTTTACGATCGATCGCCACGCTGGCGCCGACGGTCCCTTGCAGCTCAACGACGTTACACGGCTTGCCGTCCACTTGTTTAATCAGCCAGTCGCCGATCAATTTGCCCTCCAGCACGTTGTCGGCCGTCACGGTGGTCATATAGAGAGATTTGTCTTTGACATCGATGGAACGATCGAGCAAAAAGACCGGAATCTCGGCATCTTTTGCTTCTTTTAATACCGGCTCCCAACCCGTTGCCACCACCGGTGCAATGAAAATGGCATCAACGCCCTGGGCGACGAATGAACGTACCGCTTTAATCTGGTTTTCCTGTTTTTGCTGGCCGTCAGCGATTTTCAGCGTAATGCCCCGCTTCTCGGCCTCGCTTTTTGCCACGTTGGTTTCTGCTGCACGCCAGCCGGATTCAGACCCGACCTGCGAAAATCCTACGGTTAAAGGGGCTGCCATCGCCATAGATGACATGGCTGCCGAAACTGCTGTGACTAAAAGTAAGCGCTTCCACATAAGTGCGTCCTCGTAGGGTGATTATTGTTGATTAATAAACAGTCGCGAAAAAACTATAGACAATCGAGCATGTAACGGATTGCGTTACATCACACTTCAAAAAAGTAAATAAAACGTTAATCACAACTTTGTAATCGCTTTCATTACCCTATGAAAAATGCAGCTGAAGTTATGGATTTTTCTGTCATCAGCGCAGAGGAAAAAGGCCAAAATCCAAGGAGGGAAATCGAAAACAAGCGGAGACATTCAGCGCGAGTTGGCTATAATACCCGCCACTTGTTTGCCATAGCATATTTAAAGGAAACAGACATGAGCTTACTCAACGTCCCTGCCGGTAAAGATCTGCCGGAAGATATCTACGTTGTTATCGAGATCCCTGCCAACGCAGATCCGATCAAATACGAAGTTGACAAAGAGAGCGGCGCCCTGTTCGTTGACCGCTTCATGTCCACTGCGATGTTCTATCCGTGCAACTACGGTTACATCAACCACACCCTGTCTCTGGATGGCGATCCGGTTGACGTTCTGGTCCCAACTCCGTACCCGCTGGAGCCAGGTTCAGTGATCCGCTGCCGTCCGGTTGGCGTACTGAAAATGACCGACGAATCCGGTGAAGATGCGAAACTGGTTGCGGTACCGCACACCAAGCTGAGCAAAGAATACGATCACATCAAAGATGTGAACGACCTGCCGGACCTGCTGAAAGCGCAGATCACTCACTTCTTCGAGCACTACAAAGATCTCGAAGCGGGCAAATGGGTGAAAGTTGACGGCTGGGACAACGCTGAAGCCGCTAAAGCTGAAATCATTGCTTCCTTCGAGCGTGCGAAGAAGTAAGTTCGCCTGAGCTCAAAACCCTGAACGCCACCGCTGGCCAGTAAGGGTTTTTACTTCTTAATTTTCCTTCCTTTGTTTTCCCGCGCCCCGCTGTTTTTATTTTGACCTACCAGATTGGGTAGTCACATTTTGCTCAACTTATTTGCGAATGAGATTAGATCTCATTATCATTCGCAACACGTAAATAAATGTGAATAAACGTCAATGAACCTCCACACTGTGAAGTCCCTGAAACACTATTCCGCCGTGGCCCTCGCCACTACGTTGTTATTTACCAGCCTGCCCGGTGCGGCAAAGACGCTGTCTGAGAAAGATTTTCTGACCCGCGATGTCGGTAACGGGGTGTATGAGCTGGCGGTTGATGGCCAGCAAAAGGCGCTTTTTGCCGCCTCTTCTCCGTCGTTTGATAAAGACAAAACCCGCGGGATTATCTACAAACTCGATCTGGAGAAACTCACCACCACCGAAGTCATCGAAACCAGCCGCCGGGCGTTTGCTACCGCGCTGGATGAAGAAAATCAGGTGCTGTATGTCGGTAATACGCTGGAAGGTTCAGTGACAATTATCGATACCCGCAGCGGCAAAGAATTGGCGATACTACAGCTAAGCGACGCCAGCAACCCGAAGGAAATCATCCATACGCGTGAAATGGTGCTCGATAAGCAACACCACCGTCTGTATGTTTCCGGCGTGGCTGAAAAAGGCATTGTCTGGGTGGTAGATACGCAAAAGCGTGAGAAAATCGCCACCCTTGAAAATATGGGCGAATACCCGACAGGCATGGCGATTGATGCAAAAAACGATCGCCTGTACGTGGTAAATGGCAGAAACGAGCTGATTGTACTGGACACCACCAGCCATAAAATAATTAACCGTTTTGCCGTTGAGCATGCCAAAAAACATTTCTTCCTGAATATCGCCCTTGATAGCAAAAATAATCGCGCATTCCTGACCGATCCTGATTTAGCCGATGTTCTGGTTGTAGATATTAATACCGGAAAAGTTATTACGCCGATTAAGGTCATTAATTCACTGGCCGTTCTCTATAACGAGAAGCGTCAGGAAGTCTATATTACGCACCGCAATGCCAAACAGGTCAGCATTGTCGACAGCAACACCTATCAGGTAAAACACAGCATTGAAACCAATGCCTTACCTAACAGTTTGGCGCTTTCACCGGACGCTAACACCTTGTATGTCAGCATAAAGCAGCCGGAAAAAATGATTGGCGTCAAGCCCGACTACGTGCTGAAAATCGATTTGTCTAAATACTAATAATCAAAAACTATTTTGCACCTTGCCGCCATGTTGCGCGGCAAGGTGACGTTTTTATTTTTACTTTTCAGGTGTCTTAGATTATGAAAACGCGTCAACTTATTACGCTGACAGGGATCGTTGCATTCTCAGGCGGGGTTATTTTTCCCGCGCAGGCCGAAGAATTAACGGAAACCTCACGCAATAGCGAAGATGAAATGGTGATTACGGCGTCCGGTTTCTCGCAGCAAAAGCGTGAAGCCCCGGCAACTATTTCAGTTATCGACCGTAAAACGCTGGATATTCAGCCAGACCGCAGCGTAGGTGAAGCGATTAAAAATATTCCCGGCGTCTCGGTGTCGAACAGCAGCGGGATGAATGCCGGCAGTATTATGATCCGCGGCATGGACCCGTCCTATACCGCTTTCATGGTGAACAGCGTCAAACAAAATACCGGCCAGTCGCGCCCGTATGGGCACGACATCGGCACCGAAGCTAACTTCTTACCGCCGATGGAGGCCATTGAGCGCATCGAGGTCATTCGCGGACCAATGTCGTCGCTGTACGGCTCAGACGCCATCGGCGGCGTGGTCAACGTCATCACCAAAAAACCGTACGGGACGAAAGACTGGACGACGGCAATTGCCGCCAATACCTGGCTTCAGGAACATCAGTATCTCGGCAATACCAGTCAGATGAATCTGTTCACCATGGGGCCAATCATTCCCGATGTTCTGGGGCTAAGCGTGGCTGCCGACTGGCTCGACCGCCGCGATGACGATCGCAATAATTACTTCGGCAAACATAACCGCAAATCCGTGGATATGACGTTAGGTCTGGCCGCCAGCGAAAATAACCTCTTCGACCTCAACGTTGTCACCGGTGAGCAAGAGAAAAACCGCACCCAGAAACGCGGTGCACCGTGGTCATGGTTGTATGATCGTAACGCCGCTACCCTGACCCATACCGGCTGGTATGCAGACGATACTATCGCGACAACCAACTACATTAACTACGAAAAAGGCCGCTCAAAATACGTTTATGACGGGCAGTCACCGCAGTATGTACAGATGGAAAACTACGTCGCCAATTCGCAAACCACCTTCACGCTCGACACCCATAAGCTGACCGTCGGGGCGAACTTCACCCGCGAAGAGTTAAACGACCGGTTTGATGTCGCCAACAAAACGCTGCCAGGCTCAGATCCCGTCACCAAAATCAGCCGCAACGGTTGGGCATTATTCGTGGAAGACGGCTGGAGCATCGACGATTTTATCCTGACCACCTCAGCACGTATGGACCAGGACGATAACTTTGGTACACATATTACGCCGAAAATGTATGGCAACTGGGCATTTAGCGAGGACTGGGCGCTGAAAGGCGGCGTCTCCGCCGGGTATAAGAAACCGGAGCTACGGGCCACCTCCAGCGACTTCGTCACCCCTTACGGTTCAACCGTGCCCTATCCCTTCCTGACGGTGGGCAATGACGATTTAAAACCGGAGAAAAGCGTTAACTCCGAGTTGGGTCTGTACTGGACAGGCGATGTGCTGTCGCTCGATGGCACCGTTTTCTATACGCAATTTAAAGACAAGATTGCGGAACAAACCATTTGTGAAACCACGGCAACCAACCAGTGTTCAGTCAATGGCTACAACGCCGACTCGGTGAGTAAATACTTTAACGTCAGCGAGGCCGATGTGTACGGCGTCGAGCTCAATGCTGACTGGCAGATTAGCGCCGACGTCAAAGCCAATGCCAACTACACCTGGAACCACAGCGAGCAGAAAAGCGGCGTCAACAAAGGCTACGCGCTGAACGATTACCCACGTCATATGGCGAACCTGTCGCTGAACTGGGCCGCGACGCAAAGCCTCGACGTGTGGAGCACTGTGAACTATCGCAGCAGCAACCGCAACAGCGGTAATAACAACAAGTATGATGACTACACCATGGTGGACGTGGGCGTACGCTATAGACTCAACAAGCACACACAGTTGATGGCAGGGATCTACAACGTGCTGGATGAGGATCCGAAACTCACGACCGCATGGAGTGAGTCCGCGCAGGTGGAAGGACGCCGCTATAACCTCGGCGCGCGAGTGGAGTTCTAAATCCTAAAAAACAACGCCACCCGAGGGTGGCGTGTTATACCTGTCGTCTTTCAAACTGCCTCTGCGTTGGCTTTCCTCGCTTACCCCAGTCACGTACTGATGTACGTGACTGGGGATTCTCTGCGTCGCTGCCTTGATGCAACTCGAAATCCATCAGGTATATGTTAGTACTTATCCCGGTCTAACCAGTTACCGCTTTCAATCAGCTTTAACCCATCGACCGGACGTTGATATACATACATCCATGCACTTCCGTAAGGCGTCTGAATTAACTGGCGTGCATACTCACCGCCGCGCGAGCGCAGCGCATCGAGCTCCGCCAGCGTGGCGTTATCAATACGATAAACTTCCCCGTGTACCGTTCCGTTTCCCGGAACCGCGCCTGGATAGTGGCCCAGGCTGTACAGTTGGTAGTTATCGATACTGAAATTACCCAGCAACAGGGCGTTGGTCATCCAGTGACTGTTACCTTGCTTCGTGCGTAAACTACCATAAACAAATATTCGCATTGCTAAAACTCGAACTGATAGAGCAGATCAAGTGCCTGATCGACGCCAGACACGGCTTCCAGATATAGCTTAGGCATCAGACGATAACGTAGCGTGAGTGTCGCTAAAGAGTCAAATATACCCACACCATATTTCACCTGCAGACCTGGTAATACATATCCACTGACAACCACCTGGGATGAGTCACCCACCCCTTGCGTGTCCAGTGCCAGATTGCTTACGCCAAACGTCTCCCCGATTTTACCCACAACCTGACCACTTTGCGCAACCCCTAAGCCAATAAGCATAGACGTCATTGCCGCACTATCGCTCTGTTCGCTGTCGAGCCCTTGCCCGCGCAGCAGATAAGAGAGTGCCATTTGCTGTGACATCGCCGGGTCGGAGAAGATTTCCGCTTTCGGTTCATCTGCCGTACCCGTTACGCGAACACCGGCGATCACGTCGTCTTCTGTTGCATCGGGGTTACGAATAGCCTCGATATTGAGCAGTGGCTGATCCGGTGGACCGGAGAACAACAGCTCGCCTTTACGGACAATCAAGTCCTGGCCATAGGCATGGAAGCGACCGCTTGGGATATTAATCTGCCCGTTGAGGCCCAGCCCCTGCTTATCCTGTGCCACTTTTAGATCACCCGTCAAACGCGCTTTCAGACCAAAAGCATCGATACGCACGTTGTTGCCGACGTGGATATTCAGGTTGCTGTTGATCGGAATACCGGCGCTCTGCGGCTTCTCCGGCTGCAGATCGTTATTGAGCATCACCATATCGCTGGAGACCCCCACCGCGCTTTCCGGCAGGTCGTGCACCACAATACGTGCCCACGGCACATCAACATTACCATTCAGGGTAAACAGATTCGGCGTGGCTTCAAATTCCACATCCGGCGACACATCCAGGCGCACCATTGGCGGCACGGTGATGCGTACCCGGCTGCCTTTGGCCGCGATACGCGCCCGCCAGTTATCTTGCTGACTCCAGTCGGCATCACCGCTGATGTTAATCTGTCCCTGCTGCGTGTTTACCCTGCCCGCAAGCGTTGAACGGGTACCGGTGAAGTTAACGGCCAACTGGCTGGGTTGCATGTCGAACGGCATAAAGTTGCCGTCAACGTCCAGGCCACTGAGTTGCAACTGGCCGAGCAATTGTGGACTTTGCAGGTCACCACCGAGGCGCAGGTTGGCGTTTAGCATCCCCGCCGCTTTTTCGCCACGCGAGAAGATGGGGTTCACCATCGCCAGATTGAAATTACGGATATTGACGTTACCACCCAGATTACGTCGTCCTTGCGGGTCGCTTATCTGTACCTGGCCATCAAACTGACCGTTATTGGTCAGGCGGATTAGCCAGCCCAGTTCGGCCCGGTTGTTGTGCAGGTCGGCGGTGAGATTCAGCGTGTCAAACGCCACCGGCAGCGGGGCATCGTTCACGCTTTGCGTCACTTTCACATTGCGTCCATTCAGCGTTACTTGTCCCTGCGGCAACCCTTCTTTGGTAGTGTCCCAGCTCACATCGGCTTTACCCGTGAACACACCGCTGGCCTGGGTGGTATCCGGCATAAACGGTTTCAGCATCGCCAGATCGAAACGGTTAAGGTTCACTACTGCGCGGCCTTCCGCCCCGGCATCAATCGTCTGCGGCACGCACAACTCCGCATTCGGGTTGTTCCAGCAGTGCGGCCCGATGCTGATTTTCTGTTCCTGATTGCGGTAATCCAGCGCAATGGCGCGATTCAGGGACCACGGGCCGACCGGCGTCTGGAAGCGGGTGTTGCTCAATGCCCCTTTCCAGCGCTGCTCTTTGCGATCAAAGCTCCCGGCCAGGTCCAGCTGTCCGGAGACCGGCTCACCCTGGATGCGCAGTTGCAGCTCATGCTGCTTTTCGCTTCCTTTGGCGTTCAGCGTAACCAGATTGATATTTACGTCAGGTTGCACAATCCGCTCAACACGCACGTTGAGGTTACCGGCAATCTGTTCTGCCGATTTCACGTCACCTTCAACACGCACCTGGGCCACGGACAGTTCCTGCCAACGCAAACCACGGGCGGTGATATCCGCCAGCAACTGCGGTGCCTCTACCGTGCCACGCACCTTGACCAGCCCCTTTGCCGTTCCGCCCAGCCCCGGCAGCGCGTTATCCAGACTTGGGGCATCAATCGTCGCGTCGAGGTTGAGATCTTTTACTCCCAGTTCACCTTTCACCTCTGCGCTATTGCGCCCCAGTTCCAGATGCAGGCCGGGGATGGTCCACTGCAGGTAGCTGTTGCCCTTCAGCGAGCCGTTCACATTGACCTTGTTCTGCTTCACGTTACCGCTCAGCTTCAGCTCCGGAACTTCCATCTGCCAGCTTCCGCCGTACAGGCTGCCGCGGGTTTTAATCAAACCATTGAGTTTTGATGGCCAGTCCGGCACCTCTTTCGCCGTATTGATGCCATCCAGCGTCAGCTCCCCGCGCCAGCTAATAGCTTGCTGCCAGTCCACCAGCGCTTTCAGCTCGGTTTTACCTTCCAGCGCCGCGACGCTGAGTTTGTCGAGGTTGATCTGCTGCTCGTTGCCTTTGGCATCCAGCGTGATGGTCGCCGGAGGAATATCCTGGCCTTTCACAGCGGCGTACATCGAGAGCGTATAGTCGGTCATCTTGCCGGTCAGTTTGAGCTTGATGTCATCGGCCTGGAACTGCTTATCGCCGGTAAACGGCCAGTAAATCTGCTTGCTGACCACTTCCAGGTTGAGCGGTAATCCTGCCTCCGCCAGACGCGTCTGCGCACGCAGATCCATATCCACCGGGCCGGACAGATTCACGCCGACTTCCAGTTGCTCACGCAGCGCCCCGCCAATCTTCAGCTTCACCTTTTCGCCTTTTAACGGGTCGATGTTGAGCGTGCTGTTGAGGGTAATATCAACCGGCCATGTGTCGGTGAGTTGTGCCGTACCGCTGGCATTCACCAATCCCTGGCTGGAGTCGATATCCAGCGCATCGAGCTTCATGTTGCCGTCAATGCTGCTGACCTTCAGCAACATGCTGTGCACCGTTAAATCGGTATCTCCGGTCACACGCAGCTGCTCACCACGAAATTCTTCGATATTGAGATTCAGCGGCAGATGAACGTCGGTCATTTCCGGTAAAACAGGCTTTGAGAACAGGTCTTTCAGCGTTTCGCCCAGCGGTTTTTCATCCGGCTGCGGGTTTTGGATCTTCGGTTCCACCACCTCTTCCTGCGCCACGTCCGCCACTTTTGGCAGGGCAATCAACAACCCCTGTAATGATGTGGGCTCCAGGGTCAGCGTTTTTTCCTGCCAGTTAAGTCCGGAGGTAAAATCCAGCACTGACACCGTGGTGTCATCAATTTTGATATTGATGTTGTTAAGCGACACGCGGGAAAGCGTGATCGGGTAAGGCGTGGAAAGGTTTAACGGACCGCTGTCTTCTTCCTCAACCGGCGCTGAGGGCGGCATCTTTTTGCTGTCGATCGCCACGTTGATGTCTTTCAGCGACAGATCGTTGACGCACAAGCTGCTGTCCCACAGGCAGTTGAGTCCAACGGCCAGATGCACTTCACCGGCATTCACCGCCACGCCTGGTTGATCGTAGCGGATATTTTTTAGCGACAGATCCCGCCAGCCACCGGTAACCTGACCAATTTCCAGCCCCGGAACCCAGCGATTAGCCGCATTGAACAGCAGATGCAGGCCCGTTTTGGTGCCCACCAGGAACGCCACGGTGCCCAACAACAGCAGGATAAAAATCAGTACGCCGAGGCTTATCTTCTTCCATAAACTCATAATTCAGGCCCCAGACCGATGTAAAACTGTAAACCATGTTCATCTTTGTCGCCGACAGGAACGGCAAAATCGAGCTTGATGGGGCCCACCGGCGACTGCCAGCGAACGCCAACCCCGGCACCGGTTTTGAAGTCGCTTCGGCGGATATCGCTCACCGCTTCACCGCTATCCACAAACATCGCCCCCCACCATTTACCGGTCACGTTGTACTGGTATTCCAGCGAACCGGTCGCCAGCTTGGAGGCACCTTTCAGCTTGCCATCACTCCCTTCAGGCGAAATCGATTTGTATTTGTAACCACGAATACTGCGATCGCCCCCGGCGAAGAAACGCAGGTCCGGCGGCACTTTGTCGAAGTCACCAGTTTCAATCCAGCCGAGGTTGCCGCGCATGACAAATCGATGGCTGTCATACAGCGTACGGATCCAGACGTTTTGTGCCTGAAAGACGGAGAAGTCGACGTCAGAGCCCCAGGCGGTGTTGGAGTAATCAATGGAATAGCGTTGGGAATCGCCCCAGACGGGCATCAGGCCGCCACGGGAGCGCGTCCGGCTGATCATTACGCCCGGATACAGCAGCATGGTGGTGTTGGTGACGTTACCCTGGGTAAAGTGGTCGAGACTCCAGCGCAGGTTAATCGCACGCTGCCAGCCGCTGGAGAGGTCCCAGTAGCGGGAGACGGCCAACGTGGTTGAGTCCTGCTCGGTGTCATTTAAATCAGTGCGCTTAAAGCCCCCCTGCACCAGGTAATACTGCTCCAGCGGGTTCTTTAACAGCGGCATTTTATAGCTGAAATCAAGGACCTGTTCAGGTGCGGAAATGCTGGCACTGGTGGTCAGACTGTGGCCGTAGGAGTTCATCCACGGCTTTTTCCACGTAGTTTTTAACCGTGGCCCGACGTCGGTTGAATAACCCACCCCAGTTTCAATGGTGTTTTCCGTACGTGGTGAAACCACGCCTTTCAGCGGCAATACTTTGGTTTCACGGGCTTTGTCGAACTCAGGCGCCACAACGACAGAATTAAACCAGCCGGTTGCCGAGAGACGACGGTTCAGCTCCGCCAGGTCTTTGGATTCGTACTCTTTACCCTCTTTGAACGGCACCAGGTTTTGCAGGTACTCATCGCGAATTTGCGAGCCTTCGAAGGTGACATGACCAAAGCGATAACGCTCGCCGCTGTTGTAATCGATATCCCAGAATGCCTGGCGACGATCGAGCGCAATCCCCAGTTGGCTTTTATTAAATTCGCTGTCGAAGTAGCCTTTGCGCAGCGCCACGCTGGTTAATGACTTTTTGAAGCTGTCATAGTCCCCTTGATTAAGGACCGTGCCAATTGCCGGACGCGTTTTCAGCAAATCCAGATAATCGCGGTCGGTGCGTGCCCCGCCGCGTAAAATAACGTCGGTTCCGCCAATCAACACTGGCTCACCGGGCGTGACTTTGGCGATCAGCACCTGACGTCCCTTCGCCGGCGGCGGACGCAGTTCAAAATCAATGGTCGGCTCAAAATAGCCCAGCGCTTTTAACCCTTCGCGAATGGCATCGTCAACGCGCGCACGAAAACGTCGGTCCGGTGTGACTTCATCACTTTGAATCGTGGACAACTGCGCACGGACGTTTTTCTCCAGCGGTCCTGATAATCCTTCGACCTGTAAGCGAACATTTGCGGCGACGGCCGAGCCGCTTAAGCACAGCAGCCCCACCCAACACAACTGACGGATATGTGGCACATTTTCTCCTGAATATCCTTTTTTCCCACCCCTGGAAAAAAATACTTTGCCGTTCCTCGGCTTAACAAAAAATCAACAATAAGAGTTGAAAAACAGACGACAACCCAAATATTTCTTATGTTTAACTCTAGACGCATTCACGTCAATTATTGTGGGCAAAGACGCGTCTGGTTACAACCTTAACCCAAATGACTGATTTCGGGAGAACGGCCATGAGTTTATTTGATAAAAAGCATCTTGTTTCTCAAACGGATGCTCTACCTGGACGCAATACCCCGATGCCCGTGGCAACGCTGCATGCGGTTAATCAACATTCAATGACCAACGTGCCCGAAGGAATGGAAATCGCCCTGTTCGCCATGGGCTGTTTCTGGGGCGTGGAGCGTTTATTCTGGTCTTTGCCCGGTGTTTACAGCACTGCCGCGGGCTACACCGGAGGCTACACGCCCAACCCAACCTATCGGGAAGTCTGTTCCGGCGAAACGGGCCATGCCGAAGCGGTGCGTATCGTTTATGATCCGCATGTTATCAGCTACGAGCAACTGCTGCAGGTGTTCTGGGAGAGTCACGACCCGGCGCAAGGCATGCGTCAGGGCAATGACCAGGGCACGCAGTATCGTTCGGCTATTTATCCGCTCACGCCGGAGCAAAAGAGTGCAGCAGATGCCAGCCTCGCGCGTTTTCAGGCGGCGATGACCGCTGCGGGCGATGACCGCCACATCACGACAGAGATTAATACCGCCACGCCGTTCTATTATGCCGAGGACGATCACCAACAATATCTGCATAAAAACCCTTATGGATATTGTGGCATTGGCGGCATTGGCGTATGCCTGCCGCCACAGAATTAATCTGTTGTTGCCCGATAGCGCTGCGCTTATCGGGCAAGCTATTGTTCCCGCGCCAGCGCGGCATGGCGCGTGGCATTGGCGACGGTTCCCCTTTCCGTCACTTTGCCCTTGAGCAGCAGATTAAACACCGGTGCAGAGGGGCGATTGAGGCGGTTTTGCAGCAAATGCACCGCTTCTACGCCTAATGCCCGACAGGGAATGGTAATACTAGTGACAGCAGAAACCACATGGCCGTCCAGTTCTTTGACGTCCGTGGTCATCAGCGAGATATCATCGGGAATGCGTACTCCCAACTCTTCCAGCACTCGGCGAACACCGCTGGACATCGATGCCCCGGCACAAAAAATCACTTCCGGCCATTCACTCTGCGGCAGCTCACGTAGCCGGTCTCCAATCGCCTGTATCGCCTCAGGCTCAGAAAATCCTTCCGTCACCAGCAGATCGCGTCTGGCATCAAAGGGAACCTGATACTGTCGATAGATCTCCTTTATGCCTTCCAGCCGCCAGTACAAGGTTTCACGCCGCAGACTGGTCACGTGGAGAATACGCCGATGCCCCTGTTCAAAAAGATACTGTACCGCCTGGTGTCAACGCAAAGCAGAAGTGTCACCATCGGTGCGAAACAGAGATGTCATGCTTTGGTTCAGAGAATGCGTTTGACCGCCTCGCTATATACTTCCGAGCGTTCTCTTTTCCCAACAGAAATCACGAAAACGACAACTTTCTCGTCTATAACCTGGTATACAAGGCGATAGCCTGAAGACCGGAGCTTAATCTTGTAACAATCAGGCATACCACGGAGCTTGTTTGCTTCAATCCGGGGTGACTCAAGTACTTCAACCAGCTTCTTTTTCAACTGTTCACGTACCGTCGAGCCCAGCTTTCGCCATTCCTTTAGTGCCCGCTCGTCAAAATCCAGAAAATACGCCATCAGAGTTCATCCAGCGTCACACGTACTGGCTTAGGATTACGAAGTCGTTCTTTCACTATCTCCACAAGTTCAGCATCTTCATCACTCAGGAGTGTCTGTTTGAACGGCAAGCGTTCATTGTCAGCGATATACTCGAGCATGAGACGAAGCGCTTCAGAAGGAGTTACGCCCATTTTTTCAAGCGCGGCGTAAGAACGCGCTTTAAGTTCATCGTCAATACGTAGGTTAATGCTACCCATGTCTTACACCCCTTGTAATTACAAATGTCATTACAAGTATCGCACTACAACATGCTTAGGGCAAGTCACGAAGTAAGTCAGAAAGTAGTCGTAAGAACGGTGATCACTGTCCGCTTTGTGCCAGATATAGTCATTCACACCCTGAGAGTTACACTTTTAAGTGATTCAGGGTATGCGCTTATTGGTTACGAATATTGTGCCAGAATCATGTGATTTAATGATTGCCGCTTTGCTTTCGAGCCAGTAAGTGCTCCACGTTCGCTAACGAATACTCAGGGCATGCAGAAAAACTGCTGACTATATTTCTTTCGAAGAGCGTGGAATGCATACCAATCCCCGATAAAAGGAGTTGGTGATGACTGCGAAAGATCAGTTTGCTGCTCATGTTGGTCTGGACTGGGCGGATAAAAAACATGATGTCTGCGTTCAGTTTAAAAACGGTGATCGCATATTCCATGTGATTGAACATACGCCTGAGGCGCTTGATATCTGGCTCAATGAGTTACACCAGAGGGTGAAAGGTAGGATTGCTATTGCCGTTGAGCTGAAGAAAGGCCCGGTGGTGTATGCCCTCCAGAAGTACCCATTTGTCACTGTTTTTCCAATACACGCCTTGTCACTGGCCCGCTACCGACAGGCTTTCTGGCCCAGCGGTGCGAAGGATGATCCGCAGGATGCTGAACTGGCATTAGACCTGATGCTACGTTATCCCCACAAGATAAAAGCCATTGAAGCCGACAATCCGGATATCCGATTACTCCAGCAATTAGTTGAGCAGCGCCGACTGCTGGTCGAAGACAAGCGTCGCTTTGTTAATCGGCTCATCAACACGCTTAAGCAGTATTACCCCCAGCCCCTGGAATGGTTCTCCCATCGGGACAGCTCACTGTTCTGCGAGCTAATCATTCGCTGGCCGAGCCTGCAACAACTCAAACGGGCTCGCAGCGATACTGTCCGTCATTTTATGAACGCTAAAGGTGGTCCTGCTGTTGCATATACCGAACAGCGGGTTGCAAGTATTGCCAGCGCTATTCCCCTGACCACAGATAAAACTGTCATCGAGGCAAATGCATTGATGGCAACAGCACTTGCATCCCAAATCAAACTGGCAGGCGACCTAATCAGAACCTACGACGAACGTATTGAATCCTTATTCGATACGCTTCCGGATGCAGAACTGTTCAAATCACTCCCTGGAATGGGACCGTGTATGGGCCCACGGATGCTTGCCGCACTGGGTGATAACCGCGACCGCTTCAATAGCGCAGAAGAAATTCAAAACTACGCTGGCATCGCACCAGTAACCGAGCGAAGTGGTCAAAAATCCTGGGTACACTGGCGTTGGCAATGTGCCAAATTCGTTCGACAGACGTTCGTGGAATGGGCTGCTAAGACGGTAAACTCCTCATACTGGGCCAAGCTGTATTATCAGGGGCTGCGAGAAAAAGGAAAATCTCATCAGTCAGCGATCCGGGCTCTGGCATTCAAATGGATAAGGATAATTTACCGCTGCTGGAAGACCAGAACCCGGTACGACGAAGCGAAATACTTGCTGGCACTGGAAGCGCGAAAGTCGCCCTTACTGAAGCCATAAAAAGCTTGTCGAATGTCTCAGGGCGTGAAGCGGACTTTTTAAAAATATTGCGTGCCCAACAATTGGGCGCAGGTCACATCAAGTACCCTCAGAATTATAGAGAATACCTGAAATTTTTGTAGAGCGAGGTTTGTTACCCTGCCCGACCAGCGACATGTGGTTAGTTTAGTGATCAGAAATGTCGAGCGTTTGGTCGTTCATTGACGCGGGATCTTCCAACGGTTCCACATGAGTGGTGATATGGATAAAAGGCAGTGCGGTGCGGATATCATTCTCTATACGCTCGGCCCAGTCGTGCCCATATTGAACAGTCCATCGCCCAGGAACTAGGATGTGCATTGTCATAAACGCCCGCCCGCCAGCCTGGCGTGTACGTAGTGCATGGAAATCAAGCCCCTGTTCACGATATCCTGCCAGCAGTGACTCGATTTTTTTGAGTTCTTCCGTGGGTAGCGATACGTCCATCAGACCTGCAGCTGAACGACTCATAAGCTGATAACCAGTCCAAACGATGTTGGCTGCGACCAGCAATGCAACGATCGGATCGACCCAAAACCAGCCGGTCAGATAAACCAGTCCGACACCAAAAATGACACCGACCGACGTCCAGACATCGGTCAGCAGGTGATGAGCATCTGCCTCAAGAGTGATAGAGTTGTGCTGCCTGCCAGCCCTTAACAAAATGCGAGCCGTCACAAAATTAAGGATTGATGCGACTGTTGAAACCAGTAATCCGAGACCAATCTCCTCAAGCGGCTGTGGAGTTAACATCCGCTCAACTGCGGTATAGGCGATACTGGCTGCCGCCAATAGGATCAGAAATCCTTCGAAAGCACTCGAGAAATATTCGGCTTTGCCGTGCCCATATGCATGGTTCTCATCGGCCGGAAGCGCAGCCAAGGTCAGCATCCAGAGCGCCATTAGGGCTCCTGCGAGGTTAACTACGGATTCGATGGCATCAGATAGCAGACCGACCGAACCGGTCATTTTCCACGCCACACCTTTGAGTCCGATAGTGGCAATAGCCGTGGCAATGGAAAGCCAAGCGTAGTGCGTCAGCGGACGAGGTAACCCTTTTGTTTTAGTCATTATTAACTTCCTAAAATAGGACGACTAACTCACATTTCTATCCATGATAGATAATTAAACAATCATTTCGCCATGAATATTTTTTCGTTTTTATTAAATTTAATTAAAAAGTCTCTGCAAGTGCTGTTTCATCTTCTAGTAAACTAAATTTTATTTTTAGGGTTTTCTTCAACTTGAAGTAATATTATCTCACAACAGATTAGTCACTTAGGTTAACTGAGCGGCTTTTATATTTTTCAATTAAAATATGCAAAACTCCCATTGCACCATGTGCATAAAAATAGACCTCAATGAAAGTAGTAAAGAACTTATGCCAGTGGATTACTGTTTCAGCCAGATTTGACTGCATGGTATTCAACAAGAACCATAGGCCACCTGAAAGTGCTACAATTAGCAATGCTAGAACTCCAAATCCTTGGATTGTACTGGCAATACCTCCCGAATGTGCATCGGGCAGTCGGAAACTAGTCAACGTTTTTATATCTTGCTTAATACCACTAAAGTCAAGCCCTACCCATGAAAAATAATAAGTAAAACCTCTTTGAGTAAGCATCCAACTTAACATAATAAAACCACAAATAATCAGTCCTAACCCTGAAATAATGTGCATCCAGGTTATAACTCCTTCAAGACTATGTTCACCAATTGCTTCGGTCTCTGTCAGATTAGAGTTAATAATTTGTGATAATATTAGAAATGCCACAATGATGTGAAGAATACGAAAAAAAGGAGCGTAATCATGGGGTAATAGATTCCAGAGTCGCAATTTCATTAATGAGTCCTTAGTAAATTTATCGATGATCTTAATCATACAAAAGAATTATTAGGATAACCTTAATTCTTAAAATTGCAGCAGGCATTAGTTCACCTCTGATATGGCCACTTGCGAAATGGGAATGGTAACTGTTATTACTATGTGTTTACTTGCTGTTCTTGTTACGCAGCCCCTTAAACACATTACTTTCAAATATGATTTCCTGCTGGGTTTAAATATGTGTCTTTCTATAGTGCGGCAACCTATTTTTACACCAACTCATGAATTAAATAAGAATCATAAATTAAATGAGAGGTTTAATTCTCTTGCTTAACGCGATGATATTAAATGGAAATTTTAATTTTTGTAATTTATTAAACAGTTAGAATGAGACATGGTAAATACGATCTTCCTTTAGATAATTCTGATAGCACTTTTTCTACTGGGCAGTCTGCAATGTCCGCTTCTCGCTGTGAGTTCAATGGGTCGATGCAACGCTATCCTTAATCAAGGGGGACGTTGTCATGAAACGAAGAACTCGGATTAACTACACGCCAGAGCAGAAGGCAATTATCTGGGACAGATATAAGCAAGGTGATTCTCTACATGATATCGCCAGAATGTTCGACAGATATCATTCTTCCATTATGCCCACTATCCACCAGACAGGCGGCTACCGTCCTCCCGTGCGAAAACGGCACCGATTAGCGCTTTCGCTTGATGAAAGAGAGGAGATATCCAGAGGGCTGGTAGCAAAACTCAGCATCAGGGACATCGCCGCCAAATTATCAAGAGCGCCCTCAACGATTAGCCGCGAGGTCAGGAGGCACAGTGGTGCAAAACAATACCGAGCAGCAAAAGCCGATGCTACTGCGTGGGAAAATGCGCTGAGACCAAAACCGTGCAAGCTAATTGAAAGCCCCGCATTGTGTAAAATCATTGCAGAGAAGATGCATCAGGACTGGTCGCCGGAACAGATCGCCGGTTGGCTGAAACGTTGTTATCCGGATAATCAGGAAATGCATGTGTCACACGAAACGATTTATAAAACGCTTTTTATACAAACCCGGGGAGCATTAAAAAAAGAGCTGCAGCAATGCCTCAGAAGCGGAAGAGCAGTGCGTAGATCCAGAACGTCATCGCTTAAAGGGAAAGGATTAGGGTCAATCCCGAACACGATACCTATCAGCGAAAGGCCACCAGAGGCGGCTGACAGAGCCATTCCAGGTCACTGGGAAGGTGACTTGATTCAGGGCTCGAAAAACTCCTATATAATCACCCTCGTAGAACGTCATTCCCGTTTTGTTATGCTGGCGAAGATCAGAGACAACAAGACCATAACGGTTATATCTGCACTCATCAGACAAGCCCGGGAATTACCTGCTGAACTTTATAAAACATTAACCTGGGACCGGGGCGCTGAAATGACCAGCCACACCCGGTTTACTGTAGCCACAGATATTCAGGTTTACTTCTGCGATCCTCAATCCCCCTGGCAACGTGGCTCAAATGAAAATACGAACAGATTGCTCAGACAATATTTTCCAAAAGGAACTGACTTATCGGTTCACAGCCAGCAAAGACTTAACAGTGTTGCCAGACAGCTCAACGAAAGGCCGAGAAAAACGCTAGACTATGAATCACCCGCAGAACGGTTCAATAAGTGTGTTGCGTCCATCAGTTGAACTCACAGCTCTTAGCGGACATTAGCATAGGCTATTTACCATAACGCCGCATTACGCGTACCGCTCAGACGGCCTGAGCGCGTTTCTGACGTGTCCCCGTTAAAAACAGTAACAAACCACCCGAAAATGCACGCCAGAAACGCTACGTAAGAATCTATCCTATGACTGGATATGCACTCAACTGAATAACGCCTGGTTTCAGTCCATTTTATCGGGATCAGCCTTCTTTCTGGGTAATTTAGGGGGCTTCACTTGCTGATTACTTTGCGTGCGGCGCGTGAGCCAAGGATGGTCAGCTTTAGGTTTTACGTAGAATTTTGAGCGTAAATCAAAACGGGCATTATCCACACGTTCATGGACACTTTTTTCATCATCCAGTGGTATAGGCTCCGGGCCATCAACATATTTTTCCCATCCCAACGCTTTCCCATCATACAGAACCTTAATTTCACCGTTAAAGCTTTCGCATACCGTGACAACCGAATGCCGAAGTCGATATCCCCGGCCTTCACTGCGAATCTGAAACGCACTGCTTTTGTACTGGAAAGTGAGATTTTTGGAGAGAACGCGCTTCGCCTGGAGGCTGAAGATATAACCCAGTTCCTCTTCAGAATGGTGTACATCAAGATGGGCGTTATCAGCAATACGAGGCGGCGTAGCAAACCGGTTGTTATAGGCTTCAATAAAGGTCGGCAACCATGCGTTTGCTGTTTCAATATCACTGATACCCTGAAGCCGCATTTCTTTGACCAGCCTGTCCTGCAGTGTCTGATTGGCACGCTCTACCCGCCCTTTTGCCTGCGGGCTGTTGGCATGGATTGGCTCGATGCCCAGTGTCTTTATCGCACGTGTGAACTGAGTCAACTCTCCTTCCCGCTCCGGGTTATTTACTCTGAATATACTGTGTCTGTCAGAATAGAGAGCCAGTGGTACGCCATGATCATTAAGGTAACCCCGGAGGGTTTCCATGTAAGCCCGGGTTGTTTCTGCAGGAGCGAATCGTAGCGCCATCAGAGCGCTGGTAGCATCATCGATAAAGACTATCAGTGTGCATTTGGGGCCCCGACCTTCAAACCAGTCATGAGGCGAGCCATCAATCTGGATGAGTTCACCGTAGGATGGGCGCCGCATCCGGCGCTGATAAATTCGGGCAAACTTACGACGACGTTCGCGCCATATGCCCTCCTCTACCATCCACTTCCTGAGAGTTTCAATGGATAAACACAAGCCGTGTATCTCGCGCAATTTTTCGCACGCAAGCGTAGGTCCAAAATCAGCGTAGCGGCCTTTGAGGAGTGAAATTACTGTTGCTCTGAATTCGGTAGAAAAGGAATTATTGGGACGCTTTCCACGTCGGCGGGAAACTAGACCAGAAGGCCCTTCATTTCTATACCGTTGCACCAGACGTTTAACCTGCCGAATAGAAATGCCAATGCGTGCCGCAGCTTGTTCCTGAGTAATATGGCGATTAAGTGACTCCTGAATAATGTGAAGTCGGTCGAGTTCCTTATGACTCATCGTAACAGTCTCTTTGATCATGAAAAATCCCCCAGAGAATTGTCTGGGGACATTTTAGAATGGTTCAAAGGGGACATTACAGCTTGGTGTTAACAATACTGTACCGCCTGGTTGCCAACCGCCCGGTGATCGGGCGAGACTGCATCCAATAATCCTTCTTTATCCTGTGAATTAATCAGCACGCAGGGTTTCCCCAACGACTGTGCCAGCTTATGCACGGTGGGGTCATCAATGCCGATGAGAATAATGGCATTGATATTCTTGTTGTTGGCCTTTTCCAGAAAGACCTTGATGTCGGCTCGCTGCTCATCCAGCCCACAGTAGCTCAGGTACACATCATGCGGCGCGATCGCTTCGGCAATGCCGCGCGTCACTTCAAGGTAAAACACATCGCCCTGCGCGATGAACGTGCGCTGTGGGGCGAAGACCGCAATCCCGTTAATCAACAGCCGCCCGCAGGCCAACGTATCAAGCACCCCTAGCTGGCGCGCGCATTTCACGATGGCCTCCCGGGCTTTATCGCTGGTACAGGACTTCCCACTCAGTACCCTCGACACCGTGCTCACCGAGAATCCGGTTAAGGCAGCGATTTCATCCATTTTTAGCTTGCCTGACATTCTGTGACCTCGCTCGCAATCTATCTTTGCAAATTTTTGCAAACCTAGTTCATTGACTCTAAAACACTTTTTCAACCTTCGTGCGAACTTCTTGCTCATCCTGCAATCACTCTCACAAAATCATATTGTCGATATTCCAGGCGTTTCTTATGGTCCGCTTATCCCTTATTTCTGATGAAAAGGCCCGACATGAAAAAATTACGCTTTGGCATTATTGGCGTGGGAAATATTGGCACCGTCCACGCCCGTTACCTGCTGGCCGGGACGGTGAAGGACGCCTGCCTGACAGCGGTCTGCGATAATAACGCCGACAAACACACCGCCATTCGTCAGTTGGTCGGTGATGCGGTTGCGCTGTTTATCAGCGCTGAGGAGATGCTGAACAGCGGGCTTGTCGACGCGGTTATCGTCGCCACGCCGCACTATGAGCATCCGGGTTTATCGATGATGGCGATGCGTCTGGGCATTCATACATTGTGCGAAAAACCAGCCGGGGTCTATACCGCGCAGGTCCACGAGATGAACACCTGTGCCCACGAATGTGATGTGGTGTTCGGCATGATGTACAACCAGCGCCCGAACCCGCTATATCAGAAAGTGAAAGATCTGATCGACAGCGGCGAGCTGGGCGAATTGCGCCGCTCCAACTGGATAATCACCAACTGGTATCGCTCGCAGAGCTACTACAACTCCGGCGGCTGGCGCGCAACCTGGAAAGGTGAAGGCGGAGGCGTATTACTCAATCAGGACCCGCACCAGCTTGATTTGTGGCAATGGCTGGTCGGCATGCCCATACGCTTGCGCGCATTTTGTCAGTTTGGCAAACACCGCCAGATTGAAGTGGAAGATGAGGTCACCGCTTACGCGGAATATGCCAACGGCGCAACCGGTGTGTTCATCACCACCGTCGCCGAAACCCCTGGCACCAACCGCCTTGAGATCGTCGGCGATCGCGGAAAAGTGGTGGTGGAAGAAGGCCGCCTGCGCTTCTGGCAACTACGCGAATCCGAAACCGACTTCAACGCCCGCTGGCAAAACGGCTTTGGCGAGCCGGAGTGCTGGGAAGTCACTATCCCTACCGCCCCTGAATGCAGCGAACATCATGTTATCACTACTAATTTCACCGCCGCGGTCCTGCACGGCGAACCGCTCATCGCCCCCGGTCTGGAAGGTATTCGCGGCCTGACGCTGTCCAACGCCATGCACCTTTCCACCTGGACCGATGACTGGGTTGAGCTGCCGATTGACGAGCAGCACTACGCCCGATTGCTGCAGGAGCGTATTGCTTCATCGGTCGAGAAAACCACGGCCAGCCGCACGCTGGACGCCTCCGCAAGCTGGCAGCGTTAAGGGGATGACCATGCTGAATATTGCCATTATCGGCACCGGAAACATCGCCCATAACCACATTCAGAGCTATTTACAGTTTGCGGATCGCTGCCGGATCGTCGCGCTGGTTGATATCTACCCGGAGAAAGCCGAAGAGAAGAAAGCACGCTACGGCCTGAGCGAAGCACAGGTCTACAACAGCCATCAGGCCATGCTGGACGCGGGTATTTATGTGGATGTTGTCGACGTCTGTACTCCACCGTACGTGCACGCAGCCATCAGCGTTGATGCCCTACACGCAGGCAAACACGTGCTGTGCGAAAAACCGATGGCCGCCTCGCTCGCAGAGTGTGATGCGATGATTGCCGCGCAGAAAGCCAGCGGAAAAATGTTATCGGTCATCGCACAAAACCGCTTTACCGATGCCTTCTGGCGCTTAAAAGCCGCCGTTGATTCCGGCCTGGCGGGCAAAATTTGCCATGCACAGGTGGATTCATTCTGGTGGCGCGGACACAGCTATTACGATCTATGGTGGCGCGGCACCTGGCAGAAAGAAGGTGGTGGTTGCACGCTGAATCATGCGGTACACCACATCGACGCCATTCAGTGGATGCTCGGCTTCCCGAGCGATGTGGTAGCGATGATGAGCAACGTCGCCCATGACAACGCGGAAGTGGAAGATCTCAGTGCGGCCATTTTCAAATATTCAGACGGGGCGCTGGCTCAACTCACCGCATCCGTCGTGCATCATGGTGAAGATCAGAAAATCGTCATTCAAGGCGAAAAGGCGCGGATCTCCGCCCCGTGGAAGGTCTATGCCAGCCAGTCGGCGGATAACGGTTTTCCACAAGCGGACAATAATCACGAGTTGGAAGAGCAACTGGACGCGCTGTTTCATGCCACGCCTGCACTTAAATGGACGCTGCACAGCGGACAAATCGACAACCTGCTTAGCGCCATCGAACAACAAACCGCCCCACTGGTCGACGGGGAACAGGGTAAACGTTCGTTGGAGCTGATTACCGCCATCTACAAATCCGCCATCACCCGCACGGTGGTGACGCTGCCCATCCCCAGCCACGACGATTTTTATCGTACCGGCGGTCTGGTGGCAAAAGCCCCGCATTTTTATGAGAAATCCGCCTCCGTGAGCAATTTTACGGAAGTCGGTGCCATCCCTCTGGGTAAAGACTTAGATTCAGGAGCAGAGTAATGAACAAGACAGACGGAATGAACTACGCCCCGACCGGCAAACCGCAGCCGGTGGTAAAACCCGGTGAGTTTGTGATTGCCGCCGCCACGCTCGACCACGGCCATATCTACGGGATGTGCAACGGGCTGATCGAAGCCGGAGCCACGTTGAAGTGGGTATACGACCCGGACCCGGCGAAAGTGGAGAAATTCCTGCAGCAGTATCCACAGGCTCAGGTTGCTGATTCGCTGGAGACCATCCTCAACGATCGCGATGTGAAACTGGTCGCCGGGGCGGCGATCCCTTCTGAACGCTGTCCGCTGGGACTAAAGGTGATGACGGCAGGTAAAGACTATTTCACCGATAAAGCACCGCTGACCACCCTCGAGCAACTGGAAGACGCCAAAGCAATGGTGGCCAGGACCGGGCGCAAGTACGCGATTTACTACAGCGAGCGTCTGCACGTTGAAAGCGCCGTTTTCACCGGTGAACTGGTCAAACAGGGGGCGATTGGCCGCGTAATGCAAACGCTCGGCACCGGCCCGCATCGCGAAGGTAGCGGACGCCCGGACTGGTTTTATGACCGACGCTACTTCGGCGGTATTCTGTGCGATATCGGCAGCCATCAGATTGAGCAGTTCTTGTTTTATACCGGCAACAGCGAGGCGCAGGTGGTCGCAAGCCAGGTACGCAACGTCAATCATCCGCAGTATCCACAATTTGAAGACTTTGGCGATGCAATGCTGGCAGGCGATAACGGCGCGACGGGCTATTTCCGCTGCGACTGGTTCACCCCAGATGGCCTCACCTCCTGGGGTGACGGGCGCCTGACGCTGCTGGGCACCGAGGGCTATATCGAGATCCGCAAGTATGTGGATATCACCCGCGGTGAACAGGATGTGGTGTATCTGGTGAATAAAGACGGGGAATTCCGTTATCCGGTCGCGGGCAAAGTGGGCTTCCCGTTCTTCGGCGAGTTTATTCTCGACTGTCTGAATCGCACCGAAAATGCCATGACCCAGGCCCACGCCTTTAAAGCCGCCGAGCTGTGCGTGAAGGCGCAAATGCTCGCCAATGCGCATGCATAATGGGGGCAACATGAAAACGTTAAATGCCGCCATTATTGGTGCCGGAGCGATTCACCGCAATCACGTCAACGCCCTGCGGTTATTACCGGGGGTTACGCTGCGCGCGCTGGTCGACACTGACAGCGTCAGCGGGCTACAGCAGGCGATGGCTTACAACTGTCGCTTTTACCCCAATTACCGCGAAATGCTGCTGGATAACGACATTGACGTCGTGCATATCTGTACGCCGCATTTTGAGCATAAAAATATGATTCTCTCCGCCCTTGCTGCCGGGAAACATGTCTTTTGCGAAAAACCGGTAGGCATGAATGGGGGTGAAGTTGCCGACATCGCTGACGCCGCAGCCTCGGCGCCGGGATTACTGGGCGTGTGCTACCAAAACCGGCTTAATCCAACCAGCCTACGCATCCGCGATGAGCTGGCAAAAAATACGCTCGGCAGAATGCTCAGCATTAAAGCCGTGCTGACCTGGTCACGTTCCGGGGCCTACTACAGCGACAGTCCGTGGCGCGGGCGTTTTGCCCGCGAAGGTGGCAGTTTGCTGATCAATCAGGCCATTCATACCCTGGACCTGATGCAATGGTTTGCCGGGGGGGTAACACGCTTAAAAGGCGTGGTAGATAGCGGCGAACTGGCGGCGGTGACGGAAGCTGAAGACAGTGCAATGGCAACGCTGCATTTTTCGAATGGTGCCCGTGGCCTGTTTTACGCCAGCAACTGCAATACGCTCGATTCGCCGCTGCTGCTGGAGATCCACTGTGAAAACGGCATGCTTCAACTGACCGACAATACGCTATGGCGCATCACAAAGGACCAGCGTCTGAAACTGGACAGCGATGGTTCACCGGACAGCAGCACCAAAAGCTACTGGGGTCTTGGTCACCAACTGGCCATTCGCCAGTTCTATCATGCTATTACCCATAATGGTCAGACAAAGTATATCGATATTCATCAAGCCCAAAAATCGCTGTTGATGGTAGACGCTATTTATCGGTCATCCCTGATGCGACAATGGATAAATATTAATAATTAAAATTCATCAAGCATTCCAGAAGTAAATAAATCAGCCGAGTAATACCGGCATACAAATACCCTATACACAAAATCATTCAAGATGCATCAAGGCGGCAAGTCTGGCAACTCCCAGAAGCTTACATTAGTAAGTGACCGGGGTGAGCAGGCGTAGCTAACAAAGAGGCAGCTTGAAGGATGACGTGTATATAACTGGAAAAATAATTATGGTTAAACCAACTGAACGCAGAGTCGGTTATGGTGTAGCAATCGGCTACGGCATCACTGATTTATTTGGTGGCGGGGCTTTCGCCATTATCGGCACCTGGCTTTTATTTTTTTATACCACCTATTGCGGCTTAAGTGTCCTGGAAGCAGGTTCTATTTTTGCTATTGCCCGCGTGATTGATGCGCTACTCAGCCCAATTATGGGATATATTACCGATAATTTTGGCAACACCTGGCTTGGGCGGAAATTTGGCCGCCGTCGCTTCTTTTTATTACTCAGTTCGCCGTTAATGTTTCTCTATGCCCTGCTGTGGCTGACCGATATGGGTTACTGGTATTACCTGGGAACCTATTTGTCGATTGAGCTACTGTCGGCCATGGTGCTGGTGCCGTGGGAAACCCTGGCAGCAGAGATGACTAACCGCTACGAAGAGCGCAGCCGCCTTTCCGGCGTACGCATGATCTGCTCGCAGTTAGGCGGCTTTCTGGCCGTCTCGGTACCCGGCATCCTGATGCAGTTTACCGGTAAAGATAATCCGTTTACCTACACCCTGACCGGACTGCTATTTTCTGTGATTTTCTGCATCGCTGTATTTATTACCTGGCGCTGCACATGGGAGGCCAAAGATGTGCAGGAGGAGACTTTTAAAACGAACCTCCAGCGCAGTAGCGGATTGTTCAATCATCTGAAGTACCTGATACTCGATCTCTTTTCCTCGTTCAGAATTCGCGCCTTTCGTTTGCATATTATTATTTATATTTTCTCTTTCACCGCCATGGATGTATTTGGTTCAGTATTTACCTTTTATGTCATCTATTGTTTGAATCAGGACGCAGCTTCTGTTTCCGGCTGGTTAAGCATTGCCGCCTTTGCTTCAGTCTTTGGCACTTATGGATTTATGTTATTACTAAACAAACTTAATATTACGCCTTCAGCGGCACTGCGCTTCGCGTATGCCTGTATATTCTGCGTACTGGCCTTCTTATTTATTATCTATTATACCCAAACTCAGGTCTCCAACGTGTTGTTCTCCGCCGTCTTTATTCTGCTCGGCATGGCACGCTCGGGGCTCTATTATATTCCGTGGAATATTTACAGCTTTATACCCGACATAGACGAGATGGTGACCCAACAGCGCCGCGAAGGCATTTTTGCCGGCGTGATGGTACTCACCCGCAAGAGCACCGTAGCGATCGCCATCCTGCTGATCGGCATGGTGCTGGAGGAGTCAGGCTTTGTGAAAGGCAGTGGAGCACAGCCTGCAATGGCGCTGCACGCTATTATCGGCTTGATGATCTTTGCTACCGCCGCGCTACTGGCTGTCAGCTTCTACACCACCTACAAATTCAAACTCACGCGTGAGACACATAAATTGCTGCTCAAAGAGATAGCCCGCCGCAAGCTGGGAGGTAACTATCGCGACTGCGATGAGGAAACCCGAGTGGTGATAAAACAGCTCACTGGCTACGAATACGATGAAGTCTGGGGTGGCCGTGCAACGCAGCGGGCCACGGGACGCGTCAGCCTCTCAGATGCAGAATAAGGAGCGCATCATGTATAAACCCTGGAGTAAAACGCAGGCGCAACGTTGGTATCAACAGCAACCCTGGGGCTGCGGTTTCAACTATTTGCCACGCACCGCGGTCAACTGGCTCGACATGTGGCAAGCCGACAGTTTCGATATTCGCACCATCGAGCAGGAACTTCGCTGGGCCAGCCAGTACGGCTATAACCAGTTGCGGACGAATTTACCGTTTACCGTCTGGCAGCATGACCGCGATGGCCTGATTAGCCGCATCGACACATTTCTGGGCATCGCACATACCCACGGCATCAAGGTGATGTTGACGCTGCTCGACGACTGCGCCTTTTCTGGCGATGAGCCGTTTATCGGCCAGCAAAAAGCTCCGGTTCCCGGCGTGCATAATAGCCAGGCCGCTGGCAGCCCGGGACGGGCCAGCGTAATGGACAGAACCTGCTGGCCGCACATTGAAGCCTACGTCCGCGATATCATCCGTTACTTTCGTTATGATTCGCGCATCTGCGTCTGGGATCTCTATAATGAACCCGGCAATGGTGGAATCTTCTGTAGTACGCGTGAATTTGCTCGCTTCGACGACCGGCTGGAAATTTACGCCTTGACCCTGCTAACCCGCCTGTTTAGCTGGGCACGACAGGAGTCGCCGTCCCAGCCATTAACCGTCGCCGCCTGGCATATTGACGATCGCGAAGCGTGCGGGAATGCATTTACCCATCCAATAGATGTTGCCGCTCTGCGACTTTCAGATGTAATTAGCTACCATGCGTATGTTGATACCCCAGGCCAACTGTCTCTTTTGTCACAGCTTGCTGAGTTTGGCAGACCGGTTTTCTGTACCGAGTGGCTGGCCCGCCACGTTGGTAGCCGAATAGAAGAACAGTTGCCGCTGTTTAACGCGCAGCGCGTTTCCAGCTATCACTGGGGGCTGGTGCAGGGTAAAACGCAAACCTGGCTACCGTGGCCGGATATCCCCCTCAACGCCAAGACCGCACAGCTATGGTTTCATGATGTCCTCAAGCCAGACGGTTCGCCCTATTGCGAACAAGAGATGCAGACCGTACGCCGAATTAACGCCGTTGGATAAGCCGCAATAATCCGCCTCTGGCGACTTTACAGTGCCTTACGCTATACTAGCTTCTGAATTTACCGGCTCACTTCCACGAGCCGGTCTTTAGTTTGAATTCAATATAGATTCATACGAATTTATCCATTCCCCTTCCGAGGATCTGGCCTGAACGGCTGGATAAGATATGTTAAACAGTATTTTAGTCATTCTCTGCCTGATCGCCGTGAGTGCGTTTTTCTCGATATCCGAGATCTCGCTTGCCGCATCACGCAAAATTAAACTTAAGCTGCTTGCCGATGAAGGCAACATTAATGCGCAACGCGTTATGAAGATGCAGGAAAACCCCGGCATGTTCTTCACGGTTGTGCAAATTGGCCTTAACGCCGTCGCCATTCTTGGCGGTATCGTGGGTGATGCGGCGTTTTCTCCGGTCTTTTACGGTCTTTTCTCTAAGTACTTTGCCCCAGAGCTGTCCGAACAACTGAGCTTTATTTTGTCGTTCTCGCTGGTGACTGGCCTGTTCATCCTGTTCGCGGATTTAACCCCGAAACGCATCGGTATGATTGCGCCAGAAACTGTGGCTTTGCGCATCATCAACCCGATGCGCTTCTGTTTGATGGTGTTCCGTCCGCTGGTGTGGTTCTTCAATGGGCTGGCGAACAGTATTTTCCGGCTGTTCAAGATCCCAATGGTGCGCAAAGATGACATCACCTCCGATGATATCTATGCCGTATTTGAAGCAGGCGCATTGGCAGGTGTCTTGCGTAAGCAGGAACATGAGCTGATCGAAAACGTGTTCGAACTGGAATCCCGTACCGTGCCGTCTTCCATGACATCACGTGAGAACGTCATCTGGTTCGATCTGCACGAAGATGAGCAGAGCCTGAAGAACAAAGTAGCGGAGCATCCACATTCTAAGTTTTTGGTATGTAATGAAGATATCGATCACATCATCGGCTATGTAGACTCCAAAGATCTGCTGAACCGCGTACTGGCCAACCAAAGCATGGCGCTGAACAGCGGCGTGCAGATCCGCAATACGCTGATTGTCCCGGATACGCTGACGCTGTCTGAGGCGCTGGAAAGCTTCAAAACTGCAGGTGAAGACTTCGCCGTTATCATGAACGAATACGCGCTGGTGGTGGGCATTATCACGCTTAACGACGTGATGACCACGCTGATGGGTGACTTAGTCGGTCAGGGTCTGGAAGAACAGATTGTGGCGCGTGACGAGAACTCCTGGCTTATCGACGGCGGTACGCCCATTGATGACGTGATGCGCGTACTGGATATCGACGAATTTCCGCAATCCGGTAATTATGAAACCATCGGTGGTTTTATGATGTTTATGCTGCGAAAAATCCCGAAACGTACCGACTCGGTGAAGTACTCAGGCTATAAATTTGAAGTCGTGGACATCGATAACTACAAGATCGATCAGCTGCTGGTGACGCGTCTGGACAGCAAGCCCACCGTGCTGACACCAAAACTGCCGGATGCGAAAGAAGACAGCGCGGCATAAGTTTGCCAGCCTGAAAACATCAACGGCTCCTGTTACAGGAGCCGTTTTTTATAGACTACTTAAACTACCGCATAGCACTTTGATCAAGCCATCTCAGTTTGCAGACGCAAGACCTGACGGTTAACTTCTGACATAACAGAAAAATGCAGTTTGTCCTTCACTTTTGGGATAAGAATCTTACCCTTATCAAATTCAAAAGCGCCTACATCCTTGATATATAACCGTCCACGAAACAGGATCTTCACGTACTTCGCCACCTGCAGCGGGTTGTACCGTTGGAAAATTTTCATTGTTGTCTCCTGCTGAGCATTACGCCTTTGCGGTACCACAATCGGTCCGACAATCCTCAGGCGCAAATTTTAATGCCATATGACTATAGACTATCTCTACGTTGTTTCCAGCGTGTATAAGTTTATTTACCTTCAGGTTACAATTATTCAGAATTATCTTTTTATCGCTTCACTGTCCTCAGTATAAGCCTTCATTTTTTGCAGGATTTGTGCGCCCGTCCGCAAACTGGCATCGCGCTTGCGGGAAAAAGCATCATTCGCACATATGATTAAATTCCACTCTCAAGTGGTCCGATCACCTGCAAAATAAAGAAAGAAGGAAACACCATGACCTTACAAAAATTGCTGGCGCTGTCGTGTCTGTTGCTGCCGATGATGGCCTCTGCACATAAATTTGAAACCAACCAGCGCGTGCCGCCAGTCGGGATCGCCGATCGCGGCGAACTGATTCTTGATAACGATAAGTTTAGCTACAAAAACTGGAATAGCGCGCAGTTGCCGGGGAAAGTTCGCATTGTGCAACACATCGCCGGGCGCACCTCGGCAAAAGAGAAAAACGCGACATTGATTGAAGCCATCAAAGCGGCAAATTTGCCGCACGACAACTACCAGACCACTACCATCGTTAACACGGATGATGCCATTCCTGGCTCCGGCATGTTTGTGCGCAGCAGCCTTGAGAGCAATAAGAAGCTCTACCCATGGTCACAGTTTATCGTCGACAGCAACGGCATCGCGCGTAAAACCTGGCAACTGGACGAAGAGAGCTCAGCCATCGCGGTCCTCGACAAAGACGGTCGCGTTCAATGGGCCAAAGACGGGGCATTAACGCAGGAAGAGGTGCAGCAGGTGATTGCCCTGCTGCACAAATTACTCAGTAAATAGAAACCCTGAAGCCGGGGTTAAGGAATGATTCACGCGGGGTATAATCCAGCGGTTTACCCTGCCAATCGTGAACATGCGCTCCGGCGGCAGCAGCAACAGCGTGTCCTGCCGCAGTGTCCCAGACGTTGGTCGGCCCAAAACGCGGGTACAGCTGCGCCTGCCCTTCTGCCACCAGACAGAACTTCAGTGATGATCCAATCGACGTGGTCTGGTGCTCACCGAGCTGCTGCAGATACTCTTTTAGCTCATTATCAGCGTGCGACCGACTTATCACCACCAGCGGTGGACGCGCATCGCGCACCTGGATTTGTTTGCGCACGCCGCACTCTTCTTTCCAGGCTTTTCCTTCGGCCGCGCTGTACATCACCTTCATTACCGGGGCATATACCACGCCCAGCACCGGTTTGCCTTTCTCGATCAGCGCGATATTAACGGTAAATTCACCGTTACGTTTGATGAACTCCTTGGTGCCGTCCAGCGGATCAACCAACCAGTAGCGCTGCCAGTGCTGGCGGATATCCCAGCCCGGTGGGTCCTCTTCTGACAACACCGGAATATCTGGGGTCAGCGCCTGTAATCCTTCAAGGATCACCGTGTGCGCGGCAATATCCGCCGCCGTGACCGGAGAATCATCCTGCTTGCTGGTGATTTCTATCGGTTTGATTCCATCGTAGACCTGCATAATGGCATCGCCCGCGTTCCGTGCAAGCTGGCATACATGTTCTAACATTCTCCACCTCATTTATGGCAGCGGTGTTAACTCGTTGTTTTACTTATACCCGATCGTCAGACAATCCGCCAACTGTGATAGCGTCTGCGGTTTTAAACGCTCTATTCATGGCATGATTCACACTTCTGTAAGCAATAATCTTTATATACATTTTCTTTTGTGGCCTGGTTCTAAAAAGGATGCCCCTGATGATTAAGTTTAGTGCAACGCTTCTGGCCACGCTGATAGCTGCCAGCGTGAATGCCTCAACCGTCGATCTGCGCATAATGGAAACCACTGATTTGCATAGCAACATGATGGATTTCGATTATTACAAAGATACACCAACGGAAAAATTCGGTCTGGTACGTACGGCAAGTCTGATCAATGCCGCCAGAAATGAAGTCAAAAACAGCGTACTGGTCGATAACGGCGATCTGATTCAGGGCAGCCCGCTCGGGGATTACATGGCGGCGAAAGGGCTGAAAGCTGGTGAAACGCACCCGGTTTATAAGGCGCTGAATACGCTGGATTACGCGGTCGGCAACCTTGGCAATCATGAGTTTAACTACGGTCTGGAGTATCTGCATAAGGCGCTCGCAGGCGCGAAGTTCCCTTACGTTAACGCCAATATCATCGACGTTAAAACCAAAAAACCGCTTTTTACCCCCTATTTGATTAAAGACACCGAGGTGGTCGACAAAGAGGGTCACAAGCAGACGCTGAAAATTGGCTACATAGGTTTTGTGCCACCGCAAATCATGACCTGGGATAAAGCCAATCTCAGCGGCAAAGTGACAGTGAATGACATCACCGAAACCGCACGTCAATACGTACCGGAAATGCGGGCGAAAGGCGCGGATGTGGTCGTCGTCGTGGCTCACTCGGGCCTTTCTGCCGACCCGTATCAGGCGATGGCGGAGAACTCGGTTTATTACCTCAGCGAAGTACCGGGCGTTGATGCCATCATGTTTGGTCATGCTCACGCCGTGTTCCCGGGGAAAGACTTTGCCAACATCAAAGGCGCGGATATCACCCAAGGTACCCTGAACGGTATTCCCGCAGTGATGCCTGGCATGTGGGGCGATCATCTGGGCGTGGTGGATCTGGTACTGAATAACGACAGCGGGAAATGGCAGGTCACTCAGGCGAAAGCTGAAGCTCGCCCGATTTATGACGCAGCGGCGAAAAAATCACTGGCCGCGGAAGACAAAAAAATCGTTGAAATCCTGAAGGCCGACCACGACGCCACACGCGAATTCGTCAGCAAGCCAATCGGTAAATCGGCCGATAACATGTACAGCTATTTGGCGCTGGTGCAAGACGATCCAACCGTGCAGGTGGTGAACAACGCGCAAAAAGCCTACGTTGAACGCTTTATTCAGGGCGATCCGGATCTGGCGAAGCTGCCGGTGCTTTCCGCCGCCGCGCCGTTTAAAGTGGGCGGACGTAAGAACGATCCGGCCAGCTTTGTTGAAGTGGAAAAAGGCCAGCTCACCTTCCGTAACGCCGCTGACCTGTACCTCTATCCCAACACTCTGGTGGTGGTAAAAGCCAGCGGTAAAGAGGTAAAAGAATGGCTGGAATGCTCCGCCGGGCAGTTTAATCAGATTGATATTCACAGCAGCAAACCGCAATCGCTGATCAACTGGGACGGCTTCCGTACCTATAACTTCGACGTGATTGACGGTGTGGACTATCAGATTGATGTGTCACAACCCGCCCGTTACGACGGCGAATGCCAGACAGTCAACCCGCAGGCGGAGCGTATTAAACATCTGACCTTTAACGGAAAACCTGTCGACCCGAACGCTACCTTCCTGGTGGCAACCAATAACTATCGCGCCTACGGCGGTAAGTTTGCCGGTACCGGCGACAGCCATATCGCCTTTGCCTCACCGGATGAAAACCGCTCGGTGCTGGCCGCGTGGATAGGGGCCGAGACGAAACGTGCCGGTGAAATTCACCCGGCGGCGGATAACAACTGGCGTCTGGCGCCGATCCACAGTGAGACGAAGCTGGATATTCGTTTTGAAACCTCGCCGTCCGATAAAGCCGCCGCGTTTATCAAAGAAAAAGGACAGTATCCGCTGCAGAAAGTCGCCACCGACGATATCGGTTTTGCGATTTATCAGCTGGATTTGAGTAAGTAATTTTAGTGCCGGATGCGACGCAATAGCGTCTTATCCGGCCTACGCATGAAGCCGACTTGTAGGCCGGATAAGCGCAGCGCCATCCGGCACATCGTTCACGCCGGGATCCGCTGCGCCAAAACCTGCGGTAAATTCATTTCTATCCAGTCCGCCAGTGCGGCGACTTTATCACTCACCTGCTCACCCAATGGCGTCAGACTGTATTCCACATGTGGCGGTACCACCGGATACGACACCCGGTTGATAAACCCGTCCTGCTCCAGCGCCTGTAAGGATTGCGCCAGCATCTTTTCACTGACGCCGCCCATCTTACGGCGCAGATCGCTAAAACGGTGCGTGCCATCGCGCAGCGCCACCAGAATCAATACCCCCCAACGGCTGGTGACGTGTTTTAACACCTCGCGGGAAGGACACTGTTCAGCAAATAAGTTGCCGTCGCGCAGTTGCTGAGAAAGCGTCGAAGCTGTCATTTTTATACTTACCTTTTTGTGCGTACTTACTAAAAGTAAGTTTAGGTGTTAGCGTGAGTCAACACAAGACAAAACCTGGAGTTCCTCATGATTGCGATTACCGGCGCCACTGGCCAACTGGGCCAACACGTTATTGAAAACCTGCTGAAAACCGTTCCCGCCAGCCAGATTGTGGCGATTGTGCGTAACCCTGCTAAAGCCGCTGCCCTCAGCGAGCAGGGTATTACCGTCCGCCAGGCGGATTATACCGACGAAGCCGCCTTTACCACCGCGTTGCAAGGCATCGACAAACTGCTGCTGATCTCCTCAAGCGAAGTCGGACAGCGTACCCTACAGCACCGCAACGTGATCAATGCGGCGAAATCTGCACGAGTGAAATTCATCGCCTACACCAGCCTGCTGCATGCCGACACCTCCCCGCTGGGGCTGGCAGATGAACACGTGGCAACCGAGAAGATGCTGGCAGAATCCGGCCTTGATTACGCGCTACTGCGTAACGGTTGGTACAGCGAAAACTATCTCGCCAGCGCCCCCGCCGCCCTCGAGCACGGCGTGTTTATTGGTGCCGCCGGGGACGGCAAAATCGCCGCCGCCACCCGCGCGGACTACGCCGCTGCCGCCGCGCGTGTTATCAGTGAAGAAGGCCATGCCGGGAAAATCTACGAGCTGGCGGGCGATGAAGGCTGGACGCTGAGCCAGTTGGCCGCTGAACTGGCTCAACAGAGCGGCAAAAAAGTGGTGTATCAGAACCTCAGCGAGGCCGATTTTGCTGCCGCGCTGAAAGGGTTTGGCCTGCCTGCCGGACTGGCAGAGATGTTGGCCGACTCGGATATTGGTGCCTCAAAAGGCGGACTGTTTGACGACAGCCATACGCTGAGCACACTGATTAAACGCCCGACCACATCGCTGGCGGAGAGCGTCAGCGGCATCGTATAACTGTTAAAATTTGGTTAATTACGGTGGCATCCCTGCGCATCCTCTCTGATAATGATAAGACGATGCGTGGGGAGAGATAACGTGCAGGGTGTACCTGAGCAGTTCATTGATGAGAAAGACAGCGCCCGTTTTCGCCATCTGGCACAGGTGCCGGGCGTTGAGCTGTATCATGCGCATATCTCACGTTACGCGTTTGAGCCTCATACCCACGAAGCGTTTGGCATTGGCGCGATCGAAGCCGGCGCCGAGCGTTTTCGCTATCGTGGCACCCAGTATGTGGCACCGGCCCATTCCGTCGTGACCATGAATCCCGATGAGCTGCACACCGGCGAGGCTGAAACCGCCGACGGCTGGCGCTACCGAATGATTTATCTCGACCCCTCTCTTCTGCAGGAGGTCACCGGGATCCGCCACTGGTGGTTCCATGATGTGACGCGCCACGATCCCCACCGTTCACGCCAGATCTGTTCGCTGATCCACGGGATGTGGAACACCGAGGATCCGCTGGCACAAAAAGGATTGCTGCTCGATCTGATCGACACCTTCCAGCCACTGGCTCGTCATGCGCCGGTGTCGCGGGAAGGCGCACATCGCTTTGATCGCGTGCGCGAGTATCTGCATGATAACTACATGCACCCGGTTACGCTCGACGAACTGGCCTGCGTGGCTGCGCTTAGCCCCTGGCATTTTCAGCGCCAGTTCAAACTGCACTTTCACGTCACGCCGCATCAGATGCTCATGGCTGTTCGCCTGTGGCGCGCCAAAGATTTTCTCACGCGCGGTATGCCCGCCGCCGACGTTGCTGCGGCAACCGGCCTGACCGACCAGTCGCACCTCACCCGCGCGTTTACCCATCGCTACGGTATTACGCCTGTGCGTTATCAGAAGCAGGTTTATTCGCGCTAATGCGCAATCTCATACAATACAGCGGCGTTTTCCCTGCCTACACTCGGCGTAATGTTCAATGATGTGGATGTCAAAATGATTAGCGGTGTGTTGTACGCCCTGCTGGCGGGGTTGATGTGGGGGCTGATTTTTGTCGGGCCGTTGATCGTGCCGGAATACCCGGCGGTATTGCAGTCGATGGGACGCTACCTGGCGCTAGGGCTGATTGCCCTGCCACTGGCCTGGCTGGGTCGCGGACGTCTGCGTCAGCTGTCGTGCAAAGACTGGAGAACCGCGCTGGCACTGACGATGATGGGCAATCTGATTTATTATGTTTGTCTGGCCAGCGCCATTCAGCGCACCGGCGCGCCGGTCTCGACGATGATCATCGGCACGTTACCGGTAGTGATCCCGGTCTTCGCCAACCTGCTCTATAGTCAGCGTGACGGTAAATTATCCTGGTGGCGTTTGGCCCCGGCGCTGGTGCTGATCGGCATTGGCCTGCTGTGCGTGAATATTTCTGAGTTGAATCAGGGGCTACCTGATTTTAGCGGCTGGCGCTACGGGTCGGGTATCGCCTTGGCACTGGTTTCCGTGGTGTGCTGGGCGTGGTATGCGCTGCGAAATGCCCGTTGGCTGCGTGAAAACCCTGATAAGCATCCGATGATGTGGGCCACCGCCCAGGCGCTGGTGACGCTGCCCGTTTCTCTGCTCGGTTACATTGCGGCCTGCCTGTGGCTGAACGGGCAAACGCCGGACTTCTCCCTGCCCTTCGGCCCGCGTCCGGGCGTATTTATCAGCCTGATGGTCGCCATTGCGGTGCTGTGTTCGTGGGTGGGGGCATTGTGCTGGAACATCGCCAGCCAAAAGCTGCCGACGGTGATCCTCGGGCCGCTGATTGTGTTCGAGACGCTGGCGGGACTGCTGTATACCTTTATCTTGCGCCATGAAATGCCGCCGGTGCTGACGATTAGCGGCATCGCGTTATTGGTTATCGGTGTGGTGGTGGCCGTCAAAGCCAAGCCGGAGAAACCGAGCGTCGTCGTGATTCCACAATCATAATGTGCCGAATGGCGCTGCGCTTATCCGGCCTACGCGATAATAGGCCGGATAAGGCGTTTACGCCACCATCCGGCGCGACACTTTAAACACTGCAACGGTCTGATTCAGGCGTGCCGCCTGCTCTTCAAGTGCAGCCGCCGCTGACGCAGATTCTTCCACCAGCGAGGCGTTTTGCTGCGTCACGCGATCCATCTCAGCAACGGCCTGACCAACCTGATCGATTCCCCGGCTCTGTTCATCAGAGGCCGAAGCAATCTCACCCATGATATCGGTCACGCGGGTGACGGCGCTGACGATCTCCGCCATTGTTTTACCCGCTTCATGCACCAGTGCAGTACCAGCATTGACCCGATGACCGGAATCATCAATCAGGGCCTTAATCTCTTTCGCTGCCTGCGCGCTGCGCTGCGCCAGGGTTCGCACTTCTCCTGCTACTACCGCAAATCCGCGCCCCTGCTCACCAGCCCGCGCCGCTTCTACCGCCGCGTTTAGCGCCAGAATATTGGTCTGGAAGGCAATACCGTCAATAACAGTGGTAATTTGCGCAATTTTGCTGGAACTGGTGGCGATTTCATCCATGGTACGCACCACGCCATCAACCACCGTGCCGCCTTTTTGCGCCGTCTGCGAGGCATTTTTTGCCAGGCTAGTCGCCTGTCGTGCATTATCCGCATTCTGCTTCACAGTGGCGGTAAGCTGTTCCATGCTGGCAGCGGTTTCCTCCAGCGATGCGGCCTGCTGTTCGGTACGCGAGGAGAGATCGTTACTGCCCGCCGCGATTTCACCCGCCCCGGTGTAAATGGTATCGGCCCCGTCGCGCACCACGCTAACCGTGTTCGCCAGCGACTGTTGCATGTCGCGGACGTTACGTGCCAGCAGCGCCATTTCATTGCTGCCGTCAGCGCTAATGCTGTGGGTCAGGTCACCTGCAGCGATATGGCGAATATGTTCCATTACCTCGCGCAGTGGCTTCAACAGCACGCGCTGCATGGCTATCCAGCTAACGACAATCACCGTGACCACAATTAGCATGACGGCAGACAGCAGCCAGATGATCTTCTGGTAGTCATTTTCGTTATCCTGCACGCCCGAATTTGCCAGCGCGGATTGCGCCGCACGCCATTCCTGATAAACACCCTGCATTGCCGTCTGCTTTTGTTCGGCATTCTGTTTGAACATATCTTCCAGTTTGCCTTCCGCCAACAGCACGTTCATTTTGGCCAGTGTGGTCGAATAAATGCCGTACTGTTCTTCCAGCCGGTCGGCCAGATGTTCATCCAGACCCGGCGTTTCCGGCAGCGCATAGTATTTATCGTAATGCTCTTTTGCTTCTGCCAGCAGGCGATTTGCCGTACTTACCAGCTCTGTTAGCTGCCCGCCGTTAACTTCGCTGGCCATCGTGCCCTGCAGACGCAACATGCCCCGGTTGAGCGTGACGCGCGCCTGGTTCAGGCTAATCCACGCATCGGTAAATTCGGCCACATTCTGGCTGGAAAGCTGAGACACGTTAAAATTTTGCTTATCGTTGTTGAGTGCGCCAATAAAGACGCCTGCTGAAATGAGCTGCATCGCGCCCAGGGAAAGTAACACGGTGATAAGTAAGGTTATCACTTTGATTCGTTTGAACATCTGTTGCCTTTTTATTATGCAGGTATTGTCTGAGGTCTAACTATCGGCAGCCACGTCCGCTTATTTAATCTTCTGACGCGGCTTTTTTCGCCGCTTTGCGCCTTTTCAATAAGATTCAGCAGGTTAACGGCATAAGAAATTTTCGTGACAACCATCACAAATCCCACCACCCCGAAAGGGGTATATCCTTCACTATAAGTTGCATTTAAAATACATCTTATATTATTGAGAATGAGGTAACGGCTATGTCTTATCGCGATCAACCTTTAGGTGAACTGGCGCTCTCTATTCCTCGCGCTTCGGCACTGTTTCGTAAGTACGATATGGATTACTGCTGCGGCGGTAAGCAAACGCTGGCACGCGCTGCCGCACGTAAAGAGCTGGATGTCGAGGCTATCGAAGCCGAACTGGCAAAACTGGCTGAGCAACCGCTGGAAAAAGACTGGCGCAGCGTGGCACTGGCAGAAATTATCGACCATATCGTCGTTCGTTATCATGACCGCCACCGCGAACAGCTGCCGGAACTGATCCTGCAGGCCACCAAAGTTGAACGCGTGCACGCAGACAAGCCAAACGTACCGCGCGGTCTGGCGAAAAACCTGACCATGCTGCATGACGAACTGTCCAGCCACATGATGAAAGAAGAGCAGATCCTGTTCCCGATGATCAAACAGGGAATGGGTAGCCAGGCGATGGGGCCAATCAGCGTGATGGAAAGCGAGCATGACGACGCTGGTGAGCTGGTCGAAGTGATCAAGCACATCACCCAAAACGTGACGCCACCGCCGGAAGCCTGCACCACCTGGAAAGCCATGTATAACGGCATTAACGAACTGATCGACGACCTGATGGAACACATCAGTCTGGAAAACAATGTGTTGTTCCCGCGTGCCCTCGCTGGTGAATAAAAAGGGCGCCTGAGAGCGCCCTGATTTATGAAGTATTAGAGCCGCGTCGCGGCTCTTTTTTTATTAGCGGACACCTGCCATACGTTTCTTACCGATAAACAACCAGCCCAGCCCCAGCGCAATGAACCACAGCGGCGTGACGATCAGCGCCTGACGGGTATCCTCTTCCAGCGTCAGCAGTACCAGTACGAACACAAAGAACGCCATGCACACCCAGCACATCACCTTGCCTAACGGCATTTTATAGATCGACTTCTCATGCAGGTGCGGACGCTGTTTGCGGTACACCAGGTACGAGCAAAGAATGATGGTCCAGACAAACATGAACAGAATCGCCGATACGGTGGTGATCATGGTGAACGCACCGATCACGCTTGGGTTAACGTACAGCATCACCACGCCGCCCAGCAGGCAGATACAGGAGAAGGTTAAGCCTTTCGCCGGAACAGCACGTTTAGACAGCTTGGCGAACGCTTTCGGTGCCACGCCTTCCTGCGCCAGACCGAATAACATACGGCTAGTCGAGAACACACCGCTGTTTGCAGAAGACGCCGCAGACGTCAGAACCACAAAGTTAATCAGACTCGCCGCCGCCGGCAAGCCGACCAGCACAAACAGTTCGACAAACGGGCTCTTGGTTGGAACCACCGAGCCCCACGGGGTGACGGACATAATCACAATCAGCGCGAACACGTAGAACATGATGATACGGATTGGAATCGAGTTAATCGCGCGCGGCAGGGATTTCTCCGGATCTTTGGTTTCCGCCGCCGTCGTCCCAACCAGTTCAATACCCACGAACGCGAACACCGCAATCTGGAAGCCCGCAAAGAAGCCGCTCAGGCCTTTCGGGAACCAGCCACCGTCATTCCACAGGTGGGTGAACGATGCCTGAACGCCAGTAGGTGACTGGAAGTGCGTCAGCACCATCACCAGACCAACCACGATCAGGCCGACGATGGCGACAATTTTGATCATCGCAAACCAGAATTCCATCTCACCAAACATTTTCACCGTGGCGAGGTTGAGGACCAGCAGCAGAATGATTACCGCCAGTGATGCCACCCAGTCGGATAGCCCAGGGAACCAGAATTGCGCATACGCGGTAATGGCAACGACGTCCGCCATCCCGGTCACGACCCAGCAAAACCAATAGGTCCAGCCGGTAAAATACCCAGCCCATGGCCCGAGCAGGTCGGAGGCAAAATCACTAAAAGATTTGTATTCGAGATTCGAGAGCAGCAATTCCCCCATTGCACGCATCACGAAAAACAGCATAAAACCGATGATCATATAAACAAAGATGATCGACGGCCCGGCGAGGCTGATGGTTTTCCCGGAGCCCATAAACAGGCCGGTACCGATAGCGCCACCAATGGCAATAAGTTGAATATGACGGTTTGTGAGATTGCGCCGCAGCGACTGTTCAGACGAAGCCTCTTCAACGGCTTCGACTTTTACCTGATCTACCATGTTTTTTCTTCCTGTACCTGTCTGTGTTGTTCAGGCTCTACGGCCTTTGGTGTGTCTATGATACGACGATCCTGTTATCAGGACTCATCGATATTAGGTAAGAATTGGCGGGATGAATACTAAGATTTAGATATAATGTTAATTTTATGTTTAAAGTGAGTGTCATATCACTCTGATAGCGCGAATCAGCTCACAAAAATACGCGCAAGTACGACATTTGCAAGATAAAATATCGACATTGGTATAACTATAGCTTTTCACGCTATTTTTCTGTTCCCCCCAAGGCTGAGGGGAACAGAAGTCACTGCTTACAGGATTTCGAGCAGCTCAACGTCGAATACCAGGGTGCTGAACGGAGGAATGGACGCACCCGCGCCACGCTCACCGTAAGCCAGCTCCTGAGGAATGGTCAGTTCCCATTTGGAACCCACTGGCATCAGGGTCAGCGCTTCAATCCAGCCAGGGATAACGCCGTTAACCGGGAATTCAGCCGGTTCACCACGGGCAACGGAGCTGTCGAACACGGTACCGTCGATCAGTTTACCGGTGTAGTGCACGCGTACACGGTCGGTACGTGCCGGGATAGCCCCTTCGCCCTGCGTCAGAACGCGGAACTGCAGACCGGATTCAGTGCTGTTTACGCCATCTTTCTCGCGGTTTTCTTCCAGATATTTGACGCCATCAGCGGCCATAGCCTGGAAACGCTCGCGACGCACTGCATCAGCACGCTCGTGGATTTCACGCAGCGCACGGTGCACAACGTCAACCGGTACGGCTGGATGTTTGCCTTCCAGCGCGTCAGCGATACCCGCTACCAGTGCTTCAGGCAACAGCCCTTCCAGACCGGATTCGCTCAGCTGCTGTCCTACCTGCAAACCAATGCCGTAGCTTGCTTGCGCTTCGATAGTGTCAAAAGTCGGGGTGGCCATCATATTTCCTTTCATCGGATGTAAAGTAGCGGGCAGCATAGCAGCCATGCCGCATCCGGTAAAACTTTGTCTCGGGAACAGATGACAAATCGCGAGGAAACATAAACAATAGGAATATCCCGCGTTGACGTCACGAAAGCGGGCACGAAGGCAAATATCATAGAATCAGGCATCTATACTCTATGATTCAGGAACGAGACGCGGAGCAGGAGGAAAGCCATGCCCGGGCGCTTTGAATTAAAACCAACCCTGGCGAAAATCTGGCATGCACCGGACAATTTTCGCATTATGGACCCGCTACCGCCTATGCATCGCCGCGGCATTATTGCTGCCGCCATCATACTGGTGATCGGTTTCCTGCTCCCTTCCAACGATACCAGCGATACTCCTGCGGTCACGCGTGATGCCCAGTTGGATTTCCAGTCACAGTCGCAGCCACCTACTGAAGCCCAGCTTCAGGCGCAACTGGTCGCTCCGCAAAACGATCCGGGTCAGATGGCGCCGGTCGCACCGGAACCCATCCAGGAAGGCGATCCCGACGCGCAGCCGCAAGCCCAACAGTCCCAACCCCAGACGCAGCCTTTCCAGCCAGATAGCGGGATTGACCAGCAGTGGCGTACCTATCGTGTAGACTCCGGAAAAACGCTGGCCCAGGTATTCCGTGACCATAGCCTTCCGCCGACCGATGTGTATGCCATGGCGCAGGTTGAAGGCGCAGGAAAACCGCTGAGCAACCTGAAAGACGGTCAGATGATACAAATCAGGCAGAATGCCAATGGCGTGGTCACGGGGTTAACCATCGATACCAGCAACGGTCAGCAGGTGTTGTTTACCCGCCAGCCTAACGGTAGCTTTATTCGCGCGCGTTAATCGTGCTGATTGCCGGGTGGCGGCTTCGCCTTACCCGGCCTACAAGAGAGTCGGCCGTGCCATCAGACTTCAAGGTGAAGTGTTACCGCTTCACCTTATTCACCCACCAAATCCCCGAACATACCAGCACCAGCGCCACTGCGTATTTCCATTCGAGAATGTTCTCGCCAAGAAAAATCGACGACAGCACCGCGCCAGAGACCGGGATCAGGAAGTTAAACGGCGCGATCATTCCCACGCGGTTGTATTTGAGCAGAATACTCCACAGTGCGAAGGCCACCGAGGAGAGCAGCGTCAGGTAGCCCAGGATTGCCACTGACGCAGAGCCGTGTACGGTGAGCGTCCCACCAAAAGCGTAGCCACCGATAACCAGAGCCAGACCGCCCATCCCCAGCTGATACCCCGTCATTACCGTCGGGTCAACCGTCTGCGAAATACGTTTTCCGTATAGCGTAGCGGCAGAGAGAATAAAGGCCGCCATCACTACCGAACCGTCTCCTAACAAGGTAAAGCTGAAATCCATCAGCCCGCTGTTAAAATTCACCACCATCACGCCAGTGAAGCCCAGAATGCAGCCCAACGCTTTGTTGTAGCTCAGCTTGTCGTTCTGATAGATAAAGTGGGCCAGCAACACGCTAAAGAACGTTCCGGTGGCGTTCATGATTGAGCCTTTCACGCCCGTGGTGAATGCCAGACCAATATAAAAGAAGATGTATTGCAGTGATGTTTGTGTCAGTCCCAGCAGCGTAAGCTGACCAAACTGGCGTGGACTTAACCTACCAATGGGTTTGCGCTGCGCCATCGCCAGCAGCAACAGTAATAATCCTGCAAATAAGAAGCGGTATCCGGCAAAAACAATCTTTGACGGAATATCGTCGGTGGCAATCTGGAATATTTCATATCCGCTTTTAATCGCCGGATAGGCGCTCCCCCATAGCAGGCAGCAAAATGCCGCGCTCAGATAGACCACGTTTTTACGCGCGAACAGAGGTTGGTGCGTTGTGTCCATGCCATCACCACTTTGAAATTGTGTTTTATTTTTATGATTATCGCGAAAAGGATAAAGAATAGCCAGAGCGAAAACAGGGGGGCAGAAAAGCAAAACGCCGGCACAAGGCCGGCGCTTTTACGCGGTTTTTAGAATAAAAACTTATTCTGCAACTACGTTTACAGTCAGCTTAGCAAACACTTCGCTGTGAACCTGGAAGCTCACTTCGTGCTCGCCAGTGGTACGCAGAACGCCGTTCGGCAGACGAACTTCGCTCTTAGCCACTTCAACGCCAGCTGCAGTTACAGCGTCAGCGATGTCGCGAGTACCGATGGAACCGAACAGTTTACCTTCGTCGCCTGCTTTAGACGCGATGGTTACGGTTTCCAGTGCATTGATTTTCTCAGCGCGAGCTTCAGCAGCAGACAGAACGTCAGCCAGTTTGGCTTCCAGTTCAGCGCGACGTGCTTCGAAGAATTCAACGTTTTTCTTGGTAGCAGGAACAGCTTTACCCTGTGGTACCAGGAAGTTACGAGCGTAGCCCGCTTTAACGTTAACCTGATCACCCAGGCTACCCAGGTTTGCTACTTTATCAAGCAGAATAACTTGCATTACCTTATCCTCTTAAAGTCGTTAATAGACAGCGGCCGATTACTGATGACGATCGGTATACGGCAGCAGGGACAGGTAGCGAGCACGCTTGATGCAGCGAGCCAGCTGACGCTGGTATTTTGCACGAGTACCGGTGATACGGCTCGGGACAATTTTACCGCTTTCGGTAATGTAGTTTTTCAACGTTGCGATGTCTTTGTAATCAATCTCAACAACGCCTTCCGCGGTGAAACGGCAGAACTTGCGACGACGGAAATAACGTGCCATATGGCTAGTCTCCAGAATCTATCAATTCAATCTGCTCGGCATGCAGAACAATTTTGCTCAGGCCGTTCTTTGCCTTGTGGCAAGAAATGAACCCCTGAACAGTTACTGCGCTACCGACCGTTATACTGTGAGTAATGGCCTGGTTTTCGTGTCCGCTAATAATAACGGGCATTTGGCACCACGCCTGCCGGTGGAAACCGGCTTCCTCCTGCACAGAACGATGCTCAAGCACGAACTGGCAATGAGGAATTCCTGATGGGCTGACCTTGCGAAGCGGCGTCCTGCACACTGTGCCGGATAACACCAGACGGTTGGTCATCAGAAATTACTCTTCAGAATCCCCAGCTTCAGCATCATCTGCGGTTTCGTTTGCGAAATCATCGCGACGTTCACGACGCTCGTCTTTCGCTTTAACCATCGGAGATGCTTCGGTAACAGCGTGCTTAGTACGCATTACCATGCTACGGATAACGGCATCGTTGAAGCGGAAGTTTGTTTCCAGCTCATCGATAACTTCCTGCGGCGCTTCAACGTTCAGCAGAACGTAGTGAGCTTTGTGCAGTTTGTTGATCGGGTAAGCCAGCTGACGGCGGCCCCAGTCTTCCAGACGGTGGATCGTACCTTCTGCTGCAGTGATTGCACCAGTGTAGCGTTCGATCATACCCGGAACCTGTTCGCTCTGGTCAGGATGGACCATAAAAACGATTTCGTAATGACGCATCGAATTGCTCCTTACGGATTATTCAGCCTCCTGTCTGGGTCAGCCGAGGCCCATGGAGGCAAGGAACGTGTTAAAGGTCGGCTGAAAAATGACGCGTCATAATACTGGCGACAGCTGGTAAACTCAAGGTGATTGTATGAATATTTATCAAACCGTCATTAATACATATCCATCAGCATTTTGACACTGATGCAAATCGAGACAATCACAATCATCGGCCGGATGACTTTCTTCCCGCGCGTCAGTACCACCGAGGCTCCGAGACGCGCACCGAGAGATTGCCCAACGAACATCACCAGTCCCAGCGACCAGATCATTTTACCGCCGAAAATGAAGAACAGAATCGAGGCGATGTTCGACGCCAGGTTAATAAAATTGGAATGGATTTGCGCTTTATCGATGCTGTATCCCCACAGCAGGATATAGCAGAGTGTATAAAATGAACCTGCTCCTGCGCCGAGAAACCCATCATAAAAGCCTATGCACCCACCGCCGATAAGTGAAAAGAGAAATAGCGATACCTGCTGTTTTCTTTTCGGTTCACTGAGATTAGGGGCAAAAATAAAATAAATGGCCACGGTGATAATCAGCACCGGCAACAGCTTTTTAAGCAGGTCCGGCTCAATGAACTGAATCAGCGTGGTACCCAGCGCGGAACCGATAAAGGCAGATAAGAACACATACTTGTGTTCCTGCACGTTGATATGCCCCCGACGTAAAAAGTAAATTCCGGAGGTGAGTGAACTGCCCAATGCCTGAATTTTATTGGTCGCCAGCGCATTGGCTGGCGGCAACCCAGAAATCAACAATGCGCCAATAGAGAGAAATCCACCGCCCCCTGAAACCACATTAATAAAACCCGCCACCAGCGCAACCATAAACATAATCACGAAGTAGCTGAAATCCATGAATGAAGTATCCATAAGTTTTTGCCTTATAATCATGAAGTTATATTATTTTTCAGCTCACTATAAACGGCGTACTCGCCTGGTTAAATTGACCATTTGGTAAGAGCTTATGCTGGGAAAACAGGAATTTTTAACCGCAGCGGAAGGTATCAGCTGATTGTTAATTAAAGAAAAGTCGGCTATGCGGTAATTTTTTGAACAACTGCATCAGAAATGGTCGCTATCGACGCAGTCAATTGTGATTAAAATTAAATCAGAAGTTATCCACTCGCAGGAGAGAGCTAACCAGAGACGGCAGTCGAGGAGGTACCTATGCGAGCCCGTGTGTTGACCCTTCTGGCTGTGCTTTTGCTCAGTGCAAATGCAATAGCAGCCATTGAGATTACCCATCGTCAGGCCAGGAATATGGATGATGTGCAGAGCTTAGGCGTGATTTACATAAACCATAACTTCGCCACTGAAAGTGAAGCAAATCAGGCCCTGAATGAAGAGACCGATGCGCAAGGCGCAACCTACTATCATGTGATCCTCACCAGGGAACCCGGTAGTAACGGAAATATGCACGCCAGCGCGGATATTTATCGCTAGCTACTCAGAAATAACCAACGAGAACATTGCCACAGTTTGACTTGCCCCCTTGATTGGGGGCTTTTTTTTGTAAAACGCCCACGGAGCCAGACCGATAACATCCCCTTAAAGATTTAGCTCCGGGACATTTTTCTTACTTCTGTCCGTAATAGGCGTTCGGACCGTGCTTACGCATGAAGTGTTTATTCATCAGGTAATCGTCGATCGGATTAAGTCCAGGGTTAATGCCGCGCGCAATCCACGCCATCTTTGCCACCTCTTCCATCACCACCGCATTATGCACCGCGTCATAGGCGTCTTTACCCCAGGCAAACGGGCCATGCTGATAGACCACAATGCCCGGTGTATGTAGCGGCTCAACGTCGACTAGCGTTTCGATGATCACCTTACCTGTATTCAATTCATATTCGCCCTGCACTTCTTCTTCCGTTAATGCCCTGGTGCAGGGAATATCGCCAAAGAAGTAGTCCGCATGGGTGGTTCCCAGTGCCGGAATCGCCAGCCCCGCCTGCGCCCATGCGGTAGCGTGGGTAGAGTGGGTATGTACCACACCGCCAAGCGATGGATAACACTGGTACAGCGCCAGATGGGTTGCGGTATCGGAAGAAGGACGATAACCGCCCTCCACCACGCACCCAGACATATCCACCACCACCATATCGTCAACGGTCATGCTCTCATAGGCGACCCCACTGGGCTTGATCACCACCCGCTCACGTTCACGATCGATAGCGCTGACGTTACCCCAGGTAAAGGTCACGAGGCCATAGCGCGGCAGATCCATATTGGCTTCGAACACCTGCTGTTTGAGCTTTTGCATTACGCCGCCTCCACCAGACCTACATTTGCCATACGCGCTTTCACCCAATCACGCGCTTTCGCTACTTCAGTCGCAGGGTCATCTGACGTTTCACTCCACATCTCAATCAGGTATGGCCCGCAATAGCCGCTTTGCTTGAGTGTTTCGAAACAGCGTTCAAAATCGACAACCCCTTCACCAAACGGCACGTTTTTGAAAACGCCAGGTTTGGTGTCTTTCACATGTACAGCGACGATATGCCCGATTCCGGCTTGTAGTTCCATCTGCACGTCGTTATCCCAGGCCGACAGATTGCCGATATCGGGGTAGAGCTGGAACCACGGGTTATTCAGATAGTGCGCATAGCCCAGCGCCTTGCTGATCGAGTTCATCAATGGGTAATCCATGATTTCCATCGCCAGCGTCACCTGTGCGCGGCTCGCCATCTCAACGCTCTCTTTCAACCCATCACGGAAACGGCGGCGCGTCTCGTTGTTGGCTTCCTGATAGTAAACGTCGTAACCCGCGAGTTGAATAACACGAATACCGACGTCCTGGGCGAACTGGATCGCTTTACGCATGATCTCCAGACCCTGCGCACGTACCGCGTCATCTTCGCTGCCCAGCGGGAAACGACGATGTGCGCTCAGGCACATAGACGGCACCCGCACACCGGTTTCAGCGATAGCATTGACCAACGCCAGACGTTGCTCGCGACTCCAGTCCAACCGCGACAGACGGGCGTCGGTTTCATCCACCGACATCTCGACGAAGTCAAAACCCAGCTCTTTTGCCAACTGCAAGCGTTCTTGCCAGCCCTCCTCGGCAGGGAGGGCTTTTTCATAGATGCCGAGCGGAATTTTTTTCGACAGCATAACCGCTCCTTAGCCCCAAAGCTGAGCAATAGAGCGTTTAAATTGACGAGCGGCTTCAACCGGCGAAGCCGCATCGCGAATGCTGCGACCGGCGATAAAGACGTGAATCGGAATGCCTTTGAACAACGGCAGATCTTCCAGCGCCAGGCCGCCGGTTACGGTAACTTTAAAGCCCATATCCGCCAGTCGTTTAATGGCACTGATGTCCGCCTCACCCCATGCCACGCCAGCGGCCTGCGCATCACGGCTGCGGTGATATACCACCTGTCTAATACCAGCATCACGCCATTCCTGCGCCTGTTCCCAGGTCCAGTAGCCAGTCAGTTCAATCTGCACATCGCCGTTGAACTCTTTCGCCACGTCCAGCGCACCTTTGGTAGTGTTGATATCCGCACAACAGATGACCGTCACCCAGTCGGCGTTGGCTTCAAAGCACATACGGGAGAGAATTTTGCCCGCATCAGCAATTTTGGCATCCGCCAGTACAATTTTATGCGGGTACAGCGCCTTCAGGTCACGAACCGCACGCACGCCTTCTGCCACGCAAAGAATGGTGCCGACTTCAATAATATCCACTTCATCAGCAATCAGACGCGTTGTTTCATACGCGGAAGACATGGATTGGTTATCCAGCGCAACCTGCAACATAGGTAATGACATTTTGGTGTTCCTTTTAAACAGCCGCCGCGTTGGCGTTATCAATTAAATCCAGCACTTCCTGCGCGGTGCGGCAGGCGCGTAAACGGTCGAAGTTAGCTTCATCGTCAAACAGATTGACGATCTGCATGATGCCCACTTCTTGATGGGTATTGGCATCAACCGCCGCCATGGTTATCAGGATATCGACCGGGTCGTTATCTTCATGGTTGAAGACCAGCGGCGTTTTCAGGGTCACCAGCGCAAACCCGGTTTTCTTCACACCTTCTTCCGGGCGCCCGTGCGGCATCGCCAGACCCGGTGCTATCACAAAATAGGGACCATGCTGGGCAACGCCATCCAGAATGGCCTGGTAGTAGCGCGGCTCAACCACATCAGCCTTAACCAGCAGATCAACGCTCAGTTTTACTGCTTCCTGCCAGGTGCCGGCGTCAGCCTGTAAAAGGATGGAGTTATTTTCCACCAGCGAATCACGTAATTTCATGGTGCGTCCTTACTTCACGTCCTTCGGGAAATGTTCTTTGATCACTTCCAACAGCTTCGGACCAAAGTCAGCAGGTGACAGCATGTTGCGTACGCCTACCACGTATTTGTTGCCGGTAACGGTAATCTCACCTGCGATATGGGTGGAGGCGATGATGATATCCGCGCCGCTCAATTCGCTTTTGTATTCTCCCACCGCGCAACTGTTCACCGTGTGGTCGATATTTGACTGGGTTAAAAACTGGTCCACTTTCATTTTCATGATCATGGAGCTGCCCTGCCCATTACCACATACAGCCAGAATACGTACGGTCATAATCGGAACTCCTTATTAAGCAGACTGTTCTGCCAGTTGTTTTTCTGCGTCTTCCTCAGCGCGCAACGAGCGTCCTGCGAAAAACATATAAGCCAGTGCAATCACAATAATGACGGCCATAAAGATCAGCCCAATGGAGGCAAAGCCCTGCATCATCGGCGGTGCCAGAATTGACCAGTCAGCCATGCCCATCCAGGCGCTCATACCGGTAAGTTTCACCGCCCAGACGCAGCCGAAGATTTCAATCATCCCCATCACCAGGCAAATCTTGAGCGCCGCACGCCAGCCGCCAAAGTGGTTAGCAAACACGCCGATAGTGGCGTTAGAGAAGAACATCGGGATAAAGCCAGGAATTATCAGAATGGAGGAGCCGACGCCAACCAGAATCCCGACAGCAATCAACTGGCCAATGGTGCCCCACATAAAGCCCCAAACCACAGCGTTTGGCGCGAAGCTATAAATTGCCGCACAGTCGATTGCCAGTACCGCCCCAGGGATCAGGCGTTGGGAGATGCCGTTGAAGGCTTCAGAGAGTTCAGCGACGAACATACGCACGCCCTGAGTAATAATGAAAATAGCCACCGCGAACGAGAAACCAGTTTGCAGGATATATACCGTCCAGTGGGTTTTCCCCGCCATCGTCTGCACCACATCAATACCGAAGGAAAGCAGGATCGCGCCGAAGAAAATGGTCATCACAATCGCTGTCGAGACGATGTTGTCGTGGAAAATATTCAGCCAGCCTGGCAACTTAAGGTCTTCAACGCTCTCTTCTTTTTTGCCCAGATACGGCGCGATTTTATAAGCAATCCACGACGCGAACTGCTGCTGGTGACCAATAGAGAAACCGCAACCGTCAGTCACTTCCTGCGTCGGCTTGTACATCATGTTGGAAGTGATACCCCAGTAGAGTGACACCAACACCGCCGTGCAGATGATGGTGGTCCACATGGAATAGCCGAAGATATAGAAGGAGACCGCAATCAATCCCGCCTGCTGGAACATGATGTGCCCGGTCAGCATGATGGTGCGAATACCGGTAATCCGCCGCAGCAGGACGTAACAGATGTTCAACGCCAGCGCTAGCAGCACCGCATAGCCCACCCAACTATAGGCGTCACCCATGCGTTCGATGGTCGCCATCATCGAGGCGTAGGTATCGGAAATCGCCCCGTTGATACCGTAAACCTCGGACATCTTCGCCACCACCGGTTTGAATGTACTGGTGAGGATACCGGACCCCGCCTGCAGCAGCATAAAGCCGATGATCGTTTTGATTGTGCCTTTGATAATAACGCTGACACTTTTACGCAACAGGATGTAGCCAAGACAGGTCACAATACCCAACAGCAGCGGGGCGTTGGTCATGACCTGATTAAAGAACACGGTAAAGATGTTGTAGAGGATCTCCATAACGATCTCCAGTAGACGAAGTTGCTGAACATTCATTACAGATGCCCAGGATGTTGTGCCTCCACTCTAATTTTCAAAAGTAATCACATCAAGATTGAATTTGATTAAATGTGATGCAGTACGCAAATTATTCACTTACGAATGAAATGGTTTTTACTACATTCAATCGAATAAAAATAAAATCAATAAAAACAATAAAATACAAATAATTTCTAATAAAGAATTACTTTATATCATTGTAACTATTACCTATCGGCTCTCTTTATGCTGAAAAATCATACATTGCCATTTTGATGAAATGGTGTCAGGATTAATCAAAACAAATCACACTTTGATTCAACTTGAACAAACATGAAGGTAAATGCGATGAGTAAAGTAAAAAGTATCACGCGTGAATCATGGATCCTGAGCACGTTCCCGGAGTGGGGTAGCTGGCTGAATGAAGAGATCGAACAAGAACAGGTTGCGCCGGGCACCTTTGCGATGTGGTGGCTGGGCTGTACCGGAATTTGGCTGAAATCGGAAGGTGGGACTAACGTCTGCGTCGACTTCTGGTGCGGAACAGGCAAGCAGAGCCACGGTAATCCGCTGATGAAAACAGGCCATCAGATGCAACGTATGGCTGGCGTGAAGAAACTCCAGCCAAACCTGCGCACTACACCGTTTGTTCTCGATCCTTTCGCCATCCGCCAGGTCGACGCCATCCTTGCTACTCACGATCATAACGATCACATAGACGTGAACGTTGCCGCCGCCGTCATGCAGAACTGTGCCGATGATGTCCCGTTTATCGGGCCGCAAACCTGTGTGGATTTGTGGGTAGGCTGGGGCATACCAAAAGAACGCTGCATCGTGGTGAAACCAGGTGACGTGGTTAAAGTAAAAGATATTGAAATTCATGCGCTCGACGCATTTGATCGCACCGCATTGATCACCTTGCCTGCGGATCAAAAAGCGGCAGGTGTCCTTCCTGATGGTATGGATGCTCGTGCAGTTAACTACCTGTTCAAAACGCCGGGTGGCACGCTGTATCACAGTGGTGATTCCCACTACTCCAACTACTATGCGAAGCACGGTAATGAGCATCAGATTGACGTCGCACTGGGCTCCTACGGTGAGAACCCACGCGGTATCACCGACAAAATGACCAGTTCCGATATGCTGCGCATGGCAGAAGCGCTGAAAACCCAGGTGGTTATCCCGTTCCACCATGATATTTGGTCTAACTTCCAGGCCGATCCTCAGGAGATCCGCGTCCTGTGGGAGATGAAAAAAGACCGACTGAAATATGGCTTCAAACCGTTTATCTGGCAGGTTGGCGGCAAGTTTACCTGGCCGCTGGACAAAGATAATTTTGAATATCACTACCCACGCGGCTTTGAAGACTGCTTCACGATTGAACCGGACTTACCGTTTAAATCCTTCCTGTGATTGCACTTAAAATGCCGGGTCTTCCCGGCATTTTTACCCATTTATCTTAGTATTTTCAGGCTATTTCAAATATCATCTTTTCAAATCAATTTGTATCGGAATAGCTCATGACTGAAGCACAAAGACATCAAATATTGCTGGATATGCTGGCGCAATTGGGCTTTGTTACCGTTGAGAACGTGATTGAGCGTCTGGGGATTTCACCGGCCACGGCACGCCGGGATATCAACAAGCTCGACGAAAGCGGTAAGCTCAAGAAAGTCCGTAATGGCGCTGAAGCCATTACCCAGCAGCGCCCGCGCTGGACCCCAATGAACCTGCATCAGGCGCAAAACCACGACGAAAAAGTGCGGATAGCCAAAGCAGCTTCCCAGTTAGTTAACGCGGGTGAAAGCGTGGTGATCAACTGTGGATCAACGGCGTTCCTGCTTGGCCGCGAAATGTGTGGCAAGCCGGTGCAGATCATCACCAACTACCTGCCACTGGCGAATTTTCTGATCGACCAGGAACATGAAAGTGTGATCATCATGGGAGGGCAATACAACAAGAGCCAGTCCATCACGCTGAGTCCGCAAGGCAGCGAAAATAGCCTTTATGCCGGACACTGGATGTTTACCAGCGGTAAAGGATTGACCGCTGATGGGTTGTATAAAACCGATATGCTAACCGCGATGGCAGAACAAAAAATGCTTAATGTGGTCGGCAAACTGGTGGTGCTGGTCGATAGCAGCAAGGTCGGTGAGCGCGCGGGCATGCTGTTCAGCCGTGCCGATCAAATCGACATGCTGATTACCGGCAAAAATGCGAACCCTGAGATCCTGCAACAGTTGGAAGCACAGGGCGTGACTATTCTGCGCGTTTAGAGGTGTTGGCGGAAAAACGCGACTGTCGCGGCCAGCGCTTCTGGCGTGATGCGATGCCGTACGCCCGCTTCCCACTGGCAGGTCAGTAAGTTGTCCAGACCTGCCTGGATCAATGCCTGCTGCAGGCGGAAGGTTTCCATCGCCGGCACCACGTCGTCGTCTTGACCATGCCACAACAGCAGCGGTCTGTCGGCCAGGCGTTCCAGTTGATGCGTCACCTCCCAGTCAGCAAGTGGCGCGATAATCGCGTCAAATTCCGCCTGCTGCTCCGGCGTCTGTGCCAATACCGGCGGAAAAAGCGTATGGGCGAGCTGAGTAAAATAGCCCGACCCCATCAGGCAGGCTGCACATTTCACGTCGGAATGGCGTGCCATAATACCCAGCGTCGTCATCCCCCCCATGGATGCTCCAGCCACCGCAAGGCGCTCATCCAGCAACCAATTTTCTGCCACCAGCGCCGCACGTAAAGCCGTAAATTCCTGCATGTTTTGCTGCAATATCTGCCAGAATCGGTGCATTCTTTCCTGCACATCACCGTGGAAGCGCGTGCCATGTTCGGGCGCATCGGGCATGATGACCCGAAACCCGGCCTGTGCCAGTGCGACGGCAAAATAGCTGTAGACCAGACTGGAAGAGGTAAACCCGTGGTAGACGATAACGCAGGGGAGTGAACGGTCGCGTTTATCCGCAGGAAATGCGTGCAGGACAGGGATCCCCACCAGCTGTCGTGTTTCAATTTCTATCATTTGTCGCCTCTTTTTTTCTGGTATGCCATGGCGAAATACTTAACGCAAGTGAATGTGTGCGGCAATGATTCATAATGTTGAGAACTGGGTTACGCTTTCGCAACATTTTCATTCGAAAATCGCGTGAGAGATAACAATTCGGGAACATTCCCCTAAAGGGAAATTAATAAGGCACTACACTATGGCTATCAGGAAACGAGATAGAGTTATGCGTCGGTTTGCCTCTTTGATGCTGGTGATGTTGTTAAGCGCCTGTAGCGTGCTGCAAGGTACGCCACAACCGGCACCGCCCGTAGCCGATCACCCGCAAGAAATTCGCCGCGACCAGAGTAATGGCTTGCAGCGAATAGGGACAGTGAGCGCGCTGGTTAGAGGTTCTCCGGATGATGCGCTGGCAGAGATCCGAGCCAAAGCCGTCGCGGCTAAAGCTGATTATTACGTTGTCTTATTAGTCGATGAGACCATCGTAACTGGCCAATGGTATTCACAAGCTATTTTGTATCGTAAATAACATTGGGTTGAAATTTAGTCAGTTTTACATTGCTTTGCGCCCCTATGCGTTTTCCTGTGCACAATAAACCGACAGCAGGGAGCTGGAGGTTTATTCTCGCGATGGAATGCCCTGCCACGTGTAGGGGTACGAATAATGGAGCTGACGATGAAACAATCACTAGCCTTATCCTCACTGCTGCTTTCTGCTGGAATGGTGGATACCACGGCACAGTCTGCCGAGTTCGCCAGTGCTGACTGCGTAACGGGTCTCAACGAAATTGGTCAGATATCCGTCAGTAACATTGCGGGAAATCCGCAGGATGTAGAGCGCGTTGTAGCGTTAAAAGCGGATGAGCAAGGTGCCTCATGGTATCGGATCATTCAAATGTACGAAGAACAGCAGCCCGATAATTGGCGCGTTCAGGCCATACTCTATGCGTAATATTCCGCCAGATGACGCTCGCTTATCCGGCCTACATCGCAAAGAAGGGTGTAGGCCAGATAAGATATGCCAGTGTTGCCATCAGGCAAGCTGCTAACGTAATCCCCCCGTTGCCCGCAGTAGCAAATCATTCTGTACCTGTTCAGACAACTTCATCCCGCCGCGCGTATCCAGCATCATCTGACACCAGGCCTGCGCCACGAGTGGAGAAGCATAGCGCAACATCTGCGTCCCACAGCCTAGCAGAAAAAGCTGCTGCGTAATTTCCCGCCCCAGCGCCTCTGTGGGTTTACGTAAATTCTGCTGCAGCTTACGCACCATCCGATCATAATGTCTGTCCTGCCCTTTGACCTCAGCAAAGGCCTCACTGAGCATGTCGACCATACCGGGTTGTTTCGCCAATACCCGCAGCACATCAAGGCACATAATATTGCCAGACCCTTCCCAGATACTGTTTACCGGCATCTCACGGTATAAACGCGGCAGTTCACTTTCCTCGCAATAGCCTGCACAGCCAAGCACCTCCATGGCTTCTGCAACAAACGGCATGCCGCCTTTGCAGATGGAAAACTTGGCCGCCGGAGTGAACAACCGGGCCCACAGCGCTTCTTTCGCATCGGTTCGACGATCCCAGGCCCGCGCCAGGCGAAACAGTAGCGCAGTTTGACCTTCCAGTTGAAGCGCCATGCGGCTTAATACCTGTCGCATCATCGGTTGTTCAATCAACGATTTGCCAAATACCTGGCGTTGATGCGCATGATAAATGGCGACAGAAAAAGCGCGGCGCATCATACTGTGGCTCCCCAGCGCACAGTCAAAACGCGTCATGCCGCCCATTTTCAGAATATGGCGAATACCTTCACCTTCTTCTCCCAGCAGCCAGCCTATTGCGTCCTGAAACTCGACCTCACAGCTGGCATTAGAGCGATTGCCTAGCTTATCTTTCAGGCGCTCAAGACGGATGGAATTACGCTGGCCATCAGGTAAGAATCGCGGCACAAAAAAGCAGGATAATCCTCCCCTGGCCTGCGCCAGCACCAGATGGGCGTCACTTTGCGGTACCGAGAAAAACCATTTATGCCCCACCAGCCGATACGCGCCATCCGCCAGACGTTCTGCCTGGGTGGTATTGCTCAGCACATCCGAGCCGCCCTGCTTTTCCGTCATCCCCATACCAATCAGCAGGCCGCGTTTTTGCCCACCGGGTAGAAGATGCGAATCGTAGCGATCGCTACGCAGCGGCGTCAGCCAGTCATGGAATTGCGAAGGTAACATCTGGAGTAACAGCGGCGTAGCAGCAAAGGTCATGGTCACCGGGCACAGGGTTCCCGCTTCCACCTGCGCATGCAGCATGAAGCGCGCTGCTCGGGCAACAAACGTCCCCTGCCTCGCATCCTCTTCCCAGGCAAGATTATGCACACGGTTGGCGCACAATCCCTGCATCAGTAAATGCCAGGCGGGATGAAATCGCACATCATCCAGCCGCTGCCCCTGAGGATCATATCGTAGCAGTTCAGGTGGATAAGCGTTGGCCAACCGGCCCAGCTCGAGCGATTCCGCAGTGCCTAACTGCTGACCAATACTGGCAAGGAGATCGCTGTCCCAGCTCGCCCCTTCTCTATTGACCGCTTCGCACAGAGCCCCATCCGATAGGTATAAATTGCTGTTATTGAGCGGAACAGGTTGGTTAAAAACGGTATGCGTTTGCCAATGCATTGTGTCTCCCTCCGTCAATGGCTGTAACCATAAGTATGGTCATTCAGCAAAGAGAGTGCCTGGGATAGCGGTCACAAAAAAGCCATCCCGGAGGATGGCTTGAGAGAATGGGGAATCAATTACCCGCGCTGGCGAACGGCCTCAAACAGGCAAATACCTGTCGCAACAGAGACGTTAAGCGATGAAACGCTCCCCGCCATCGGAATACTGATCAGTTCATCGCAATGTTCACGAGTCAGACGACGCATACCTTCGCCTTCAGCACCCATCACCAGCGCCATACGGCCGGTCATTTTGCTCTGGAACAGAGTATGGTCCGCCTCGCCTGCTGTCCCGACGATCCAGATATTCTCTTCCTGCAGCATGCGCATGGTGCGTGCCAGGTTGGTCACGCGGATCAGCGGTACATTTTCTGCAGCGCCACAAGCCACTTTTTTCGCCGTCGCATTCAGCAGTGCAGAACGATCTTTCGGTACAATAACCGCATGCACCCCGGCAGCGTCTGCGCTACGCAGACAAGCACCCAAGTTGTGCGGATCGGTGACACCATCGAGGATCAAAAAGAATGGTTGTTCGAGTGAGGCGATAAGATCCGGCAGATCGTTTTCCTGATACTGACGACCTGGCTTCACACGGGCAATAATCCCCTGATGAACCGCACCCTCACTTTTCTCATCCAGAAACTGGCGATTCGCCAACTGGATGACAACACCCTGTGCTTCCAGGGCATGGATCAGCGGCAGCAAGCGTTTGTCTTCACGCCCTTTGAGAATAAAGACCTCCTGAAAGCGCTCAGGCGCACGCTCAAGCAGGGCCTGCACCGCATGGATGCCGTAAATCATTTCACTCATGAATGTACTCGTTAAGATAGTTTAGGTGTAACACCGGGCAGCGTACTTATCGTGCCCGGCTTACTGTTTATCACTGTTATTGCGCGACGTTCTTTTTCGCCGCACGTTTGGCTTTGGTGGCGGCTGCGATTTTAAGCGTTTTTGTCGATGGCTTTTTCGCTTTTTTATCGCCTTTTTTCTCAGCCGTTTTTTTATCCGCTTGAGGTTTGGCTTTGCCTTTTTTCTCACCGCGGAATGCGCTATCCGGCTCGAAATTCACCTTTTTACCCGTCTGACGACGTCTACCAGTACTTTTACCCGCATCGCCTTTTTTCGCTTTTTCACGCGCAGTTTTCCCCTCGTTGCGCGGGGCACGTTCGCTGGAGATCAGGCTAAAGTCGATTTTACGCTCGTCCATGTTGACCGCTTCTACACGCACTTCGACGCGATCGCCCAGACGATACATCTGACCGCTTGATTCACCGGTCAGGCGTTGCCCTACCTGATCGAAGCGATAGTAGTCGTTATCCAGCGAGGAGACATGCACCAGACCGTCAATAAACAGTTCATCCAGGCGAACAAAGAAGCCAAAGCCGGTCACGCTGGCAATGACGCCTTTAAAGACATTACCGACCTGATCCAGCATGAAGTCACACTTCAGCCAGTCAGAAACATCGCGCGTGGCTTCATCTGCACGCCGCTCAGCCATAGAACAGTGCTGACCCAGTTGCAGCATCTCTTCCATTGAGTAATGGTAGCCACCGGTTTCTGTAGTGTTGCCTTTGTGGCCCTGCTCCTGCGCCAGCAGATACTTGATCGCACGGTGCAAGGAGAGGTCCGGGTAACGACGGATCGGTGAGGTAAAGTGCGCATAAGACTGCAGTGCCAGACCAAAGTGACCGCGGTTTTCAGGATCGTAAATCGCCTGCTTCATCGATCGCAGCAGCATGGTTTGCAGCATCTCTGCGTCAGGTCGATCGGCAATCGACTCCAGCAACTCGGCGTAATCGCGCGGCTCGGGTTTGTTGCCGCCCGGCAGCTCCAGTCCCAGCTCCGCAAGCACGGAACGGAAGGAGGTAATCGCTTCAGTCGTCGGTTTGTCGTGAATACGGAACAGTGCCGGCTCTTTGGCTTTCTCAACAAATCGCGCCGCTGAGATGTTCGCCAGGATCATGCACTCTTCGATCAGCTTGTGCGCATCGTTACGCTGCGTTTGCTCGATACGTTCAATGCGACGTTCGGCATTGAAGATAAACTTCGCCTCTTCGCTCTCAAACGAGATACCGCCGCGTTCTTCACGGGCTTTATCCAGCACTTTGTAGAGATTGTGCAGCTCTTCAATGTGTTTCACCAACGGTGCGTATTGCTCACGCAGTTCTTCATCACCCTGCAGCATATGCCAGACCTTGGTGTAGGTCAGACGCGCGTGGGAGCTCATCACCGCCTCATAGAATTTATAGCCCGTCAGACGCCCTTTCGTGGAGATGGTCATTTCACAAACCATGCACAGCCTGTCTACCTGCGGGTTGAGCGAACACAATCCGTTAGACAGCACCTCCGGCAACATCGGGACAACCTGTGACGGGAAATAAACGGAAGTCCCGCGACTGCGCGCTTCCTGGTCCAGCGGAGTTGGCGGGCGAACGTAATAGCTTACGTCAGCTATTGCCACCCATAAACGCCAGCCGCCGCCGCGTTTCTTCTCACAGTAGACTGCGTCATCAAAGTCACGCGCATCTTCACCATCAATTGTCACCAACGGCAAATCACGCAGGTCAACACGACCGATTTTGGCCTCTTCCGGTACTTCTTCTTTCAGCCCGGCGACCTGTTTAACGACCGCATCAGGCCAGATATAAGGGATTTCGTGCGTACGCAGGGCCATATCAACAGCCATGCTGGTACCCATGTTGTCACCCAGCACTTCAACAATTTTACCCACCGCTTTAGTGCGACGAGTCGGGCGCTGGGTCAGTTCAACCACCACCACGAAGCCCATGCGGGCGCCCATCACCTCTTCTGGTGGGATCAGGATATCAAAGCTGAGGCGGCTGTCGTCCGGGACGACAAAACCTACGCCCGCATCGGTAAAGTAACGACCGACAATCTGGCTGGTTTTCGGCACCAGTACGCGCACAATACGCGCTTCGCGGCGGCCTTTACGGTCCGCGCCCAGCGGTTGCGCCAGCACCTGATCGCCATGGATGCAGGTTTTCATCTGCTCACTGGAAAGATACAGATCGTCTTTACGTCCTTCTACGCGCAGAAAGCCGTAGCCATCACGGTGGCCAATAACGGTACCTTTCAGCAGGTCAAGACGCTCCGGTAGTGCGTAGCACTGGCGACGGGTGAAGACCAGTTGCCCGTCACGCTCCATCGCGCGCAGGCGGCGGCGAAGCGCTTCGAGCTGCTCTTCGCCTTCAATGTTGAGTTCAACGGCCAGCTCATCGCGGTTGGCCGGTTTTTCACGTTTAGTTAAATGTTCGAGGATAAATTCCCGGCTCGGGATGGGATTCGCGTATTTTTCTGCTTCGCGTTCCTGGAAAGGATCATGTGACATCGAGGTTCCTCCATTGTCAGCTCTGATGAAGATTTTCGTCACTCCACCAGCAATAATTTATAAAGCGGTTGATTCTTTTCAACCAAATCGGCAAGTGTGTAGTTGTCCAGTTCCGTGAGAAAACTTTGCACTGCCTTAGAAAGCGCCTGTTTGAGTCGACAGGCAGGGGTAATGTGGCAAAACTCGCTACTACAGTTGACCAACGTCAACGGCTCCAGCTCGCGGACCACATCACCAATACCAATATCCTTAGCCGCTTTGCCCAGGCGGATACCGCCATTTTTTCCACGAATAGCAGTAACGAAGCCAGCACGGCTAAGTTGATTGATTATTTTGACCATATGATTACGGGACACGCCGTAGACTTCTGTCACCTCAGAAATACTGGTCATACGTCCTTCGGGTAGCGACGCCATGTAGATTAGCGCACGTAATCCGTAATCGGTGAAACTTGTTAACTGCACATCAACCTCAGGAAAAAGGATAAAACGGATAAGCCTGGTAGTATTAATTATATTGATGATAAACCAGCCACCAGCCAGGTCGCTAATTTATTTCAGTTCGGGAAGGAAAAAAGCGAGGAACTTACGTGATTTTAAGCCAGATATCGATGCAATGCATCTCATCCGGCCTATGATAAAGCAAGCGCAGCGCCATTCGACGCTACGCTACAAACCACTATTATGCGTCGAACGGGTCGCGCAGAATCATGGTTTCAGTACGGTCTGGGCCAGTTGAGATAATATCAATCGGCACACCGGTCAGCTCTTCAATACGTTTGACGTAATTCAGCGCTGCCTGTGGCAGACCGCTACGCTCTTTCACACCAAAGGTGGATTCAGACCAGCCTGGCATGGTTTCGTAAATCGGCTCAATGCCTTTCCAGTCATCAGCGGCCAGCGGGGTAGTCGTTACTTCACGACCATCCGGCATACGGTAAGCCACACAGATCTTCACCTCTTTCAAACCGTCCAGTACGTCCAGTTTGGTGAGGCAGAAGCCAGACAAGGAGTTAATCTGTACTGCACGACGCACAGCAACGGAGTCCAGCCAGCCGGTACGACGACGACGGCCGGTGGTCGCGCCATATTCGTTACCCTGCTTGCACAGGAACTCGCCGACATCATCAAACAGTTCGGTCGGGAACGGGCCCGCACCTACACGAGTAGAGTAGGCTTTGATGATACCCAGAACGTAGTCCACATAACGCGGGCCCAGGCCGGAGCCAGTCGCCACGCCACCTGCGGTGGTGTTGGAGGACGTTACATACGGATAGGTACCGTGGTCGATATCCAGCAGCGTACCCTGCGCACCTTCAAACATGACGAAATCGCCACGCTTGCGCGCCTGGTCCAGCAGGTCGGAGACATCAACAACCATAGAAGTCAGGATGTCGGCAATCGCCATCACATCATCCAGCACTTTCTGGTAGTCAACAGCTTCAACTTTATAGAAATTCACCAGCTGGAAGTTGTGATATTCCATCACTTCTTTCAGTTTTTCAGCGAAGGTTGCTTTATCAAACAGATCGCCAACGCGCAGACCGCGACGAGCTACTTTGTCTTCATAAGCTGGCCCGATACCACGACCAGTGGTACCAATCGCTTTCGCGCCACGCGCTTTCTCACGCGCATTATCTAACGCAACATGATAATCAAGGATCAGCGGACACGCTTCAGACAGCAGCAGGCGCTCACGGACAGGAATCCCACGGTCTTCCAGTCCTTTCATCTCTTTCATCAGCGCGGACGGAGACAGCACAACACCGTTACCGATGATGCTGATCACGTTTTCGCGAAGAATACCTGATGGAATAAGATGGAGGACGGTTTTTTCACCGTTGATTACGAGAGTATGGCCTGCGTTGTGACCACCCTGGTAGCGCACAACATATTTAGCCCGTTCAGTCAGGAGATCGACGATCTTCCCTTTACCTTCGTCACCCCATTGGGTGCCCAGTACGACGACGTTGTTACCCATTTTTCAAAATCACCGTTTGCTTAAAAATGGATTCTACCACCGCTTTTTCAGATATACAGCACTTTTTGCATGCGGAAATCCGCAAATTAGTCTACTTATTGATCAGCCAATCGTTTTCTTCAACATGTAGTAGACCACGATACCCGCAACCACAAGACCTCCACCAAAACGCCGCAAAATATTTTCAGGAAGTTGCGCCATTGCCCCGATCATTTTCTTCCAGGCACTGGGATAAAGCATCGGACCCAGACCTTCCAGCACCAAAACCAGCGCGAGTGCCAACAAAATTGTTGAGTTCATCCGTTGTCCTTATCTAAAAAGAAAACCACCGCATCCCTGGGGATGCTGGTGGTTTTGCTGGTTTAAAACCGCGGGTGCGAGTTTAGCGTGTTGCGTTGCTCGGCGTCTTCATGTAGCGGAAGAAATCGCTATCCGGGCTCATGATCATCACGTCCTGATTACCTTCAAAGCTCTTCTCGTAAGCGCGCAGGCTACGGATGAAGGCGTAGAAATCAGGATCCTGACTGAATGCATCCGCAAACAACTTAGCGGCTTCTGCATCGCCTTCACCACGCATAATACGGCCCTGACGCTCAGATTCTGCCAGCGTTTTGGTGACTTCATAGTCCGCTGTAGCACGCAGTTTTTCCGCTTCTTCCTGACCTTGTGAACGATGGCGACGCGCTACCGCTTCACGCTCAGCGCGCATACGGTTGTAGATAGCCTCAGACACTTCAGCAGGCAGGTTGATTTGCTTAATACGCACGTCAACCACTTCGATCCCCAACGCCGCCATACTGTTCGGGTTGATGACCGGTACTTTACCGTTGGTTTCAGCCTGAACACGCTCAGCCGCTTCGGCGATCGCGCTGTCCGCCGCTGGAGTTGCGACTTCGTCTTCCGTACCTGCAGAACCTGAGTTCAGCGCGTCACGGACTTCCAGCGTTAAGCGACCACGAGAGTCGGTAACGATGTCTTTTACGTCCAGACGACCGATTTCAGAACGCAGACGGTCAGAGAACTTACGTTTTAACAGCACTTCTGCCTGAGAAACATCGCCACCGCCCGTTGCCAGGTAGTAACGGCTGAAGTCGCTGATACGCCACTTGATGTAGGAGTCAACGATCAGGTCTTTCTTCTCTTTGGTGACAAAGCGATCGGCCTGGTTGTCCATGGTCTGAATACGCGCATCAAGCATCTTCACGGATTCAATAAATGGAATCTTGAAGTGCAGGCCCGGAGCAACAACCAGCGGTTTGTTGTCATCGTCACGTAGAACTTTACCAAAGCGCAGAGTAATACCACGCTCGCCTTCTTTGACCACAAAGAGAGACATGAACAGCACTACCAGAACGATGATGATAATCGCAATAACTGACTTACGCATCGTTATTCCCCCTGACGCTGGTAGTCGTTACGCTGCGCGTTAACGCGGCGTTGGTCCATAATATCGCCCTGACTGGTGGACGAGGTGTTGCTTGCTCCCGTACTGGAAGACGATGCTGGCGGCAGAGTCAGCAGGTTTGAGCTGCTCTGACTCTTGGCTGCCGGAGCGTTGCCGCCTTTTAGCATTTGATCCAACGGCAGAACCATCAGATTGCCACCCTTGTCGTTAACCAGCACTTTACGAGTATGGCTCAGTACTTTTTCCATGGTCTCGATATATAGACGCTCGCGAGTAATTTGCGGTGCGGCTTTATATTCCGGCAGGATTTTGGCAAAACGCGCCACCTCACCCTGTGCTTCCAGGATGGTTCGTGTTTTGTATGCACGCGCTTCTTCAAGAATACGCTGCGCCTGACCATTAGCACGCGGCTGTACTTCGTTGGTATACGCTTCTGCTTCACGAATATACTGCTGCTCGTTTTCACGCGCCGCGATAGCATCGTCAAATGCTGCTTTCACCTCTTCCGGCGGACGTGCTGCCTGGAAGTTGACGTCCAGCAGGGTGATACCCATGTTGTATGGACGAATGGTCTCTTCCAGTTCACGCTGGGTATCGCTACGAATAACGGTACGCCCTTCGGTCAGGATACGGTCCATGGTGTATTTACCGATAACCCCACGCAGTGCACTGTCGGTTGCCTGACGCAGGCTGTCATCAGCACTGGTCACGCTAAACAGATATTTCTGCGGGTCGGTCACGCGGTACTGCACGTTCATCTCAACGCGCACGACGTTTTCGTCAGAAGTCAGCATCACACCGGAAGCCGCCAGTTCACGCACGGCTTCAACGTTCACCGGCGTGACGGTATCCACAAATGTCGGTTTCCAGTTCAGACCCGGTTCAACCAGATGGCTGAATTTACCGAAGCGTGTCACCACGCCGCGTTCCGCTTCTTTAATGGTATAGAAACCGCTGGCTGCCCAGATAATGACAATAGCTGCCGCAGCAATAGTAAAGACTCGGCCACCCAGTTGCGGGCGCGGACCTTGCGATGAACTACCGCCACCAGAGCCTGTACCTTTACCGCCCCCCAGACCGCCAAGTTTTTTACTCAGCTTGCGGAAGATATCATCAAGATCAGGAGGACCCTGATCACGACCACCTTTGTTTCCATTTCCCTCAGAGTTGCCGCCAGGTTTGCTGCTTCCCCAGGGGTCGCGGTCTTGTCCGTTATTACCGGGCTGATTCCACGCCATGTTTGTGCTCCATATTTGTTATGCGATGCTATACCTGCGCCTTTTGCGCTGCAGATGCGTTGGCTACATCCCTCAACCCCAGTCACATAGTTGGTTATGCTCCTGGGATTTCAGAACTTGCCGCCTTCCTGCCGCACTAAATCCACAAGGTATAGAGGCGAAAAAATCTTCAGGCCATATCCGTCAGATCAGACAACATAGTCTTCCAGTGCCGGTTCTTGTTTACAGAGGCGACGCCAGTCAACGATCGGCATGCGAACTTGCAAACCTACGCTGCCGTCCTCCTCCATCCACTCTTTTTCTATTGCCTGAAGTTGATAAAACCGGCTTCTCAGACGCCCTTCCTGCGGTGGCAAACGCAGCGTATGCTGCGCAACCTCACCAGAAAGACGCTCTGTTAAAGCCTGAAAAAGCTGTGGTATGCCAATACCGGTTTGCGCTGAAACCCAAACGCGGATTGGTTTATTTTCTTCATCTCTGTCGATACGCGGTTCAAAATCGTCCAGCATATCGATTTTATTCATTACCAGCAGAGTCGGGATCTCATGCGCATCGATCTCTTCAAGTACCGTATCGACGGCCTCAATGTTTTCCTGCACACGAAAATCTGCCGCATCAATAACGTGCAGCAGCAATGTCGCCTGACGAGTTTCCTGCAAAGTGGCTTTAAATGCCGCTACCAGGTCATGCGGTAAATGACGGATAAACCCTACGGTATCCGCCAGCACGGTTTCGCCGACGTCCGCCACGTCGATACGACGTAGCGTCGGGTCCAGGGTCGCAAACAGTTGATCTGCTGCATAAACCTGGGCTTCGGTTATCTGGTTGAACAGGGTGGATTTTCCGGCGTTGGTATATCCCACCAGTGATACGGTTGGAACATCCGCTTTCTTGCGCGACTGCCGCCCCTGCTCACGTTGCTTTTCAACTTTTTGCAGGCGCGACTGGATCTGCAAAATACGATTACGCAGCAAACGACGGTCGGTTTCGAGCTGGGTTTCACCCGGACCGCGCAAACCAATCCCGCCTTTTTGTCTTTCAAGGTGGGTCCAGCCACGGACCAGACGCGTAGCCATATGGCGCAACTGCGCCAGCTCAACCTGCAACTTACCCTCATGGGTACGCGCACGCTGGGCAAAAATATCTAAAATGAGGCCGGTCCTGTCGATAACAAGACACTGACATAACTGTTCCAGGTTGCGTTCCTGGGCAGGGCTCAAAGCATGATCAAAAATCACCACCGCAGCGCCAGTCGCTTTTACGGCTTCCGCAATTTCGATTGCCTTACCTTCACCAACAAAAAACTTCGGGTGCGGTGCTTTACGGCTCCCGGTAATCACCTGCATTGCTTCGACACCGGCGGAAGAAACCAGAGATTCAAACTCCTGGAGGTCTTCCATATCTTTGTCTTGCGAAAAATAGATGTGTACCAGTACCGCCTGCTCACCGGCATCATAACGGTCAAACAAGCGTCAACCCCTTAATATATATCAACGGGGAACGCAGGATCTCTGGCTCCCCGTGTGAAAAACAGCCCAAAACCTTATTCGGTTTCTTCGCTGTCCTGTTGCGCAGAAGAACCCTGCGCGCTGCTACCATGATGGTAGTTACTGCTACCTGTGCCGCCGGTGGCATTATTGCTGTGATGAGATACCGGGCGAGACGGGACAACAGTAGAAATCGCGTGCTTATAAACCATCTGGCTGACCGTGTTTTTCAACAGGATCACGAACTGATCAAAAGACTCGATTTGACCTTGCAGCTTAATACCATTCACCAAATAAATAGAAACTGGAACACGTTCCCGACGCAATGCGTTCAGGAACGGATCTTGTAATGATTGCCCCTTAGCCATTCTCTCTTTTCCTTATATGCTTATTTGTACTTTGAACCTTTCGATTCTGAAAAATTGCGCACGATACGTTTCAATTGTACACATTCAATTCGCGATAGCACCAACAACCTGTAATACTTCGTTTCGCGCCTGGTCAGGCTTTTCACTGTCAAGCCAGTGCACCCCTTCCCAACCACGCAACCAGGTTACCTGCCGCTTCGCCAACTGCCTCGTGGCGCAAACACCTCTATAAACCATTTCATCGTATGAAATTTCGCCTTCAATGTATGACCACATCTGGCGATACCCGACACAACGAATGGAAGGCAAATCCGTATGCAAATCTCCTCGGGCAAAAAGCGCCCGGACTTCTGCTTCAAAACCTGAAGCCAACATCTGATGAAAACGCTGCTCAATTCGCTGATGGAGCAGTTCACGGCTCGCCGGGGCGATTGCAAACTGATGCACCTGATACGGCAAAGCATCTCCTGACGTTTGCGTCAGCTCCGTTAAAGTTTTACCCGAAATGAAAAAAACTTCCAGTGCCCGGGAAAGTCTTTGCGGATCATTTGGATGAATCCGCGCCGCAGCAACCGGATCGATCTCCTGAAGCTGTCGGTGTAACGCATCCCATCCACGCTCTGCCGCCTGCTGTTCAATTCTGGCCCTGACTTCCTGGTCCGCCGACGGTAACGGCGACAACCCTTCCAGCAAGGCTTTGAAATATAACATTGTGCCGCCCACTAACAGCGGAATTCGTCCCGCTGCGGTGATATCGGCCATCTCGGCTAGCGCATCGCGGCGAAAATCCGCCGCAGAGTACGCCTGTGCTGGATCGCGAATATCCAGCAGTCGATGCGGCGCGGCCTTTAACTCTTCAGCATCCGGCTTAGCCGTACCGATATCCATCCCCTTGTAGATAAGGGCGGAATCAACGCTTATCAACTCTACTGGCAAAACTTTACGCAATTCAATTGCTAATGCCGTTTTGCCGGAAGCCGTCGGCCCCATCAAAAACAGTGCCTTTGGCAGGCTCGCCTTACTGATATCACTCATGTTTCAGGGCGTTCATTACCGAATGTAAGTCAACAGGTTGTAACAGACCACCCGGCGGCGCCTTCACTAATTGTGGGCATAGCCGCTCAACATCCGTTAACAGCGTAATGGCCTGAGCCATGCTCCACTGCGGATGTTCACTCATGACGTTTCGCGCAATCCACTGTGCAAGATCGCCAGGTTCGGATACGGACTGCAGCGCCAGGTAGCCTATCAGTTCAGGAATCAAGATTTGTAAATTTTGTTGGCGTAAGGGTAAAGGCACCGCTCGGATGGTCACATGCTGCGCATCCAGTTGAAATTCAATGCCCAACTCAGCCAACTGACTCTGTGCTTTTTCCAGCGCCGTCTTCTCATCATCGGTCACTTTCAAACGCAAGGGGATCAGTAACGGCTGGGCGCAAACGGGTCCTTGCGCTGGCGTTAACTGCGCCTGACGCAGCCAGCGCTCGGCCACCGGCAACGCCAGCAGGCGAATATGACCGTCACATTCCAGTAATGCACAGTCAGCCCCCACGATCGTCAATACACGACCAAAACTTTGGCTATTTCCGGTAAGCGGTGCCGCGGGTGTTTCAGGCATCGTGGTTTTATGCGTTGGCGCAGGTGTCTGCAGCAGTTGCTGATAAACTTCCCCCTGCTGCTTTTGATACCCAGGCTGAGCGTGTGGCCAACTGGCACTCGCCTGACGGCCACCGCCACCGCCTACCGATACGGAATAACGCGGTGTAGCCGGTTCACGCGCCGGTGCGGGTTCAGCAAAGTGGTTTCGTCCAGCCGCAACCCGGTTCTCCGGGATATGCCTTGGCGCAGGACTGTCGTCATCGGCCAACAGCTGCGACGTTTCAAGCTGCTGTTGCAATACGCTCAGCACGCCCTGATAGATAAAATCATGTACCAGCCGGGACTGATGGAAACGGACTTCATGCTTGGCAGGATGTACGTTAACGTCCACCTGATGCGGGTCGATTTCAAGGTACAGGACAAACGCAGGCTGCTGATCGGCCCCAAGTTTGTCTTCGCAGGCCTGGCGGATAGCGTGGTTGATCAGCCGATCGCGCATCATACGGCCATTGACATAGCAGTACTGGATTTCGGCCAGCGCCGTCGTGGTGTGATTCGGGTCAGCGACCCAGCCACGCAGCGTTAAATCACCATGCTGCCACTCAATCGCCAGCGCATGCTCCAGAAACGGCGTGCCGCAAATCGCGCCCAGACGACGCTCTTTCTGGCCATCGGCGGCGACTGCGCGGTACTGACGCACCATTTTACCGTTGTGCGACAAATTTATGGTCACATCAAAACGCGCCAGCGCAATGCGGCGGATAATCTCGTCGATATGGTTAAATTCGGTTTTCTCGGTGCGCATGAACTTACGCCGTGCTGGCGTGTTGTAGAACAGATCCAACACTTCCAGCGTGGTGCCCACCGGGTGCGCGGCAGGTTTAATCGTCACGTCCATATCGCGCCCTTCGGCATAGGCCTGCCAGGCTTCGGATTGTTCTTGCGTACGTGACGTCAGGGTTAAACGAGAGACCGAGCTGATGCTGGCCAGCGCTTCCCCGCGAAATCCGAGGCTAACAATAGCTTCGAGATCGTCAAGCGAGGCAATTTTACTGGTCGCATGACGCGCCAGAGCCAGTGCCAGCTCGTCTTTTTTAATGCCGCAGCCGTTGTCACGAATGCGGATCAGCTTGGCACCGCCACGTTCGATATCAATATCAATGCGCGTTGCACCCGCATCGATACTGTTTTCTACCAGTTCTTTAACCACTGACGCAGGCCGTTCTACCACTTCACCTGCGGCAATTTGGTTCGCCAGCTGTGGCGGTAGAACCTGAATCGGCATGGCTAATCCTTAATTGGTTAACGTGTCGCCCGGCGAAATGGCGCTGGCGGTTTGCGCAGGTGCGCCCTGCGGTCCGGTTTGCATCGGATGCGACTGGAAGTAATTACGCAGTCCTTTGTAAATCGCCTCGGCCAGCTGCTGCTGATAATCATCGCTCGCTAACAAACGCTCTTCGCTGTTGTTACTGATAAAACCGGTTTCAACCAGCACTGACGGGATATCCGGCGAACGCAATACACCAAGGCTGGCGTGCTCCGGACGACGCTTATGCATCGAACCAATGCGCTCCAGCTGACCGATCATGCTGGTTGCCACATCATACCCTACGCGCTGTGAATGACCGAACTGCAGGTCCAGCACCGCCTGACTCAAATACGGGTCGGACTGACTGTTGGCCAGCACATCACCCGCACCGCCCAACAGTTCCGATTGCTTCTCATGCTGTTCCAGCCAGCCAGCCATTTCTGTGTTGGCCCGACGGTTTGACAGCACCCACACGGAAGCGCCCGTGGCATCCCGGTTAGGTGCCGCATCCGCATGAATGGAGACCAGGAAGTTGGCATTTTGTTTACGCGCAACATCAGAACGTCCCATCACTGAGATGAAGTAATCGCCGTCACGGGTGAGTACGCCCTTAAACATCGGGTCGTCATTGAGCAGACTGCGCAGTTTACGCGCGACGGCGATGGTGACATTTTTCTCACGCGTACCGCCAGGGCCAATCGCGCCAGGATCTTGTCCACCATGCCCGGCATCAATCGCAATGACCACTTTATCGCCATTATTGTTGCTCACCGCCCGAGCGGCAGGCCGCGTGGCCGTATTACTGTTGATGACGGCTGTCGTGCGGTTATTTTCCGTTTTAAACGGGTTACGCGCAGGTTCTGACGGACGCGGAGCGACAACGGGTGCTTCAACGCGCTTCACCACCACAGGAGGTGGCGGTGGCGGCGGAGGTGCATCAGCATTGATGGTAAACACCACGGTATAGTTACCGCCGTTTTGCCGTTTTACGGCGGCGGCTTTTCCGTTCTCGGTTAAATCGACAACCAGTCGCAAAGACTGTGGATCGTTCGGTGTACCCGCACGGATGGCCTTAACCAGGTTATTACCGCTAAACAGCAGCGGCAGTCCCTGAATCACGCCGGTTTGTTTAATATCCAGCGCAACGGTGCGCTTCCCGTCCTGCGATACAGCATATTCAGGTTCGCCAATAAAGCTGAGCGTAATCCGCGCCTGCTGTTCGCCGTTAGAAACCTGAAGATCGGAAAGGCTGGCGGCCCCTGCCTGCGCGCACAGCAGGACCAAGGTTGCCATCAGCCAATTTCTGATGCGATAAATCATCCCGCCACCCTTTAAGGTTAATCGGCTAAACGCGCCAGCAATAAATTACCCGATGAGGAGACGGCACTTACGCGCGCCTCTCGACCTTGCGCCTGGTATTCGATGTGTATTTCGACGTCCGGGTCCGGGAGCACACCTTTACCTTGTTGTGGCCATTCCACCAGGCAAATTGCATCATTGGCAAAATAATCACGGATCCCCATAAATTCGAGCTCCTCGGGGTCCGCAAGTCGGTACAGATCGAAGTGATATACCATTATATTTTCAAGCGAATAGGGTTCGACCAGCGTATAGGTGGGGCTTTTTACATTGCCTTTATGACCTAACGCCTGCAGGAATCCCCGGCTGAAGGTGGTTTTACCCGCGCCCAAATCGCCGTACAAATAAATAACTGTTGCGCCGTCACAGGCCTTGGCTACCCGCAGTCCCAGGTCTAACGTCGCCTGTTCATCCGGTAGCGGAATTACTTGATTCATCATGATAAACGTCAATCACATCAGGGTTAACAATACGCTGTAGCGTGGTAAAGAGATCTGTCGCCAGCATGCCACGCGAACCAAAACGCGCCGCCAGCACATCTGCTGCCGCGCCGTGAGCCACACATCCCGCACACGCAGCATCATAAGGGGTAAGCTTCTGCCCGAGCAATGCGCCAATGATACCCGAGAGCACATCGCCCATACCGCCGCTGGCCATTCCTGCGTTACCAGCATCGATAATACCTAACGCATTATGTTCAGAGGCCACAACTGTACCCGCGCCTTTCAGCACCACTACACCTCCGTACCGTTTTACCAGACGTTGTGCAGAAAGTAAGCGATCCCCCTCAATTTCTGTAACGGAACAGCCCAGAAGCCGCGCAGCCTCTCCCGGATGCGGCGTGATCACGCGATTGTGACGTTTATCGGGATTGATTGCCAGCAGGTTAAGCGCATCAGCATCCCAGAGCATCAGTTTGCGAAAGTTCTCAACTTTTTGCAGTGCTTTTTTGCCCCACTCCTGCTGCCCAAGCCCGGGACCAATGACCACCACATCCGCCCACGCCAGACTTTCATCCACCGCGCGGGGAGTCAACTCATCGACCATCAGTTCCGGACGGGCGGTCAGAATCGGCGCAATATGTTCACTGCGCGTGAGCACCTTAACCAGTCCGGCACCAGTACGGAGCGCCGCTTCACCCGCCATGCGTATGGCGCCTGCCGTGCCATAGTCCCCCCCGATAATCACCAGTCGGCCATGATCGCCTTTGTGCGAGGTCGCCCGGCGAGGTGCTAACCAACACGCAAGCTGCGAGGCGTCAACGCGCTGAATGGGCGCGTCCTGCCCCGCCAGCCAGGCATCCAGCCCGAGCGCGTTAAAATGGATACGCCCTGTGACATCACGCGCTTTGCCCGTGAGCAGACCGGGCTTCAATGCAATAAAGGTAACGGTATGGGCGGCATGAATCACCGCTCCGGGCGTTCCCCCCGTCTGCGCCAGCAGACCGGAAGGAATATCAATAGCCACTGTGGGAGCAGAATGCGCATTCGCCTGTTCGATTAATATCGCCAGTGGGTCACGAGGTGCATGTTTTAAGCCGGTGCCGAGCAGCGCATCGATAATCACATCCACCTCTTGCGGCCAGATAATATCCGGGGCATGGATAACGCCACCCGCATTCAACCAGGCATTACGAGCATGTTCTGCCTCCTGAGGGAGCGGTTTGTCGCTTTCTTGCGCTAATAGCGTGACGTGAATCCCCGCCGCTTTGGCAAGTCTCGCCACGACATAGCCGTCGCCGCCGTTATTACCGTGGCCACAGAGCACCAGCCAGTGCTGCGCGTTCGGATACGTATTGCGGGCAACCTGGAACGCCGCCTCTCCCGCACGTTGCATCAGCTCATACAGCGTCAGCCCAAGGCTGTCTGCCGCCTCATGTTCCATCCGTTTGATGTCATCGGCGTGCCAGACGGAGTGTGGTATACTTGCGGGGTTTTTCTTCATTGTATGGTCCGTCATGTCAGAGCCCCTCGATCTCAATCAGTTAGCACAAAAAATTAAGCAGTGGGGGCTGGAACTTGGCTTTCAGCAGGTCGGCATTGCCGATACCGACCTTAGCGAAGCCGAACCCAAACTGCAGGCCTGGCTGGATAAACAATACCATGGTGAAATGGATTGGATGGCCCGTCACGGCATGATGCGCGCCCGCCCCCACGAATTATTACCCGGAACTTTACGCGTCATCAGCGTACGGATGAATTATCTTCCCGCCAACGCCGCGTTTGCCAGCACGCTAAAAAACCCGTCACTGGGCTACATCAGCCGTTATGCGTTGGGCCGTGACTACCATAAGCTGCTGCGTAACCGTTTAAAAAAGCTGGGCGAGTTGATCCAGCAGCATTGCGTTTCGCTGAATTTTAGACCTTTTGTCGATTCTGCGCCCATTCTGGAGCGTCCACTGGCGGAAAAAGCCGGACTTGGCTGGGTTGGTAAGCACTCACTAATTCTCAGCCGTGAAGCCGGATCATTTTTCTTCCTTGGTGAACTGCTGATCGATTTACCGCTGCCCGTGGATCAGCCTGTTGAAGAAGCCTGCGGCAAATGCGTGGCCTGTATGACGATTTGCCCCACGGGCGCCATCGTTGAACCGTACACCGTTGATGCCCGCCGCTGTATTTCCTATCTCACGATCGAACTGGAAGGCGCCATCCCGGAAGAGTTTCGCCCGCTGCTAGGCAACCGAATCTATGGCTGCGATGACTGCCAGCTTATTTGTCCCTGGAATCGCTATTCGCAGCTCACCGCAGAAGATGACTTTAGCCCACGTAAACAGCTACATGCCCCGGAACTGATTGAGTTATTTGGCTGGAGCGAAGCATGGTTTTTAAAAGTAACGGAAGGTTCGGCGATTCGTCGCATCGGACACTTGCGATGGTTGCGAAATATCGCCGTTGCGCTGGGCAATGCCCCGTGGGATGAAACAGTGATAAATGCGCTGGAAAATCGCAGAGGTGAGCACCCACTTCTCGACGAGCACATAGAATGGGCGATTGCGCAGCAAATTGAGAAAAGAAATGCGTGCGTGGTTGAAGTGCAGTTACCGAAGAAACAGCGACTGGTCAGGGTGATTGAAAAAGGTCTGCCGCGTGATGCTTAAGTCATCCACAGCTTGTGTATAAAAATAAAAACACATTGATATTCAAGAAGGAAAAAATCGTCAAGTGATCGCTTTAACAATTTGAAATGATAATTAATTTATTAAATTCAAATGGTTACAAAGATACTATTCACCAGGCGAAGTTTTTTGCATTCCAGGAATATTACCTGGATCTGTGGATAAGTCTGTTTACAAGAGTATGTCAAAGACAAAACAAAACAGCCCCAACGCGGTTATTCGTTGTGGATATGTTTATTGAGATAAGAATTTGGAGCGGGAAACGAGACTCGAACTCGCGACCCCGACCTTGGCAAGGTCGTGCTCTACCAACTGAGCTATTCCCGCTTAATCTTCGTATTTCGAAGCGCTACTGCGTTGGCTGCCTTCATTCACCTTAGTCACTTACTCAAGTAAGTTTCCGAGGACTCATTCAGTTGCCGCCTTGTCGCAATTCGAAATCCTGCGATTGGTGGTGCGTATCTTGCGATACTTTTCAAATTTTGGAGCGGGAAACGAGACTCGAACTCGCGACCCCGACCTTGGCAAGGTCGTGCTCTACCAACTGAGCTATTCCCGCTTAATCTTCGTCTTTCGAAGCGCTACTGCGTTGGCTGTCTTCATTCACCTTAGTCACTTACTCAAGTAAGTTCCCGAGGACTCATTCAGTTGCCGACTAGTCGCAATTCGAAATCCTGCGATTGGTGGTCTGTGCTTAGAAAGCACTTTTCAAATTTTGGAGCGGGAAACGAGACTCGAACTCGCGACCCCGACCTTGGCAAGGTCGTGCTCTACCAACTGAGCTATTCCCGCAAATCTGTACTGCTTTTGTTGCTGTCGTAACGCGTAAATCTCTGTCGTTACGGGAGGCGCATTATACGAGAAATTCGTTTAGCTGCAACCCCCTTGAATACGATTTTTTTGAAAACTCGTTCAAGTGATTACTTTACAAGCAAGCTGAACAATTTAGCGTCAAAAAGCCGGTGACGCAAGCCACCGGAGAACAAAATCAAAGCTTAATAAAATGCTCACGGTAGTAAGCCAGCTCAGCGACGGACTCACGAATGTCGTCCATCGCCTGATGTGTCCCCTGCTTGGTGAAGCCATCGAGGATCTCCGGCTTCCAGCGACGAGCCAGCTCTTTCAACGTGCTGACGTCCAGATAGCGATAATGGAAATATGCTTCCAGTTCCGGCATGTATTTAAACAGGAAACGACGGTCCTGGCCGATGCTGTTGCCACAAATCGGGGATTTACCTGCCGGAACCCACTCTTTTAAAAATGCCAGCGTCGCCAGCTCTGCTTCGCGATCGCCCATGGTGCTCGCTTTCACGCGCTCCACCAGCCCACTGCCGGTATGCGTGCGCACGTTCCAGTCATCCATTAGCGCCAGCTGCGCGTCGGACTGGTGGACGGCAATCGTCGGTCCTTCAGCCAGAATATTCAGATTGGCGTCAGTCACCAGCGTCGCGATCTCAATAATGCGATCGCGCTCGGGATCCAGACCAGTCATCTCCAGATCGATCCAAATCAGGTTGTTTTCATTGCCACTCATGCTATTTTCCACCCTTCAGACGTCACATTCAGTGTGACTATATTCATCTAAAATTGCGTGTATCATAAATGTTTTGCCCATCATGGGCGACCAGGAGTCAGTACGATTGAGTAAAAATAAACTCTCCAAAGGCCAACAGCGCCGCGTGAACGCCAATCACCAGCGTCGTCTTAAAACGTCCACGGAGAAGCCCGACTACGACGACAACCTGTTTGGCGAGACCGCTGAAGGCATTGTTATCAGCCGTTTTGGCATGCATGCCGACGTGGAGTCTGCCGACGGAGATGTCCACCGTTGCAACATCCGTCGCACAATTCGTTCGCTGGTGACCGGCGATCGCGTGGTCTGGCGACCGGGTAAAGCCGCAGCCGAAGGCGTGAACGTTAAAGGGATCGTTGAAGCGGTACATGAACGTACTTCGGTGCTTACGCGCCCGGACTTTTATGACGGTGTAAAACCCATTGCGGCCAACATCGACCAAATCGTCATTGTCTCAGCCATCTTACCCGAGCTGTCACTCAATATTATCGACCGATATCTGGTTGCCTGCGAAACATTGCAGGTTGAGCCCATTGTCGTGCTCAACAAAATCGATCTGCTCGACGATGAAGGCATGGCTTTCGTGAACGAGCAGATGGATATCTACCGCAATATTGGCTATCGCGTATTGATGGTATCGAGCCATAAAAAAGACGGTTTGCAGCCACTTGAAGAAGCCTTGACCGATCGTATCAGCATTTTTGCTGGTCAATCTGGCGTGGGTAAATCCAGTCTGCTCAATAACCTGCTCGGCCTGCAGAAAGAGATCCTGACCAACGATGTCTCCGATAACTCCGGTCTTGGGCAACACACCACCACGGCCTCTCGCCTGTACCACTTCCCGCATGGCGGTGACGTCATCGACTCCCCCGGCGTACGTGAGTTTGGGCTATGGCATCTTGAGCCGGAACAAATCACCCACGGGTTTGTCGAATTCCATGACTACTTAGGTCATTGTAAATATCGCGACTGCAAACATGATACGGATCCAGGCTGCGCTATCCGTGAAGCAGTAGAGAAAGGGGCTATCGCCGAAACTCGGTTTGAGAATTATCACCGCATCCTTGAAAGCATGGCGCAGGTAAAAACGCGTAAAAACTTTTCTGATACGGACAACTGACAACTAAGCTAAGCATCGCTAGAATCTTCCCCCTTTTTTCAGGATCCGGCCCGCATGCCGGATCGGGAACAAATTATGGCCTGGAGGCTACCTTGTTAAATTCATTTAAGCTTTCGCTACAATACATTCTGCCGAAACTATGGCTCACTCGCCTGGCGGGTTGGGGTGCAAGCAAACGAGCAGGATGGCTAACTAAACTGGTTATCGATCTGTTCGTGAAATATTACAAGGTCGATATGACAGAGGCGCAGAAGCCGGATACCGCCAGCTATCGCACCTTCAACGACTTCTTCGTGCGCCCGCTGCGTGACGATGCCCGCCCAATTAATACCGACCCGAATGTTCTGGTCATGCCGGCTGACGGCGTGATTAACCAGTTGGGCAACATCGAAGAAGACAAACTGTTACAGGCCAAAGGGCACAGCTACAGCCTTGAAGCACTGCTGGCAGGTAACTACCAGATGGCGGACAAGTTCCGTAATGGTACGTTTGTCACGACATACCTCTCACCGCGTGATTACCACCGCGTACATATGCCGTGTAACGGTATCCTGCGAGAGATGATGTACGTGCCCGGCGACCTCTTCTCGGTCAACATCCTGACCGCGCAAAACGTGCCCAACCTGTTTGCTCGTAACGAACGCGTTATTTGCCTGTTTGACACTGAATTTGGCCCGATGGTGCAGATTCTGGTCGGTGCAACCATCGTCGGTAGCATTGAAACCGTCTGGGCTGGCACCATTACGCCACCGCGTGAAGGTGTGATTAAGCGTTGGACATGGCCTGCAGGTGAAAGCGAAGGTTCAGTCGCACTGCTGAAAGGTCAGGAAATGGGCCGCTTTAAGCTTGGTTCAACCGTCATCAACTTGTTTGCGCCAGGCAAAGTTAATCTGGTCGAACAGTTGCAGGACCTTTCAGTTACCAAAATCGGTCAACCGATGGCTATCTCTACCGAAACGTTCGTGACGCCAGAGGCCGAACCTGCCCCGCTTGCTCAAGACGAGATCGACTCAGAACACGCTGCCAGCCCGCTGGTTGACGACAAAAAAGACGAAAGTTAAACATAGGAATCGCTGCTGTGCGCCTGATTATCACTTTTCTGATGGCCTGGTGCCTCAGCCAGGGGGCGTACGCTGCGACGGCCCCCGATACCAAACAAATCACTCAGGAACTGGAGCAGGCCAAAGCGGCAAAACCCGCTCAGCCAGAAGCCGTCGAGGCGCTCCAGTCCGCGCTGAATGCCCTTGAGGAACGTAAAGGCTCCCTTGAGCGTGCCGAGCAGTATCAGCAGGTTATTGATAACTTCCCCAAGCTGTCTGCGACGCTACGCGCACAGCTTACCAACCTGCGTGATGAACCGCGTAACATCCCAACCGATCTCTCAACTGACGCCTTAAACCAGGAGATCCTCCAGGTCAGCAGCCAGTTGCTGGAAAAAAGCCGTCAGGCCCAGCAGGAGCAAGATCGCGCCCGCGAAATCGCCGATTCATTAAACCAGCTTCCCCAACAACAAACCGATGCCCGCCGTCAGTTAAATGAGATTGAACGACGCCTTGGCGCAGCCAGCAGCAATACGCCGCTCAATCAGTCGTTGCAGGCTGAATCCGCCAGGCTCAAAGCGCTGGTTGATGAGCTGGAGCTGGCACAACTTTCCGCCAACAACCGTCAGGAACTGGCACGGATGCGCTCCGAACTGGCTGAAAAACAGAGCCAGCAGCTCGATACTTACCTGCAAGCATTGCGTAATCAGCTCAACAGCCAGCGGCAACGTGAAGCGGAGCGGGCGCTGGAAAGCACCGAGCTGCTGGCAGAAAACAGTGCGGGACTGCCGGAAGGTATTGTCGACCAGTTCAAGGTCAACCGCGAACTGTCACAAGCTTTAAACCAGCAGGCACAACGTATGGACCTGGTGGCGTCTCAACAGCGTCAGGCCACCGGTCAAACGTTGCAGGTACGTCAGGCATTGAACACCCTGAGAGAGCAGTCACAGTGGCTGGGGGCGTCGAATATGTTAGGCGAAGCCCTGCGGGCGCAAGTTTCCCGTCTGCCTGAAATGCCTAAGCCCCAACAGCTCGATACCGAAATGGCGCAGCTTCGCGTACACCGTATGCGCTATGAGGATCTCCTCAACAAACAGCCACAGCTACGCCAGATCCATCAGGCAGATGGACAGCCGCTGACCGCTGAACAGACCCGCATTCTCAATGCCCAACTGCGTACCCAGCGTGAGCTGTTAAATTCCCTGCTACAGGGCGGCGATACGCTGATACTCGAGTTAACCAAGCTGAAAGTTTCCAATAGTCAGCTGGAAGATGCATTAAAAGAGGTTAACGAAGCCACGCACCGCTATCTGTTCTGGACCTCTGACGTCAGCCCGATCTCACTCTCCTGGCCGGTCGATTTGGTTCAGGACCTGCGTCGTCTGATCTCATTAGATACGTTCAACCAGCTCGGTAAAGCCAGCCTCATGATGCTCACCAGCAAAGCCACGCTGCTGCCGTTGTTTGGCGCGCTGGTGCTGGTAGGTTTTAGCCTCTATTCGCGTAAGCACTTCACCCGCTTTCTTGAGCGATCGTCTGCGCGGGTCGGCAAAGTCACACAAGACCACTTCTGGCTGACGATACGCACGGTGTTCTGGTCAATCCTCGTCGCCTCGCCGCTGCCGGTGCTGTGGGCGACGCTGGGTTACGGCCTGCAGGAAGCCTGGCCCTATCCGCTGGCCGTCGCTATCGGCGATGGTGTGACCGCCACGGTGCCTATGCTGTGGGCGGTGATGATTTGCGCCACCTTTGCGCGGCCTAACGGTCTGTTCATCGCGCACTTTGGCTGGCCGCGCAACCGCGTCGCGAAGGCCATGCACTATTATCTGATGAGCATCGGGCTGATTGTTCCGCTGATCATGGCGGTTATCATGTTTGATAATCTCAATGACCGGGAATTCTCCGCCTCACTGGGGCGTCTGTGCTTTATGTTGATCTGTGGCGCACTGGCCATCGTCACCCTGAGCCTGAAACGCGCCGGGATCCCGCTGTACCTCGACAAAGAGGGCAACGGCGACAACATGGTCAACAGCATGCTGTGGAACATGCTGATGGGCGCCCCGTTGGTTGCCATTCTTGCAGCTGCTGTCGGATACCTGGCCACGGCGCAGGCATTGCTGGCCCGCCTGGAGACGTCCGTTGCGATCTGGTTCTTGTTGCTGGTGGTTTACCACGTCATCCGTCGCTGGATGCTGATCCAGCGTCGTCGTCTGGCCTTTGACCGCGCCAAACACCGGCGCGCAGAAATGCTGGCGCAACGTGCGCGTGGTGAAGAAGAACCGGCGCACTCAACAAGCCTTGAAGGGGCGATTGATGTCGATGAAAGTGAAGTCGATCTTGATGCGATCAGCACACAGTCGCTGCGTCTGGTACGTTCTATCCTGATGCTCATCGCCCTGCTGTCGGTCATCGTGCTGTGGTCAGAAATTCATTCCGCTTTTGGCTTTCTGGAAAATATCTCACTATGGGATGTAACCTCCACGGTGCAGGGTGTAGAAAGCTTAGAACCAATTACGCTGGGCGCAGTGCTGATTGCCATTCTGGTGTTTATCATCACCACCCAACTGGTGCGCAACCTGCCTGCGTTACTGGAACTGGCATTATTGCAGCACCTGGATTTAACACCCGGTACCGGTTACGCCATCACCACCATAACCAAGTATCTGCTGATGCTAATTGGTGGCCTGGTGGGCTTCTCAATGATTGGTATTGAGTGGTCGAAACTGCAGTGGCTGGTTGCTGCTCTCGGTGTTGGCTTGGGCTTTGGTTTACAGGAAATCTTCGCCAACTTTATATCCGGCCTGATCATCCTGTTTGAAAAACCAATCCGTATTGGCGACACGGTAACCATTCGCGATCTTACCGGTAGCGTGACCAAGATTAACACCCGCGCCACCACCATCAGCGACTGGGACCGTAAAGAGATCATCGTGCCCAACAAGGCGTTTATCACCGAGCAGTTTATCAACTGGTCGTTATCCGACTCAGTGACTCGTGTGGTATTGACCATTCCAGCACCATCAGAGGCCAACAGCGAAGAGGTCACGCAAATCCTGCTCACTGCCGCTCAGCGTTGTTCACTGGTTATCGACACGCCGGCACCGGAAGTCTTCCTGGTTGATCTTCAGCAGGGGATTCAAATTTTTGAGCTGCGTATCTATGCCGCCGAGATGGGACACCGTATGCCGCTGCGCCACGAGATCCACCAACTGATTCTGGCTGGCTTCCGCGAACACGGTATCGATATGCCGTTCCCACCGTTCCAGATGCGTCTGGAGAGCCTCGGCGGTAAGCAAACGGGGAGAACGTTAAGTTCTGCGGGCAGAGGTAAGCGCCCGGCAGGAAGTTTATAAGCTTAATCGTGCAGGATAAGGCGCATTAGCACCTTATCCTGCCAACAAGTTACTCAACCGCCCATTCAGGCTTATTACCCATACGACGGCTGTAGTTCTGATAAATCGCCATCGCCAGTAGCGAGAAGAAGATCGGGCCGCCGGTCATCCACAGTGCACTGTTCCAGTCGCCTGCTTCAATCACCGGCTGGATGATGGTAAACACGTTAGCAAACGTCACCACCAGCACCACAACACTCGTTGCCAGCAGCGTTGCGGCTCGAGTTTTAAATATCACAAACGGTCTTTCCAGGCCGACACGAGATTTAAAGAAGGGGAACGCCAGCGCGAGGAACAGATACGGCAGCGTCATCGAGACGTTCGCCATCAGCGTCAGCTTGTTATAGAACGCCGAGGCCGTATCGCCGCCAAACGACACCAGCAGAATAAACAGGCTCACTAGCAGACACTGCATCCACATTGCCGTCGTCGGCATCCCCATAGCGTTCAGCCTGGTCATCGGCGCAGGCCACAGTGCTTTTGGCGTTCCCTGAATAATCGCTTTCAGCGGCGAGTAGCTGAGCGTAAAGAATGCCCCGGTGTAAGCGAGGAACATAGACAGTCCGGTAATACGCGCAAACCAGACGCCCGTGGTTATAGCCGCCTCAGGAGAAAGATGCAGCGCATGGCCCAGCGTCATCCCCAAGCTTTTCATCAGAATATAAGTAATATTCCCCAGGTTCACCGAACTATTACTTAATACATCCTGCCAGTTGGTACTCACGCCCCATAAAAAGATGGCCAGCGAATACCCCACTGAAATCACAATCGCGGCAAAGACAATGCCTTTAGCGAAGTTCTTTTCGGGTTTATCTGTTTTATCAACCAGTCCACCCACGGCTTCAATTCCACCATAAGCAAAAATAGCAAACACCACAAATGACAGCATGGCCAGACCGGACTGATATCCCGGATTCGGTGAAGAGATAAAATTAATATCCTGAGCAAAGTGGCCACCAGTTAATAACAAAATAGCGACACTCACTAACAACAAAACTAAATTAAGACACATAACGGCAATTCCACCAACTGCCGTAATACGAGCAATCTTATTAATACCTCGTGATGCCACACCGGTCACCAGCACCATCCAGCCTACGGCGAGCAGTCCGACGACCTGCGTGGGCTCAAGCCCCGCGATACGCCAGGTCTGCGTCATATCCGCGCCAAACATGAAGGTGGAAAAAGGCACCCAGACTTTCGCCGCTGTGCTCACCATCCAGATAACGTAGGAAGAGAACCACATAAAGGTGCCAATAAACGCATAGCGCGGCCCAACGCTATTATTCATCCACGAATAGATCCCACCCTCCTCTTTGCGATAGGCGGAACCCATTTCAGCCATCATTAAGGCGAATGGAATAAAGAATAATAATGCAGAAAATACATACCATGGAATGGCACTGTATCCCATTAAATAGAAAGCCGAGGGGCTATTAGCAAATCCAAAAACTGACGTAAATATCATCAGGATGAGACCGGTCAGGCTCATCTTCTTTATTGTTTGGGTCATTAAACTATCCCTTACTCTGGAGAGTGTTTATCAAACACCACTCACCGGTGAATACTGCCCCCTTGCAGAGATCAGCAATATGAAAATCAACACAGGATTGATACCTGAATGCTAACAAAATTCCAGAGTTAAATTGTGGCTATTAGAGGGGAAATGAAAAAAGATGCTACAAAGTGGTGGCTATACACCACTTTGCATTGTGGAAACGTATGTTACGCACGATCGACGGTAAAGGCGATGACATCGGCCAGGCTATCGGCACCCAGCGCCAGCATAACCAGGCGATCAACACCCAATGCAACACCTGAGCAATCCGGCATCCCGACTTTTAGCGCTTCAAGCAGGTTGTTATCAATAGGCTGCTGCGGTAGGCCGCGGGCGGCACGTTTACGGTTATCCTGTTCGAAGCGCTGCTGTTGCTCCCGTGCGTCGGTCAGCTCATGGAATCCATTCGCCAGTTCAATACCTTTGTAGTAAACCTCAAAACGTTCAGCCACGCGGTGATCTTCAGTACTGATTTGCGCCAGCGATGCCTGGCTGGCCGGGAAATGATACACAAACGTCGGTTTATCTTTCCCAATGTGCGGCTCAACGCCCATCGCAAACAGCAGTTGCAGCAAGGTATCCCGGTCTTCTTCGGTATCCGCGATATTGCTAAGATCCAGCTTAGCTGCCGCTTCGCGCAACTGTGTTTTATCCGCTGACAGCGGGTCGATTTCCAGATGACGCTGGAAGGCTTGCTGATAAGAGAGGCTTTCTGCCGGTGAGCAGTCCAGCACTTGCTGGAGCAAATCGTCCACTTCATTCATCAGACGATACATATCGTAATGAGGACGGTACCACTCGAGCATAGTGAACTCAGGGTTATGATGACGCCCCATCTCTTCGTTACGAAAGCTACGGCACAACTGGTATACCGGGCCACACCCTGCCACCAGCAGGCGCTTCATATGGTATTCCGGGCTGGTCATTAAATAGAGGTTCATACCCTGAGAATGGCCAGGGCCAACGAAACGTGTTTCGAACGGGAACAGATGAATATCGGTAACCGTCGCCTGACTCATACAAGGTGTCTCAACCTCAAGCACGCCACGGTCGGCAAAAAAGCGGCGGATTTCCGCTATAATTGCTGCACGTTTTAACAGATTGGGGATGGACGCGCTCGGCTGCCAGGTTGCCGTTTCGCTCATGGTTGTTTCTCCGATTTAAGACAAGGGCACGAAGTCTACTCGTAACGCGTTAGCGAGACAAATTTCAGGAGGGAATAACAAACACGGACTTGTAGCTAAAAAAAGCAACATTGGGTGGTTTAGTAATTAAATTAATCAAAATCAATGATAATTCACCCCTGCGATACGCTAAAAAAATCGAACACGTCAAATTTCCCGCCACTCCCTGAGACTATACTATTGTACCTATAAAGGAGCAGTGGAAACGCGTTCATAACCCGTTTGACTCAGATGAAGCATCTGATTACGGGCGGGGATGAAATAACAACAATCTGGAGGAATGTCGTGCAAACCTTTCAAGCCGATCTTGCCATTATTGGCGCCGGTGGCGCGGGATTACGTGCTGCAATTGCTGCCGCACAAGCAAATCCCAACGCTAAAATCGCACTGATCTCAAAAGTGTACCCAATGCGCAGCCATACCGTTGCTGCTGAAGGCGGCTCTGCTGCTGTCGCGCAGGATCATGACAGCTTTGACTACCATTTTCACGATACGGTAGCTGGCGGAGACTGGCTGTGTGAGCAGGATGTCGTGGATTACTTTGTCCACCACTGCCCAACTGAAATGACGCAACTGGAACAATGGGGTTGCCCATGGAGCCGTCGTGAAGACGGTAGCGTCAACGTACGTCGCTTCGGCGGTATGAAAATCGAGCGTACCTGGTTTGCCGCGGATAAGACCGGCTTCCACATGCTGCATACGCTGTTCCAAACATCTTTGCAGTTCCCGCAAATTCAGCGTTTCGACGAACACTTCGTCCTGGACATCCTGGTTGATGACGGTCAGGCTCGCGGCCTGGTTGCTATGAACATGATGGAAGGCACGCTGATGCAAATCCGTGCGAACGCGGTTGTTATGGCAACAGGCGGCGCAGGCCGTGTGTACCGTTACAACACCAATGGCGGCATCGTTACCGGCGACGGTATGGGCATGGCGCTGAGCCACGGCGTTCCGCTGCGTGATATGGAATTCGTTCAGTATCACCCGACTGGCCTGCCAGGCTCCGGTATCCTGATGACCGAAGGTTGCCGTGGTGAAGGCGGTATTCTGGTCAACAAAGATGGCTATCGCTATCTGCAGGACTACGGCATGGGTCCGGAAACTCCGCTGGGCGAGCCGAAGAACAAATACATGGAACTGGGTCCGCGTGACAAAGTTTCTCAGGCATTCTGGCACGAATGGCGTAAGGGCAACACCATTTCCACCCCGCGTGGCGATGTGGTTTACCTCGACCTGCGTCACCTTGGCGAGAAAAAACTGCTTGAGCGCTTACCGTTCATCTGCGAACTGGCGAAAGCCTACGTGGGTGTCGATCCGGTTAAAGAACCGATCCCGGTACGTCCGACCGCACACTACACCATGGGCGGTATCGAAACCGATCAACACTGTGAAACCCGCATTAAAGGTCTGTTCGCCGTTGGTGAATGCTCCTCTGTTGGTCTGCATGGTGCTAACCGTCTGGGTTCTAACTCTCTGGCAGAACTGGTGGTCTTCGGCCGCATGGCCGGTGAGAAAGCGATGGAACGCGCTTCAACTGCAGGCGCTGTAAACGGTGCCGCACTCGATGCACAGGTTGCTGGCGTAGAAAAACGTCTGAAAGATCTGGTGAACCAGGAAGGCAACGAAAACTGGTCCAAAATCCGCGACGAAATGGGTCTGTCTATGGAGGAAGGTTGCGGTATCTATCGTACACCGGAACTCATGCAGAAAACCGTGGATAAGCTGGCCGAACTGCAGGAACGTTTCAAGCGCGTACGTATCACCGATACCTCCAGCGTCTTCAACACCGACCTGCTGTACACCATCGAACTGGGTCACGGTCTGAACGTTGCGGAATGTATGGCGCACTCTGCGCTGGCACGTAAAGAATCCCGCGGCGCGCATCAGCGTCTGGACGAAGGCTGCACCGAGCGTGATGACGTCAACTTCCTCAAACACACCCTCGCCTTCCGCGATGCTGACGGCACAACTCGCCTGGAATACAGCGACGTGAAAATCACTACTCTGCCGCCAGCTAAACGTATGTACGGTGGCGAAGCAGAAGCAGCCGATAAGAAGGAGAAGGCGAATGGCTGAGATGAAAAACCTGAAAGTTGAGGTGGTGCGCTATAACCCGGAAACCGATACCGCGCCGCACAGTGCTTTCTATGAAGTTCCTTATGATGAAACAACGTCTTTGCTGGATGCGTTGGGCTACATCAAAGATAACCTGGCACCGGACCTGAGCTACCGCTGGTCCTGCCGTATGGCAATCTGCGGCTCCTGCGGCATGATGGTCAATAACGTGCCTAAGCTGGCGTGCAAAACCTTCCTGCGTGAATACACCAACGGAATGAAGGTTGAAGCTCTGGGCAATTTCCCGATCGAACGCGATCTGGTCGTCGATATGACGCACTTTATCGAAAGCCTGGAAGCAATCAAGCCGTACATCATTGGCAATCCACGTACTCCGGATCAGGGTCCAAACACCCAGACTCCGGCACAGATGGCGAAGTATCATCAGTTCTCCGGTTGCATCAACTGTGGTCTGTGCTATGCCGCGTGCCCGCAGTTCGGCCTGAACCCAGAGTTCATTGGACCGGCTGCAATCACCCTGGCGCATCGTTATAACGAAGATAGCCGCGACCACGGTAAGAAGGAGCGTATGGCTCAGTTGAACAGCCCGAACGGCGTCTGGACCTGTACTTTCGTGGGCTACTGCTCCGAAGTCTGCCCGAAACACGTCGATCCGGCTGCGGCCATTCAGCAGGGTAAAGTTGAAAGTTCAAAAGACTTTCTTATCGCTACCCTGAAACCACGCTAAGGAGTGCACGATGACGACTAAACGTAAAGCCTATGTGCGGCCAATGACGTCCACCTGGTGGAAAAAACTGCCGTTTTATCGCTTTTACATGCTGCGCGAAGGTACAGCAGTTCCGGCAGTCTGGTTCAGTATTGAACTGATTTTCGGCCTGTTTGCCCTCAAGCATGGCGCTGAATCCTGGATGGGCTTTGTCGGCTTTTTGCAAAACCCAGTGGTGGTGATCCTCAACCTGGTCGTGCTGGCGGCAGCGCTGCTGCATACCAAAACCTGGTTTGAACTGGCGCCGAAAGCCGCCAACATCATCGTAAAAGACGAGAAAATGGGGCCAGAGCCGATTATCAAAGGTCTCTGGGTAGTTACTGCGGTTGTAACCGTAGTCATTCTGTATGTTGCCCTGTACTGGTAAGGAGTCCGGGATGATTAATCCAAATCCAAAACGCTCTGACGAACCCGTATTTTGGGGACTGTTCGGTGCAGGTGGTATGTGGGGCGCGATCATTGCGCCGGTAGTGGTTCTGCTGGTGGGTATTATGCTGCCGCTGGGTCTGTTCCCTGGCGATGCGCTGAGCTATGAGCGTATTATGGCATTTGCCCAGAGCTTCATCGGACGTGCATTCCTGTTCCTGATGATCGTTCTGCCGCTGTGGTGTGGTTTACACCGTATGCACCACGCAATGCATGACCTGAAAATCCACGTGCCGGCCGGCAAATGGGTATTCTACGGTCTGGCTGCGATCCTGACCGTTGTAACGGCGATTGGTATCCTCACGATCTAATCGCTCCGCCCTCTTATCATCCGGTAAGAGGGCATTTTTTCACCCTCTCTCTCCTTAATTTCCCGTCAGGTTCTACACTTAGGAAAAGCCCTTTAAGGATAATCCTATGCGATTGCTGCCTGTTGTTGCCGCGGTTACGACTGCGTTTCTGGTTGTCGCTTGTAGTTCCCCCACGCCGCCCAAAGGCGTTACCGTTGTAAATAACTTTGACGCTAACCGCTATCTCGGGACCTGGTACGAAATAGCGCGCTTCGATCATCGCTTTGAGCGAGGGCTGGATAAAGTCACCGCCACCTACAGTTTGCGCGATGACGGCGGCATCAACGTTATCAACAAAGGCTACAACCCAGACAGAAGCATGTGGCAAAAAACGGAGGGAAAAGCTTATTTCACCGGCGAGCCCACCCGTGCGGCGTTGAAAGTGTCGTTCTTCGGCCCATTCTACGGTGGGTATAACGTGATTGCTCTCGACCGGGAGTATCGCCATGCGCTGGTCTGCGGCCCGGATCGCGACTACCTGTGGATCCTCTCACGGACACCCACTATTTCAGATGAAATGAAACAACAGATGCTGGCTGTCGCGACCCGGGAAGGGTTTGATGTGAATAAACTTATTTGGGTGAAGCAACCCGGCGCTTAGTGAGTGCTGAGTTTCAGACCAATAATTCCGGCGACAATCAGACACAGGCTCAGCAAACGTGCCGGACTGGCCGATTCACCGAGCAACAGAATGCCGGTAATGGCAGCACCTACCGCGCCAATGCCGGTCCAGACCGCGTAGGCCGTCCCAACCGGCAGCGTTCTCATCGCCCAGGACAGCATGGCGATACTGACGATCATAGCCACGATGGTAATAATGCTCGGCGTCAGACGGGTAAAACCGTGGGTATATTTCAGGCCAATTGCCCATACAACTTCGAGCAGGCCGGCAACGAATAAAACGATCCAGGACAGATCAGGCTCCAGAATAATAATGGGGCCGTCCCCGGTGAGAGAAGCGTTTGCAGGTCGTCCCACAACGCTGAGGTGTGAAAAGGCATTTTTGCCCGACAGAAAAGGAATTTCAACCTTTTTATCAATTGTCTGCTTAAAGCGAGAATTGGGCATAAATAGCAGCGTAGTTTCCGCATTTGGCAGCCATTGGACTTATCTATGATAAATGGCTTTCTGAAGTCAGGAAGCCATTTGCCCCACTTCTGAATGCGAAAAGTTTATGCATAAAATTTTAGTGATTGACCGGTGCCACTTTACCCGTACAGGGATCGAGGCCTTGCTTAATCATTCTGGTAAGTTCAATTCATCGTTTCTGGTATCAGGAATCAATAACCTCTTGTTGGCAAAAGAGCATATTTCGCAGTGGAAACCGCATCTGGTGATCGCCGATTTAAATGGTTTCCTCAGCGATGTGCATTCTAGTCCACCGATTGCGCCTTTTTTTATGAGCTGTGGTCAAATCCCCCTGATTTTACTGCAATCAGGAGACAGAGAGCCTGTCCCCAACCACAGCCCACAATATGCCATCCATTCGGTATTATCTAAACGCGCCACGCTAACCGAATTGTCAGGCAGTATTCAGGAGGCCCTGGGTGTTCGTCTTGAGCTAGAGACCACCAAAAACGCGACACCGCTACTTACGCCGCAGGAAGAGAAAGTACTGTCGATGTGGATGGACGGCGCGAGTAACAATGCAATAGCGGCTACACTCGGCATTCATGGCAAGACGGTCTATACCTACAAACGCAATATTCGTATCAAGTTGCATTTAGGAAACCGATTTTCACCGTTTCTGTCACTGCCCGAGAAAATGAATTAACGGTACGACACAACGTCGTACCGTTGATGATTATTGCTGAGCTTTTGTCGCTGCACCAGAGATTGCGCTACCGCCTTCAGAAATATCCTGCCCAACACCTTTCGTTGTATTGCACGCAGTCAACACTGAAGAAAGAACCAACACAGAAAAGATCGCTGCAATTGTCTTTTTAACCATAACGTCTTCCTTTTCTAGCCAATATTGTTTGTGTATAGCTACTTAATGATAGACAAGATCCAGAAGGATGACGGAAAAACGCACATTTTTAAGACAATGTGAGAAGATCAACTGGCAGCGTGAGAGATTGAATTACCAAGATGTTTGATGTCTTCACCGAAGCCACGCGCGGTATTACAGCCCGTCAGGAGTGTGCTGGTGAACAGGATAATCATTACAAGACCGAGAAGACGTTTCATCATTCCTGCCCTGGAAAAGTATGGCGCAGCAGCCTGCGCCATCGATCAAATAGGATGTATTACTTAACGCGGGAAACGTATTCGCCTGAACGCGTATCCACTTTGATCACTTCGCCGATCTGTACGAACAGCGGAACTTTAACAACAGCACCAGTGGACAGAGTCGCCGGTTTGCCACCCGTACCCGCGGTGTCACCTTTCAGACCTGGGTCGGTTTCAACGATTTCCAGCTCAACAAAGTTCGGTGGGGTTACGGAGATAGGCTGACCGTTCCACAGGGTCACGATGCACTCAGCCTGATCCAGCAGCCATTTAGCGCTATCGCCTACCGCTTTCTCGTCAGCAGCAAGCTGTTCGAAAGTGGAGTTATTCATGAAATGATAGAACTCACCGTCGTTGTACAGGTAAGTCAGGTTCATATCTACAACGTCTGCGCCTTCAGCGGAGTCGGTGGATTTGAAGGTTTTCTCTACACGGGTACCGGTCAGCAAACGGCGCAGCTTAACGCGCGCGAAAGCCTGGCCTTTACCCGGCTTAACGAATTCACTGGCTTCAACCGCATAAGGTTCGCCGTCCATCATGATTTTAAGACCGGCACGAAAATCGTTGCTATAGTAAGTCGCCATAAGGCCCTCTGAAATTGTTAACTGGTAGCTTAGCCACAAAATGGCGCATATTGTAACCCTAAACACCCCATCCAGAGAAGATTGGTTAGTGCAACTTGCCGATGTTCTCACCGATCCGGATGAACTATTACGTCTTTTGAATATAGACGCTGATGAAAATTTGCTCGCAGGTCGTGAGGCAAAACGTCTTTTTGCCCTGCGCGTTCCGCGATCGTTTATCGCGCGTATGGAAAAAGGTAACCCCAACGATCCACTGCTGCTTCAGGTTCTCACCTCACAGGATGAATTTGTCGCTGCCCCTGGATTCTCGACCGACCCGCTGGAAGAGCAGCACAGCGTCGTTCCGGGATTGCTACATAAGTATCGCAACCGGGCGTTACTACTGGTAAAAGGCGGATGCGCAGTCAACTGCCGCTACTGCTTCCGTCGCCACTTCCCTTATGCCGAAAACCAGGGGAATAAGCGCAACTGGCAGGCTGCGTTAGATTACATTACGGCGCACCCGGAACTGGATGAGATTATCTTCTCCGGCGGTGATCCGTTAATGGCCAAAGACCACGAACTGGACTGGCTGCTCACACAGCTGGAAGCCATCCCGCATATTAAACGCCTGCGCATTCATAGCCGTTTGCCGATTGTCATCCCGGCGCGTATTACCAATGGGCTGACCGAGCGTTTTGCGCGCTCTTCCCTGCAAATTTTGCTGGTGAATCACATTAACCATGCCAACGAAATCGATGAAACATTTCGTCAGGCGATGGCAAAACTGCGTCAGGCTGGCGTCACACTGCTCAACCAAAGCGTGTTGCTACGTGGTGTGAACGATAACGCTCAGACGTTGGCGAATCTCAGCAACGCGCTATTTGATGCCGGGGTGATGCCCTATTACCTGCACGTTCTGGATAAAGTTCAGGGTGCAGCCCACTTTATGGTCAGTGACAACGAAGCGCGTCAAATCATGCGTGAACTGCTGACGCTGGTGTCAGGCTATATGGTTCCCAAACTGGCGCGTGAAATTGGCGGAGAACCCAGTAAGACACCGCTGGACCTGCAATTACGTCAGCAATAATCCAAATGAGTGTCCGTTTTCGGACACTCACTGCCAAATGACAATTTTCAATTTATTCAATCCTACCCTGGCTTTTAATTTATGTTATTTTAACAACAATTATCGTCTAATGTATTTACATATATAATAAATCAATGCAGATTTAGTTTTTCGTTGAATATTAGGTTAGGGAGAACCGCCGTGGCTATAAGTATCAAGGGTATTAATACAGGTGTTATTCGTCAAAATAATGAGTTTATTGCGCTGGCATTGAAGATCAAAGAGCTTAGAAACAAAGAGTCGCTTTTTTTTCTGTCACCGTTGGGGCTACGAGACCTGCTTATCGCGCTGGAGAGCAGGTTTCATGCGAAGCACCAGCTAAGCGAGGACGCGCGCCTACAGTATGAAAAAGCACGCGACAAAGCCAGTCAGAAAATGCATGAAAACATTCCATTAATCCTGGAGGATGAGCTTAAAAACGCGGATATTAATCGTCGGGTAAATTCACTAACGTTAGTCAGTGATGAAGGTGAAAACTTAACGCTATCCCTGACACTACATAATGGCAAAATCTGCGAGCTATTAATTAATGAGCTGCAAATTACAGTTTTGGCACATGCAATCATTCATGCAATAAATAATGCAGACATGCGTGAATTAGCACTGCGTATCACATCATTATTAGATTTCCTGCCTCTGTATGATATTGATTGCCAGGATAACGACAATCTTGAATATGATTCCTATGCGCAACCTGAATGGAAACATAATCTGTTTAATCATTATCTGGCTGTAATCTATCGCTATAAGGATGAAGCAGGGAAAGTTAGGTTCTGTGGTTCAGTGGTGAAAACTCGCGCACCTTCGGGCGGTAAAGAGGTGGAGGCAATTTCTCGTCGCCTTCTCGGCTTCAGCCCAAGACTGAAAAAATTAGCGAATGTACCGTGTCAGGTATTTGTCAGAACACTAACGGGTGATAAAACACAAAAGCTCACTCAGGATCAGTGTCTGCGAGCAGTGCATCATTTACGCGTTCAGTCCGTCAGTAAAGCGCAGAATGCCTGATGGCGCTGCGCTTATCAGGCCTACGGTTGCATGCGCCTGTTCAGGCCACTTTATGACACAAAATCATTCAATCTGCATCGCGGCGGCAAGCGAAGAAATCCCCAGGAGCATAGATAACTATGTGACTGGGGTTTTACAGCACAGCCAACAAAGAGGCAGGTTGAAGGATGAAGTGTAATCAATTAGGGCACTTATAAACCTGACCATTCATCTCGCTGGCGGTCGGGACAAAGCTCGACAGCATGCCTTGTGAAGGACTGCTAACACCATAAATCACGTTACCGCCCATTGCAGCAGCCTGGTTACGCAGGTCGTTAGCCGCACCGCGCATAGAACCACCTTCTTCGCCGTGCTGACCAGAAAGCCAGTTGCTCTGCTTACCGGTTGCAGTACCAATTAGCTGGCACTCAGTTCCAGGTTTCTCTTCAACAAAGCGTACGCTTTGTCCGGCTGAACTCAGTTCGTTGCTGGAGCTACAACCCGCCATCAGTAGCGCGGCACCAACGATCCCTGCTAAATATTTCACGTGCATGTTATTCCCCATAATCAATGCGCTGGACGTTTTGTCCGTAGCTGAATCATATACTAAAAAGATGACCAAAAGAAAAACCCCCGGACATTTCTGCCCGGGGGTTTCTCATTTTTCGCGAGATACGTATTTAATCAAATAATTCAAGTTGCAGGCAGGCGGCAAGTTCATGAATCCCCAGGAGCTTACATGAGTAAGTGACTGGGGTGAACGAACGCAGCCAACGAACCTGCGGCTTGAAGTATGAAGATTAAATTACATCATGCCGCCCATTCCACCCATGCCGCCCATACCGCCAGCAGCACCTAAGTCAGCGGAATCACCTTTCGGCAGGTCGGTTACCATGCACTCGGTGGTGATCATCAGACCCGCTACAGAAGCTGCGTACTGCAGAGCAGAACGAGTTACTTTAGTCGGATCCAGGATACCCATGTCGATCATGTTGCCGTATTCTTCAGTTGCAGCGTTGTAACCGTAGTTACCGTCACCTGCTTTCACGGTGTTAGCCACAACAGACGGTTCTTCGCCGCAGTTCAGAACGATCTGACGCAGCGGGGATTCCATTGCGCGCAGCGCAACTTTGATACCCACGTTCTGGTCTTCGTTCTGACCACGCAGTTCGCTCAGTTTGGAAGCTACGCGGATCAGCGCAACACCACCACCAGCAACCACGCCTTCTTCTACCGCAGCACGGGTCGCGTGCAGGGCATCTTCAACGCGTGCTTTCTTCTCTTTCATTTCAACTTCGGTAGCAGCACCCACTTTGATGACTGCAACGCCGCCTGCCAGTTTCGCTACGCGCTCCTGCAGTTTTTCACGGTCGTAGTCGGAAGTTGCTTCTTCGATCTGCTGACGAATCTGGGTTACACGCCCCTGAATTGCCGCTTCTTCACCCACGCCATCGATGATGGTGGTGGTGTCTTTATTGATCACAACGCGTTTTGCCTGGCCCAGATCTTCCAGAGTCGCTTTTTCCAGCTCCATACCGATCTCTTCAGAGATAACGGTACCACCGGTCAACGTCGCGATATCCTGCAGCATAGCTTTACGGCGGTCGCCGAAGCCAGGAGCTTTAACCGCAGCTACTTTCACGATGCCACGCATGGTGTTAACAACCAGGGTAGCCAGCGCTTCACCTTCAACATCTTCAGCGATGATCAGCAGCGGTTTGCCTGCTTTCGCAACGGCTTCCAGAACCGGCAGCATTTCACGGATGTTGGAGATTTTCTTATCAGCCAGCAGGATGAACGGCGTTTCCAGTTCTACTGCGCCTGTTTCCGGCTTGTTGATGAAGTAAGGAGACAGGTAACCACGGTCAAACTGCATACCTTCAACCACGTCCAGTTCGTCCTGCAGACCGGTACCGTCTTCAACGGTGATCACGCCTTCTTTACCGACTTTGTCCATCGCTTCAGCGATCAGTTTACCTACGGTTTCGTCGGAGTTAGCGGAGATGGTACCAACCTGAGCAATCGCTTTAGAGTCGGAGCACGGCACGGACAGTGTTTTCAGTTCTTCAACCGCAGCAGCGACAGCTTTGTCGATACCACGTTTCAGATCCATCGGGTTCATGCCCGCAGCAACAGCTTTCAGGCCTTCAGTGATGATGGACTGAGCCAGTACGGTTGCAGTGGTGGTGCCGTCGCCTGCTGCGTCGTTCGCTTTAGAGGCAACTTCTTTCACCATCTGCGCGCCCATGTTTTCGAACTTGTCTTCCAGTTCGATTTCACGTGCTACAGAAACACCATCTTTAGTGATGGCTGGGGCACCGAATGATTTATCCAGAACCACGTTACGGCCTTTCGGACCGAGGGTAACTTTCACTGCGTCTGCCAGTACGTTCACGCCGCGCAGCATTTTCACACGAGCGTCGTTACCGAATTTTACGTCTTTAGCTGCCATTTTCTCTTTCCCTTAAATTCGTATGTTCAGTGTCGTTCGCGGATTAAGCTTCAACAATCGCCAGGATGTCGCTTTCTGACATGATCAACACTTCTTCATTGTCGATCTTCTCAGATTTAACACCGTAGCCATCGTTGAAAATGACGATGTCACCAACTTTTACGTCCAGCGGCTGTACGGTACCGTTGTCCAGGATGCGACCCTTACCGACAGCGATGATTTCGCCACGAGTTGATTTACCCGCTGCAGAACCGGTCAGTACGATGCCGCCAGCAGATTTAGATTCAACTTCTTTACGTTTGACGATCACACGATCATGTAACGGACGAATACTCATTGATAGCTCTCCTTTGAGAAAGTCTTTATCAGTTATGGGTGGCGCCGGTCCGAGAACGGTTTTCCGGCTAGTGACCAGAGAGATGGGGATGGGGTTTTCTCCCTTCAAGGGGGTAAGCGAAAAAAATTTTTTATCAGGAGAAAATCCCGTCAAAACACCGACACACCTCACATTTCATAACGATTTCAGCCGCGTCGTCATAAGCAAATCCGATTGTGATACCATCGAAAATCTGCGCTGTAGCCTATTTAACGGGCATAACCGGATAACAATTTATGAGTGGACTGAAGCAAGAGCTGGGGCTGGCTCAGGGCATTGGCCTGTTATCGACATCATTATTAGGAACGGGCGTTTTTGCCATCCCCGCACTGGCCGCGCTAGTGGCGGGTAACAATAGCCTGTGGGCATGGCCGGTCCTCATCGTTTTAGTCTTTCCCGTGGCGATTGTTTTTGCCGTTCTTGGTCGCCATTTCCCCAGCGCAGGCGGCGTAGCGCATTTTGTCGGCATGGCTTTTGGGCCCCGACTGGAGCGCGTTACCGGCTGGTTGTTCTTATCGGTGATTCCCGTCGGACTGCCTGCGGCATTACACATTGCCGCCGGGTTCGGTCAGGCCATGTTTGGCTGGCATGGCTGGCAGCTTTTGCTGGCGGAACTCGGTACACTGGCATTGGTTTGGTATGTGGGTTCCCGCGGTGCCAGCTCTAGTGCAAATCTGCAAACAGTCATCGCCGGGCTGATCGTTGCCCTTATTGTTGCCATCTGGTGGGCGGGTGAGCTAAAACCAGGTGAGATCCCCTTCCCTGCCGTTACTGATATTGAACTGCCAGGATTATTCGCAGCACTGTCGGTGATGTTCTGGTGTTTCGTCGGCCTTGAAGCATTCGCACACCTGGCTTCTGAGTTCAAAAATCCGGAACGAGACTTCCCGCGCGCGCTGATGATTGGCCTGCTGTTAGCCGGTTCCGTCTACTGGGCGTGTACGGTCGTGGTACTCCATTTTGGTGCCTATGGCGAACAGATAGCGGCGGCAGCGTCTCTGCCCGAAATTGTCGTCCAGCTGTTTGGCGTACAAGCATTGTGGATCGCCTGCATCATTGGTTATCTGGCCTGCTTTGCCAGCCTGAACATTTATATTCAAAGTTTCTCCCGTCTGGTGTGGTCGCAGGCGCAATATAAGCCAGAGAGTTATCTGGCTCGCCTGTCACCTCGCCATCTTCCGCGCAATGCCTTGAATACGGTGTTAGGTTGCTGCGTGGTCAGCACATTGTGTATCTATATACTGCAAATCAACCTCGATGCATTAATCATCTATGCCAACGGCATCTTTATTATGATTTACCTGCTGTGCATGCTGGCAGGGTATCGACTTCTGAAAGGGCATTATCGCACGCTGGCAGTGATTGGCTGCCTATTGTGCCTGTTGTTGCTGGCAATGGTCGGCTGGAAGAGTCTGTACGCACTGATGATGCTGGCAGGACTGTGGCTGTTTTTGCCCCGGAGGCCAGATAAGGCAATTATGCCGCCACCCGCCAATTAGTGTACCGTCGCCGGATGACACCGCTCACGCGGCTTATCCGGCATAAGAGGTCATTAATTCCGGCTGTCGTCGTCTTTATGATCAAGGCGGTTACGTTCATCGTCTTTACGCTGAAATTCACCGTCAAAGGTATCGCCCCCACCAGTTCCGGCACTAAAGCCGCCACCCGGCATACGGGAAAAACGCAGGTGCGGCAGCAGTTTCATGGTTAGATGCTTCTGCACCGGTGGTAATAAAAGAAGAAGGCCGAGGAAATCGGTGAAGAAACCCGGCAGCACAAGTAGCAACCCAGCAATAATCAACGACACGCTCTTGATCATTTCTGCAGCCGGACTTTCACCCGCCGCCATTTTTTGTTGCATCAGTAAAAAGTTCTTAAACCCTTGGTTACGAACCAGAGACATACCGATAACCGAGGTAAAAATAACCAAAATTAGGGTCATCAGGACACCCATTACATGGGCAACCTGGATAAAAATAGATATCTCTATGTAAACATAGAGAAAAATGGCAAGCAATGGTATCCAGCGCAAAGGATTCTCCTGTTAATAACAGCCGTTTCGCCACGTCTGTCCGAATAATTGTGCGACTCGCATCGGAAAGAGGTGGGGGTGGTTAGCAAAATTTCAAGCTGCTTCTACACTTATTTTTAGTATTAATCCTAAAGGGGTGATCTATTTCACAGAATAATAAATAAGGGGTAAATTCGACGTTTTAAGTGATCCAGATTACGGTAGAAATCCTGAACCAGCATATGATCTCGGGTATCAGACCGATGCAGGGGATAATCGTCGGTCGAGAAACAATCGAAATCACATATATCCTGTGTGTTTAGTCAAAAATCATTGGCAGCTTGAAAAAGAAGGTTCACATGTTAAACAACATTCGTATCGAAGAAGACTTGTTGGGTACCAGGGAAGTTCCTGCGGACGCTTACTATGGTGTTCATACTCTGAGAGCGATTGAAAACTTCTACATTAGCAACAACAAAATCAGTGATATCCCTGAATTTGTTCGCGGTATGGTAATGGTGAAAAAGGCAGCGGCCCTGGCCAACAAAGAGCTGCAAACCATTCCTAAGAGCGTGGCAAATGCCATTATCGCAGCGTGTGATGAAGTCCTGAATAACGGAAAATGCATGGATCAGTTCCCGGTAGATGTTTACCAGGGTGGTGCGGGTACCTCCGTCAACATGAACACCAACGAAGTGCTGGCCAATATCGGACTGGAACTGATGGGTCACCAAAAAGGTGAATATCAGTACCTGAACCCGAACGACCACGTGAACAAATGTCAGTCCACCAACGACGCTTACCCGACCGGCTTCCGTATCGCAGTTTACGCATCCATCATCAAACTGATTGATGCTCTGAACCAGCTGCGTGAAGGCTTCGAACAAAAAGCCGTTGAATTCCAGGACATCCTGAAAATGGGTCGTACCCAGTTGCAGGATGCTGTACCGATGACTCTCGGTCAGGAATTCCGTGCTTTCAGCGTCCTGTTGAAAGAAGAAGTGAAAAACATTAGCCGTACTGCTGAGCTGCTGCTGGAAGTTAACCTCGGCGCAACTGCAATCGGTACTGGTCTGAACACCCCGAAAGAGTACTCTCCGCTGGCTGTACAGAAACTGGCTGAAGTAACTGGTTTTGCCTGTGTTCCGGCTGAAGACCTGATTGAAGCGACCTCCGACTGCGGTGCATACGTTATGGTGCACAGCGCACTGAAACGTCTGGCTGTTAAGATGTCCAAAATCTGTAACGACCTGCGTTTGCTCTCCTCTGGTCCACGTGCCGGCCTGAACGAGATCAACCTGCCGGAACTGCAGGCTGGTTCTTCTATCATGCCAGCAAAAGTAAACCCGGTTATCCCGGAAGTCGTCAACCAGGTGTGCTTTAAAGTCATCGGTAACGACATCACCGTCACCATGGCGTCAGAAGCAGGTCAGCTGCAGCTGAACGTAATGGAACCGGTTATTGGTCAGGCAATGTTTGAATCCATCCATATTCTGAGCAATGCTTGCTACAACCTGCTGGAAAAATGCGTTAACGGCATCACCGCTAACAAAGAAGTGTGTGAAGCATTCGTTTATAACTCCATCGGTATCGTAACTTACCTGAACCCGTTCATCGGCCACCACAACGGCGATATCGTCGGTAAAATCTGTGCCGAAACTGGTAAGAGCGTGCGTGAAGTTGTCCTCGAACGCGGTCTGTTGACCGAAGCTGAGCTGGACGATATCTTCTCTGCTCAGAACCTGATGCACCCTGCTTATAAAGCAAAACGTTATACTGATGAAAGCGAACAGTAATCGTGTAGGGTAGTACCAGAGAAGGCACGTCAGATGACGTGCCTTTTTTCTTGCACGAAGTTACTTAAAAACAACAATTTAATATCAACTTGTTAAACAACAAGGAAGGCTAATATGATAGTTTTAGAACTTATCATCGTTTTGCTGGCAATCTTTTTAGGTGCCAGACTTGGGGGTATCGGTATTGGATTTGCAGGTGGGCTGGGTGTTCTGGTTCTCGCCGCTATTGGCGTAAAACCGGGTAATATTCCGTTCGATGTTATTTCCATTATCATGGCAGTTATCGCTGCTATTTCTGCCATGCAGATTGCAGGTGGTCTGGACTATCTGGTTCACCAAACCGAAAAACTGCTGCGCAAAAACCCAAAATACATCACGATCCTTGCACCGATCGTTACCTATTTCCTGACTATCTTTGCAGGTACAGGCAACATCTCTCTGGCAACGTTGCCGGTTATCGCTGAAGTAGCGAAGGAACAAGGGATCAAACCTTGCCGTCCGCTGTCTACTGCGGTGGTTTCTGCACAGATTGCGATTACTGCATCGCCAATCTCCGCAGCTGTGGTGTATATGTCTTCTGTCATGGAAGGTCATGGCATCAGCTACATCCACCTGCTGTCCGTGGTCATTCCGTCCACTCTGCTGGCGGTACTGGTGATGTCCTTCCTGGTCACTATGCTGTTCAACTCCAAACTGTCTGACGATCCGATTTACCGTAAACGTCTGGAAGAGGGATTGGTCGAACTGCGCGGTGAAAGACAAGTTGAAATCAAAGCGGGCGCAAAAACTTCCGTATGGTTGTTCCTGCTGGGTGTGGTGTGCGTGGTAGCTTACGCTATCATCAACAGCCCAAGTCTCGGCCTGGTTGCTAAACCGCTGATGAACACCACCAACGCCATCCTGATCATCATGCTGAGCATCGCGACGCTGACCACGATCATCTGCCGCGTTGAAACAGACGCCATCCTGAACTCCAGCACTTTCAAAGCCGGTATGAGCGCCTGTATTTGTATCCTGGGCGTTGCATGGCTGGGTGATACTTTCGTCTCTCACAACATTGACTGGATCAAAGACACTGCTGGTAGCGTCATTCAGGGCCATCCATGGCTGCTGGCCGTCATCTTCTTCTTTGCTTCTGCACTGCTGTACTCTCAGGCCGCAACCGCAAAAGCTCTGATGCCGATGGCTCTGGCATTGAACGTTTCTCCGCTGACCGCTGTAGCCTCTTTCGCTGCCGTTTCTGGTCTGTTCATTCTGCCAACCTACCCAACACTGGTTGCGGCGGTTCAGATGGATGACACCGGAACAACCCGCATCGGTAAATTCGTCTTTAACCATCCGTTCTTCATCCCGGGTACGCTGGGTGTGGTACTGGCTGTTTGCTTCGGCTTCATGCTGGGCAGTTTCATGCTGTAAGTTTTACCTGCAGGGTGCTTACGCGCCCTGCAGCTCCTCCCCCCGCCTCGCTTTGACTAACATCCTTCTTCTGTCCGTTGTATAGTGACCCCTCTCTTGCTGGTTACTCTGTTCTTTCGAGGTGTTTATGCTTGATGTAAAGGATCAGAATATCTCCATCCCCGATACCGTAGTGGTGCTCTGTACCGCTCCGGATGAAGCAACCGCTCAGGATCTGGCCGCTAAAGTGCTGGCGGAAAAACTGGCTGCCTGCGTCACACTGCTGCCTGGCGCAACCTCCCTCTATTACTGGGAAGGCAAGCTGGAGCAGGAATATGAAGTCCAGATGATCTTAAAGACCGCAGTTTCACACCAGCAAGCACTTCTCGATTGCCTGAAGTCACATCACCCGTATCAAACACCTGAACTTCTGGTTTTACCCGTCACCCACGGAGATTTTAATTACCGCTCATGGCTCAACGCATCCTTACGCTGATCCTGCTGCTCTGCAGCACATCGACTTTTGCTGGCTTATTTGACGCGCCTGGACGCTCGCAGTTTGTCCCTGCCGACCAGGCATTTGTATTTGATTTCCAGCAAAACCAACACGATTTGAACCTCTCCTGGCAGGTTAAAGACGGCTACTATCTTTATCGTAAACAGATAAGCATAACCCCATCTCAGGCCGAGACTGCTGAGGTGAAATTGCCGCCAGGGGTCTGGCATGAAGATGAGTTTTACGGCAAAAGTGAAATTTATCGTCAGCAGTTGACTATCCCTGTTACCGTCAAGCAGGCTGCCGCGGGTGCGACGCTAACGGTCACCTACCAGGGGTGCGCCGACGCCGGATTTTGCTATCCACCAGAAACGAAAACGGTGCCATTAAGTGAAGTGTCTGCCGATACCCGAGCGACGCCTGCGCCAGTGCCTGCCAGAAATGCTCAGCAAGAGATACCGCAGCCCACAGCCCAACTTCCTTTCTCGGCGCTGTGGGCATTGCTGATCGGAATAGGCATCGCATTTACGCCTTGCGTATTGCCGATGTATCCGCTGATTTCCGGCATCGTGCTGGGTGGCAAACAACGCTTATCAACCGGGCGAGCACTGCTGCTGACGTTTATCTACGTCCAGGGAATGGCGCTCACCTATACCGCACTAGGTTTGGTTGTTGCCGCGGCCGGATTACAATTCCAGGCGGCGCTGCAGCATCCTTATGTCCTGGTGGGTCTTGCTCTCGTCTTTACGCTGCTGGCCTTATCGATGTTTGGCCTGTTCACGCTACAGCTGCCTTCATCACTGCAAACACGCCTCACGTTAATGAGTAACCGTCAGCAAGGCGGCTCTCCCGGCAGCGTGTTTGCAATGGGCGCGATTGCCGGTCTGATCTGTTCTCCTTGTACCACTGCCCCACTGAGTGCAATTCTGCTGTATATCGCCCAGAGCGGAAACATGTGGCTGGGTGGCGGCACGCTGTATCTGTACGCGCTGGGAATGGGACTACCCCTGATGCTGATTACCGTATTCGGCAACCGCCTGCTGCCTAAAAGCGGCCCATGGATGGAACATGTCAAAACCGCGTTTGGTTTTGTCATCCTTGCGCTTCCCGTATTTTTACTGGAGCGCATCATCGGCGACGAATGGGGAGTGCGCCTGTGGTCGCTGCTCGGCGTTGCGTTCTTTAGCTGGGCCTTCATTACCAGTCTGCAAGCCAAGCGCACATGGATGCGCATTGTGCAAATAGCCCTGCTCGCCGCCGCACTGGTGAGCGTACGGCCATTACAGGACTGGGCATTCGGTGCGCCGCATGCTCAACCCCAGACACACCTTAACTTCACGTCGGTGGCTTCGGTGGATGAGCTAAATCAGGCGCTGGCACAAGCTAAAGGCAAGCCCGTGATGTTGGATCTGTATGCCGACTGGTGCGTGGCATGTAAGGAATTTGACAAGTATACATTCAGCAATCCACAGGTTCAGCAAGCGCTAGGCGACACGGTGCTTTTGCAGGCGGATGTGACCGCAAACAATGCCCAGGATGTTGCTCTGCTGAAACATCTTCAGGTTTTAGGTTTGCCGACTATTTTGTTCTTTGACGCTGAGGGGAAAGAGCACCCGGATGCCCGGGTAACGGGCTTTATGGATGCCGCGACCTTCAGCGCACATTTGCGCGATCGCCAACCGTGAGCGACACTTGCAACAGGAAATACGGAGGAGAATACCGTGCAACGTGAAGATGTCCTGGGAGAAGCCCTGAAATTACTTGAGGTTCAAGGGATAGCCAATACCACGCTGGAAATGGTGGCCGAGCGTATCGATTATCCTCTGGATGAACTGCAGCGCTTTTGGCCCGATAAAGAGGCCATTCTGTACGATGCCCTGCGTTACCTCAGCCAGCGGGTGGATATCTGGCGGCGTCAGCTTTTACTGGATGACACCTTGAGCGTCGAGCAGAAATTACTGGCGCGCTACACCGCGCTGTCCGAATGCGTGAGCAATAATCGCTATCCAGGCTGCCTGTTCATCGCCGCCTGTACGTTTTACCCCGATCCCGGGCACCCGATCCATCAGTTAGCCGATCAGCAAAAAAAGGCGGCACATAATTTTACTCATGAGCTGCTGACCACGCTGGAAGTTGACGACCCGGCAATGGTCGCCAGGCAGATGGAACTGGTGCTGGAAGGCTGCCTGAGCCGCATGCTGGTGAATCGTAGCCATGCTGATGTCGAAACGGCACACCGCCTGGCTGAAGATATCCTGCGCTTTGCTCAGTGCCGTATGGGCGGGGCGCTGACCTAAGCGAACATACCCGCCCATGCGGAGATGAGTAGACATAGCGCCATCAGCCGTTGAAAACGCACCATCGCTATGGTGGTGCGAAACACCCTGTTCACCGCCTTGCCCAACCATGCCCAGCACAACAAACACGTCACAGATATCAGCAAGAACCAAAGTGACATTAGTGCAACATCCCGCAGCGTATGCTCACCCGTCGGGGCAAACAGGCTCACCACCGCCAGCGCCATCATCCACGTTTTGGGGTTTATAATCTGCAGCAGTGCCGCCGCATGTGCCGTAAAGCGATTGTGAGCGCTCGTGGAGAGGTTTGCCGCTGGGGCTATGAATAACTGCCAGCTCATCCAGCTAAGCCATAACATGCCCGCCCAGCTCATTATCTGACGTATAAGCGGATACTGGCGCAGCACTTCACCAGCGCCCGCCCCCGAGATCAACACAATCGCACTGGCGGCGAGGCATCCCCCAAGAATGGCAGGGATAGTATTCTTCACGCCATAGTGTTGGCTGTTGGTCAGGACAAGAATATTGGTCGGCCCCGGTGTAATAGAGGCAACAAAAGCAAACAGCAGGTACGGCATGATATTCACAGAAGGACTCCTTGTATAAGAGCCATGACTGTGCCGTTATTTTCTGGAACCGTCTGGAAGGTTTGTGCACAACCGACGGTAATGGGCCGGTGTTATCCGATACGCACGCTGGAACCAGCGTCCGAGATGGCTTTGATCGGCAAAACCTAGCGTTGTCGCCACATTGACAGGCTGCTCTCCACGCGCCAGTAGCTGACGCGCTTTGGCCAGCCGCAGCTGAATTAACCACGCATGCGGGGCAAGGTGGAACTCACGCTTAAAACACCGGGTCAGAGTAAAACGATCGGTGCCTGTTTCCCGCGCCAAATCGGTCAAGCCAACGTTATCGCCGATATGAGCATAAAGATAATCACGTGCGCGGTGCGCCACCGCGGCACTCTGCACCTGAGACGGCAATCTCTTACGCCAATGGCAGTGTGAGGTGATTTGTGCGAGCAGATTATCCATCATACTTTGCTGCACGATCTTCATCTCATCATTATGCAGCATAGAAAACGTATCCCCGATAGCACGGACCAGTTGCGCTTCGCGCGTAAGAGTCCGCGCAAAGTGCAGAGAATAGCTACCGGGGGTAGATTCATACAACCCCTGCAAGGTATTGGTAAGCCATTGCTCGTCGAGATAAAATGTTAGATAGGTAAAACCGCCTTCAACAGGCGCGTCACCATCGTGAATTTCACCGGGCTCCAGTAGAAAGGCGTCACCCGGACGACTGCAATGACGCTCGCGACGGCAATGAAATTGCTGAGCGCCTGAAAGCGTGATTCCCACCAGATAGCTATCGTGCCAGTGTGGATCAAAAGCATGGCCTTCAAAATGCGCCTTAATAGTTTCAATACCCGTATCTGCATGCTGACGCAGCTCAAGCCAGTCATTCGCCATACCATCTCCTTTTCGCTGTCAGCATTACCTACTCAAGCACCTCAGTCTGGAAGATTTGTGCAAAATCGATGGGCAAACCGACAGATTGCCGCAAAGTTAAGCAGTTGAACAGCTTTTCCAGAAATAAGGTTGACGGTTACGCGCGATTACGGTTTAATGCGCTCCGTTGCCCGGATAGCTCAGTCGGTAGAGCAGGGGATTGAAAATCCCCGTGTCCTTGGTTCGATTCCGAGTCCGGGCACCACTATTTAAAGAAACCAGCCTTATGGCTGGTTTTTTGCTTTTGAGCGTTCCTGACAGATCGCTGCTCATATGCTTCAGACGTCACCGCCTCACCCCTGCTCCGCTTTGCATCTTTTCACTTAAAAAACACGCTAATTCCATTGAAATAAACCACGCAACCAGCGGTTTTTCAGTTCAAATTTCCGTTTCTTTGATGTTTTCAAGGTAAAAAAAGGAATGCAAAAAACCCCGCACCTTTCGATACAAGGTTCTGCTTA